>JBBTXE010000001.1:0-7457 GCA_038062455.1 Patescibacteria group bacterium
GAATATTATTATCTGCCAATTAAAATTTAAATTGCCCCGCGATGAACATGACCCAAATCGGGTTTTTTGATTTTTTATTTTAATCCCCCCAAGCTTTATCCCAAATTTTTCCCCCAACTCTTTTGCCTTTTCCCGAATAATCTTTAGGGCCGGTGGTCTCATTTTTTTATCAATTAATTTTTGCAGACAAGATTCCGTCAACCTTTTGCTTCTCACATAAATCTCTTTTTTGTCATCAAAAAATATAAGTGAATCATTTCTCCCCGGGGCGATGTTCAGTTTATATTCTTCTCCTAAAATATTTAATTTTTTCAAACCTATTATTTTTTTTCTTTCCGGCATTTTTGCCAATCTTTTTACTATCCAGTCCTCCTTTTCTTTAATAATTTTTTTCCAATCGGCCAATAACCCTACTTTTATTTCAACTGTTTTATTATCGACAATTTTTAGTCGCCAACCCAAAATATTTCTTGTTTTTTTGACAATAACCTTAAATTTTTCCATATCTTTGCTAGAATGATAGTATAAATGATCTATCTTGGTGCCGACCATCGTGGTTTTTTGCTGAAAGAAAAAATAATTAAATCTTTAAAAGATCAAAATCTTGATTTTATTGATCTTGGGGCCAAAGAATATATAAAGGAGGATGATTTTCCGCTGATTTCGATCAAACTGGCCGGAGAGGTTGTTAAAAACTATGGATCTTTAGGAATTCTTGCTTGTGGTTCTGGTGCCGGTGCTGCCATTGCTGCCAATAAAGTTTGTGGTATTCGCGCCGCTATTTGCTTTTCTCCCGATCAAACCCGGGCCGCCCGCCACGACGACAATCTTAACCTCTTGTGTCTTTCCGCCAATGCCGTCAGTGACGATGACAATCTAGTCATTGTCGATATATTTCTTTCAACTCAATTTGGCTCCGAAGAACGTTATATCAGGCGGCTTAAACAAATTAGCGACTATGAATCTCAAAAGTGTTGAGCTAGTCCCCGAAAAATCAACCGTTATTTTACGGCTTGATCTTGATTTACCCCTGTCTGATGGTAAAATCATGGACAACTCCCGCCTTAAAAAATCCCTCCCCACCATCTCTCATCTACTGGGAAAATCCTGTCAATTGGTTATTGTCGGCCATCTTGGCCGACCCCAATCCCGGGATGACAGATATTCTCTTAAATCGGTTTATCTTGAGCTTCTCTCCCTTCTGTCCGTCACCTCCCAAGAACCCCAAAACAGTATATTTTTAGAAGACCCCTCCGACCCCGGCCCCCTTAAACTCGCCCTTTCCCAAAACCAAATAATCTTTGTCGAAAATCTCCGTTTTTGGCCGGACGAAACCGCCGGTAGTTTTCCCTTTTTACAACCCCTCATTGACCAATCCCAGGCCTTTGTCAACGATGCCATTGCCGCCTATCATCCCGCCGCCTCAATTACTCTTCACCATGTTTTACCCGGATATTACGGCCTAAGTTTTCTGGAAGAACTACAAAATCTGGCCAAACTGGCCACCTGCCCCCATCCTCTGACTGTTATTTTAGGTGGCGCCAAAATGGACAAATTGGATTATCTTCCGGCCCTAATAAATCTTTCCGACCATATTCTTATCGGCGGCAAATTACCTACCCAAAAATCTTCTACTCCGGAGTCAGACAAAATCTACTGGGCTTCTCTCACCCCCGATTCTTTTGATATT
Organism: Patescibacteria group bacterium; assembly: GCA_038062455.1. Lineage (GTDB taxonomy): Bacteria > Patescibacteriota > Microgenomatia > UBA12405 > UBA12405 > UBA12158. The sequence goes on from JBBTXE010000001.1 coordinate 1,691, forward strand.
GATGCCGCCTCCATTGCCCATTTTACCCAAATTCTTAACTCGTCAGCCACCATTATTTGGTCCGGAGCTCTGGGTTTTTATGAAAACCCGGCTTTCCGCACCGGTACTATCGAGATTGCCCGTGCCATCGCCCTCTCACCCGCCGTCTTCAAAGTCATCGCCGGCGGTGATACTTCCGCCTCTGTTAAAGATCTGGGAATGCTCGACAAAATCAACTTCATTTGTAACGGCGGGGGAGTCCTGCTTGAATATCTGACCAAGGGCACCCTCCCAGCTTTGGAATAATTCATTATGGACCTAATTAAAACCCATACTTTCGAGCTGGCTCTTAATATAAAGGGAGACGAGGACTCACAAAAACTAGCCTTGGTTCTTCCGGGCAGACTGGATACCAAAGACTATGCTTGTTTTAATAGCCACCTTGAGTATTTGGCTAATAGGGGATTTTTGGCAGTTTCTTTTGATTCACCCGGTACTTGGGAAAGTCCCGGTGGAATCGGGCTATTTACCACCACCAATTATATAAAAGCTGTCAATGAATTAATTGAATACTTTGGTAATAAACCAACCTTACTCATTGGCCATAGCCGGGGTGGAGCAGTTGCCAATATTGTTGGCACCAACAATCCCGTTGTGGTTGCGCTTATCACTGTCAACGCTTCTTTTGGCACTCCGTCTCCGCCCTCTCCGGAAGAAATGAAACTGAAAATGTATGTCGATTACCGAGACTTGCCTCCCGGTGATAAGAAAACATCTATTAAAAAACGATTCGAGGTACCATTAACTTACTTTGAGGATGGAGAACAATATGATGATGCTGAGATATTAAAAATTTGCAGGAAACCTAAACTAATCTTTTATTCAACCAACGACGAATTTCACCCGCCCGGGGAGGTAAAAGCTATTTTCGATTCTCTCCCCGAGCCAAAGGTATTACATGAATTAAAATGCAGTCACGATTACCGTTATTACCCCGAAATTGTTAATGAAGTAAATAAAGAAATAGAATTATTTTTAGATAAATACTTTTTTCTAATACGTCTTAAAACTAATCATTGACTCTTTTGTCAAAAGGAGAAGTCCCGAAGAGGAGAGGGGTTAAAATTTGGTATTTCTCCCTTTCCTCAAAGGGAGAAGCCCGGCAACTGCCGGGAGAGGGATTTGTTATCATTAATCAATGCCTGCAAAAAGAGTCCGTATCGCCATCAATGGTTTTGGTCGTGTCGGTAGTGTTGCCCTTCGGGCTCTCTTAATGGAAAAATACGATCTTGATCTGGTTGCCGTCAACACTATCGGTTCCCCCGACATTTCCACCTTCGCTCATCAATTTAAATATGACTCCGTCTATGGCCGGGCCCCTTTTATGGTTAATGGTGCCGAACCCCAAAAAGGTGGGGAAATCGGCCGTCTCGAAGTTGGCCCTCTTTCCATTCCCTTTTTAAGTGAGCCCGATCCAGCTAAAATTAATTGGGCCGACTATAGTGTTGACGTTGTTTTGGAATGTACCGGTGCTTTTACCGACCAAAAAGCCACCCTTCACCTTGACGCCGGGGCTAAAAAAGTTATTATCTCCGCCCCCGCCAAGGACTCCAAAATCCCGACTTACATTTTAGGAGTTAACGAAAATCAGTATCATGGCGAAACCCTTATTTCCAACGGTTCCTGCACCACCAATTGTGTTGCCCCCATCGTCAAATTAATCGATGAAAAAATCGGTTTTCAGGAGGGTGTTCTTACCACCATCCACGCCTACACTGCCAATCAATCTTTGGTTGATGGATCAGGCATTGATCCTCGCCGGGCTCGGGCGGCCGCCCTTAATATTGTTCCCACTTCTACCGGCGCCGCCGAATCAGTGGTCGCCGCTTATCCCGAAGCTAAAGGTCGTTTTGCCGGTACCGCTATTCGGGTTACGGTTATTTGTTTTTCTTATTCTGACCTGACTTTGATATTAGTTCGATCTGCGACTATCGAGGATGTTAATTCCATTTTTGAAGCCGCTTCAGTTTCTCCGGAATTGGTAGGTAAACTCAAAATTTCCTACGAGCCCCTGGTCAGCAGTGACATTATCGGTAACAATGCTTCCTGTATCATTGATTCTCTTTTAACCAAAGTGGTCAACGATGATATGCTCTCCATCGGTGCCTGGTATGATAACGAATACGGCTACTCCTGTCGTCTCCTGGAGATGGCCCTTCATATATGCAAATAATTCCCACCACCAATCTCCAAGTAGATTTTCAGCGGGTTGAAGCCCGCCTCTCTTCGGTCAAAGACACCACCACCTGGATCCAAGTCGATGTTACCGATGGTGTTTTAGTCAAACCGGCTTCTTTTCCTCTCGAATTATTAAACCGCTCCGATCTAATTCTTGAAAAAAATATTTTCGACATTCATCTGATGGTCAAAGAACCATTAAATTGGCTCAACAAATGTCTCTTTGTTCAGGCCTCCCGGGTTATTGGCCAGGTTGAGGCCATGTCTGACCGTGAGACCTTCATTGCTGCCGTCAAAGATCATGGTCTCGAAGCTGGTTTGGCCTTTGATGCTGATACTCCTCTTGATTTTGACATTCCTCTAGACACCGACTTAATTCTTCTTATGGGCCGCCCCATGGGTTTTGACCCCCTGCCTCTGGACAAAAAAATATTTACCAAAATCAAAAAATTAAAATCTAAAAACTATAAAATAGCCGTCGACGGGGGAGCCACCCCGCAAAATCTACCCCAATTTATTAGAGCCAATGTTGATATCATTTACTCTGGTCAATATTATTTAGATTTAATTAATGCAACCAACCACTAAAACAATAAAACGAGTTGCTATTTTCGGCGATTCAGCTTTATTACCCTCCGATTCTGCCTATCAAAACGCCTTCAATACTGCCAAACTTTTAGCCAGCTCTGGCTACATCATTGTCAATGGCGGCGGTTCGGGAATTATGGCCGCGGCCACTTTAGGGGCCAAAGAAGCCGGCGGCCGGGTGGAAATTGTGGTTATCAATCCCGCCGATAAACCCCACAATTACGAAGGTATAAATAGTCAAAATTTATCCCTAGCTGATGCTGTCTACACCACCCACGGCTATCAGGCCAGAATGAATAAACTCATGGAAATCGCCGATGCCTTTGTCATATTTAAGGGTGGTACCGGCACTCTTTCCGAAGTCGGCCTGACTTGGGAAATAGCTAAGTTTGACTATGGCCACCACGAGCCCCTGATTTTTGTCGGTCCCGAGTGGCGGGAAATTGTCGCCACTCTCGAAAAGTCTATGAATTACGAAAATATTGAAAAAAATGTTGTCTCTGTTGTTGATACTCCGGAAGAAGTGCTGGCAGTTTTGAAAAAAATTTAAGAAATATTTTCTTTCGCCCACACCTCAAAGTTTACATCACTGTTAAACACTACGTAGTTTTCACCCGGTGTCGGTTCTTCAAACATCTTCACTGCCCTTTCCAAAACGTCTTTCCCCAACTGATCCCTCTCTCTTGTAGTCTGATTATTGTTCCACCTTTCCATTATTGTTTTCCTGGGAGTATTTACCCAAATCATTTTCCACTCACACCCCACCTCTCCGGCAATCTTTTTTAATGTATCTCTTTCTGACCTTTTCAAAGAGCCACCGTCAAACAATACAGTTTTGTTAGAAATCAGAAGATTTCTTAACCCATCATACGCTCTCATGTACACTCTGCCCCAATCTTTTTGGTCCATGTTTTTCACTTCCAAATTCTCCTCTTCAATAAACTGATCGACGGAAATGCTGGCAAAATCAAAACGTTTTACCAATTTGCAGATTAGTGTCGTTTTCCCGGCATAAGGAAGACCAGTGACAACGTAAAGCATTATCTTAAAGTATAGACCTATGACTTATTTTTCCGACTAGTCTTCTAATTGGTTCCTTGGCAAGATTTATTAAATCCAATACCGGTTCCTCTGTTACTGCCTCAACCGCCACCGCTGCCCCAATTCCCATAGCTACCAGATTTCCCCCAGACGCCATCATCCCTCCCAACCCGCTCATGATCTGAATTGCCTTTCTTTGATCACTATCAATCGAAAATTTCATTCACCCGAATTGTATCACAACATTTTTATTTCCAATATTATTTGTACTTCCCCCTTTTTCAAGGGGGGAGGTCCGGCTTGACCGGACAAGGGGGTTTGTCTTATTCCAAATAATCCTGTAACTTCTTTCTCCGACTTGGATGTCGTAATTTCCGCAAAGCCTTGGCCTCGATTTGTCTAATCCTTTCCCGGGTAACATTAAAAATTTTTCCTACTTCTTCCAAAGTTTTTGGAGTTTCACCCATCAGGCCAAACCGGAGTGACAATACCTTTGCCTCTCGTTCATCCAGAGACGACAGCACCTCTTCAATCGATTCCCGCAGTAATTCTTTGGAGGTTTCGTCATAAGGGCTAGGTTGAGTCGTGTCTTCAATAAAATCTCCCAAAAATGAATCCTCATCATCGCCCACCGGGGTGGCCAGTGAAGTCGTATCCTGGGAAATTCGATAAATTTCCTCCACTTTTTCCACTGTCACTTCCACTTCGGCCGCAATTTCTTCGATCAACGGTTCCCGTCCCAATCTCTGAGTCAAGGCTCGAGTAGCCTTATAGACTTTATTTATTGTTTCCACCATGTGCACCGGAATCCGAATTGTTTTGGCCTGGTCGGCAATCGCCCGGGTTATCGCCTGTCGAATCCACCAGGTGGCATAAGTCGAAAATTTAAAACCTCTCTTCCAGTCAAATTTTTCTACCGCCCGCATCAATCCCTGATTTCCCTCCTGCACCAAATCTAAAAAGGTCAAACCCCGGCCGATATATTTTTTGGCAATTGATACCACCAATCTTAAATTGGCGTTGATCAGATCCGCCCGAGCCATTTTCGAACCCTTCTCAATCAATTTAGCTAACTCCACTTCTTTGTCAAAATTAATCAAATCCACTTTACCGATTTCTTTTAAGTACATTCGGACCGAATCGACACTGTTTTTCTGTGACAACAGCGCCATTAAATCGGCATTAGTTACCTTGGCTTTTTCAATTTCCAGCGCCTCTTTTGATTCCACCTTATCAAAAACATCCACTCCCTTTTCAAATAGATAGTCAAAAAGCAGATCCAGCTGTTCAATATATTTTTCCGGCTCCGGTACCAGCGTCAAGATCTCCTCGTTTGTCAAGTATTTTAGCCTTTTAGCTTGGGCTGACAGCTTCTGCTTTATTTGGGAGAAATCCAAAGATGCGGACATGCTCTGTATTTTATCGTGATTTCCGTCTTTTATCTACTACCACTTTCCCCGTTTTTGCCATTTGGAGAGTTCGGTAGCGGTTTTGGTGTACTCTTTTTCGGTATCAAGAAGTTCCTCTTCTTTTTCTTCCCTCTCCAATTTACCAATTCTTTCGATTATTTCCGAAAGCTTGCTTTTCAATTCTTCAGTCTTCAATTCACTTATTATTTTTTCAATCTCATTCTTCCGGGTCACTGACTCCATCGTCTTTTCCGAAGCTGTCAAATACATTCCACCCAAACTATTTTTTAACTCTTCGGCCACCCCATCCAGTAATTTATCCGGAGTAAATTTATCGTTTTTCAAGTGTTCCCAAATTTTTTGAAATTTTGGTGTTTGGATTTTTAATTTTTTCTCCACCCGATTTGCTACCTTTTTAATATTTTTACTTCCCAGCACCAAAGTTATCAGCTCTTCCTCCATTTTCTCCCTCCTCCCCATCGGTGTTTCTAGTATGTCTCCCCTGTCAAGGG
>JBBTXE010000001.1:7467-314535 GCA_038062455.1 Patescibacteria group bacterium
TATGCCCCCGAAGGGGGAGAGGGGTTTGTCACCACTTTTATCAATTCGCTTTCCACTGCCGTTGTTTCCGTCCCCAACACTGCCGCCAACTTTTTTAAATAATCCGACCTAATCACCGCGTTTCTGATTCGGGAAATAAAAGGCAGAACCCTTTTTAGGATCTCCCTTTTTCCTCTTATGGTTTCGACTCCAAAACTGGTTACTGTCGAATTGATGACAAAATCCCAAATCGGTATCGCCTCTTTAATCATTTTTTTAAATTCCTCCGGATTGTCCCGCGCTGCCTCATCGGGGTCTTTATATTTTTTCAAAAGCTCCACCACTTTTATTTCAAATTCCAACTTTTCGGCCATTTCAATACTACGGATAACCGCGTTGTTACCGGCAAAATCCGAATCCAGTGCCAAAATTAAAATATCAGTGTAGCGACGTAGAAGTTGGAGCTGCTCCTCGGTAAAGGCCGTTCCCTTAATTGCCACAATATTTTCTATCCCTGCCATAAAAGGAGTTATCATGTCAAATTCCCCCTCCACTACTACTACTGCTTGCTCCCGCCTAATTGCTTCCCGGGCTAAATTCAGGCCGTAAACCGTTTGACTTTTGTGATAAAGTTCCGTTTCCGGCGAATTGATATATTTTGCCTGTTCGGCTTTAGCCCCCGGCAATACTCTTCCTGAAAAGCCGATTATCCGCTCTCGAAAATCAATTAAGGGAAATGTCAACCGGCCATTGAAACGGTCATACAATTTTTTCCCCCCATATTGACTCCAGCCAAAGGTCCCAGTCCAAACCATTTCTTCTTCGCCAAAGCCCTTCTTTTTTAAATAGGCCGTTATCAGTCTTGAATCAGCCGGGGAAAATCCGATTTGAAATTTTTTCACCATCTTCCCATTAATCCCTCTTTTGTCTATATATTCTCTGGCGGCTTTTCCCAAACCGTGACTGGTCAGCATATAGTGATAAAACTTTGCCGTTTCCCTATTAACCGCCAAAATTCTTTTTTTTCGCCCCTCTCCCTTAGTGTCCTGATATGAATTTACCAGTTTCACTCCGGCCACTTTTGCCATTTCTTCCAATGCTTCCCGAAAATCTATCCGGTTGAATTCTTGAACAAAAGAAAAAACATCACCGGCTTTACCACAACCAAAACACTTATAAATCTGCAGTTCCGGGCTAACTATAAATGACGGGGTTTTTTCCTGATGAAAAGGGCAATTGGCTACAAAATGTCGTCCCCGTTTTTTTAACGGCAGCAATCGGTTAATTACCTCGACAATATCCAGCTTTTTTTTAATTTCCTCAACCTGATTCTCCACTGCCCTATTTTAACATCAATACACATTCCCCCTAAAATCTATTTCCGAAATATAAATTATTTTACCGATTTGTTCGTAAATAATTCGCAAATTACCTACCCTAATTCGAAAAAATTTTCCCTTCGGCAATCTTAATTTCTTTATATTTATATGTTCTGTTTTATTTAGTTCCAGCAACCCGATAGCTCTGGCAACTTTTTCTTTTTCCTGACTGGGTAGTTGAGAAAAACGTTTCTTAGCTTTTTGGTCGAACAGTATATTTAATCCCATTTTCTTTTAATACCTGTTTAAAACTCACCGCCCCTTGATGTCGTTTAGCATCAGATTCCAGCTCCAGAGCCCGTAGTTCGTCTTGATAATCTTCAATCATTTCCAACATTTCATTATATTTTTCCGGATCCAACACAATTGCTTTTGGTACCGACCCCCGAAACAGATACAATGGACCATCCAATTTCTTAACCGTTTCCAAAATTGAATCCGGATTTGTCCGAAAGTCGGTAATATTTCTGGTATTGTTTACGGTTGGTACTAACATAAGATAAATCTAACATTTTTCTAACTATTTGTCAATGATATATTGGTGTTAAAATATTCCAGATGGATGCCAAACAAACTTTAACAAATTTTGTCCCCCTCATTGACGAAAAGCTAAAGGAATTCTGGGATCAGGAAATTAAGGAAAACTTTGGTTTTAATCAAAAACAAAAAGATTTAGTCAAAAAGATCTTACTTCATTCCCGCGAACACAATTTAGGTTCCGCCAAACGCCTCCGTGCCTCCTTTGTTTATTATGCTTATTTGCTCGGCTCCAGTTCCGTCGATGAACGAATATGGGCTCCGGCCATTTCTGTCGAGCTGGTTCATACTGCTATTTTAATGCACGATGATGTTATGGATCAAGATGACCTTCGTCGCGGTCTTCCCACCACTCATCGTTTTTTCGAAAACAATGACCCTCATTACGGCGAATCAATGGCAATTAACGTTGGCGACATTCTTCAGGCCTTTGGCTACCAACAGCTGTTAAACTCTCGCTTCCCTCCCAAATTTGTTATTCCCGCCACCAACAAGCTCCTTGATGGCATCACCCTTACCGGTTACGGTCAGGCTTTTGATGTTTCTCTCCAAAAATTTTCCACTTGGGATGAAGATGATGTTATCAAGGTTCACCAAGCTAAAACCGCCATTTATACTTACGAAAATCCACTTCATATCGGTGCCTATCTAGCCGGTCTTGATAAGTCGGTTTTAGACATCTTAACCCAATATTCTCTCGATGGGGGAGTCGCCTTTCAGCTCCAGGATGATGTTTTGGGCGTTTTTGGGGATCCGGAAAAGACTGGAAAATCAGCCGATTCTGATTTATTGCAGGGTAAATGTACTCTATTAATATTTAAAACTTTTCAAGACGGTACTACCGCTCAAATTGCCGCCCTAAAAAAAGTCTGGGGTAAAAGACAAGCCGATAAAATCGACCTCGAACTGGCCAAAAAAGCCATTGTCGACAGCGGCTCACTCGATTACTCCCGAAAAATATCCCAAGAATATGCCGCCAAAGCCGTCAAAACTGCCGAAAAATTAAGAAGTCTAAGTCTAAATTCAGAAGCTATCGACTATATTCAAGGAATTGCCGAATATATGGTCAATCGCGATCCCTAAATTTTGTGTATTACCCTCCTTGTAAGTCCTTAGATCCTCTTTAGAGGAGGAGGGTGGCCATAGGCCGGGTGGGTTTAGACTTGAGCTGATTCAGTATCAGGCTCGCCTGCCGGCGAGGCAGGGGTGGTTTTTTCTTTCGCTCCCGCCCTCACCAAAATCCGGTCAAAGGTATAAGGTGACAAAATATAAAGAATTTCAAAAGTCGCCACCGACAGCTCAAAGGCGCAGGGGATGTGGTTGGTAATCAGAAAAGCCCCAATCCCTAAAATCACCGCGTTTCTAAAACTTCGCTCCATCTTTTCCTTAAACACTTTATAGATAATGTCATCCGGCACCCCTCTTTTTTTGGCAATTTCAATATCAATTCGGTGTCGGATATAACTGGCATGCATAACAGTCAGAAAGGTCCCGATAGCGGTGATGGTATTCATGGTCGTGTTTTGCCTGGTTAAATCAGCTATCAGCCACCATGGAGCAAATTGAGTGGGAATATTTCGGAGGATTATAATCGACAGTACCAACAGTGTTCCTCCGAAACCACCAATGGTAAACAACAGTCGGTTATAACCGATTCGAGCCGTCAGTATCTTTTTATTTTTTGCCAAAAATAGCTTGCCCATTCTCCATAATAGTTTTAGTATCGCCAGAAATACCGTAATCCCGACCCAGATTAAAAAAATCGTTGACCACTTTAGGGCTACGGTATCTGTTATTTTAAAAAACGGAAAATTAAAGTTTGTTCCCACCAGTGGATATTCGGGGTAGGGGATGAATTTATAGAGATAGTTAGGATTCAATTTTTGAGTATAAAAATCAATCAAAAATATTCTTCCAGCCGAGAAAAAAGCAATTGCGTTGACCACAAAACTAAAAACGTAGAAGACTATGGTCGGGTCGCCTCTTTTTACCCTCTCGGTAAACAAAAAATATTGTCTATCCTCCTTAGTTTTTTCCAGTTCCTCTTCAAAGTCTTTAAACGAATCTGACAATCTCATGCCGATAAACCGCAGTGGTAAAAAAACTATATTTTGGACGATTCCGATTAATAGTACCGACACCCAAACCTGCCCGGTGATGCTGTAAAGTCCAAAAAAAGCGCTGGCATACAGCCGAAAACTTCCCCCCTTAAAAAACCAAATCAATATCCAAATCAAGAAAATAATTAACAAGGAGGTCAGCAACGGCATTACTTTTTTGGTGGTCTTATCGGTCTTCACTCTGTTGGAATTATAGCAACTTTAGCCTATACTGTTTTTAATGCCCGAAGCCAAGGAAAGAAAGGAAAATCAAGTCGAAACATCTCTTCCCGAGGAAATTGTTAAACCACGACTGGTCGATCTTGACACCGGTAAAGAAACTTTGATCCCCCGGGAAATTAAAACCTGGATGGAAAAGGTAGAGGAAGCCGGTAATTTCGGCCCCCAGGTCAATGACGATACCGGTCAACCTCTATTGAGTTCTTCCCCGTCTCCTTCTCCCAAAATTATCCTGCCTATCACCCGCGCCTCTTTTTTAGCTGGTTTTCAAAAAACTATTTCTGACGCCGGCCACTGGCTTTCCCGCTTTATTCTCCGTTTTATTAAAATAAAAAAAGGTCAGGTAACCTTTCGAACTCCAAAAAATGAACCCTAATCCTCTACTTACTACTATTTCCGGTCTGGCGTTTACAGTCTTTACCGGCTTAATTGTTGCCCTTTTACTTCTTTTTTTGTTTTATGCTTTTATTCTTTGGTACCGCTGGCGTGACCGGGAGAAAAAATCTCTGGAACTCATCACCTTACTTGTCGCTATTCCCCAGGATAATGAGGTCAAAATTGATGCCACCGAACAAATTATCGGGTCATTAAGTAGCCTCTATCATTCAACCCGTTTTAAATTCTTGCAGGTGTTTGTCTCCCAGCCGAGCCTGTCTTTAGAAATCATCGGCACCCGTCAGGACATCAAGTTTTATATCTGCATCCCCAAGAAGTATCAGGATCTGGTCGAAAAACAAATATATAGTGTTTACGCTGGCGCCGACGTCAGATCCGTTGAGGAACCTTCTCTCTTTACCGAAAACGGCAAAGTTGAATATGCCTGGCTTGGGCTAAAAAAATTACCTTTCTATCCGCTAAAAACCTACAAAGAAATTCCCACCGACCCGCTGGCTTCCATCACCTCTGTTTTATCAAAATTAAATGAAGGCGAAACCACTGCCGTTCAATTAGTGGTTTCCCCCGCCGATTCCTCCTGGTCTAAATCCGGCCGCTCCTATATCAGCAATACTAAAAAAAGCGAAAGCAATTCGCAAATCGCTTCCTACAAAGTCGACGCCCGTCAGCTTGAGGCCATTGAGGCCAAATCCAACAAACCTGGTTTTGAAGTCGCCCTTCGCTTGGTCTCCGTTGCTCCGACGATTGAAATTGCCAAAGTCAATTTAAGCAACTTAAAAGCCTGTTTTTCCCAATTTGAATCCCCTTGGAATAAATTGAGCAGCCGAAAAATATATTTAAAGAGTTTTTTTGTCGACGATTTTATTTACAAATACCCCGTCATTTTTTGGTGGAAAGGTAAAACTATTTTTTCTACCGACGAAATTGCCTCCATTTTTCATTTCCCCAACAAAACCATCGAAACCCCCAATATCTATTGGCTCAAATCCAAAAAAGCCCCCTCTCCCCCCGATTCTCCCCAAGAAGGCCTCTACGTCGGCGACAATGTTTATCGGGGTGCCAGCAGCAAATTTTGTCTGACTCAAACTGACCGCCAGCGTCATTTTTATATTGTCGGCCAAACCGGTGTTGGAAAATCTTGGCTCTTGGCTGACATGGCCCTCCAGGATATTAAGGCCGGCAAAGGGGTTTGTTTTATCGATCCTCACGATACCTATGAAAGTATTTTGGAGCGAATTCCCCCCGAGCGGATTGAGGACGTTATCTATTTTGACCCCTCCCTTACCGAACGCCCTATGGGTTTCAACGTTATGGAATGCGACCGCGAAGACCAAAAAGATTTCGTCACTTCTTCCATTATTAATTTGATGTATAAACTCTACGACCCTTACAAAACCGGCATTGTCGGCCCCCGTTTTGAACACGCGATCCGCAATATCATGTTAACCGTCATGACCGAACCCGGCGCCACCTTTATTGAGGTGGTTCGCTGTCTGACCGACCCTTCCTTTGTTCAATACCTCATGCCCAAGATAAAAGACCCCATGGTCCGGCGCTATTGGACCGATCAGATTGCCCAAACCAGTGACTTTCACAAATCGGAAGTTCTGGATTATATCGTTTCCAAATTCGGCCGCTTTATTACCAATACCATGATGCGCAACATTATTGGCCAATCCACCTCCTCCTTTAACTTTCGCCAAGCTATGGATCAGGGCAAGATTTTAATAATTAATCTGGCCAAAGGTTCAATTGGCGAGGAAAATTCAGCCTTTTTAGGGTTGGTTCTCATCCCCAAAATCCTAATTGCCGCCATGAGCCGTCAGGATACCCCCGAAGCCAATCGGCGCGATTTCTATCTCTATGTTGACGAGTTTCAAAATTTTGCCACCCAGGACTTTGCCGTCATTATGTCCGAAGCCCGCAAGTACCATTTAAATCTTTGTGTCGCCAACCAATTTATTTCCCAAATGGATGATGAGGTTAAAAATGCTGTTTTTGGCAATGTCGGTTCAATTTGCAGCTTCCGCGTCGGTATTTCCGATGCCGGTTTTCTCATCCGCCAGTTCCAGCCTACCTTTAGCGAACATGATTTATTAAACCTTGGTACCGGCGAAATTTATCTCAAAACCATGATCAATGGTGTTCCTAAAGATCCTTTCTCTCTTCATGTCGCCGCCGTTGAAAAACAAAAACCCGGCAACCCCAAAATGTCGGAAATGATCAAAAAACTGTCCTCTCTCAAATACGGTCGCCCCAAAGCCATTGTCGAATCCGACATCGCCAAACGCGCCCGACTTTAACCGTTTCTAGATGTATCTCGTGCCCTAATTGCTTCAATCGCCAATCCAAGCATAAACACCCTACCAGGTACTTGAACACAACAGTTTCGTTCGCTCCTACCTATCGGAGCACAACCCTTTCTTGGTAGTGCCATATCACTTAACGTGTACAATTCTTTTTTTTGTACACACACAATGCTTCCGTCGGAGGCGATAGTTAAGAAATCACAAGGAACTTCATTAAATGTTTTTTTCATTTTTTAATTGTTTTTACAATTCTCTTAATTTAATTCCCCTCGATTCTTCTTTATTATCAATCAATTCCAAATATTTTTCAGTAGTCGAAATCCGCTTGTGCCCCACTACCTGTGACACCACATCAATCGGCACTCCCGATTTTAGCTGGTAAACAATAAAAGTATTCCGCAAATCATTAACCTTAATCCCCTTAATATCAGCCTTATTAAAGTAACGATTCAAAAGGCTTCTAATGTTGCGCGACAGTAGCACTCTTCCGGTCTTGGTAATAAACACATTTTTACCCTTGCTTTCCCCTCGAACATCAGTAATGTAGCGCTTCAAGGCCACCTTGGCCGAATTATTGAGAGGCACGATTCGCTCCGGGTGGCTCTCATAACTTTCAATCACTATCTCATTTTCCCTCACCTGTTCCAGCTTCAAATTTTCAATTTCCTTAATCCGCAACCCTGCCTGAAGCATCAGCTCTACAATCGCTGTAGCCCGGATATCATTCCGGCAGGCATCCCGCAGAGACCGGTATTCAATCGGTTTTAAAATCTTTGGCGCCTCATTTTCGTATTTAGGATGCTTAATTTCGCTTGATGGGTCAATAGAAACCAGCCCTTCTCCTTTAAGATACGAAAAAAAGTTTTTAATCGAATTTAACTTCCGGGAGACTGACTTAGCGGTATAGCCGTTGTCTGAAAGGTCCTTTTTAAAATCCTCGACACTTTTGGCCGTCACCCCATCCAAAGTGGTAATACTACACTTTGAGCTCAAAAAGCCAATTAATTGGTTGATGTCGCCTTTATAGGCTACAATGGTATTAACCGATTTGCCACGTGTTGACAGCGAGTCGCCGAATTTATTTAAGGCCTCATTAAGGGATAAAACAGTCATATTGCTTTAATTAATATCTTATAGTACCACGTATTAGGCCACATATCAACCAAAATGTTAAAAAACCTGACTATCCGCCTAATCCTTATTACCATCATTATTTCCTCTATTTTAGCCATCAGCCGCCAGCTGTCTATCATTATCAGCGCCCGTCAGTCAATCCGCGATCTCGAAACTAAAATAAGTAATCTCGAAAAACAAAACCAGCAATTGGAGTCAGCTACCAAAGACTAAAAACTCTCTGATTACTCTTCTACCCATACTGGTCTTTAAGTATTTTTCCCTATCTTCAGCGTCTTTTATGACTAAATACGCTTCATAATAAATTAGTTTAAAAGGCTTTCTTGGGGCGGTAGAAAAATTTTTACCAGAATTATGTTCTATTAATCTTCTTTTGAGATCAGAAGTTGTTCCCGTATAGAAGTTATTATCTTTTAGGGATTGAAGAATATAGAGATAGTGCCTGGGGTTATTATATGTTTTTCGGGGGTATTATGTCTTGCTTTGCAATACACCACCCCCGTGGGGACGGAACATAAAAAGCTCCTTTTCAGGAGCTTTTTTGTTTAATGTCCCCAGTTGCGGGGCCAGGAGTTGAACCTGGCCTGTGAGATTATGAGCCTCACGTGCAGCCGTACACTACCCCGCATGTCAAAGAGCCCAAAAGTATAACATTTTTCGGATTTATATTGAAATATTGATATAATTCCCCTAGCTGTGGCAGGCTCGCCTTGCCGCAGCGACACAATGCAGAACGAAGGGTCGCCTACGCTAAACCTGCCTGCCAGCAGGCAGGGCTTCGGCGGACCAGGCAGGGTAGCTCAGTTGGTTAGAGCACGGCATTCATAACGCCGTGGTCGCGGGTTCAAGTCCCGCCCCTGCTACTCACGGGTGCATAGCTCAGTTGGTTAGAGCGCCGATCTTATAAGTCGGAAGTCCTAGGTTCGAATCCTAGTGCACCTACATTAACAGGTCTTTTATTTATACCCCGGACAATCCAACGATTTTTTAAACCCGGCTTTTACTGCCTCCGTCTCGCCGCAAAACCATTTATCGCCACCCACTGGGTTAACTACAATCCGGTCGTAGTTATAACAATCGGGTAGACTATAAACCCGGGTACCGCCGGCCTGGCGGTAATTGCCTTTGATCACACACTTTGAATTTGGCTGACTGCACTTACTTGACCACACCCCTCTTTTGGCCGCTTTGGCCTCCTCGGTTGTTTTTTCCATTTCTTGCAGTACTAAGTCATCGGCATTTACCTTGGCATCGTAAACCGCCATTCCCTCGGTCAACAATGCCTTGTTAATCAGGAGTTTATCTACATAAACCAGGGCCAAGGTTCGGTTAAAATTGTCCACTCCCTTATTAACCATTGTCATTTTTTTGTTTAAGACTAGTTCTTCCAGCCGTTTTTTGGCCGCTTCCGACAGACACCCCTCCGGATATTCCGGCGCATCAATTCCCCACAGTCTCACCCGCACTCCTGTCGCGGTGTCCAAGGTATCGCCGTCAATTACCCGGGTTACTTCTGCCCCTCTTGTCAAAGAGGGGTCAGGGGAGATTGTTCTTTTTTGATTAATATACCCATATCCCACCAAACTCGACGTTAGTCCCACTCCCACCGCCACCCTCCCCCAGTGTATTTTCATAATTTATATTACTGTCATCCCTCTATCAACCTATTAATCCCCACTTTTTCTTGCACCCTTTTCAGGGTTTCCTGGACCACTTTCCGGGCCCTTTTGGTGCCCTCAACCAATATCTCCTTGGCCTCTTTTGGCCGATCCTCGTAATATTTTCTCTTTTCCCGAATTGGTTTGAGGAAAGTATTAAGAGCCACAAATAATTTTTCTTTTACCTCTTTATCACCCACTTTCCCCCTTCGGTAGCGGTCCTCCAGATCCTTCACCTCTTCGGCGTTGGGGTTAAAGGCGCGGTGGTATTCAAACACCGGGTTTCCCTCTACTTTGCCTGGATCGGTCGCGTGAATTCGGTTGGGATCAGTGTAACAAGCTTGGACTTTTTTCTTCAATGTTTCCTCATCGTCGGACAACAAAATCGCATTTCTACCACTTTTACTCATTTTCAATTTGCCGTCAGTGCCAATCAATCGCGGTACCCGACCAATCATTGCTTCGGGAATATTAAATGTTTCTCCAAAAGTTTTGTTAAAATCTCTGGCAATTTCTCGGGTTTGTTCAATGACGGGGGATTGATCTTCACCCACCGGTACCAAATTAGCGTTAAAGCCCAAAATATCAGCCGCCTGAAGAATGGGGTAACAGATAAAGCCCAATGATGGGTCTAAATTTTTGTATTTAATTTCCTCTTTGACCGAAGGATTGCGGATAGCCCGTGCATGAGCAACCATAGTTAAAAAATAACTGTAGAGTTCAAGAGTTTCCGGAATACCGGATTCAAGATAGATAGTAGATACCTCAGGGTCAATACCGACGGCCAAGTTATCCAGATATACTTCGTAAACGTCGCGGTTAATCTTTTCAGCCTGGGTGTAATCGTTGGCGTAGGCATGAACATTAGCCAGCAGAATATAGGTGTCATATTCGTGTTGAAGTTTGACCCTGTTTTCCAGAGTTCCCACATAATGACCGATGTGCAATTTTCCACTCGGCGTGTCCCCGGTGAGGATACGTTTTTTGGTTTGATTCATAGTTATGATGAAATATTAACATTTAAATTCCTCCTGGCCTCATCCAGATTTCCCCCTTTCTTCAAAGGTCCATAGATCCTCGCAGGGGAGAGAAGCCCCGATGAACATCGGGGAGAGGGATTTTAACCCCCAAAAAACCCCGCTTTCACGGGGTCGGTTTTTTAAATAAAAAAATCTTTATGCCACTAAAACCTCTCCCGCCTCGGACCAGAACTGCCACCAGATTTGAGAGACTGTTTTAGATAACATCAGCAAATTCTACCACACAACGTGATAAAATCAACCATGAAGTTGTTTGATCGTCAAAAATACGATCCGCTTACAGCCTCGGTCTCCGGTGCCGATCCGGTAGCCAGTGCTACCGAAATAAAGGCAGTTATAACTGACGGGACAGCTTTGGAAAATCAATTACCACCGCTTCCCCCACCTCGGCAAAAAACTTTTCTAAAAGGGGCTGTAACTCTAACTTTCCCAGCTCCTACTAAATAAGTAACGAAGGATGTGTTAAAATCAACCCTAGTTTATT
The DNA here is from genome assembly GCA_038062455.1 of Patescibacteria group bacterium. GTDB lineage: Bacteria > Patescibacteriota > Microgenomatia > UBA12405 > UBA12405 > UBA12158. Next base: position 18,723 of record JBBTXE010000001.1, read on the forward strand.
TGGATATTTTCCCATATGACCAAAAAAATCGCCTCCATTCCCGCCCAGCTTCGGGAAATTACCGGCCGTAAAGTTAAATCTCTTAGACGCCTTGGATTTACCCCCGCCTCTGTTTATGGTCATGAATTTAAACCGCTCACTGTTCAGTTTGATACTGTCTCCCTTCAATCAGTTTTCGCCCAAGCCGGTGAATCAACTCTCATCGAAGTGATCATCGGTGAGGACAGATACCCCATTCTTTTCAAAAACCCCCAATACCACCCCGTCACCTCCGCCCTTCTTCACATCGATTGTCACAAAGTTAACCTTAAAGAAAAAATTGTTGCCACCGTTCCCATCGAGTTTGTTGGTGAATCGCTGGCCGTTAAAAACGGCAATGTTCTGGTCACCATTCTTGATGAAATCGAGGTCGAGGCTCTGCCCACCGACCTTCCCGAAAAATTCGTGGTAGATATCTCCACCCTCATCGAAGTTGATCAAATGATCACTGTTGCCAATTTGGAAGTTGACCGCTCTAAAGTTGAACTAAAAACCGACCTTACCCAAGCCATTATCAAGACCGAAGCTCCCAAAGTTGAAGAAGAACCGGTTGTTCCTGAAGCCGAAGTCGCCCCCGGCGACGTTCCGACTACCGAACAAAAAACTGACGAAGAAAAAGCCGCCGACGAGGAAGCCAAAAAAGCCGAGGATCAAAAAGAAGAAAAATAAATCTTCTCAATATCACTTCTGATTGGATCCAGTTCATGGGCTTTTTTTACCGACACCTTAGTTTCATTTGTTTTTTGTAATCGACTCTGAATACTGGCCATTTCCATCCAGTCATCGGCACTTTTATTGTCCTTAATCGATAGCTCATTCAAGCGTTTTTTCAAATCCTCCGCCCTATTCCGGTTTTTATACCATTTAGTGTCTGCTGTATCCAGTCTCTTTTCCAATTTTCCCGCCGCCGTCCATTTTCCCTGACTCGCCAGCCAATACCATCGATTGAGTCTCCCCAGATATCTTTCTCCTGCCGAAATTTTCACCACCAAAAATAAATTAATCACCGTTATCCAAATCAATACCGGTACTAACCACTCCTTGGCTTTTAGCTTTCGCATTGGTTCATTTTAGCAAAATGATAAAATTTGTCTGTCTTTATGAAAATCATTAAAAGCAATCAAAAAAAATACCTTACTTTAGCCGCCGCGGTTATCAACAGTGGGGGATTGGTAATTTATCCTTCTGACACTGTTTACATTTTGGCCGTTGATCCCCGAAACCCGACAGCCGTTGCTAAACTCTTATCCTTCAAAAACCGCTGGCCGGGTAAAGCTATTTCTGTTGCAGTATCTGATATCGATATGGCCGAAAAATACGTTAAATTGTCTTCAAAAACCCGTCTTCTGTATCAAAATCTTTTACCCGGCCCCTTCACTCTCGTCTCTCCCGGCCGCCATTTGGTAGCCCCCGGCATCGAGGCCGAAAACGGTACCCTCGGTATCCGTATTCCCGACAGCCCCTATATCTTAGACCTAGTCAAAAAATTATCTTTTCCGATTACCGCCACTTCCGCCAATCTTTCCGGCCGGACTCCCCATTATTCAGTTTCTTCTTTTTTAAATACTCTTTCTCAAAAAAAACTCGACCTTATTGACCTAATTATTGATGCCGGCACTCTCCCCAAAAATAAACCTTCCACCGTCATTGATGTTACCGAGCCGGAACTAAAAATTCTTCGCCGCGGCGATCTGATAGCCGCTTCTTCTCAAACATTTTTATCAACTTCCGAAAAAAATACCGGCAAAATTGCTCAGTTTTTACTTAACAAAATTCTTCACACTGCCGCCCCCTCAAATATCGTCTTGGCCCTCTCCGGCGATCTTGGTTGCGGCAAAACTGTTTTTGCCCGAGCCATCGGCCGTTATCTTGGGGTCAAAGGCCCCATCACTTCGCCCACCTTTGTTATTTACAACCAATATCCGGTCAAATTCCCACCCCTTAATAACTTTCTCCACTTTGACCTTTACCGCCTATCCTCTTCGTCCGAGTTTACTGAAATTAACTTTTTATCTCATTTTAAAAAACTCACCCTAAGTTGCCTCGAGTGGCCGGAAAACATGGGTAAAGTAAATCTTACTTGGCTAAAAAAACACACCTCTTACTTTTCCATCAATTTTGAATATGTTTCAGAAAATACCCGCCGATTAACTTTTTCTTTTTAGAGTAAAATACGACACCACTATGTTTATTTTAGGAATTGAAACCAGTTGTGACGACACTTGTGCCGCAGTTTTAAAAGACGACCGGATTCTTTCTGATATTGTTTCTTCTCAAATCAACCTCCACTCTGTCTATGGCGGGGTCGTTCCCGACATTGCCAAAAGAGCCCACCAAAAGCGTCTCCCGGCTATCGTCGCCCTAGCTCTCAAACAGTCAAGAAAAACTCTTAAGGATATCGATTTAATCGCTGCCACCCGCGGCCCGGGGTTGGGGATTGCCCTAAGTATCGGTTACAATTTTGCCAAAGATCTGGCCCGAGAAAACCATATTCCCCTTGCCGCCATCAATCATGTCGAAGGTCACCTTCTCTCGGTCTTTCTCAAAAACAAAAACGGACTACCTCATCTCTCTCCCCATTTTCCTATTCTTGGCTTAACCGTTTCCGGTGGCCACACCAAAATAGTATTAATAAAAAAAATTGGCGATTATCAGATTATTGGCCAAACCCTTGATGATGCCGCCGGCGAGGCTCTGGATAAAGCCGCCAAACTTTTGGGCCTCGGCTACCCCGGTGGTCCGGTCATCGAAAGAGTGGCTCAAACGGGCCATTCTGATTTTTTAAAACTACCTCAACCGCTTCAACCGAAAAGTATTCTTAATTTTTCTTTTTCAGGGTTAAAAACTTCCTTTTATTACCAAATCAAAGACTGGCCTCTAACAAAGATCGCCGCCCATCTGTCCGATCTATCAGCCACTTTTCAGTCCGCCGTTTTCGAACATCTGACCCGTAAATTTTCCCTAGCTATTGATAAATATCATCCTGTCTCTCTTCTGGCCTCCGGCGGAGTTCTGGCCAATTTGACTCTTCGTCGTCAATTACGCCATCTCGCTAAATCAAAAAATCTCCCCATTTTTTTCCCGCCTCAAAAAAAACTCAACACCGACAACGCCGCCATGATCGCCCTGGCTGCTTTTTATCGTTATTGCCAGGACAAATCACTAAACGACCTCGATCTGGACATTAACCCCAGGCTGGAATTATAATTAGACGTGCGGATTCAACTTTACGATCGCGGTTCACCGGCCGGTAAAAAAATGTTTGCCGATATTGAAGTCATCTGCCAACGTCTCCAAATCGATTATGACCCCGAATATATCCAGGATATGCACCGGGTTTATTCCATGGGGATCCAAGGGAAAACGATTTTGTTAATCAATAACGAAGTTGCCCTTATCGACAAATATCCGCCCCTAAAAGAACTCGAACAAATAATTTCAGATTATCTGGAATAATCTTCTGGCATTTCCGTCAAGAATTTTTTCAGTTTCTTCAAATTCCATCCCCCAAATTTCTGCTATTTTTTGATATACATATTTAACATTTTCCGGGTAATTTTTTTGTCCCCTAAAAGGCAGGGGAGTTAGCTCGGGCGAGTCGGTTTCCGCCAACAGTCGGTTATGGGGAATAATTTTGACCACCTCCGCCAATCCCAGCTCATAGGTCACATTTCCGTCTATCCCGAAATACCAGTCTTTACCTAGATTAAGCACTTTCTGAACTCTTTTTTTACCCCCTGTATAACAATGAATTACCCCCCGGGTTTCGCTTCCCCTCAATATATCAAACACTTCCTCCACCGCTTTTCGGGCGTGGACAATTAAGGGCTTGTGGTATCGTTTGGCGAGGGTAATTTGAGCCCGAAAATTTTCAATTTGCAACTCCTTATTATAAGGTTCAATAAACTCTAATCCGCATTCTCCCACCGCTACTATTTTTGGATTTTCTTTCAGTAATTTTTCTAAATTTGAAATTTGAAATTTGAAATTTGAAATTATTTCTTGTGGGTGTATTCCCACCGCTGCCAGCAATTTTGGGTTTATTTTCGCCAGCTTTATATTTGATTTTGATGTTTCTATATTCGATGCTGACAAAACCACATATTCCAATCCCTCAATTTTAAAATCTTTTAAGTCTCCCTTGTCAAAGGTCCTTAGATCCTCAGAGGGGAGAGATTTAGAGGGATTAACATGCGCATGAGTATCGATCATTTTAGTAAAATATTGTATAATACATCTATGTCGGGAAATAAACTTGACACAGTTCTAGACAGAGCTTTTATCGAAAGTCATTTTCCCCCTCCTCTCCCTGGGGTTACCGCAGTTGACGCACAAATCGCTGAGAGCAATGCTAAAGCGGTTCGACCTGATCCGGTCGCCACCAAGGCAAGGTTAGATGTTAAGATAAAAGCCGGAAACGAACAATCCCAGTCCTCCTAATCCGAGTCCAAATTTTTCCTTTTAGACTATTCTCGGAAACAACGGCTTCTCCAAAGCCTTTATCTTTCCGTTTAACACTTTCTCAACTTGTTCACATGTTTCCGGCATAACCGGTTTTAAATAATAGGCTGCTTGTTGTAAATTTTGGACACATTCCGTCAACACCTCAATTTTTTTCGGATCATTCGCCGGCAACTTCCACGGCGCCACTTCATTTAAACGACTGTTGGATTTATCAATAAACTTTTCAAACACCCAACCAATTGCTTCATCAAGTTTTAACTCGTCAATTAGTTTTCCAAAGTCTCCCTTGTCAAAGGTCCTTAGATCCTCAGAGGGGAGAGATTTAGAGGGATTTGAAGTTTCAATTTGTAGTCCACTTGCCAATTTTGTCACCCTGCTCACCAGGTTCCCCAAATTATTCGCTAAATCAGCATTATATTTTTCCTTAAAACGAACAATACCCACATCCGAATCATTTTCACCTGGAAACGATCGGGCGATTAAATACCGGCTGCCGTCGACTCCAAACTCATCAATCAATTCCTGCGGGCTAATCACATTCCCCAGCGATTTGGACATCTTTTGTCCGTCAATCATATAGAAACTATGTGTATAAGTTTTTAGAGGTAACGGGAGACCAGCCGACAACAACATCGCTTGCCAGATAACCGTATGAAACCATAAAATTTCTTTTCCCAGTAAGTGTAAATTTGCCGGCCAAAAATCCGCCTTTCCTTCAATAAACTGCGTCGCACTATAATAATTTAACAGGGCATCAAACCAAACGTAGGCAGTTTGGCTTTTATCCCAAGGCAGAGGAATTCCCCAGGAAACATTTTCTCTGGAAAGCGATATATCGTTAACTCCGGCTTTTAGTTTTGCCAAAACTTCAGCCCTCTTCCCTTCAGGGAAAATATAATTAGCTTTGTCGTCTTCGACCAACTCAATTATTTTTGGGACATATTTTGATAATTTAAAAAACCAATTCTCTTCACTTTTAAACACCGTTTGCTCCGGCGGATGTAAAGGACAGTATTTATCGACCAGTTCACTTTCAGTCACAAACTTTTCGCAGCCAACACAATAGTATCCCTCATATTTCCCTTTATAGACATCACCACTATCATAAATTTTTTGCAGCACCTCCGCTACTACTTTTTCATGCCGGGGATCAGTAGTTCGAATAAAAAAATCAAAAGAAATATTTAGATTAACCCAAGCCTCTTCAAAACGGGGGGCAACTTTGTCACAATATTCTCTGACCCCTAGTTCTTCTTTTTCGGCTGATTCGGCTACTTTTTGACCGTGTTCATCAGTTCCGGTCAAAAAAAATATCTCTTCCTCCAACTGCCGATGCCATCTGGCCACTATGTCGGCCACTACGGTAGTACAAGTGTGTCCGATATGGGGCACATCATTGATATAATAAATCGGGGTGGTAATAAAAAACTTCTTCACGCCTTATTTTACCTTTTTGGTCGTCTTTTTTTTAGCAGCTACTTTTCTGGTCGCTTTTTGTACTTCTCCCTTGCGTTGCCCGGTCGAAGCCGCAGGCGAAGTCGGGTCAAGGGGAGATGCCCCGAGCTTGCCGAGGGGAGAGGGGTTTAATCTCTTTGCCATCCTCGACTTTAATCTCGCCACTTTATTGCGATGATATATCCGCTTTTTCTGGGATTTATCCAAGACCGAAAAAACTTCTTTTAAACCGGCTTCACTCGGTTTAAGCAGATATTTTTTAACTTCCGATTTTACTTTATTCCTAAAAGAAACATTGACCTTTCTGTTTTTAACCGATTTTCGCCATGATTTTTTGGCTGATCTTGAAATTGGCATAAGAGGTATTTTAGCCTAATATATAAGTCTTTACAACAGTTATAATAGAAATAATGTTTTCGCTTTCAAAAGTTAAATCCATTCTTTCCCGTCCCCAAAATTCAATCAGCTCAGCCTCGTTGATTTTGGCGGTTACTTTCGGTATCTCTGCCATTCTTGGATTTTTAAGGAGTCGTTTTCTCTATGCCCGTTTTTTTCAATGTTGTGTTTTGGACCTCGACGCCTACAATGCCGCCTTCCGCCTCCCTGATTTAATTTTCAAACTCTTAGTTACCGGCGCTCTTTCAGCCTCCTTCATTCCCGTATTTTCCAGTTACCTCCATAAAAAACCCAAAGAAGCCTATCGTTTGGCCTCCTCGGTTATCAACACTCTCTTTCTAATTTTATTAGTGGCCGCCATTATTATTCTCATCTTCACTCGCCCCCTCTCTGAACTTATTGCCAGAGGTTTCAATAATTACCAAATTGATCTCATGGTCAACATGACCCGGATTCTTTTAGTTGCCCAAATCTTTTTTCTTTTAAGCAACTTCTTAACCGGCATTCTCCATGTCCGGCAGAATTTTTTAATTCCCTCCCTCGCCCCGATTGTCTACAACCTCTTTATTATTTTGAGTATATTTACTCTGGTTCCGGCCTTTGGCATCTATGGTCCGGTTTACGGCGCTGTTGTCGGTGCTTTTTTCCATTTGGCTATCCAAATTCCCTTAATCCGCCGTTTGGGTTTTAACTATCAACTGACAGCCGATCGTCATCATCCGGGAGTCAGGGAAGTCTTCCGGCTGATGCTTCCCCGATCTCTGGCCCTGGGTCTTGGCGAAATTGAAAACACCGTTACTTTGTTTTTTGCCTCTACTCTAGCCGCTGGTTCCATTTCTCTTCTCAATCTCTCTCTCCAGCTTATGTACCTACCGAGCAGAATTTTTGGCACTACTGTTGGTCAGGCCTCGCTCCCTATTTTGTCAAAAAATATTGCCCAAAACGAATTAGAGCTCTTTCGAAACACTGTCAAAAAGACTATTCTTCGAAGCCTTTATTTGGCCCTCCCGATCACTGCCTTAATTTTAGTTAATCGGGTAGGTATAGTCCGCTTAGCCTTTGGTGCCAAACAATTCCCTTGGTCGGCTACTCTTCTCACTGCCAAAACCCTGGCCTATCTTACCCCCGCCATCGCCAGTCAGGCCATTGTCCAAATTCTAATCCGTTCTTTTTATGCCCTTCACGACACCAAAACCCCTCTTAAAATTTCCGCCTTTTCCCTCTTTATTAATATCCTCACCAGCTATTTGTTCATCAATTTTACCGATTGGGGAATTTTGGGTTTGGCTGTCAGTGCCTCTTTAAGCAATCTTGTCCAGTGTTTCGGCCTCTTTTTTATTTTTATCCGTCGGGTTGACGGTACCGGCTGGGCTAACACTTTTTTCCGGCTGGCTCAGATTGCTCTGCTTTCCGTTGTTTCCGGTGTCGTCAGCTGGTTGTCTATTAAAACCCTCGATCTTTTTATTTTTGATACCGCCCACACTTTTTCCGTTGCTATTGTATTAGGCTTGGCTACTCTTACCGGTCTTTTTTCCTATATTTTCTTTTCTTGGACCTTTCAAATCAAAGAATTTTCCGAGTTTAGATCACTTTTCAATCGGATTTCTTCCATTTTCATCAGTCGATAGCTTATACTCTTTGTATAAACTATGCCCAGGAGAAAAGAACTGTCCCTACTGCCCAATGAGGCCAACCAAAATACACCCTTGGCCCGTCTGATTCAATGGTCAACCACGGTTGGTCGTTACATTATTGTTTTTACCGAACTTATCGTCATTAGTGCTTTCCTTTCCCGTTTTTGGCTCGATCGGAAAAATTCAGATCTATCAGAAGTAGTTCGTCAACAAAAAGCAATTCTTAATAGTACCGCTGATTTCGAAGATGAATTTTCCCTTCTCCAATCCCGCCTCAAGTTTATTGACGCCTCTTTTAAAAACCAGTCGGATTATCCGAGTCTGATAAAAAGCCTTGTCAACACCGTTCCGAATGATGTTTTCTTTCAGAGTTTTAATTTAGGCCAAGACGAGGCCAATCCCTCCAAGCTTACCTCCGTTGTCAGTCTTTATACCTATCAGGAAGATTCAATCGTCTCTTTCATTACCAATTTAATGCTCAATCCCGACATTGACAGTGTCGACGTCCGTCGGATTGAAAAAAAGGCCAAAGACAACAAATACTATGTTGATATTTCTTTAACCTTTAAAAAAAATGATATCCGGAAATCTCCAACTAAACTCTAGACTTACTCCACTTTTTGATTACATCAAAAAGCGGCAGGAAAACCGTAAACTTAGAAAGACTTTTGAACTGGCTGCCACTTTTATTCTCATTTCCTTTTTTCTCTTCTTTGCCATCAAACCGACGGCCTTAACCATTTCCGCCCTTATCGGGGATATCAAGTCAAAAGAACTTCTTTCCCGGGAGATGAGAAATAAAATAACTGAAGTTATTTCAGCCCAGGATCTTTTTTCCCAAGTTCAGGAAAGGTATTCCCTGGTTGATTCCTGTCTTCCCGCCCTTCCCCGTTTTTCTCAAGCCACCGTTCAACTCGATGGTCTTCTAACTCAAAATCAACTTGAAACCAATAAATTAGACTTTCTTATAAATGACGCCAAATATTTTTCCACCACTGTCAGCACCACCTCCTCTTTTACTTCCGGAATTAATCTGATTACCTCTTTTCTCAAAAACCGCCGACTTCTGGAAATTCCCCGCGTCAGCTTTTCCGCCAATAAGGAATCTCTGTCAAATCGCCAGGTAACTTTTAATTTCCCTATTAATGTCTATTACTGGAAAAATCTAATCAATGAAAAAAAATAAATTCTCCCGCTATTTTTTTATCTTGGCCCTAACCACTTTTTTGGCGATTTTTGTGTTAATTACTCAAAAAAGTTACGATAATTTAATGAAAGCCACCGCTGAGGCCAAAAAAAGTAACCTTATTCGTCCCATTGATCCCAACCTCGATCTTGAGGTATTAGACCTTATAGAAAAACGTCAAGAAATTTTACCCACCCCATGAAAGAAAAACATATCCCCTCCATTGTCGGTCTCATTTTACTTTTAGCCATTCTTTTTCTTGGGGTAATGTTATCACTTAGACAAACCAATCTTTTTACCAAAGCTTCAGGTGATTGTTCCCCCCAGGGTGTTCAGATTACCAACCTGACTCATCAATCACTCGATCTTTCTTTCACCACCACCTCTTCCTGTTTGTCCATACTGGAAATAAACAACCGGCGTTTCCCTAATTTTCAGGAATCGTCTCTGACCCACTATTTCCGGGTTGATAATTTAAAATCGAAAAGTGAATATCCGTATTCGATTTCTTCCGGTGGCCAAAACTATCAACTTACCGAATATAAGGTTAAAACTGCCACCAAACCAACGATTGAAGCTTCGACTTCCAATTTAGCTTGGGGGAAAATCCTCAAAGCCAATCAGGACCCCAGTTCCAACACTATTTTATATCTGACCATCGGCGGCGCCCTACCTCTTTCGGCTATTACCGACCAAAGCGGCCAATGGCACATTTCCCTGGCCAATAGCTTTACCGAAACCAAAGACTCTTGGTTTACTCCTTCTGCCAATACACCGGAAGAATTAATTATTTATTCCCCCGACGGTACCCTAACTCAAATCAGTCACACCACCTCCCAAAACGATCCTATCCCTGACATTATCATTGGCCAAAACTATCTCTCCGCCCCCTCTCCCCCCGGTTCGGGCTCACTGCGGGATAGTTCACCATCTTCTCCTTCAAGTATCAAATTGGAAATCAATAATCCCGCCGAATCCGAAAATATTTACACTCTTCGACCCGATATTTTTGGTGTCGGTCCGGCTAACTCCCAAATCCAAATCAAACTCGAATCCTCTCCGGTTTACCAAGATTCGGTTACCACTTCAATCGACGGCTCATGGAATTGGTCGCCCCCCCAAAATCTTACTCCCGGCACTCACACTCTTACGGTCAGTTACCAGGACGCCGCTGGTTTCATCAAAACACTAAAGCGTAGTTTTGTCGTCAATGCTGCCAGCGGCGGCAACTCACTCTCATTTTCAGCCACTCCTTCGGCTACTATTAAACCCTTTCCCACCACTCTTCCCACTCTCTCCCCCACTGATACCCCCGTTCCTACTTCTATTCCCACCATCCGTACCAGCAAACCGTCCACTAAATCAGGAGTTCCCGTCTCCGGTTCCTCTTTTCCGGGATTAATGCTGGTCCTTTCCTCTGTTATGGCTCTAAGCCTTTCCTTATACCTTAAGAAGAAGGATGAAAAATAATCGTTACGCCATTTTTACCCTACTTTTTATATTTCTTTCTCTTGCCGGCGGCATCTATTTAATCAAACAAAATCAAAACAATCGCAATATTACAACTGATAATCATATTGCCAGTAAACCAACCTCCACTTCTAAACCGACCAACACCCCGACACCCACTTTACCTGCTGTAGCTCCTGCCTCGCCGGCAGGCGGGTCAGCGACAACAGGCCCCCGCTCTACTGTTACCCCTTCTCCCATAGACGAAGGTCCCTCACCCACCCGGATTATTCTTCCCCTTGCCGGTCTTAAATTTCCCTCCCAAGCCCTGATTCTCTTAGGCGGTATCATCACTCTTTTGGGCTTTTTGGTATTATTATAGTTGTGTTAGTCCTTCTCGAAGCTCTTCGGCCCAGTCAGTGGATCAAAAACCTTAACTTGTTTGCCGCCGCCATTCTCAGTGGTAAATTTTTTGATCAGGCAATCTTTGTCCAAAGTAGTTTTGCCTTTGTCAGTTTTTGCCTGCTTTCTTCTTCTTCCTATCTTCTAAATGACCTCATCGATATCAAAAGGGACCGTCTCCATCCCAGTAAAAAAAATCGTCCTCTGGCCCGGGGCGATCTTTCTCCGACAACAGCTCTTTTGGCTATTTTCGTCTTATTAATTATTGGTTTATCTTTTGCCGCCTTAATTACTCCCGCCTTTTTCCTGATTGCTCTCATTTTTATTTTCCTCCAGTATCTTTATTCCTTTGCTATCAAAAAAAAAGCCATTCTCGATATTATGGGCATCGCCTTTTTCTTTATTCTTCGGGCTTTTGCCGGTGAGGTCGCCACCGGCTACCATCTCCCGGTTTGGATAATGCTCACCGTCATCTTTCTGTCACTTTTCATTGCCAGCGGCAAACGCCGTAGCGAACTTATCAATACCGGCAGGAGTACCCGTCAGGCCATGGCCGGCTACAGCAAGGCCCTTCTGAATTTTTATACCACTATGTTTGCCGTCTGTACTCTAATTTGTTATGCCATGTTTACTTTTTTAGCCGAACCAGTCATTTTCGAAGGCCCTCTCCACCGCTTTCTATTACAAAATTTCCCCGACGCTTTAGGCAGAAAATGGTACATGGTTACCCTTTTACCGGTAATTTTTGGCGTTATGCGCTATGGCCAAATTATTTTTGAAATGCAGGAAGGGGAAAGACCGGAGCGGGTAATCACCAACGACATCCCTCTCTTGTTTTCAGTTGTTGCTTGGGGTTTGATGATAATTGCCATTCTCTATGTCATCTAAAGGGTGGCTAATTTTCATAATCGCTTTTTCTTTTCTCTCCCGTTTTGTCGGGTTAAGCTGGGGGCAGGGATATTTTTTTCATCCTGACGAAAACAATATGGCCACTGCCGTTTCCGGTCTTTCAATGGGGGATCTAAACCCCCATTTTTTTGCCTATGGTCAATTCCCCTTGTATCTGGCCTTTTTTAGTCTTCTCCCATTTACCGGCGACCACCCTCCGCTTATTGCCTCCACTCTAATTCTCCGTTTTTGGTCGGCCGTTTTCTCTCTCTTTTTTCTATTTTTTGCTTATAAAATCGGCAAAACACTTTTTAAAAAAAATAGTTCAACCTATGTTTTTTTAATCCTCCTAATTTTTAGCCCTGGATTAATCCAACTGGCTCATTTTGGTACTACCGAAAGTATTCTTTGTTTGGTTTTTATGGCTAATCTTTATTACTCGCTAAGAATTTTTCATCACCCCCGTCTTGGTGATTTTCTTTTAGCCGCCCTTTTTACCGGTATCGGTTTAAGCAGTAAAATTACCGCTATTTTTTTTGTTGTCCCTATAATTCTAGCCGCCATCTTTACCAAATATAAAAATAAATTACACTTATTACTATTTACTATTTACTATTTACTATTTACTTTCCTATTTTTTATAGTTTTTTCACCTTATAATTGGATTGATTTTCCCGCCTTTCTGTCAACCCTAAAATATGAAACTGCTGTCGCTACCGGTGCTATTGAAGTTTTTTACACCCGTCAATTTCTTTTTACCACCCCCTATTTTTTTCAGTTAACCAAGATATTTCCTTACACTTCGGGAATTTTTGTTTTCCTCCTCTCTTTTTGCGGTCTCTTTTCCTTTATCAAAAAAATACCTAAAAACCAAAAAAACTGGCTTATTGTTCTTTTTTCTTCACTAATTTATTTCCTTTACTTTGGATCTGTTTTTGCCAAGTGGACCCGTTTTGCCGCCCCAATATTTTTTGTTTTTCCTTTGCTGTCCACTCTCTTTCTTGACCGTCTAAAATCTCTCCCCAAGGGTTTACTTTTGTTTTTTTGTTGCCTTCCGGGTTTTGTCTTTTGGCTAAATTATCTCCGCCCTGATATCCGTCACCTCGCTGCCACCGACATCAATCGTCGCGCCCCCCCGGGGTCGTCGATTTTATCTGAAAGCGGCAATGTTACCCCTCTACCCTTGTCAGTCGATTTTCAAGTTACCGACTTTAATTTTTATGATCTTGACTTTAACGAGTCCAATCAAAATCGCCTTGATAACCTAATTTCTACCTCCGATTATATTTTAGTCCCCAGCCATCGGGTTTTCAAAAATCAAACCTCGCCCCTATTTCCTCAAAGTGGCCGCTATTACCAAGAGCTCTTCGACGGTAATCTCGGATTTCGTCTTATAAAAAAGTATCAACCTTTTGATTTGTTTTTAAATCCCGAGTCTGCCGAAGAAACTTGGACAGTTTTCGACCGCCCCACCCTCCGACTTTATAAAAAACAAATCTAATAAATGAATCGCAAAATTAAAGATATTATTTATCACTATCCCTTATTTTTCCCCCGCCTTTATGCTTTTCTTAGATTTCTAATTTTACCCATAGCCAAAATCGAACAATATATCCCAAAAGAGGGGAATATTCTGGATATTGGTTGTGGTTACGGACTGACTTCATTCTATCTGGCTCTCAATTCATCAAAACGTTTTGTCTTGGGTCTGGAGTTAAACCAAAACCGGGTTATTCTCGCCTCAAAAATAAATCATTTAAAAAATCTTCGTTTTCAAACTGCCAATCTCACCGGCAATATTAAAAAAACTTTTGATGTTATTTTAGCCGTTGATCTTCTCCACCATTTATCAAAGTCAGACCAAATGAAGTTTTTTATTGATGCCTCAAAATTAACCAAATCCGGTAAACTCCTAATCATCAAGGATATTAACAGGAAATTTGTTTTCGGCTATTTTTGGAATTTCGTTCACGATCTTCTCATCCCCCGCAGTTTTCAATTAAATTATTTAACTTCAGAGACCATAATCGGAACGGCCAAAATCACCGGTTTTTCTCTTATGGAAACCCATCACTTAGATAACTTTTTTTATCCCCACATCCTCTATGTCTTTAAAAAACAATAAATTTTTCCATCTATTGCCGTTATTTTTTATTTTTATTTTAGCTTTTTCATTAAGAACCTTTGATCTAAATTGGGACAGTGGCTACCATCTTCACCCGGACGAAAGATTTTTAACTATGGTTATCTCTGCTATCAAACTTCCCCAAAACATTTTCCAATATTTTGATACCTCTTCTTCTCCCTTAAACCCATACAACTATCCTGATTATCAGTTTTTTGTTTACGGGACTTTTCCGATATTTTTAGTTAAATTAATTTCTCATTTATTTATCGCCGATACCTACGAAAGTGTTTATCTCTTTGGTCGTGTCTTATCAGCCCTTTTTGATTCTGTCAATATTTTTGTTTTATATTTTTTATCAAAATTAATTTTCCCAAACTCTTCCCGCCGCTTTTATTTACCCGGTATTATTTATGCCCTGTCAGTATTACCCATTCAGTTATCTCATTTTTTTGCCGTCGACACTTTTCTTTGTACTCTGCTTTTACTCACTTTCCTTTTTCTGTCACTTTGGTTATCTAAAAATGAATTTCTTTTTTTAAATCTGGCTGCCCTAACCTATGGTCTGGCCTTTGCCGCCAAAATGTCGGCTATCTTATTTTTCCCGATAGTATTTTTGTTTTTTATTTATTACTTTTTTAAAATTAAAAAATCTTTAACACTTCTTTTTTACTCTCTTGTTTTTGCGGTCATAACCTTTACCGTTTTTCGGATTTTTCAGCCCTATGCTTTTGCTGGCCTTTTTCAAATCAATCCCAAATTTACCGCCAGTTTGACTCAATTAAACGGCATATTAAACAACCGCGATCCCTATTACCCTCCGGAAATCCAATATCTTAGCAAAACCCCGATTCTTTATCCTCTGACCACCATCGTTGTTTGGGGTTTTGGCCTTCCCTTTAGTTTAGTCTTGTTTTACGGTTTAGGACTACTTTTATTTCGACTCCCTAGAAATTTAAAAAAGCTATTATTTCACCTTGACCTTTGCCAATTTCTAATCTTTGCTTCTGCTTTTTGGGTTATTTTTCTCATCTGTTTTCAGGGTCTGCAATTCACCAATACTGTTAGGTATTTTCTGCCGGTCTATCCGTTTTTGGCCCTATTGGTTGGATATCTGGTTTCTTCAAAATTTATTTCTAAAAAAATTATTATCTTTGCTTTAATTTTTCATTCTCTTTATACCCTGGCTTTCCTTAATATATATATTCGGCCCCACTCCAGAGTTGATGCCAGCCGCTGGATTTATAATAATATCCCTTCCGGTTCCCGTCTCGCCAACGAATATTGGGATGACCCTCTGCCTCTAGGAATTCCTGAATATCAAACTGTCCAATATCAAAACATTATGCTGCCACTTTATGATTCGGACACCCCTGAAAAATGGTTAAGTATTTCTACTACTCTGGCTCAAACAGACTATATTATCATGTCTTCAAATCGCCTTTGGGGTTCTATTCCTCCAGTTCCTTCCCGCTATCCTTTGACCTCCGTTTTTTATCAAAATCTTTTCGACGAAAAAATCGGCTTTTCCAAACTCGCCGAATTTTATTCCTACCCCGGATTTAGCCTTCCCTTATTAAAAAAATGCTATTACTTTGGCCCAAGTAATTATCCATACAAAGAAAAAAGGAACACCTGGTTTTCGGTTGATAAAGATTGTCTGTATCCGGGTTTTTATTTTCGTGACGATACCGCCGAAGAAGCCTTTACTGTTTACGACCACCCTCAGGCATTAATCTACCAAAGGACCAATTTATGAAAAGCAACATCCGACTAAATATGATCCTCATATTTTGTGGTTTTCTTGGTCTTGTCTCGACAATTATTGCCTTTTTCGACATCCAGTTTAAGTACCAACATATTATTTTATTTTTACACCTCCTTTCTTTTTTATTGTTTATTTTATCTCTCTTTATATTTATTCGTACCTCACCGCCCCAAAAACTATTAAAAAAACACAAAATCATTTTTCTGGGAATCATGCTATTGAGTATCATAACCAGATTTATATTTTTAAATTTTTACCCCTTTGTTTCTTTTGGTGATGAAGTGCGGGATGGGGGGCACGATGCCTATGAAATTTACCAAAAAAAGACTGCCAATATTTTTACCTACGGCAGTTATAATTCCCACGGCCTGATTATTCCCACCTTTGCCAGTTTTTTTTACCCACTGTTTGAAAACAGCAACTTACTTTATCGTTTTCCATCTGCCTTAATAAGCGTTGTCGATATCGCCTTAATATTTTTTGTGTCTTATTGGAATTTTGGCATTACTCCTGCCGTCATCTCTAGCTTAGCCATAATTTCCCTTCCTCTCCATTTATTTTATAGTCGGACCCAAATGGTTGTTATATTTAGCAGTTTTTTAACCACCTTTTTTCTCCTGCTTTTCACTTTTTATAAAAATCCAAAAA
The DNA here is from genome assembly GCA_038062455.1 of Patescibacteria group bacterium. Classification (GTDB taxonomy): domain Bacteria; phylum Patescibacteriota; class Microgenomatia; order UBA12405; family UBA12405; genus UBA12158. The sequence goes on from JBBTXE010000001.1 coordinate 35,177, forward strand.
AACCACATCTATTCCTATTAATAGGGTATCTTTGCGGATTTTCTTTTAATTTTCACGCTTCAATTAGGCCAATAAGTTTAATAATTATTTTATTTGTTATAGTTTCCGAAATAAAAAACATTCACCGTCTTTTATTGTTTTTATTTTTCATTATTGTCGGATTTGGCCCCCGACTTATTTTTACTCCACTCAACATTTTCTTTCATACCACTCGTCTGACTGCTTCCGTATCCGGTTCCTTAACCAACAAAATTTGGGAACTAATTGGTCGATATATTACTTCTTTATTGGTTTTGGTAATTGAACCAACCCAAAGCTTTTTTAAAGACAATCGTCCTATCTTAAATATGTTTTACGCCGCTCTATTTTTTGTCGGAATAATTTTTCTTCTGAAGCGACTCAAAAAAAGAATATTTCAGATTATATTGATATTGGTATTTGCTATTCCCTTAACCAATAGTGCCATCACCGATGGTTTAAATTTCGACCATCGTTTAGCTCCTTTACTTCCTCTGGGGGCCATATTGATTGGTTGTGGTTTTTTCTATCTATACAGTACTATTAAATTCAACATTATTAAGTATATTTTTTTAGGGAGTTTTATTTCAGTGTTCTTATTGGAAATTATTGTTTTTTTTGTAGATAAAAAAGCCAATCATAATTGGGAAAATCATTACTTTGTTAGGGATTATTTGTCAATGCATCTGATATATTTTTTACAAAAAAAACAAGATCTATTAAATAAAAGCATTTGTGTTGCCGTATCACCCAACAACATTGATTATTTCACTGATCCTATTCAGATTGAAGAAAAATATGGGTTTTTTCTTCCTGACACTCAAATTGAGTTTAAAAGAGACGAATTAACCGGGGACAATGAGGCTATGGTAAGCAATAGTTGTTACTCACCGTCAAAAGAGAATTATTTATCCTATCAATACTCCTGTCCCGATAATTTTTTTAAATGCCCCGACAAATTTGTTGGCAATATTCTCATTTACAGTGAAACACCCTGACGGTATTTTTCCCTTGTTTGCTAAAATCAACTGATAATATGAAATTTACCAATAGTTTCCAGCCCCCCCTTTTTTGGCGGCCACAAACTGATTTCTTAAAACTCCTCGAATCCTCTCAATTTGGCAAAATTTTATTGATTATTTTTAACTACGCTATCTGGTTCCTTTTTCTCTATCTTTCCATTCTATTAGTCGGATACAACCCAAACATTTTTTGGCAGTTATTAGTCGCCACCGTTCTAGCTGAGATAGTTGAAAAACTTATCAAAAAAAAAGTCTATTGGCGTCGGCCCATGTTTGTCAGACATGATGCTACTCCGGTGGGACTAGTCGACCGTTGGTACCAAAGCGGCGCCTTTCCCTCCGGTCACACCATTAAAGCCACTTTCTTTTTTCTTTTTCTTTTACTCTATCCGGTTTTTAATATTCAACTTTATTTTTTAATCGTCCTCCCCTTACTCTTTTTTCGGGTTCTGGTTGGTTTTCATTATCCTATCGATGTTTTTGGGGGGATATTAATCGGCATCTTAATGTGGTTATCATCTTTCAGAATCATTGCTCCGTTATTTGCTCAAAACTTTATTAAAATAGTCTATGACTTTGTTTTTAGCCGACTTTAAATTCATTGTTTTTTGGTGGTTGTTTATCCTGGGCTTTTCGGCACTTTTTCTGCCCTTAACTTTTTCCCTGTTTCATCGTTTTTTTGATAAAGGCTACGTCTTTGCCAAAATTTTATCCCTCACCCTGGTCACCTATATTGTTTTTTGTCTTAGTGTTATCCGCCTCCTGCCCTTTACTTCATTTTCAATTTTAATAATTTTGTTTTTAGTATTTCTCGCTGACCTATATTACCTCTTTGTTTTAAAAAAATGGCCGTCATTTAAAAAAACCTTTTTAGCCAATTTCAAATTTATCCTCCTGGAAGAAATCCTGTTTTTAACTGTTCTGTCTCTTTGGTCCTTTGTCCGCGGCCACACCCCCGACATTGAGGGTTTAGAAAAATATATGGACTGGGGCTTTGTTAACTCGGCTCTCCGCACCCGTTTTTTCCCTCCCGCTGACATGTGGTATGCCGGATCTCCTATTAATTATTACTATTTTGGCCATCTTGTTTTTGCTCTCCTCACCAAAATTTCCGGCCTCTCTTCGGCTATTACCTACAACCTTTCCATCGCCACTGTTTGCGCCCTCACTTTTGTCTCGACTTTTTCTCTATCCGGAAATCTGGTCTTCCACTTTTTAAATACCAAAAAAATAAAAAATGTTCTCTTGGCCGGTCTGATTTCAGCGCTTTTGCTCACCTTTGGCGGAAATCTCCATCCCTTATATAAAATTATCAAAATCGACATTCAAAACAACGGTCGTTTGAATCTTAATCCGGAGGCCATAAAATTGGCCGCCTCCACCTATTGGTATCCTGACGCCACCCGCTTTATTGGTTTTGATCCGGACGTCGACAACAAAACCATTCACGAATTTCCGCTCTATAGCTTTGTAGTTTCTGACCTTCACGGTCACATGAATGATATTCCTCTAATTTTATTCTTTCTGGCTTTTCTCTTTTCTTATTCCTTATCGCTAAAAAAATCTAACAGTCAACAGACAAGGCCACCCGACCCCAAATTATTTTTACCCAGCGGTCTCTTTCTCTCTATCGCCTACATGACCAACGCCTGGGATCTGGCCGTCTATGGCCTTTTCTTTGCCCTCTTTCTTTTTTTGGTCCAAAAAAACTTTTGGCTAACTATAGGCAACGGCCTCTTAACCATTTTTTTTTGGTATCTTTTTACCCTGCCTTATTCCCTTAATTTCATTCCCATGGCCGAAGGCCTGAATCTTGTCGATGTCCGTTCCCCCTTTTACCAACTTTGTGTTCTCTATGGTGGTTTCTGGCTCATCGCCATTCCTTTTGTTATTTGGTTCCTCGCATCGTCATTGCGAGCGAAGCGCGGCCATCTTATTTCCAATTCCGACATCTTTATTTTTTCTCTGATTATTTTAGCCACCATTCTAATCATCATCCCCGAATTAATTTACGTCAAAGATATCTATATTTTTGAACACCGCCGGGCCAACACTATGTTTAAGCTGGTTTATCAGGCTTTTATCATGTATTCCCTATCAAGTGGCTATATTTTAATTCGTCTCCGAAAATTTTTTCTCTACCGTCTTCTCTTTCTTCTGGTATTGGTTAGCCATCTAATTTACCCTTATTTTGCCATCAAATCTTACCGGGACTCTCGCTCTGAATTTAAATACTGGGGATTGGCTGGCACCGACTATTTAAAAGAACAATTTCCTGACAATTTTGCCGTTATTAATTGGCTCAACAGCAATGTTTCCGGCCAGCCAAACATAGTTGAAGCAATCGGGGATTCTTACACCAAATTCAATCAGGTTTCCTCGGCTACCGGTCTGCCAACTGTCGTCGGTTGGCTGGTTCACGAATGGCTCTGGCGGGGAGGCTATGACGGACCCGGTTCCCGTAGCACTGAAGTCACCACTATCTACGAATCCACCGACCCCATTGAAGTCAAAAACATTCTTCAAAAATACAACGTTAAATATATCTTAGTCGGTGATCAGGAACGGGAAAAATACCCCAATCTGTCTGAAACCAAATTTTCCACCTTCGCCCATGTCGTCTTCCAATCCGGCAACACCCGGCTTTACGAAATCGATAAATAAGAACGCTCGCGTTGATAATTAAGTACTTGACACTTGTAATGTCAAGTGTTGTAATAATTATACAACATACATATGAATAATAAACAAGAACAGACGAGTCAAAACTTTGGTGTTTTTTTTAGGAATCGCAGGGTGTCTTTGGGGTTTACCTTAAGATCATTCTGTGAGAGATTTGGTTACGACCCAGGAAATATCAGTCGATTGGAAAGAAACATTTTGGCTCCAAGTATCGGTGAAAGCATCCTGAAAGGATACGCCAAGGCGCTTCAAATAAAAGAAGGTACACCAGAGTGGGTGAATTTCTTTGACCTTGCCCATTTAGCCAAAGGAACAATTCCGATAGATATTAAAAACAGTCAGCAAATAATGTCGATTCTCCCAGCTTTTTATAGAACTGTTCGCGGCAAGAAATTAAATAAAGAAAAGATAAAAGAATTAGTTTCTTTGTTAAATAACGGAGAAAAAGGAACAACTTGATATGGATGGAGTTGCTCTTTCGATGGCGCAAGTACGGCATGCGGCCGACGAATTTTTAAACAAATACAATCAAGGCGACCTACTTCCAGTCCCCATTGAGGAAATCGCAGAACTCAAACTCGGAATTTTTTTGTGCGCCATTCCTGGGATTAAAAATCTAATCGGAATTGACGGTTTTATCACCTCAGATTTTTCTCAGATAACTATAGATGAATATTGTTATACCAAATATTCCGAAAGGACAAGATTTACCATCGCTCACGAAATTGGACACAAAATTCTCCATCAAGATTGGTATAAGAAAAACGGCCCCACAAATTTCAATGATCATCAAGATTTCTTTTCAAAGATTAGTGAGACAGATTATCGGTACATAGAGATTCAAGCCCAAACTTTTGCTGGTTTAGTTTTAGTTCCTTCAAAGTTATTAAGCAAAGAACTTATAAACAAACTAGGAAAGATGCCGGAAAATGAAGATGCTGAAATATTACAACCAATATTTAATGATCTATTAAATATCTTTAAGGTGTCTGGTGAAGTGTTGTATAGAAGAATGGTGAAAGAAGGAATGATTAAAAAATTGTTGTGATATAGACTACAATTAAGTCATGCTTCTCGATAATTATATTTCCTTCCTCGATCTTCTTACTGGTAAAATCCGTAGTTTTGGTATTGATGTTTCTCATTTAAATCTTGATCACTTCGGTTATCAAGCCTCATCTGACCAAGATTATGATCGGCTCAAACTGGAGTTTGAAAAAATCGGCAAATTATTATCAGAAGAAATAGTTGGTGGTCGACGTGTCGGTATCTTTGAATTTTTTACCTCACTCGATTATCGAGGTTATCCCATTCCCGCCGTTGAACTGGTTGCCCCCAAACCAGGACAAGTTTGTCCGTCAGCACTGGAACATGTCGAATATGTGATTGATGAAGATTTTGAATCTTTCATTTCAAAATATCCCAATCTGCCTTGGGATAAAAGTAAAATCAACCAGCCCATGTTTCCCATGCTTACTCTTAAATTGGACGACAACATTCAGGTCAAATTTCACTACAAACCAGTTTTAGAGATCATCAAAGACAAATAGTAGAAAATTTCTCAACCTAACTCTACAATCCTTTCAATCTCTCTTTTCAACTTGGGGATTTCGGTTTTGATTACGTCCCAGACCGTCGCATACATAAAAAGTTCCAAGTATTTCCCCCTTTCTTCAAGGGGGGAGGTCACGAAGTGACAGGGGGGTTTTGACCAACAACTTCAAACTTCGACATATTGAGTTTCTTTTAAAATATAAGGCCCGATGAAGGGACTAAGCGATTGAAGTGTCACCACCTCCACTTTTCTCCCCAGCGTTTTTTCCATAAAATCAGCAAAACCCATAAAATTTCTAAAAGTCTTTTTTCCCTTATCAAAATCCACCAGCAAATCAACATCACTATTTTCTCCCTGTTCGTTTCTCACAAAAGAACCAAACAAACCCAATTTATTCACCCCATAATTCCTGATTATCTGTTTGTTGTCGAGGATAACCTTCTTTACTTCCCCTATATTAACCACTTTCATGACAAAATTATAACAAAATGTTAGTCAACTTATGTCCGATTTATTAAAAGGTCTCAATCCCGATCAACAGCGGGCGGTGACTCATCAGGGAACTCCGTTGCTGGTGTTAGCCGGTGCCGGTTCGGGCAAAACCCGGGTTCTCACCCATCGGGCCGCCTATCTTATTAGTCAAAAATTGGCCAGAGCATCGGAAGTATTACTGCTCACCTTTACTAACAAAGCCGCCTCTGAAATGAAAAACCGGATGGCTAAATTACTTGATGTACGCACAGGCCATGGCCTGTGCCTACCCGAAAAAGACATCTTCGCCGGCACTTTTCATTCTTTTTCTTGTCGGTTACTGCGGATTTATGGTCAAGAAATCGGTCTCTCTTTAGATTTTGTTATTTATGATGCTGACGATCAGGAAAATTTAATCCGTTCTCTTTTAGCCGACACTCACTACACCGTCAAAGAATTCAAGCCTTCCTCTCTGATTTACTACATTGAAAACGCCAAAAATAATTTTATTTCACCGACCACAGCCGTTTCCACCGCCCATGGTTTTTGGGAATCTACCGCCGCCAGAATTTATGCCCTTTATCAAAAAGCCCTCGACCGCAATTCCGCTCTCGATTTTTCTGATCTCATTTATAAAACGGTGGAAATGCTTTCTCAAAATCCTGCTCTAGCGCAGAAAGTCAACGACAAATACCGCCATATCTTAGTTGACGAATATCAGGATACCAACTTCACCCAATATCTGTTAACTAAAATTCTCGCCGGCAAAAATCGCCAAATCACCGCTGTCGGCGATGCCTCCCAAAGTATCTACGGTTGGCGCGGCGCCGATTACCAAAACCTCACTTCACTGACTACCGACTTTCCCGAAACTACAGTTATCAATCTGGAACGCAATTACCGTTCCACCCAAATAATTTTGGATGCTGCCAATGCCGTTATTTCTCAAAACCGCAGCCATCCGGTCCTAAATCTTTATACCCTGCGCCACTCCACTGACCCTATCTTTCTTTATCAAGCCGGCTCCGAGCTGGACGAGGCCGAATATATCAGTCAAAAAATTCTGGGCTTAGAATCCCGCGACGTTCCTTTCCGCCAAATTGCCGTTCTCTATCGGATGAATTCTCAATCCCGGGTTATCGAAGAATCTTTTTTAAAAAATAAAATTCCCTATGTCCTCATTGGCGGTCTTCGTTTTTACGATCGGGCCGAAGTCAAGGATGTTCTGGCCATGCTCCGCTTTGTTCAAAACCGCCATGATGAATTATCTCTGGGGCGGCTTAATAAAGCCTTAGGCAAACGTCGTACCGATGTCTTTGTCGGCCAGATTGACACCATCAGTAAAAAAGCCAAATCCCTCGACATTTTAAAAACAGTTATCGATCTCTCCGGCTATCTATCCAAATTTGACCCGACCGACGAGGAAGACAATCGTCGTTTGGAAAATATTGAAGAGCTCAAATCAGTGGCCACCTCTTTTCCCCACCTTTCCGACTTTTTGGAAAATGTCGCCCTGGTCCAAAACGAATACAGCCTCCAGGAAAAAAACAAAGACAAAACCAACAAAAACGGTGTCCGCTTAATGACCCTTCATGCCAGTAAAGGTCTGGAATTTGAGGCTGTTTTTATTGCCGGCTTTGAAGAGGGAATTCTACCCCATTCCCGCTCTTTAATTGAGGCCAATGAACTTGAAGAAGAACGCCGTCTCTGCTATGTTGGCATTACCCGCGCTAAAGATTATTTATTTATATCTTTCGCCACCCGCCGCCTTCAATTTGGTCGATCCTCTTTTGGCGAGGTCTCTCGTTTTTTAAAAGACATCCCCGAAACTTTATTAAAAATTGATCAGCTTTCTTCGGTTAAATTCCATCCCGACTCCGACACCGGTTTCATTTACGACCCAGATATATTTTAAAAAAATTTGATTATACTTAAAATACTTAACCATGATAACGAGAATTTTATACAACGAAGAAAAAGCCACCTACGACAAAGCCGTCCGCCATCCGGTTCAGACCTGGGCTTGGGGTGATTTTCAGATAAGTCAAGGGCACCGGATCTATCGCCTGGGTATTTTTGATCAAAAAAAAATGGTCTCGGCTTACTCTCTCTCCTTCCACACTATTCCCAAAACCCCGCTAAAAATCGGTACCATTCTTCGCGGTCCTAAAATCGATGCCGACATGATCAGTAATGTCCGCAAAATCGCTATCGATGAGTCTGCCATTTTTGTTAAATTTGAACCGGATATTATTGCCAAAGTTTATGATTCCACCCTTAATCTTGACAAAGAATACCCCCAAAATCTCGATTTCCCCAGTCTGGTTGTTTCCCCAAAAGTCGCTTTTTATCCCCACAGTTTTGTTATTGATTTAACTCTCTCTGAAGAGGAGCTGCTTTCCCGTCTTCAAAGCAAAACCCGCTACAACATTCGACTGGCCAATCGTCACGGAGTTACCATCTCTCGGGAAACTCACGATCAGGGCTTTGAAATTTATCTAAAACTTTTGATGAGCACCACCCATCGTCAGGGTTTTTATCTCCATAGTGAAACTTATCACCGTCAACTCTGGCAGCAATTAAAAAACACCAATCAAATTGACATTCTTTTGGCCTCCTATCAGGGTGAAGTCCTGGCCGCCTTTATGTTGTTTAAAAACAAAGATCGTCTTTTTTACCCTTACGGAGCTTCCCTTGATAAAAAAAGAGAAGTTATGGCCCCTAATTTGCTAATGTGGGAAGCCATTAAATATGGCCAATCTTTGGGTCTAAAGAGTTTTGACACCTGGGGTTGTCTGGGTCCCGATGCCAAAGAGAGTGAAAACGGTTTCGGCTTTCACCGTTTCAAACAGGGCTACGGTGGGAAGCTCGTTCAGTTTGTCGGTACTTATGATTTGGTAATAAACTCCCAGCTCTATAAAATCTACAATCTCATCGACAAATATCGTTGGATTTTCCTCCGTCTCAAAGCCTCTCTTTTCCGCTAAAATAGACTATGTCCTCAAGCACCATTTCTGTCGATGAAGTCCGGCGGGTGGCTAAACTGGCTCGGATTAAACTAAGCCCGACCGAAGAAGAATTATTTACCAAACAACTAGGTCCGGTTGTTGACTATTTTGAAGTTCTGAACAAAATTGACACCAGTCGGGTGAAACCATCCTTTCAAATTACCGAACTTAAAAATATTTTCCGGGAAGATCAAGTTTTAAAAAGTTTCTCCCAATCAAAGGCCATATCCACCGCCCCCAAAACTAGCAATGGTTTTATTGTTACCAAAGCCAGCATCGACAAATAAAATGGAGATCAAAGATCTAACTATTAATGACATCAGATTAGGTCTTAAAAACAAAAAATTTACTGCTGTCGGAATAACCCAAGAGTATTTGGCCAGAATCAAAAAAGTCGATCCCCAAATAAATGCTTTCATCACTGTTGCCGAAGAGCAGGCTCTGGCCGCCGCCAAAAATCTTGATAATAAAATAAGTAAAGGGGAGGAAATAGGCAAACTCGCTGGTGTTCCTCTAGCTGTCAAAGACCTCTATTTAACTCAGGATATTCAAACTACCGCCGGTTCCCAAATGTTAAAGGATTACCTTCCCCAATACTCTTCCACTATTTATTCCAAACTGTTGGCCCAAGATGCTATCCCTGTCGGCAAAACCAACACAGATTGTTATGGTTTTGGAGTCAGTACTGAAAATTCAGGCTATTTTATCACCAAAAATCCTTGGGATTTAACTCGCGTTCCCGGTGGGTCCTCCGGCGGTTCAGCTGCCGCCATCGCCGCTGATATGGCCGTAATTGCCACCGGAACCGATACCGGCAGTTCTATTCGTCAGCCATCTGCTTTTTGTTCAGCTACCGGCTTAAAAGCCACCTATGGCCGAAATTCCCGATATGGAATAACTGCCATGGCCTCCTCTTTTGATTGCCCCGGCCCTTTCGCCAAAAATGTTTTCGATTTGGCCATTGTTGAATCAGTCATGGCCGGCAAAGATCCCCAAGATGCCACCACTTCTCCTCTTCCGGTTCCGGATTATCTAAATGAAATAAATAACCTAAACCTAAAAGGTTTAAAAATTGGCCTACCCAAACAATATTTCACCGAAAATACACAAAAAGAAGTAGTTGACGCTGTCAAACAAGCCGCTGCCACCTTTGCCAAACTCGGAGCCAACATTATCGAAGTTTCTGTTCCTGACCCGAACATCGCCCTAGCTACTTATTACATTATTATCCCTTCAGAAATTTCCGCCAATATGGCCCGCTATGACGGAATTCGTTTTGGTCAATCCGTCTCTGGCACCAAGGATCTATTTAATTATTATCTTGAAACCAGGGGCAAATTTATGGAGCCGGAAATGAAACGCCGAATTATCATCGGCACCTATGTTCTATCGGCCGGATACTATGACGCCTATTATCTTAAAGCCGCCAAGGTCAGAACTGTGGTCAAAGAAGCCTATCAGCAAGTATTAAAAGGAGTTGATGTTCTTTTTGCTCCGGTGGCTCCAACCACCGCCTGGAAAATAGGCGAGAAAGTTCAAGATCCCATCCAAATGTATTTAGCCGATATCTATACTATCAGTGTCAATGTCGCTGGCATCCCCTCGTTGGCTGTCCCCTGCGGTTTTGATAATCAGGGACTACCAATTGGTTTACAAATCATTGGCAATTTCTTTGAAGAATCCAAACTCTTTGCTATCGGCCATAAATTTCAGCAACTCACCGATTATCATTTGCAAAGACCCAATATATAAAAATTAATTCATTAATATTTATTAGAAATTAGAAATTTGACATTAGAAATTATGCAAATCACTCCCATCATCGGACTTGAAGTCCACGTCGAACTCAAAACCAAAAGTAAAATGTTTTGCGGCTGCGACGCTTCTCATTTTCACGTCGAGCCCAACACCCACACCTGTCCTGTCTGCCTCGGTCTCCCCGGCGCCCTGCCGGTCCCGAATATTACTGCTTGTGAGTGGTGCATTAAATTAGGTCTAGCCCTAGGTTGCACTATAAATGAAGAAACTTTTTTTGAACGCAAAAATTATTTCTATCCCGATCTCCCTAAGGGTTATCAAATCACCCAACTCCAAAAACCTTTTGCCGTCAATGGCAAAATAGCCATTGATGGCCATGACATCCGCATCAACCGGGCTCATCTGGAAGAAGACACCGGCAAGTCTCAACATGTCGGCGACACAACTCTTTTGGACTTCAACCGTTCCGGTGTGCCACTGGTGGAAATTGTCTCCGAGCCGAATATAGTTAGTCCCGAAGAAGCCAAAAAATATTTAGGGAAAATCCAGCAAATTGTTCGCTATCTTGGTATTTCCGATGCCGATATTGAAAAAGGTAGCATGCGTTGCGAACCAACTGTCAATTTACAAATTGGCGATTCGTTTACTCCGTTGGTTGAAATTAAAAACATTGCCTCACTCACTGGAGTTCTTGACGCCATTCAATACGAGGTCGATCGCCAAAGTAAACAGTTTGAAACCGATCATATTGAAAAAAATGCTACCAATAAAACTACTCGTGGCTGGGATGCAGATAAATCGGTAACCTTTTTACAACGCGAAAAAGAAGGAAGTGCCGACTACCGCTATTTCCCCGAGCCGGATATCCCCCCGATTGTTTTTTCCCCAGACCAAATTGACGCCATCCGTGCCACTCTTCCCGAAATGCCCGAAGCCAAAATCGCCAAATATAAAGCCTTAAATTTATCCGATTATGATGCTAACTTATTAGCCGAAGACTTAACTTTTTCGTCTATTTTTGAAAAAATATTAAGCAATTCAACCAATTCGGAATTTGCTAAATTTATTGCCAACCTGCTTCTCGGTCCCTTAAAAACCATTGGAATCGACATCGGGAAAATTAATCCCCTTTATTTCAAGAACCTTTATGACAAAAAAGCCGATTTATCTTCCTCGGCTATCAAACAACTGGTTTTGGAGTCCTACCAAACCGGTGCTAATCCGCTGCTTTTGGCCCAGAAACAAAATCTTTTCCAAGTTTCCGATACTGGTGCTATCGAGACAATGGCCAAAAAGGTCTTAGCTGATAATCCTAAGGCTGTTGCCGACTATAAAAAAAATCCCCAAAGCATCGGCTTTTTAATCGGCCAGTTGATGAAAGCCTCCGGCGGCTCCGCCAACCCAAAACTGGCTAAAGAAATTTTGGAAAAATTATTAAAATAAATCGATCATAAGTATTTCCCTCTTTCCTCAAAGGGGGATGTACCTCGCAATGACGTGCCGATAAGCTAAAATAGGGGAATGCCGGATTTTAATCGCGAATACCAAAAACTTAATCCCGAACAAAAACAGGCCGTCGATACCATTGAAGGACCCATCCTGGTTGTCGCTGGCGCCGGCACCGGTAAAACTCAAACAATCGCCCTAAGAATCGGCAATATTCTTGACAAAACTCAAGTCAATCCCGGCAACATTCTCTGTCTCACCTTTACCGATTCTGCCGCCCTCAACATGCGCGCCCGACTCTTATCCCTTATTGGTCCATCGGCCAATTCCGTCCGAATCTCTACCTTTCACGCCTTTTGCCAATCAGTCATCCGCAGTCACCCCGAATATTTTTTCCAATTTAATCTTGATTCTGAACCTCTTGATAAAATCGAAGCTATCCAGATTATTCGTCATCTGATTGATGCCCTTTCTCTCGACTCACCTCTCAAAACCCCCAATGATCCCTATTATTATCAGAGCGCTCTTATTTCGGCTATCGAGTCTCTTAAAAAAGAAAATATTGATCCTTCGCTTTATCGGGATTTAGTTGATCAGGAAAAAGTATTTTTGAATTCTGTTCTCCCTTTTTATCAACAACTAAAATCTATTACTGCCTACCCCAAAAACCTTGACCTTATTGCCTCCATTATTGACAAAATTATTCACCTAAAAGATTTAAATCAAACTTATCAAACTAAAATCTCCTCACTACTAAAAGACCTATCCTTAGCCAAAGATTTAAAATCTACTCTCACTGGCTTTTACGAAAATATTGCCGCCCAATACCCCCGCCATCTCGCCCTCTCTGAAATTTTTCCGGGTTATCAAAAAGAGTTAACAACCCGCCATCGTTTCGACTTTGACGATATGATTCTCTCGGTCATCGACGCCTTTAAGAATAATCCCGCGCTGCTATCTTCATATCAGGAAAAATTTCAATATATTTTAGTTGACGAGTTTCAGGACACTTCGGCTTCCCAAAATGAAATCATTACTCTTCTCTGTTCAGGTTTCGATTCCCCCAATATCTTTGTCGTTGGTGACGATGATCAGTCGATCTTCCGTTTTCAGGGCGCCTCAGTCGAAAATGTTTATTCTTTTTATCAAACTTATAAAACTCCCCCCATTGTTTTGCGCCACAATTACCGCTCTCATCGCCTTATTTTAGATTCCACTACTTCTCTTATTTCCCGCAACCTTAATCGAATCGCCAAACAAATCAAGGGCATTGATAAGAGCTTAATCGCCACCCGTGATTATGACCCCGACCCGATTAATCTCTATCGGGCCGAATCTCAGGTTGAGGAAAATTACTGGATAGTTAATAAAATCAAAAAGCTTATTGACTCCGACATTATTCCTCAAAGCATCGCCGTTCTTTTCCGTAACAACGCCGATATTCTCGATCTCTTGCCTGTTCTTTCGGCCCTCAAAATCAAATATATCAAAGATTTTGGCACCAACATTTTGACGGAATCCTTAATTCTTCAGTTGCTCGATTTGTTAAAGCTATTAAGTAACCCCGATGACCAAATTTTAAAAAGTAAAGTTTTAAATTTTTCTTTTCTAAATCTTTCTTCTCTTGGTCTTTACCTTTATCTTCGTGATCCCCAATCGGTAAAAATATCTTCCAAATTTAAAAAACGTCTAAAAATATTTGAAAAGCGTCTGGCCCGCTTTCAAAAACTCAAAGCCAACGTTTCTCCCGACAAACTATTTAATCTGGCTATTCGCCGTTTTAAGTTTTTGAGGTATATTTTAAAACATAAAAATATTGAAGCCCTCAAGCAATTAAATCGCCTCTATTCCGAATTTAAAATTCAGCGATCCATCGCTCCGCTTTCTTTTGACGACATTGTCGCCCGGCTTCAGGTCTATGTTGACAACAATCTGTCTTTAGTTTCCCCGCCACTTCTTTCCGACAATCCTCTCTCTATTCGACTGTTAACCGTCCACGAGGCCAAAGGTTTGGAATTCGAACATGTTTTTCTCATTAAAAATTTGGCTGCCCGTTGGGAATTAGCCCGAGGCCAAAACAAAATTACCCCACCTTTGGGAGTTTTGCGTTCCGAACCCCTCACCGCCAACATTGATCTCGAGCTCGAAGAAAATCGTCGCCTCTTTTATGTGGCTCTCACCCGGGCTCAAAATCAGATCTATCTCTCCTACACCAAGATAAATCCGGAGGGCCGGGAACAGCCTCCCACCCGCTTCCTCTCCGAAATTGATCCTCAATTTATCGAAATTCAGGGTCCCGATTCCAAAATCGAAACCAAAGCTCTCATTTCCCAATTTTCTCCCAAGGAACCCAAAATCCTCTCCGCCGATTTACACGATTTTTTGAAATATTTTTTTGCCCACCACTATCGCCTTAATATCAGTCATATCAATTCCTACAGGAAATGCCCTTTCTGCTTTTTTATCAATACTATCCTCAGGTTACCCAAATCCAAAAGCAACTCCCTCTCTTTTGGTACCAGTGTTCATGGCGCTCTGGCCTATCTCCACTCCACCCCCAAAACTCCATCTCTTGATGAGTTACTCGTTATTTTTGACAAGAATTTGGCGCGAGAATTACTCACCCCCGCCGACTTAATCACTTTATCAAAGAGGGGACACGAGGCCCTATCGACATACTACGAACATTATAAAAATGAATTTGGTGGCAAATGTCTAGTTGAACACGATTTTAAACCCTATTTAGCGAATATCGATTCTATCCCCATTACCGGCAAAATTGACAAGATAGAAATTTTAAGCGGTCATAATGTTAATGTAGTCGATTTCAAAACCGGAAATCCTGACAACAAATATAAAGAGCTAAAACCGGATGGTGATTATTTCCGTCAGCTGGTTTTCTACAAAATTTTAGCCGACCACAGCCCGGGCTTTGCTTATTCTGTTGTCTCCGGCACTATCGACTTTGTCGAAACCAAAGTCAATGGCACCTTTGCCCGCCACTCTTTTAAGATTACTCCGGAGGCAATTACTAACATGGAAAAAGTTATCAAAGACGTCTATTCCAAAATCACCTCTTTTAAATTCTCGCCCTCCGCCGATTGCTCCGATCCCGACCACCTTCACCATTTGTTTGGTAAATATTTCAAATCCTAAACCTGTTTTTCTTTTTTAGTTCTCTTAAACAAAAATAAGACGGAGATTACGAACATCACCGTCTTACGTTTTGTACATAGATTATACTAAACCATATGACCTTTGTCTACATTCTCTTAGTCCTCATCCTTCTCACCCTTCTTTATTTCATTTTTCTTCAAAAACGCTCTCGGCCAGCCGATATTGACATTCAAAAAACCATTGACACTCTCATTACCGTTGCCAACCAAAAACTTGGTACCGAAAAACAAATCATCCAGACCGATCTTGCCGGCAAAAAAGATGCCATTGAATCGCTTTTAAAGCGGTTAACCGCCGATCTTGATAAAAACCAAAAGAAGCTTGAATCTGCCGAAGCCCAGAGAATTGGCAATTTTGAAAGTCTCAAGGAATCTTTGGAAAGTTACAAAAAAATCACCACCGAATTATCCGCCTCCACCGAAGGTCTCAAAAAAGTCCTAAGTAATAACCAACTCCGCGGCGCCTTTGGCGAAAAGGTCGCCGAAGATTTACTCAAACAATCCGGTTTTGTCATTGGTACTGACTATAGCAAACAGGAATCCGACGGTGCTTCCCGCCCCGATTTTACTCTATATCTGCCCGACAAAACCAAGGTCAATATCGACTCCAAGTTTCCCTACAGCAACATTATCAAGATGAGCGAAACTACCGATTCAGCCCAAAAAACTCAATACCTGAAATTATTTGAACAGGATATCAAAAAGAAAATTGCCGAAGTGTCCACCCGAGACTACATTGATCCCGAGGCCAATACAGTCGATTTTGTAGTCGTCTTTATCCCCAACGAAATGATCTTTAGCTTTATTTATGAGAAATTTCCCGATATTTTAGAAGAAGCCTTTAACAAAAAAGTTATCTTTGCCGGACCCTTTTCCTTTACCGCCATTTTACGGATGATCCGCCAAGCCTACGAAAATTTTCGTTACCAAAAAAACGTTCAGGCCATTATTACTCAAATTAAATTATTTGAAAAAGAATTCACTCGCTACAACGAGGAATTCTCCAAAATCGGCGACAAAATTGATTCGCTAGCCAAGCAATACGACTCCGTCAACACCACCCGCACCCGGGCCTTATTGAGGGTTACGGATAAAATCAGTCTCGGCGATGGTAAATAATTTTCCCCTCTTGACACTTTTTAGCACTCGGGCTATTATAGTGCTAATATGGCTGACTTAACTCAACGCCAAATCAAGATTCTTAAATGTATCGCCGAAGAGTTTATTGACACCGCCTCACCGGTTGGTTCCGAAAACCTGGAGCGCAAATACAATCTTGGTATTTCCTCGGCCACTATTCGAAACGAGATGGCGGCTTTAACTCAACTTGGCTATCTTAAAAAAAGTCATCTTTCCGCCGGCCGCTGTCCTACCTCTATGGGTCTAAAATACTATGTCCGGCACTTAATGACCCCAAAAAATATGTCTGTTTCCGAAGAAATTGGGGTTAAAGAGAAAGTTTGGGACTATCGCAACGAATTTGAAAAACTACTAAAGGAAGTCACCCGGGAATTAGCCCAAAAAACCCGCTCTCTGGCCATTTCCACCACCGATCATGGAGCCATTTACAGTTACGGCGCCTCAAATTTACTCGAAGAACCGGAGTTCTACAACATTGATGTTACCAAGACTGTTTTATCCCTTCTTGATAATCCCGCCTTTTGGTTTGAAATTATCAGCAAAGCCGGCGTTGATCCCTCTCTGCCATCCTCCGCCGAAATAATTCATCTCTTGGTCGGTGAAGACTTAGGCATGGAACATCTCGAACCCTGTGGTTTTATTTATCAGACTTATCAATCCGGTCCTCATCGGGGCATTGTTGGTATCATTGGCCCGGCCCGTATCCACTACCAAACTATTGTTCCCACTGTCGACTATTTTGCCCAATTAATATCTACTATTAGTGGTTAATATCTCAATGAAAAAAACACCCACCCCTCCTAAAACTAACAATACCGTTAAAATCGCCGAGCTGGAAGATAAACTGAAACGGTCACTGGCTGACTACATTAATCTTCAAAACCGGATTGAACGGGAAAAGGAAGCCTTTGTTAGTCTGATTACCGTCTCAATTATCGCTAAACTTCTCGAGGCCCTTGATGATTTTAAACTAGCTTCAGCCCATCTTCAGGATAAGGGTCTGGAAATAGCCATCACTAAATTCAAAACCACCCTTGCCTCCTTTGGATTAAGCTCCGTTGACGCCCTTGGAAAAGACTTTGACCCGGCCACCATGGAATGTCTGGAAACCGCCGAAGGCGAAAAAAACAAGGTTATTTCTGTCCAAAAAATTGGTTATTTATTAAATGGCCAATGTCTTCGTCCCGCCGGTGTCATCGTTGGTAAAGAAGACACAAACAAAAATGAAAATTGAAAATTGTAAATTGAAAATTATTTTTTTATAAAAAATTATTATGTCCAACAAAATCATCGGTATCGATTTAGGCACCACCAACTCCTGTGTGGCTGTGATGGAGGGAGGTTCCCCCAAAGTTATTTTAAGTTCAGAGGGTCGCAACATTATTCCCTCGGTGGTTGAGGTTGTCAAAAACCTGGTTGGTGATCTGGCCAAACGCCAGATGGTGTTAAATCCCGAAAATACGATAAGCAGTATCAAACGTCTCATGGGTCGCCGATTTACCGATGCTGAAGTCACCAAAACCAAAAAAATTGTTTCCTATAAAATCGTTGCCGGTAAAGACGGTATGGCCGCTGTCGAAATCAAGGGTAAAGTTTATACCCCCCAGGAAATTTCGGCCAAAATTTTACAAAAAGCTAAAGCCGATGCCGAAAAATATTTAGGTGAAAAAATCGACAAAGCCGTTATCACTGTCCCGGCTTATTTCGATGACTCCCAGCGTCAGGCCACCAAACAAGCCGGCGAAATTGCCGGCCTCAAAGTTGAGCGGATTGTTAACGAACCAACCGCTTCGGCTCTGGCCTATGGTTTGGACAAAAAGAAAAAAGGTATTGTGGCTGTTTACGACCTTGGCGGCGGCACCTTTGACATTTCCATTTTGGAAATCGGTGATGGTGTTTTCGAAGTCAAGGCTACCAACGGTGACACCTTTTTAGGTGGTGACGATTTTGATCACCGAATCACCGATTGGTTAGTCGATAATTTTAAAAAGCAAACCGGTGTCGATTTGTCTAAAGATCCCCAGGCCCTCCAGCGTCTTCGTGAAGCCGCCGAAAAAGCCAAAATCGAGCTATCCAGTTCCGTGGAAACTGACATTAACCTGCCCTTTATTACTCAACAGGACGGTCAACCCCTGCACTTAACTGTCAAATTTACCCGAACCGAGATGGAAAAGCTGGTTGACGATCTCGTCGCCAAAACTATTCCCCCGGTGGAAAAATGTCTCAAAGACGCTGGCATCAAAAAGGCCGATATTACCGACATTGTCATGGTTGGTGGAATGACCCGAATGCCCAAAGTCTTGGAAGTTGTCAAAGATTTCTTCGGCAAAGATCCTAACACTACCGTCAATCCCGACGAAGTTGTGGCTATCGGTGCTGCTGTCCAGGGAGCAGTCCTAACCGGTGAGGTCAAAGACATTGTTCTACTTGATGTCACCCCGCTAACCCTGGGTATTGAAACCGCCGGCAACGTCCGGACCCCTTTAATTGACCGGAACACTACTGTCCCGACTAAAAAATCCCAAGTCTTTACCACCTATTCTGACAATCAGCCTCAGGTGGAAATCAATGTCCTGCAGGGCGAACGCCCCATGGCGGTTGACAATAAGTCCCTCGGCCGCTTTATTCTTGACGGTATTGCTCCGGCTCCCCGGGGAACCCCTCAAATCGAGGTCACTTTTGATATCGACAGTAATGGTATTCTCTCTGTTTCCGCCAAAGATAAAGGCACCGGCAAGGAGCAAAAGATTACTATTCAAAACGCCACCAATCTCTCCGAAGAAGAAGTGGCCAGGATGACCAAGGATGCCGAGGCTCACGCCCGAGAGGATGAGGAAAAGAAAGGTCTGGCTGAATCCCGAAACCGTCTTGACGCCGCCATCTTTAATGGTGAAAAGAGTCTCAAGGATTTTGCCGACAAGGTCAAAGCCGACGATAAGGCTAAAATTGAAGAAAAAATTAAAGAGGGCAAAGAACTCTTGGTCAAAACCGACGCCAAAAAGGACGAGTTTGATAAGTTTAGCGAAGAACTAGGCCAAATTCTTCAAACCATCGGTCAGGCGGTTTATAGCCAACAGCAGGCTCAACCTGAACCTTCAGCTGAAGAACCCAAGGCTGATGAAAAAAAGCCGGGTAACGGCAAAGACGACAAGAAAGAGGCCGAAGAAGGGGAAATTGTTAAATAAATGAAACGCGATTTTTACGAAACACTGGGGATTTCCAAAGGAGCCTCACCGGCCGATATCAAATCGGCTTACCGAAAACTGGCTTTGCAGTGGCATCCTGATCGCAACAAAACCCCCGATGCCGAAGAAAAGTTCAAAGAAATCAACGAAGCCTATGAAGTCCTTAGCAACGATCAAAAGAAATCGGCCTACGACCAATTTGGTCACGCCGCCTTTGACCCCTCCGCCGGCGGTGGTTTTGGTGGTCGTACCTACACTGACCAAAGCGGCCCCTTTACCTACACTTGGAGTGGCGGCCAAAACCCTTTTGGCGGTAATATCGATTTTGATTTTGGTGGATTCAGTAACCCTTTTGACATTTTCGAACAATTTTTTTCCGCCGGAGGCAAATCCGCCTTTGGCGAAGGCGGGGGTAGTGGCCGTCGAGCCCGCCAGATACCGACTTATAAGATCCAATTGACATTTTTAGAAGCCGCCCGCGGCTGTGACAAAGAGGTCAGTCTTGATGGATCCCGCAAAAAAATTAAAATCCCCGCCGGAGTTGACGACGGTCAACGGATCAAATTCTCTGATTTTATTTTATATATTGATGTTTTACCCGACAAAATTTTTAAACGCGAAGGCAACGATATCTTTGTTAATCAGGATATTTCCTATGTTCAGGCAGTTTTAGGTGACGAAATCGAAGTACCCTCTCTTGATCGGCCCATCAAAATCCGTATCAAAGCCGGTACCCAGCCAGGCACTCTCATTCGTCTTCGGGGGCATGGTGTTCGTGACGTCGGCGGCTATGGAATCGGGGATCTCTACATCCGTCTCAATTTGATTGTTCCATCCCGCCTGTCTTCCAGACAAAAAGACTTGATAAGAAAGCTAGATTAAATTTCATAGTATTTTCTCCCTTTGTAAGTCCTTAGATCCTCTTTAGGGGAGGAGAATGCCGAAGCAAAGCTGAGGAAGAGGGTTTTGATGATTGGACTAAACCCCTCTCCCCGATATTCATCGGGGTATCTCCCCTTGAAAAGGGGAGAAATACCAAGAATAATCATCATGTGAAATATCTTGCCCCGTCTGAAGTCAGAACTCAAAGGTCGAATCTGAAATATTTGGATGAATTAAGAGAATTAGGTCGAAAAAATCGTCAAAATCCCACCGAGGCTGAATATAAAATATGGAAAATGATTTTACGAAATCATAAAATAAAAGAAAAATTTCTTAGACAAAAACCAATCGGTAGATATATTTTAGATTTTTATTGTTCAAAATTATTACTTGCTATTGAAATTGACGGAGATTCGCATGATAAGAAAGCTTATTTGGACAAAAGTCGAGATTGGTATTTGGATATCCGAGGTATAAAGACAATTAGATATACCAATGGCCAAGTATTAAATAATATCAATGGTGTTTTTTCTGATTTACTTGACAATATTAAACAACGAGAGAAAGAGTTAGTATTTTCTCCCTTTGTAAGTCCTTAGATCCTCTTTAGGGGAGGAGAATGCCGAAGCGAAGTGAGGGAAATGGGTTTTTCATGCTATAATACCCATAGTTAAATCTGTGATAAATGGAATGGGGACGCGACGTCCCCTTTTTTATTTATAAATTAATAATTTAATTTTTATTCAAATTGAATTGATAATTGATCATTGATAATTGAAAATTAATACCATGGATATCAAAAGACTGCCAAAAACCGAATTTGCCGCCGCCGTCGCTCAAATCGCCGGTGAACGCAATATTAACGTCCAAGAAATTCTTAATTCTATCGAAGCCGGGCTAACCTCTGCCTACAAAAGAGACCAAAAAGAACACGGGGTAATTATTCCCGAAGAAACCGTTCTTGAGGTTGAAATTTCTCCGGATACCGGTTCTTTTGCCATTTTTGAAATTGATGGAGCCAACCGTAAAAATGTCACCCCGCCCGGCTTTGGTCGGATTGCCGCTGTCACCGCCAAGCAGGTTATTGATCAGGGGATTCACGAAGCCGAAAAGACTATGGTTATTGATGAATACAGCCGTAAGTTGGGGACTCTGGTCAATGGTTTTATTATCAAAAGTGATCCGTACCACCTGACCGTCGGCATTGGCAAAACCGAGGGTATCTGCCCCAAAGATGAGCAAATTAGAAACGAGGTCTTAGGCTTAGGAACCAAGAAGCTCTTTTTGCTCAAAGCTATTCACGAAGACGCCGAAACCGGCCGTAAAGATATTATTCTCTCCCGCCGTGATCCGGAGTTCATTAAACAACTATTTATTCGGGAAGTTCCCGAAGTCGGCAACCGTTCGGTTACTGTTGACAAAATTGCCCGTGAAGCCGGCCAAAGAGCCAAAGTAGCCGTCAGTAGCGGTCAGCCCGGTGTTGACCCGGTTGGTTCCTGTATTGGTCAAAAAGGCATCCGGATTCAGGCAGTTCTTAACGAACTGCCTATTGAAGAAAAAGTCGATATTGTCGCCTTCGCCAAAAATCAGTCCCAATTCATTTGTAATGCCCTATCTCCGGCCCAAAATGTCAAAGTAATTTCTGTTAAAGATGGCTTGGCTTTAGTTGAAGTTCCCGAATCTGAATTAGCTCTGGCTATCGGCTCCGGCGGCGAAAATGTCCGCCTCGCCGGCCTCTTAGTTGGATTGGAAATCAAGGTCCAAGCCGCAAAATAAATTATCAAAACCCAATTATCAATTATCAATGAATTTCTAAATCATATAATTTTCAGTACGAGAATTAAAAGATTAAGAGGTTCTTTGAAAATTGGATTTTGAAAATCGATTGTTTTATTAGTTGAAAATTGAAAATTGAAAATTGAAAATTCCGCAACTAGCGGTTTCCGTCCTCCCATTGTCACCATCATGGGTCATATTGACCATGGCAAAACCACCCTGCTTGACAAAATCCGGGGTGCTTCAATCGCTTCCCGTGAAGCCGGTGGTATTACCCAGCACATCTCTGCCTATCAGACCGAAATCAAGTTAAAATCAGGCAAAACCGCCGTTATTACCTTTCTTGATACTCCCGGCCATGCCGCCTTTTGTCAAATGCGGGCCCGCGGTACTCAAATTACCGATTTAGTAGTTCTCGTCGTTTCCGCCGTTGACGGGGTTATGGCTCAAACCAAAGAATGTATCAAAGAAATCAAAAAATCGGGTGTTCCGGTAATCGTCGCCATGACCAAAATGGACCTACCGGGAGCTGCTCCTGAAAAAATCAAAGGGCAACTTGTCGAACTTGAACTAACCCCCGAAGACTACGGTGGCCAGACCTCTTTAGTACCACTTTCTTCCAAAACCGGGGAGGGGATTGATAAACTTCTCGAGCTCATTCTTCTCAATGCTGAAGTTATGGAACTTAAGGATGAATCATCTTCTCCTCTTGAGGCGGTGGTTATCGAGTCTCTTCTTGATAAAAGTCGTGGTCCGGTGGCTACCCTGATTGTTAAAAAAGGCATTATTAAACTTGGTGATCAAATTTTTGCCGAAAATATTAGCGGCAAAGTCAAGGCTATGTCTGTTAACCCCGCCACCCCCTCTTCTCCGGTGGAAATTCTTGGCTTTGAATCAGTTCCCCCGGTTGGGGCTAAAGTCAGCTCAATCACCAGCCCCACTCAAGAAAAACTGGTTATAAGCCGCCTCAATCAAACCCGTACTGACGGCATCCCGAGGCTTCCAATTGTGGTTAAAGCTGATGTTCAGGGAACCCTCGAGGCTCTGTTAAGCAGTCTCTCCGATGATGTTTTTTTAGTATCCAGTGGTGTCGGCACCGTCACTGACAATGATGTCTTCCTGGCCACTTCGGCCAAAGCCCAAATTTTTGCCTACAATGTCCCCGTTCCCCGCTTTATCCGAAATCTGGCCGATAATGAAAAAGTGCCTATCTTTGAATCAAAAATCATTTACGAAATCATCGAGGATATCCAGACCCAGGTTCTCCGTTTGCTTGACCCGACCATCGAAGAGACGATTCTGGGTGAGGCCAAAATCATTGCTGAATTTAAAATCGAGAAGATTCGAATTGCCGGGATAGATGTCACTAAAGGTGAAATCTCCTCCGGCGACCGTATTCATCTTAAACGCGATGACGAAATTATCAAGGATACTAAAGCAGAAGGCATTCACCAGGCTAAATTAATCGTTGACAAAGCCAAGACGGGCAACCAATACGGCATCACTTTTAAGCCCTATATTGACTTTAAAATCGGTGATGTTATAATAGCCTATAAGAATTAAAAAATATGAAAAACTATAATATTGCAAGTATTAAGAGTTTGGTTGACAAAGCCAAGTCGGCTTTAGTAGTCGTTCCCACCCTTTCCGTTGATAACGTTGGTGCCGCTCTCGCCTTGGCCCTTTCCCTTAAAAAGAGTGGCCGCGAAGTCAAAGTCTATTGTCCTCAAAAACCTGATCAAAATTACAGCAAACTAAGCGGTTTGGAATTAATCACCGATACTTATATTGCTTCTGATCTGGTTGTTTCTCTTAACTACCCCCTCAATCAAATCGAACAGGTTTCCTACAACGATGACGGTGGTCGCCTAAATTTGGTCGTTAAAACCAAATTCGGTGCCGCCAAGGTGGAAAACAGCCAAATTGTTATCAACAATAGTTCCTCTTCGACTGATCTTTGTTTTATGCTTGGTGACGAATCTCCGCTTGGTGCCAATGCCTCAATCGTCAATCAGGGAGACTGGATTTTAATTTCCCCCGTTGCTGTTACCAAAACCTGGGCCAAAGCCACTTTGGTTGATGCCGATGCTCCTTTTTCCGAAATCTTTACCTTTTTATTACCCATGCTTGGGTTAAATCTGGATATCGACTCCGGCAAGGATTTGCTCATTGGGCTTCGGGTAGCCACCCAGTCCTTTAGTGTCAATGTCTCCCCCGAATCTTTCGAAGCCGGGGCTGTTTGTCTTCGGGCTACCCAACCTCCTGAAGCTGACGGCCTTGCCGCTCCCGCTTTCGCCCCCAATACTTTTGACAATCAAACCCCGATTGAAAATATCGAAAAAGGCGCCTCTTTTGTTCCGGGCACCAACAAAGCCAATCCCACCCCGGTGGTTTAAAACTAAATATTTTTACTATGGCAACAAATATCTCAAAACTGGAAACACTGTTAAGAGAAAGAGGATATAACATATATTGTAGCCCAATATTTAACCCTCCGAGAACACCCCTTGATGTACCCGTTATTAAGAATATTGGTGAGAAAGGTATTAAATGTTCTGGTGCTTTTTATGTCCCAGAGAGAACACGACTTTTTGATTGGTGTGGATCATGCCCAGCATATTCACCAGATATAAAATCCCGAGAAAGAAAAGTTAAAAACAATAACCTTCGTTTTGAAGAATAATTCAAAAATTAATAAAGCCAATCCCACCCCGGTGGTTTAAAAAGGATATGAAAATAAATTACGATAGTGCTATTTCCATCAAGGCTATCGGATGTGGAGCCAATGCGACTATTCACAGAGGCTTAGATCAATATACTCTTAGGCGTAAGGTAGGAGACGCCAAAGGGATAAAAGAATTGTGTGGTGGATGTGTTTTCAGACGTGTTCCTGACCAACCCAATATGGCTGAAATGATTCCGGGACAAAAACGCTTGCGTGCATGTGTAGACGAAAATGCACCTACAACATAATTCCATGTTATAATCTCTCTGCACTACCTTTGGTATTTCCGTAGCCATTCGGAAATTTTTACTAAAACCAATCTTAGCGCTATAAACTATGGCCTTAACCACCGAAGAAAAAACGGAAATTGTTACCAAGTTTGCTCAAGCCAAAGGCGATACCGGCTCTCCTGAAATCCAAGTAGCGATTCTGTCAAAAGAAATCGACAAACTTCAGGGACATTTAGGTGATAACAAACATGATTCACCGGCCAAAAGGGGACTATTAAGCAAAATCGCCAAAAGACGCCGGCTTCTTCGCTACCTTTCTCTTCACAATGATGACCGCTATGGTAAGTTAATCAAAGCCTTGGGTCTAAAAAAATAAAAATGGACAATTTTTCCTTTGATCTAAAATTATCAGACGATAAGCAGATTCACCTTGAATCAGGCAAACTCGCCCCTCAAGCCAATGCTGCAGTTCTGGCCGCCTTTGGTAAAACCGTAGTTTTGGCCACCGTCGTTTTAGGGGCCGTTGACAAAAGCAAAGATTATTTTCCACTTTCAGTTGAGTTCACCGACAAACTTTACGCCGGCGGATTTATCAAAGGCGGCAAATGGGTCAAACGCGAAGGCGCCCCCTCTGATACCGCCATTCTTTTTGGTCGGATTATCGATCGGGCTATTCGTCCTCTTTTCCCCGCCGGTTTCAAACAGGAAGTTCAGGTTATGGCCACAATTTTAAGTAATGACAAAGATAATGACGTCATTATCCCTGCCTTTACGGCCGTCTCCGCCGCCCTAATGCTTTCCGATATTCCCTTTAACGGTCCGGTATCGGCTGTCCGTGTTGGCCTAAAAGAAGGCAAAATCTCTCTCTTCCCCACCGTTTCTGAACTTAAGACCTCACCTCTTGACCTACTGGTCTGCCGCGATTTAGAAGGCATCAATATGATTGAGGCCGGTGCTCAAATTGTCGATAACGACATCGTCCTTTCAGCTATTGAAGAGGCTTTCAAAACCGGCGAACAACTAAACCGGCGGTTGACTGAATTTTCCCAAAAACACGCCAAAGCAAAAATCAAGTTCGAAGACCTCTCCCCCCCGAAAGAATTAGTAACCGAAATTTCCAAACTTATTAATCCCAACCTTGAAGAGTTTATGAAAGACGGCACCGACGGTGCTCATATTGCTGCCGAAGAAAAAATCAAAGAAATAGTTATCAGTAACTATCAAACCCAAATTGATGCCGGTGAAATCGAAGTCGGCCAGCTTATCGATGCAGTTGATGTTTTAGTTAGACTCTATGTCCGCCAACATACCCTCGCCGGCACCCGCTATGACCATCGCCGGCTGGATGAAATTCGGCCTCTAAATATTGAAGTCGATGTCTTGCCTTGTACCCACGGCTCCGCCCTCTTTGAACGTGGTCTGACCCAAGCTATTACCATTACCACTCTCGGTCCTCTGGCTGATCAGCAATATTTACAGGACAGCAGCGGCGAATCTACCAAGCGCTATATTCATTATTATTCCGCTGCTCCCTTTTCCACCGGTCAGACCGGACGTTTCGGCCGTCCCGGTCGTCGGGAAATCGGTCACGGGGCTCTAGCCGAAAAAGCTCTGCTTCCGGTTCTTCCTTCAATTGAAGAGTTTCCTTACACTATTGCCCTAACATCCGAAGTTTTATCTCAAAATGGCTCCTCCTCCATGGCTTCCACCTGCGGTTCCACCCTAAGTCTTATGGCCGCTGGTGTCCCCATCAAAGATAAAGTAGCCGGTATTTCCGTGGGCATGGTATCAGACGCTGACAAATATCTTTTATTAACCGATATTGCCGGTCTTGAAGATCACTGCGGCGATATGGATTTTAAAATTACCGGTACCCGAACAGGTATCACTGCCATTCAACTCGATATCAAACGAATGGGCTTAAGCCTCAATATGATCCGCGATACCTTCACCGCCTCGACCAAAGCCCGTTTAGCCATTTTGGATAAAATTGATTCGATTCTTTCCGCTCCCAGAACAGAACTCTCTCCCTATGCTCCCAAAATTAAATTAATCACTCTCCCTGAAGACAAAATCGGTGAAGTGATTGGCAGCGGTGGCAAAACCATCAAAGCCCTAATGGAAAAATTTGCTGTCCAAATCGATATTGATGATGATGGCCGGGCCTCTATTTGTTCTCAAGATATAGCTAAAATCGATGCCTGTGTCTTCCAAATCGAATCAATGATTCGGGATATTAATATCGGTGAAGAATTTGATGGAGTAGTTACCAGAGTTGAAAACTTTGGCGCCTTTGTCGAATTTTTACCCGGTCGTGAAGCCCTCCTCCACGTTTCCGAAATGACCGGCGGCTTCTTATCTGATCCGGGAACTATCATCAAAATTGGCGATAAACTTCACGTCCGGGTTTCCGGTTTTAACGACAATTACCAAATCAAACTTTCCGCTCCCGAATTCAAAGCCGCTCATCCTAGCAATCCTGATGCGGTACCCGGTCGTCCCCGCCCCGATTTTGACCGCAATCGCCAAAACTTCCGCAACTTCAGTCCTCCCGTCCGTCCCCGAAGATAACCAAAATCGTATATACTGATATCAATGCCTGACCCCGACACTTTAACTATTACCGCCGCTATTGACAAGTTAATTGCCAAAAGTAAATCTGTTCCTCTTCCCTCCGAACTAAGCAGTCGTCTTGAAGAACTTTTTTCCCAACTTCAAATAAATTCCCGCTCCGAAGAAACATTCTGGGCTTTTTATCAGAGCACCGCCAAATACATTGATTGGATTACCCGCCTCCCTTGGAAAACTCAAAGCGACGACATCCTCGATACCCGGCACACCCAAGAGAAACTTGACGAAAATCATTATGGATTGCAGGATGTTAAATTAAGGATTCAGGAATATGTTTCCGTTCTATCTCTCCAAAAGACCCGTCATCCCGATCTACCCTTTCAGGCCCCCATTCTTTTATTTGTCGGATTGGTCGGCACCGGCAAAACCACCATCGCCAAATCTATTGCCGACTGTCTTAACCGAAAACTTATCCGTATTCCCTTCGGCGGTCTTGGTGATCCTCTTTATCTTCGGGGGCAGAGTCGTCTTCACCCCGAAGCCGAACCCGGAGCCATCATCCGTGGGCTGGCCACCTGCGGCACCCGAAACCCAGTTATATTACTTGACGAAATTGACAGGGTGGCTGATGGAGCTCTCAACACCATTATGGGAGTTCTAGTTGAGCTTCTTGACCCCGAACAAAATTCCCGTTTTGCCGACTACTATCTTGATTACCCCTTTGATTTATCCCAGACCTTTTTTGTGGCCACCTGCAACAACACTTCCCGGATTGCTACCGCTGTTTTGGACCGTCTGGAAATAATTCAAATGCCTTCTTACACCGATGAGGAAAAACTTAATATAGGTCGTAGTTATCTTCTCCCCCGGGCCATCAAAGAAGCCGGTCTCAATCCGGGTGAATTAACAATTATCGACTCCGTTTGGCCCAATATTATTCGTCCCTTAGGTTTTGATGCCGGTGTCCGAACCTTAAAGCGGAATATTGAAGGACTTTGCCGCAAAACTGCCACCCTGATTTTATCCGGCCAAAAACAAGTAGTGGTTGATGAGTCCAATGTTAAAAAATATCTGCCTCAATGGTAAGACGAAAGATGGAACAAAATTTTACCTATTTTTCTCTGGTCTTGCTCGCCATCGCTTTTATTATTCTTCTTATCAGTCTCTACCCTTATCGCTAATGTCGACTCTTAACTCTCAAAAACTAAAATTAAACGGTAAGACGGCGGTATTTATTGATTATGCCAATGTCTATGGCTGGAAAAAAAGTCTAAAAAAACCCGTCGATGCCGTCAAATTATATAAATATCTCAAAACGTATCCAAATATAACTGCCATTGAATTTTATTACGGTTCCGACGTCAATAAAAAGTCAAAAGATTTTTTAAAAGAAATCAAAACCTGCGGTTTTCAACTGGTAACTAAACCGGTTAAATATATCGATATTTCTAATACCAAAAAGCCGGTACTGATCCGTAAATGTGACTTCGATATCGAAATCTGTATGTCAGTCTATAAACACCTCGAAAGGAAAATTGACAGCTTCGTCTTTTTTTCCGGCGACGGGGACTTAATTCCGCTTTACCGTTATCTAATTGAGCACCGAAAACAGGTTATTGTTATTTACCAAAGTGGCCATTTGGGTAAAGAAATTTGGGAAACCAAAAAAGGCATCTTCAAAACTGAAATTACTAATTTTCCGGTTTTTTAACAAAAAATGTCCCCCCGATTGCTCGAGGGGCGTGATTAAAGAAATTATAACATGCCAATCGACAAACTTCAAAAACTCGAATATGTCTCCCGGCTCATAGCCAAATGTCAAAAGTGTCCTTTGTCCAAAACCGCTACCAATCCGGTTCCGGGGAGTGGCTCTCCTGATGCCAAAATTGTTTTTATCGGTGAAGCCCCCGGTTTTTTTGAAGACCAACAGGGTTTACCTTTTGTCGGTAATTCCGGCAAACTTCTCGACAAGCTTTTAGCCAAAATAAATATTTTACGCACCGATGTTTATATCTGTAATATCCTCAAACACCGTCCACCCGAAAATCGCGACCCTCTGCCCGAGGAAATCAAGGTTTGTACTCCCTATCTCAAGGCCCAACTGGAAATTCTTCGCCCTCAAATTATTGTTACTTTGGGCCGTTTCGCCCTCAATTACTTTTTACCACTTGAAAGTATTGGCCGAATTCATGGCCAAATCAGAAAGATTTCTTGGCAGGGACTTGACGTCAACCTCATTCCCCTGTATCATCCTTCAGCTGGATTACGCAACGGTAGCATGTTACGCGAGCTGGAATCTGACTTTCTTAAAATTGACTCATTTCTTCACCCGCAACCCTTAATCGTTAAAAGAGACCCCGTGTCTTCTGCTGTTTCCAATCCCACTTTGTTTTAATTTATTAAATTTATGACTACTGATAACAAAAATCGTCCTCAACAGTATTTTGGCTCCAAAGGCCCCATTAAAAATTTAGGATCTTCCCGCGATTTTGTCCGAATTGCCTCCCTTGGCGGTTTTGGTGATGTCACCCAAAATATGTTCGTTTACGAATATTTCCCCGGCGGTAACGAGGCCCAAAGCCAAATTATTATTGTTGATTGCGGGGTTGGTTTTCCTGAAGATGATGCCTTTGGTGTCGATCTTCAAATCCCCGATACTAAATACCTCGAAGACAGAAAAACCCGGATTTTGGGTATTTTTATTACCCACGGTCACGAGGACCATATTGGGGCCATCCGTTTTATTCTGCCAATTTTAGGTAAATCCATTCCTATTTTTGCCCCCAAAACTGCCGCCGCCTTTATTGAATCACGACTCCAGGAAAGCCAAATCCGGGCTTCTATCAAGGTCTATCAAAACGGTGATCTTTTTAACATCGGCCCCTTTACCGTCGACCCCATCCGGGTCAATCATTCCATTCCCGACACTTTCCATTTTGCTATTACTACCCCCATTGGCATTTTTTACCACGGTTCTGATTTCAAATTTGATGTTTTCCCCCTTGATGGCAAGCCTTCTGATTTAGCCCATATCGCCCGCATTGGTGAAAAGAAAGTTGTTGCCCTGCTATCGGACTGTTTAGGGGCCGACCACGAGGGTTTTTCACCCTCCGAGTCTTCCATTGCTGAAAAATTTGAACATGATATCAAAACCGCCAAAGGCCGGGTTTTTGTTACTTCCATTAGTAGCAATATTGTCCGCTGGGGGCAGGCTATCGACTATGCCAAGAGAGCCGGTCGAAAAGTAGTGGTAGTCGGCTTCTCGGTTACCAAAGCCATTGAAATTGCCCAGACCCTAGGTTATGTCAACCTCACCGACGCTGATTTAATTCCGGTTGAGCGGGTTAAAAATTTTGCCGATAATAAGCTAATCTTTTTAGTGGCCGGTTTTGCTGGTCAGCCCAATTCAGCCCTTTCTAAAATGGTTATGGGCAAACATAAAGTCAAAATCAGCTCCGGCGATAAAGTCATTTTCTCTTCCCCCGACTACATTCCCGGCACCTCTACTCAAATCTATGATCTAATTGATACTCTTTCCAAAATGGGGGCTGAAGTAATTTATGGTGAAGAGCAGGAGATTCATGTTTCCGGCCACGGTTATCAAAAAGAACATGCTATTTTAATTGATTTGGTTCGGCCTAAATTTTTACTTCCCATCGGCGGCAACTTTCGTCACATCAAAAGTTACCAAACCATGGCCAAAAACATGGGTTATCGTGACGACCAGTTTATCTTTCCTGATGTCGATTCAGCCGTTACTTTTACCTCTGATGGTAAAGCTGACACCAAATACCATATTCCACTTCACAAAGTCCTTATCGATGGTTTGGGAATCGGTGATGTCGGTACCACTGTTTTACGGGACCGAAAAACTCTGGCCGAAGAAGGTATGTTTTCCTTTGTTATTTTACTCAACAAAGACAGCGGCAAAATGTTTAAAGAACCGGTTATTCTTTCCCGCGGCTTTGTCTTTATGAAGGAAAATACGGATCTTCTTGATTATCTCAAAAAAGAAATCATTCGAAAATTTACCCAAGTGACCAGTTCTCCGGCCAATTTTGATTTTATCCGCGAAGAACTCCAGGCCTTTCTTGAAGGGATAATTCTCCAAAAAACCGGCCGCCAGCCCATGGTTTTACCCCTGATTATTGAGGTATAGACCGAATAGATCTTGACAAAGCTTGACAAAGTATGCCATAATATCTTATGGCCACAGTCAATATTTCTATCACTGCCCAACAGAGCAAAATTGTCGATCACTTTATCAAACTTTATGATTTTGAAAATAGAAGCGAGTTTTTTCGCACCCTGATTCGCTTTATTTCTCTTCGGCCTGACTTGGTTTCTCAAAGTACCACTTATCCCTTTATCGAGCCGGCCGATCGAAGTGTTAAATCGGTCATGAAGAGTTTCTCGAAAACAAAAAAATACAATCAACAGTTTTTGAAAGATTTGGAGATAGGTTTAAAGGAAAGCCAAACCTTTAATTGATGAACAGTTTGTCTCTGACCCCCCGCCAAGACAAGTATCTTAAGGACAGGAGATTGGAAAAAAAGTTTATAAAACAACTTAATTTTCTTTTGGAAAACCCTTTTCACCCCAGTTTAAATCTTGAATTACTCGAACCCAAAGAAAAAGGTCTCTATAGCTTTCGTCTTGATCGTCAATATCGGGTTATCTTTATCTTCACCAAAGGCGATATTGAAGTTATCACTATCACCAACCATTATCGTTAAGTATCGAGGATTAATTTAAACCGGCCGCTAACCCATGATTCTGCCCCTGATCATTGAAGGTATAGGTCCCTAAGGACTCCAGTTTCTTACTATAGGTATTTTGGTTTCAATAGGTTCCTTTGCTTTTATTTCAACCGAACAACCATCTTCAGGTCTAACCCTTCTTACTGCGATGGTGAAAGGTTCGCTATCTTCTCCATATCCTCCAACCGCTTCTCTGGTTGCCACAGGAATCCCCATATTAGCCAAGTCTTGTCTAATTTTTGCTTGTCTTTGCCATGTCGTATCAATTATTAATACAGTTGATTCAGGTTCATCAGTTAATAACTTGGCAACTTTCGCAACAGCCGGATCTAATTTAGGAGCTTTATTGTAACTCCTCCGTGCTCGAGGGATAAATTTTATTAACTCAACCTCCTCCGGCATTGCCACTCTTACGGTTTCACCTTCCGGAATTCCGCCCCTATTTCTTGGCATACAGCCGATTATAACACTAGTATCTTTTTCATATAACCACTGTCTACTCTCGGGGTACAGGTGGGGTTATCTCGCCCGCCTTCCAACTTTATGCCAAATTAGTCGGCGGTGATATCGTTAACGATTCCAACATCATTCATTTGCCTTGCTTCCAACTTGGGTCAGATAAAATGCTCCAGAGATTTGTAGTTGATCTGCCCGACAAATCGATCGAGGTTATTGCCAATTAGTAGAGACCCCGCCGCTGCGGGGCGTCTCTACAAAACCATCAAAAGATATATTCAAAACAATGTGACCAATTGGGAAAAAGATTCATATCATTTATAATAGGCCATGGCTAAATCTCAACTTAAAGATTTCAACACTGATCTCTCCGGGTGGTTTAATGATGTCGTTTTAAAGGCCGAATTGGCCGACTATGCCCCGATCAAAGGTTGTATGGTTATTCGTCCTTACGGCTACGCCCTATGGGAAAACATTCAGAAATTTATGGACCCGCTCATTAAAAACAGGGGAGTTGAAAATGCCTATTTCCCCCTTTTCATACCCATGCACTATCTTCAAAAAGAAAAAGAACACATCGAAGGTTTTGCCCCCTTACTGGCAGTAGTTACTATAGGAGGAGGTAAAGAATTAACCGAAAAATTGGCCGTCAGACCAACATCAGAAATGGTTATGTACGATCTGTATAAAAAATGGTTTGGCAGTTGGCGCGATTTACCGGTTCGCCTAAACCAATGGTGCAATATCGTCCGCTGGGAAAAACGAACTTACCTTTTCCTCCGCACTTCTGAATTTTTATGGCAGGAGGGTCATTGCGCCCACCTGACCCATGAACAAAGTCAAGAAGAAGTTATCTGGGCAATTAACATGTATCAACAAACTTATCAGGAACTTATGGCTGTTTATGGAATTATTGGAGTCAAAAGCGACTCAGAAAAATTTGCCGGCGGAGCCAAAACTTACACTTTCGAATCTTTAATGCCCAGTGGCAAATCTCTCCAGGCCTGCACCTCTCACGATTTAGGCCAAAATTTTTCTAAATCCCTGGATTGGACCGTTCAGAACAAAGATGGTCAAAAAGTTCATCCTTGGCAAAATAGCTGGGGTTTCACCACTCGCAGTATCGGTGCTCTGATTATGACCCACGGTGATGAAAACGGATTAGTTCTGCCGCCCAAAATTGCCCCAATCCAGATCATTATTGTACCCATTCCCGGCCATCAGCAAGCTATTCTAAAATCGATAGAACTTTATGAAAAACTAAAAAATAATTATCGAGTTAAATTAGACAATGTTGACGGTGAAACCGCCGGTTTCAAATTTAATAAGTGGGAACTAAAAGGAGTACCTCTCCGTTTGGAAATTGGTGATGATGACGCATCTAAAGATTTAGTTACCATTTACCGTCGTGATACCGGGGCTAAAGAAAAAATTGGTTTACTTAATTTAGAAAAATATCTCTTCTCCACCCTAGCCGGTATCCAAAACTCTTTATTTGCAAAACATAAAAAATTTACCAACGATAATACATTTTTAGTTGATTCTTACGATGAGTTTAAAAAAATTATGAGTACCACCCGGGGATTTATTTTAGCCCATTGGTGTGAAAACCCCGGTTGTGAAAACGAAATTAAAAAAGACACCAAAGCCACCACCCGCTGTCTCCCCCTGGATTCCAAAGAAGAAGAGGGTAAATGTATTCACTGTGGCAAGATTTCCCATCATCGTTGGCTCTTTGCCCTATCATACTAATAATACTTGATACTTAATACATAATACGTAATACTGTATATATGCCCCGAGGTCGAAGAAAAAATCGGATTTTACCGTCTCTCAAACTTAAACCTGACACCGTCAAATCAATTTTTTTTATTTTCTTTTTAATTTTATCCCTAATATCAGTATTTTCCTTTCTTCAACAAGGGACTTTTGCCACCCAGTACAACACCCTCCTAAACCGTTTTTTTAGTTTTGCCTCGGTTATGGTTCCCTTTCTCCTTTTATTAATTTCCTTTCTTTTCGCCAAAATTAAAAGTCCTCTTAAGGAAGCCAATGTTTTTTTTGGCTTTCTTATTATGTTCGTCGCCGGTCTTAGCCTTTTTAAACAAGGCATCATCGGCCTTTTTTTGTGGGAGCAGCTGTTAGCTCTTTTTTCCTCTGAAGTTATTACTTTTATTATTTATTTCTTTGCTTTTATTGTTGGTTTTGTTGTTCTATTTGATACCAACATTGCCCAAATCTTCAAATTTTTCTCCCAGGCCTTACTCTTCATGAAAAAAATTACCTTTGGTTTATCCACTAAATCGGGAAGCAAAAAAACCAAAAGCACCCGGGGAAACGCTGTTTATTCTTCATCAGTTTCCGAAGTCCCTTCCAAAGAAAAACCCAATCAGGATGATTATGTCGTTGGACTTCCTTCGCTTGTCAAAACCAAAACCAACCCCATTTTCCCCGGTCCGCTTTTAAGTTCTTCCAGCCATCAGGCTTGGGCCTATCCGTCTCTGTCTATTTTTGATGATACTCCCGGTGCTAAAGCCGACCGCGGGGATGTTCGCAAAAATGCCGGTATTATCGAACAAACACTCGATTCATTTGGAATCACTGCTCGGGTAGCCGATGTCAACAACAGCCCTTCAGTTACTCAATACGCCCTTGAGGTGGCCTTAGGCACCAAACTGGCTAAAATCGTCAGTTTAAGTAATGACTTGGCTATGGCCCTGGCCGCCCCTGGCGGTCAAATTAGAGTTGAAGCCCCCATTCCCGGTCGTTCTCTGGTTGGCATCGAGGTTCCTAATCGTTCTCTTGAGGTTGTTCCCATCCGGGACGTCCTCGAATCTGAAGCCATGAAGAATGCCCGCAGCAAAATCACCGTTCCTCTGGGTCTTGATGTTGCCGGTTTGCCTAAGGTGGCCGATATCAGCAAAATGCCCCACGTTCTCATCGCCGGCCAAACCGGTTCCGGAAAATCAGTTTGTATTAATTCCTGGATTTCCACCCTTCTCTTTCGGGCCTCTCCCGATGAGGTACGTCTGATTATGGTTGATCCCAAGAGAGTCGAATTAACCCCCTATAACGGTATTCCTCATTTACTTACTCCGGTTATCGTTGAACCGGAAAAAGTTGTTTCAGCCTTAAAATGGGCCGTTTCCGAAATGGAACACCGTTACAAAAGATTTAATGAAGTCGGCGCCAAAAACATCGAAGGCTACAACAATACCTCCGGCTTTCAATCTCTTCCCTACATTTTAATTCTTATCGATGAACTGGCCGATATTATGCTCTTTTCCCCGGCCGAAGTTGAGGACAACATTTGCCGCATTGCCCAAATGGCCCGGGCTGTCGGTATTCACTTAATTCTAGCCACCCAGCGTCCCTCGGTTAATATTATTACCGGCCTTATCAAAGCCAATATTCCCGCCCGTCTGGCCTTTGCTGTTGCTTCGATGATGGATTCCCGAGTTATTCTTGACTCCCCGGGTGCCGAAAAACTTTTGGGCCGGGGTGACATGCTCTATATTCCGCCGGATCTAGCCAAACCCATCCGGATTCAGGGTTGCTTTGTCTCCGACCGGGAAATTACCCGTTTAGTTGAGTTTCTTAAGACTCAAAGAGTTGGTGAATATAATGACGAAATCTTAAAGCAGCCGGTCAAAAGCCCCACTACTCTCTCACCCAATGTCAACATAGTTGATGGTGAAAATCACGATGCTCTTTTTAATCAGGCTGTTGACTTAATCCGGAATACCGGCAAAGCTTCAGCCTCCTTTATGCAGCGTCACCTCAAAATCGGCTATGCCCGGGCTGCCCGGATTCTCGACGAAATGGAAAAAGCTGGTCTGATTGGTCCGGTTAAAGGCGCCAAGGCCAGAGATATACTTATCCCTCATGCCACCCCTAGTAGCAACGAAGACTGATTATTATGAAACAAGCCGCCGACATTTTAGAAACTACTCGCCTCGATAAAGAATTAAGTTTTCAGGATCTTAGCCGCAAAACCCGCATTCCGATCCATTATTTAGAAGCTTTTGAAAAAGACAATCAAGCTGCCTTTCCGGCGGAACCTTATTGTTCACTGATGGTCAGAGAATACGCCGGCGCCCTAAATCTCAATCCGGAAAAAATATTATCTCTTTTTCGCCGTGATCATGAACATAAAAACCCTCCAACTTCCGCTACCCATCACGGTCCCGCCATTACCCCTCAAATTACCTACACTATTTTCATTATCCTCTCCTTTCTTCTTTTTTCCGGCTATCTCCTATTCGAATATGTCAAATTCAATCGACCGCCCCATTTAAAAGTCAACTGGCCCGAAGCTAAATCTAAAATTATCGAGGTTAGCGGTCAAACCGATCCGGAATCCACCATCAAAATCAATAACGATTTAGTTGTGGTTGACCTCGAAGGCAGTTTTAAAAAACAGCTTGAACTGTCCACTCCGGAGGCCAAAATTATCGTTGAATCCCGTTCTCCGGCCGGCAAAACCACGGTTACCGAAAAAATTTACAAATAGTGTAAACTTATCCAATGGACCCAACCCAAATTATTATCACTGTCAGCATTTCCCTAATTACCCTTACCATTATTTTTTGTGCTGTCTATTTTGTCAGACTCCTTTCCGATCTTCGCCGGCTTCTTGTCAAAATCCACCCCATCATTTCCGATGCCGGATTAATCAGTAGTTCCATTGCCAAGCCGGTTTCTTCCATTTCTGAATTTGTCATGGGTTTCAAAAACGGTTTTAGTATTTTCAATAATCTTTTCCCAAAAGATAAAGAAAAATAACATGACTTGTTGTCAGGACAAAGATTGTCAATGCGGTGGGGGAAGTAGCAGTTTTGTTTTTGGATTAATAATCGGCGCTTTTTTAGCCGCCGCCGTCATCATTTTAACTTCCAAGGACAAAGACAAAATCATCAAAAACATTAGAAATAAAATCGAGGATTTATTTAAGGACAAAATTCCCGAAATCAAAAAAAATATTCCTGAGATTAAAAAGAAAATCGCTGTTATTATTCCTGACTCTCTTTCTCCTCCTCCCGTTGTTTCCTCCCCCAAGAAACCCGTCAAACTCTTCAAACCCCCCAAAAAATAGCCCCATCCCTGCTATAATTCCCTCATGAATGCCCGGGAATTAAAAAAGCTTTTTGTTGACTTTTTTGTACCAAAAAATCACGTTGAAATTCCCTCCGCTTCCCTCATTCCTGACAATGACCCCAGTACCCTTTTTATTTCTGCCGGCATCCAGCCCCTCGTTCCCTACTTTTTAGGCAAAACCCATCCCAACGGTTCGCGATTGGTTAACGTTCAAAAATGCGTCCGTACCGGTGACATTGATGAGGTTGGTGATACCGTTCACCACACCTTTTTTGAAATGCTGGGTAACTGGTCTTTAGGCGACTACTTTAAAAATGAAATGATCCCCTGGAGTTTTGAATTTTTGACTAAAAGCTTAAATATTCCGGCAGACAAATTAGCCATTACCTGTTTTGAGGGGGACACCGATGCTCCCCAAGACACAGAAACCGCCAGTCTCTGGGGAAAACAAGGAATATCTTCTCCAAGAATTGTATTTTTACCCAAAAAAAATAACTGGTGGGGTCCTCCCGGAATTACCGGACCTTGCGGCCCTGATACCGAAATGTTTTATTGGACCAAAGCCTCTCCCCCTCCCCAACAATTTGACCCCAATGATTCTACTTGGGTAGAAATTTGGAATGACGTCCTAATCCAATATTTTAAAAATGATTCCAGTAAATACGAGAAACTTGTTCAAAACAACATTGACACCGGCATGGGGGTGGAACGGACTTTGGCAGTCCTCAATGATTTTTCCGATAATTATCAGACTCCAATTTGGCAACCAATTATTAAAAAAATTGAAGAAATTTCTGGCCAAAAATATGCCGATAATTTAAATTCCATGCGGATTATCGCCGATCATCTCCGCGCCGCTGCATTTATCATTGCCGATGGAGTCGAGCCGTCAAACAAAGAAGCCGGCTACGTTCTCCGTCGTCTGATCCGCCGTTCTGTCCGCCACGGCAAGATAATCGGCATCGAAAATAATTTCTGTCAAAATATAGCCCAATCCGTTTTAGGCAACCAAAACAATTATGCCGGTATATATCCGGAGTTAGATCAAAACCAAGAAAAAATATTAGAAATTATTGATCTGGAGGAAAACAAATTCCGAAAAACTTTAAACAGGGGATTGAATGAAATTAATAAACTAATCAAGCGCCGTCATAACGTCAGTGGTCAAGAAGCCTTTGATCTTTATCAAAGTTTCGGTTTTCCGTTGGAGTTAATCGAGGAAGAGTTAAAGAAAAATGATCTAAGTTTGGATATAGACGAATTTAATAAGTCAAAAGAGGAGCATATCAAGCAGTCCCGCACTCTCTCTGCTGGCAAATTCAAGTCGGGACTGGCAGATAACAGTGAAATTATTACTAAATATCACACTGCCACTCATCTTCTCCACGCTTCCCTGAGAAAAGTTTTAGGAAATCACGTTTCGCAATCCGGCTCAAATATCACCCAAAAGCGTTTACGTTTTGACTTTAGCCATGGTCAAAAGTTAACCGATAACGAGTTAAAGCAGGTTTCCGATTTAATCAACGAGCAAATTGAAAAAAAGCTGATCGTTACCAAAGAAACCACCACCTTTGTTGAAGCTCAAAAAAGCGGCGCTTTGGCCTTTTTTGGGACCAAATATCCGGAGACTGTAACCGTCTTTTCGATTGGCAATTTTTCCCGGGAGCTATGCACCGGACCCCATGTTGATAATACGGGTATTTTAGGCAAATTTGAAATCTATAAGGAAGAATCGGCCGGATCTGAGAAACGTCGGATTTATGCTATTCTTAAGTGATGGCCGGCAATTATTATTGGCTAATTTCCATTACTTCTGAATCGACTCGGGTCTCTCTCGTCTCTTTCGACTCCACTTCCACTGATGTCAAAAGTTTGGGTCCGGAAACTGCCTGGAATAGAGACTTACCTGATAGTCTAATCCGGGCAGTCGATACTTCACTTTCCGCCGCCTCTGCCGAATACCAATTACCTGCCGATTCGGAACCGGAGGATTGTGCTTTTATTATTCCACCGCTTTGGGTGGGGGATGATGGCCGTATTTATCCGGAAATTCTGAAAAGCTTAGAACAACTCTGTAAAGAATTAAAATTTCATCCCCTGGGTTTTATTGGCGACGACGACGCCTTTGTCGAGTCATATAGTAGCGTCGATTCTTTTCCCGGAAGTTACATTCTACTCCACCTGCTATCAGACCGTTTTCAACTAACACTCGTCTATCTTGGCAGCATCAAAAAAAGAATCACCCGGGATTTTGGTAACGATTTTTCCGTCAAGCTTCTTGAAGATACTTTAATGGAACTAAATTTTTCCTCAGCCCTTCCTCCCAAGATCATTATAATCGGCTCTTTTACCAACTCTCTTGTCGAAGACATCAAAAATTACAATTGGGTTGAAACCAAAGATACTGAAACTTTTCTTCATCTTCCCGACATAGTCACTATTCCGGCTCTCGATCTTCAACAACTTTTTTCCCAGACCGTTTTTCATCAACTTTCTCCACTTGGCTCGCCGAAACCTCCCGGCGAAGGCGGCCTCAACTCGTCTGAAGTCCCGCCTCCGGAATCCAAGCCTTCCTCAACCGAATTAGAGCCGTCACCAATATCGCTCGTCCCGGTCGATGCCTCCGACTTCGGTTTTGGTGAAGAAATGCCTATTCCGGAAACTGAATCAAATTTTGTCGAAGTTACCCCGCCTTTCCCAAAACATCATTTCCGCTATTATTGGTTACTCCCGCTGGTATTACTATTTTTCGTTCCCGTTTTACCACTATACTTGGCAAAAACCGAACTTATCCTCCATTTCACCCCCATTGAGTTTAAGGATAGTTTTATTTTAACCCTTGATTCCACCGCCGCTACCACTACCAACAATCTAATTTCCGTTTCTCAAAAAAATCTCAGTCTTTCTGTTAGTGCTTCTATCCCTACCACTGGGAAAAAAGAAATCGGGGAAAAAGCCCGGGGTGAAGTTGTTATTTTTAATAAACTCGATACTATCCAAAATTTAAATAAGGGAGTTATTTTCTCTGATCCAAACGGCCAAAAGTTTGAACTTACCGGAAATCTTCAGGTTCCTGGAAGCACCTACAATTTAGATGCCGGAATTATTACTCTGGGTCAGGCCAAAACATCACTCATCGCGGTTAATATCGGTCCCGAATCGAATTTACCTGCCAAGACTCAACTTATTTCCTCTAATCCTAACCATTTCGTTAAAGTCTTATCAGGCTTAACCGGTGGTACCAAAGAACAGGTTTCTATTGTTTCTGCTGAAGACCGCTCCCGGATACTGGAAATCGCCCGTCAAAACCTTCAGGAAAAAGCCAAAAATCAAATTCAATCCGAATCTGCCCCCGGTTTAACAATTTTTGATTTAACTGCCTTCTTCAATAACCCCAAAACGGATTTTAATCGGGAAATTGGTGAAGCCACTGATTCTCTGGCTCTAAATCTTTCTGCCCAAGTTAGTTTTCTTTATGTTGACACCGCCACCAAATCAAAAATTCTGTCCTTATTACTTCAAAATAACCCAAAACTATCCGGACTCGATCCCAATTCCCTAAGTCTTAATCTTTCCTTTGTCCCCAAAGATTTAACCTCTACTAAATCCACCGGCACCCTCATTATTTCCGGACAAGGGAACCCTCAAATCGACATTAATTCTCTCCGCCGTCAGTTGGCTTTTAAAAACGATTCCGAAGTCAAAAAAATCGTTTCCGCTTTACCCCGTTTCTATAATCTCACCGTCAAAAACAGTTTAGGGTTTATTAACCTTTTTCATCGTCTGCCAAGAAATCCCGATAAAATAACTATTGTTACTAAAAATTAACATGGGCTACACCTATTTAAAAAAGTCTTCACCAAAAAGTCGCCGCCATTCCCTCAAGCCCCGAAAAATTTTTGCTGTTGTTTTTTTAAGTCTAGGGGTGTTTTTATTTCTCTCCGCCGTTTTACCCATTATTCAGTTTCAATTTGAGTATTCTCTTAAATTTAATCAAATAATCAGCCCTCTTTCTTCCCGTTTTTCCGACTCCGGCTCTGTTTTAGGCGAGAATACCGATTTTACCCAGCTGTCAAATTGGTTCATACCGGGTTCCGCCGTTGTCTCAAGTAACCCTAATTTTTTTTCACCCGACAACAAAATTGCCTCCTATTCAATCTCTATTCCTAAACTAAAAATTAGTGAGGCTGAAGTTCTTTTTGGCAGTTCAGATCTAAAAACCAGTTTAATCCAATACCCCCAAACCGCCCTTCCGGGTCAGCTGGGTAGTTCGGTAATTTTCGGACATTCGGTTTTACCCCAGTTTTTCAATCCCAAATCCTATCTAACTATTTTTTCCACTCTCTATAAATTAAAGTTGGGTGATGAAGTTTTTGTTGATTTTGATAACGTCAAATATCGCTATTTAGTTGAGGAAATGTATGAAGTCCAACCCACTGATCTTTCGGTGCTGGAACAACGCTTTGATGGCCGCTATCTCACCCTTATTACCTGTTCACCTCCGGGTACTTATCTTCGCCGCCTAATTGTTAAAGCCCGGATTGTAGAAATTTAAACCTGGTTTTTTCTACTCCAATATAATTTTTCGGTCAAACCGCCCTCTCTCTCAAACTTTTCAATCATGGCTTTGATCTGTTTTTCGAGAAGATAGGTGACAATGTGGCAGAGAGTCAATAAAAAATTCGCGTTTGCCTCGGGATTATTAGATAGTTTCGCTTTGACTTTTAAGTCA
This sequence comes from Patescibacteria group bacterium, assembly GCA_038062455.1. Lineage (GTDB taxonomy): Bacteria > Patescibacteriota > Microgenomatia > UBA12405 > UBA12405 > UBA12158. The sequence continues at coordinate 77,867 of JBBTXE010000001.1, forward strand.
CCTAAGTCACTTAAGTTTCTTAAGTTACTTAAAGAATAAGCAATTGTCTGAAATTTTCCAATAATTATCGAACCTTTCTCGTAAACTTTCATTTGATGTTGTCTTAGGAAGTCTTCATAATCGGCTTGCAGTTCTTCAAAAGACGCCTTGGCTACGCCCAATAGTTTTATTTCTCCCTTTTTCGAGGTTTGGCTTTGTCCGACTCCTTCAACAATATTTTGTTTTCCTGATCTAGCGGCCTGTTCCATCTGGTCCCTTGTTCGGGATTTATAATCAATGTTTTTTTTAACAAACTCCACCGTCAAATCATGGATAATCAAAGCATATCTGTAGGTTAAAAGATATTTATATTTTTCCATCGGTTAAAATAGAATATCACTATGAAAAGTTTTTTAGCTATCGACTATGGCACCAAAAGAATTGGTTTGGCCTATACCCAAAACAACATTATTTTTACCCTACCTCAACTCCAAAATAATAAAAACCTTTTTTCAAAAATTAAAAAAATAATCTCCGATTATCACATTCAAAAAATCTATATTGGTTTATCCGAAGGTTATGTTGCTACCCAAACTCTTGATTTTATTTCCCGGCTTAGAGGACAATTAAGTATTCCTGTTGATACTGTTGAGGAAGCGGTATCCACTCTTGAGGCCGAATCTTTATACAAAAAGTTAGGCAAAAAGAAAAAAGAACATAAAAAAAATATTGACTCCTTTTCTGCTGCCGTGATTCTAGGTCGGGCTTTGGGGTATAATTAACTGTGTTCAAAAATCTTATTTCTCCTATCCAAGCCTGGCTTCTATCCCAGAGACGCTGCGTTGGTTGTGGTGAAGCCCTATCGAAAGGTAGGCGCCAAGATGTTCGGGGTCAAACGACCGTCACTTGTCGTTGTGGCCGCATCTTTATCCACGACTTCAAAAAAGGAAGCTATCGTCGGGCACTTTTTGACGAGGTCTAATGAAGTGGCGTTATTTTATTGCCAGCCTGGGTACCCTCTTGCTTTTTTTAGTCGTGTCTCTGCTTGTTTTTTCCCGGCCTCAATCCTCCGACTCCTCACTTCGGCCCTTTGTTATCAATCAAGGGGAAAGTATTGTTGATATTGGCCAACGTTTGGGTAAAAATCATTTTATCACCAGCCCTCTGATTTTTATTTTTTGGACAGCATTAAGCGGACAAAAAAACAACATTAAAGCCGGAAAATTTGATATAGCTTCTTCTTGGGATGTCAGAACCCTAATTAAAGAACTGACCACTGGCGGTACGGCCGACTATTGGTTCAAAATTATTCCCGGACAGCGCTTGGAGGAATTTACCCAAGACAATCTACTTTCGGTTGCTGATGGCAAAGAAGGTTATCTTTTCCCCGACAGTTACCTAATCCCTGAATATTTTACTCCCGAAGAAATAATCACTCTCATCACCAAAAATTTTAATCAAAAAATTAAATCTCTAAATATCAGCAGTCAAAACCTGTCAGAAATTGTCACTCTGGCCTCCCTCCTGGAAAGAGAAGCCAGAACCAAAACCGATAAGCAAAAAGTTGCCGCCGTTCTCTTAAACCGTCTCCAAGCCGGCATGCCTCTTCAGGTTGATGCCGCCGTTCAATATGGCCGCGACAGTATCGTTAAACCTTCAAAATACTGGTTGCCTCTTACCAAAACCGATTTACAAATCAACTCTCCTTTTAATACCTATCAAAACCGCGGTCTGCCCCCGACACCCATTTGTAATCCCGGCCTCGATTCTCTCTTTGCGGCCCAAAACCCCCTACCTTCCGACAATCTCTATTACATCTCCGGCTCCGATGGTCTCATGCATTTTGCCAGTACTCTCGCCGACCACAACCAAAATATTGCCAAATATCTAAAATGATCAGATTAGCCAAACTTCTTTCCCAAAAAGTTATTTTCAATAAATACGGCAAGAAATTAGTCGTCGATACGGTCAAACTACTCGATGGCACCACCGGTGACTGGACCTATTTCATTTGCCAACCGGGGGTAATTATTGTTTCCCTAACCCCTGGTTTAAAAATAATTTTGGTCAAACAATATCGCTACACTCTTAAAACTTTTACTTACGAAAATCCGGCGGGGGGTTGTCACCCGAATCAGATGCTAAAATCTGCTGCTAAGCAGGAACTTCTCGAAGAAACTAGTTATGTAGCTCCAAAAATTATTTCTTTGGGAACATATTACGATCTCCCTAGTGAAACCAACCACCAATCTCAAACTTTTTTGGCTCTAAATTGTCGACTAATAGAAACACCCAAATTAGATAACGAAGCTGAAATCTATGAAGAGTTATCTGTTGAAACCCACTCATTTTTAGATATTTTCAACTCTCTTGGCCAAAAAAATTCGTTAATCAAAAGCTCCGAACATACTGCGGCTATTTTTTTGGCCCATCGCTATTTATCTTCTCGTCACTTGCTTTAATTATTCATTATTTGTTACAATAATTACAATGAAAAAACCAATCGTCTATATCCTAGCTGTTTTTGGTGCTGTTTTTGTCTATTATTTACTTCGGGCTGTTTGGGGAGGGTTTTCCTCTACTGCTGCTCCCAACAAAATGGTTCAAAAAGCCAAATGTGTTGCCGAATGTCGGAAAAATGCTTTAAGTGAAAATTGTGATCAATATTGCCTAGATCAGTCATTTAATCAATAGGTTTTTTGTTCACCAACTCGTCTAATATTCTCCACCTTCTCTTCTTTTCACTCATCGGTACGTCATCCTCATATAGTTTGGCGGAAACTGTGCCTCGCCTCGGGCTATACTTATTTATATAAGCAATTTCAAATATGACCTTTTTACAGACCGAAACTGTTTTTTGAAAAGCGGCTTCGTCCTCTCCCGGAAACCCGACAATTATATCGGTTGACAATCTTACTCCCGGAATTTTCTTTTTAATTCTTGACACCAATTTCAAATATTCCTCTTGTGTATATCCCCGTTTCATTCTTTTCAAAATTTCATCATCACCCGACTGAAAAGGCAGATGAATTAAGCGGTCAATATTTTTATATTTGGCGATGGTGTCAATTAGCTCATCCGAAAAATCCCAGGGGTTACTACTAATAAATGAAACTTTTTTTAGATTTTTTTGGGCCACTGCCTCCAGTAATTTTGGGAAACTGGGCTGGTAGGAATTTACATTTTGTCCAATCAATACTACTTCTTCAAAGCCCTTGTCTATCGCTTTATCCACCTCATTTAAAATTTCCTTCATGCTTCTGGATATTTCCCGACCGCGGGAGTAGGGGACTATACAATAGGAGCAATAATTGTCGCAACCGGAGCTTATTGGAACCAATGCCGCGCTTCTATTTCTCCTTAGTGGCTCTACTTCAAAACTAATGTTTTTTATCGGCAACATCTCATCTACACCCTCGATCTTCTTTTTAGCAATCGGCACCAAACACCCGGTCAAAATAATTTTGGGTTTTTTATTCGTAATTCGTAATTCGTAATTCGTAATTTTATTGATGAGTCCATATACTCTGTTTTCTGCCGATTCCCGGACGACACAACTATTTATAACTACCACATCTGCCTCTTTCCAATCATCTACCAATTTATCACCCTTCTCCCAAAAAAAGGTTTTTATCCTCTCCGAATCAGCTTCATTCTGAACACAACCAAAAGTCTTTATATAAATTTTCGCCATTGAGCCTATCTTATCACCCTGACTCCACCCAATACCAAAAACAGTGCCATCCCCATCAATATTAGTGTCGGCCAAATTGTTCCCACCGCCGGTAAAGCCTCACTACCACCCTTTTCCACTGCCTCCCAATTAACGTTACCCGCCCCAATTGTTAGGGTAAATTTTATCTCACTGCCACTATTAGTCAGTATTACGCTATGGTCGCCGTCACTTAAGACTTCTATCGGTGTAAACACCCAATCTCCGGCACTATTGGCACTTACCTGCAAAGCCGTTCCGTCAATGTCCACTATCACGTCTCCACCGGCACCCGTTTCTCCCCGAAAAGTCGGTTGACTGCCACTGTACCACCAATGACTTATTTGTTTTCCGTCAGTACTTACATTTCCAATCGATTTCAGATTAAAACCGGCCGCCAAGGCTTCGGAAACCGTCAAAAAAAATATTGCCATTACCAATAACCAAATTTTCTTCATAAATAAATATTATGCCCTACCTCGTTCACTTGCAAGTCACGATTTTTCATGCCATAGTTATCCTATGGCCGATTCTAGCGACAACGATCAATTGCAAAAACAGTATCAGGAAATTTTAAATCAGTACGCCGACGCTCTTAGTAAAAATCCACCACCCCCAGCCCCAGAAACACTGCCTCCGCCTCCGGAAATAATTCCCCCTTCTGTTTCCACGCCACCATCACCTCTTTTCTTCAAAATTCTTTTTTATTTTTCCTTACTTATCTTTTTAGCGGTCGTAATTGCGGTTGTTAAAAGTTTTACTAAAAATCAACAACCTTCCTCTAATTCTTCTCCCGCCCCTGTTCCCACTGAAACTCAATCAGTAGCAGTTTGTGAGCTAAACGAAAATACTTATCAAATTAATGAAATTTTTTCTGCCGCCGACGGCTGTAACACCTGTGCCTGCCAACCCGATCAACTTATTATTTGTACCCAAATTGCCTGCACTACCCCAACCAAATCCACTCCCACCAAAACCTCCACCACCCCCACCACTACATTGGTTTTTCCAAAAGTCAAATTGCTCGACACTTCCGCTTGGCAGACATATACCTGCGGTCCAATTTCCTACAAAGCTCCCGCCGATTACAGCGCCAAATGTAACTCTGACGCCGATGTTCTAATCAGCAAAAACAACGAATATTCAACCCAAGCCAATATCAACATCCGTTCTTTTGACGGTAGCTCCCGTCGGCAATATTGGATAAAGCTTCTTCAGGCCTCCCCGGCAGATGTTGAAAAATATATGCGTTTTCAGGAAACTCAATTTGGATCGATAGTAGGGCTTGACGTTTTTGCTTCCGGCGGTTGGTGGCAGGGAGGTTATGCCAGCCCAATTTTAATCGCCTTCGGCAAAACTATCGTGGCCATTCATGGCGGTCGGACATTTGATGATCAAACCAACCAAATCTCCCGTTGGGATTTTACCGACACCATTGCCTCAACAATTAAATTAAAATAAAGTATTTTTTATGAAACAATCAAACCGTCTAGTCATTATTCTTTTCTCCCTCGTTGCCGTTCTTTTTGTCACGGTTTTTTACCTACTATATATAATAAACATCCCCAAACCGCTTCCCCCAATTTATGAAGAAGTTTTAGGAATTCAAATTAATACCTGTTGCTCTTGTCCCACTCGAATTTCTTCTTCTTTAATCGGCACCGATGGTTGGGTTATCTATGAAAAAGGCAAAAATTATTCTCAATTTCTCCCTGAAAAATGTAAACCCACTGTTTGTCAGCCCTGTCCTCCTCTTGAAGAGGAGCTCTCTTCTCTGCCTGATTCAGATCTTCGTCGGGGTTGGTATTGGGGTACGGAGGATCAAAAGCAACTAGGCACCCCCGATACTTGGGTATTCACCGAAGCCGGCCGAGGCTCCTGTTGGCACGATCCGAATAATGACTGTAGTTTTTCCCCTTCAGAAGCCGCCTATTAGCTAAACTGATCCAAATCATCTTCTTGCTCTAGGTATAATATGTGTGTATAATCTACAAATTCGGCGAGCGGTTGGTACATAACTCGTCTATTAGCAATACAACTCAAACTATTTGATGCCTTCCGCCAAAAGAATCAACTGGGGTAAAATTTATCCTGACATTCCTCAACTAGATCTATTGGCCGTTCAAAAAGAGTCCTGGGAAGAATTTTTCAAAAAAGATTTAATTAACACCATCCATTCCGTTTCTCCGGTTTCCGATTACACCGGCAACAACTGGGTTCTCGAATTAGGAGATATTTCCTTTGATAAAGTTAACGTTACTCCGGCCACCGCCCGACTTAAGGGATTAAATTACACCATTCCGGTAACAATCAAGGCCCGACTGACCAATAAACGAACTGGCCTAGTCAAGGAAGAAGAGGTCTTTTTACTCAATCTTCCGGCCATGACCCCTCAAGCCACTTTCATTATCAATGGTATTGAGAGGGGAGTTATCAATCAACTCGTCCGTTCTCCCGGTGTTTATTTTACCGGCACTGCCGATCCGGCTACCGGTAAAACCCTTTGCAATGCCGAAATTAGACCGGTCCGTGGTTCTTGGCTCGAGTTTTTTGTCGGCAAAAAAGATGTAATCTTTGCCCGTATCGACCGCAAAAAGAAAGTCCCAGCCACTGTCATTATCCGGGCTGCCACCGCCTTTCCCGACAAACAAATTATTTCAGAGCTCGGCGATTTTATCCAATCCACTCTAAATGCTGATACCACCAAAACCCAGGAAGAATCGCTTTTGGAGTTTTACCGTAAACTCCGCCCGGGTGAACCGGTAGTTTTGGAAAACGCCCAAAAGTTTTTTCAGGAACGTTTTTTTGATCTCCGCACTTACGAACTGGGTAACGTCGGCCGACACAAAGTCAACAAAAAATTTAGTTTTAATTTCAGTGATTCTGATAAAACCAATTGGGTTTTGAGAAATGAGGATCTTCTGGCCACTGTCAAACATTTAATTAAACTTCAAAAAGACGAAACCAGAATTTTTGACGACATTGATTCATTGGGAAACCGCCGTCTTCGCCGTTGTGGCGAAATTGTGGCTCAAGTTGCTCTCCGTCCGGCCATGGCCAGATTTGAACGCATGGTCAAGGAGAGAATGAGTTTAATTTCCACCAAAGAAAAACCTCAACCCTCCCAAATGATCAACCCCCAACCCTTAATTTCTGCCCTTAATACCTTTTTTAGAAGCAATCAGTTATCCGCCATTCTTGACCAGACCAATCCCTTATCCGAACTTGATCTTCTGCGCCGGGTGACCGTTGTTGGTGTCGGTGGTTTAACCCGCGAGCGGGCGGCCTTTTCTATCCGCGATGTTCACAGTTCCCAATACGGCCGTATCTGCACTGTCCGTTCCCCTGAAGGTCCCAATATCGGCTTAGTTACTTATCTCGCTCTCTATGCCAAAGTCGACAAATACGGTTTTATTTTGGCTCCCTTTAGAAAAATCGAGAAAAACGGCAAAAATTACCAAGTTAGCAACGAAATTGTCTACCTTGATGCCGACGACGAGTTTAACCACCGCACCACCCATCTGGGCATTAAAATCGACTCTAAAGGCTGTATCCAGCAGCAATGGGTTCCCCTGCGTTTTCAGGGAGAATTTATTGAAGGTCCACTTAATCTTGTCAAGTATATTGATATGGTCCCCAACGAAATCGTCGGTACCTCCGCTTCTCTCATTCCCTTTATTGATCACGATGATGCCACCCGGGCTCTGATGGGTTCTCACATGCAGACTCAAGCAGTGCCGCTTGTCACTACCGAAGCTCCCATTGTTGGTACCGGCATGGAAACGACCATTGCTTCAGCTATGGACCGCTCCCTAGTCGCCCTAAAATCTGGTACGGTCAAATATGTTGACGCTGGGAAAATTATTATCGATGATCTCACTTACGAAACCTTAAAATTTGCCAGAACTTCTCCCTATGGTACCTGTTATAACCACCGGGTTTTGGTTGATGTCGGCGATAAGGTCAAGAAAGGTGAAATAATTGCCGATGGTCCGGCTACTTTTGAAGGCGAGTTATCCATCGGCCGCAATCTTTTAGTTGCCTATGCCTCCATCGACGGTCTGGGTTACGAGGATTCTTTTTTAATTTCCGACCGTTTAGTTAAGGAAGATGTTCTAACCAGTATTCAAATTTACGAATATCAAGCCAACGTTGTTGAAACCAAATTGGGCAGCGAAGAGCTGACTAAAGATATTCCCAATGTTTCCGAAACCGAATTAGCCAAACTGACCGAAGACGGAATTGTTATGATCGGTGCCACCGTTGGTCCCAATGATATTTTAGTCGGTAAAGTCGAACCCCGGGGTGAAAAGGAATTAACCGCCGAAGAAAGACTCCTTCGGGCTATTTTTGGCGAAAAAGCCCGGGAAGTTAAAGATACCTCGCTTCGTATTCCTAACGGCGAAGGTGGAGTCGTCATTAAAATTGATATTTTAGACAAAGATGAAGGTGATGATCTTGACCCGGGTGTCAACAAAGTAGTCAAGGTCTATGTTGCCCAAATCCGTCGGATTCAGGAGGGCGACAAAATTGCCGGTCGTCATGGAAATAAGGGAGTCATTTGCCGGATAATGCCCTCATATGATATGCCGCGCCTCGCCGATGGCACTCCGGTCGACATGGTTATGTCCCCTCTCTCCGTTATTGCCCGGATGAACCTTGGTCAAATTTTAGAGGTAACCTTGGCCGCCGCCGGCTACCGTCTCGGTAAAAAATACGCCGTTCCTGTTTTTGAAAAATATTCTGAAGACCAAATTAGTGCCGAACTCAAAGTCGCCGGTCTGACTCCCACCGGTAAAACCCGGCTCTTTGATGGCCGCACCGGCGAAGCCTACGATCAGGATGTAGTTGTTGGTATCGGTTATATTCTCAAACTGGTCCACATGGTTGATGACAAAGTTCACGCCCGCTCTACTGGTCCTTACTCCCTCGTCACTCAACAGCCCCTGGGGGGTAAAGCCCGAATGGGGGGGCAGCGTCTGGGTGAAATGGAAGTCTGGGCCCTGGAAGCTCATCAAGCCGCCCATACCCTCCAAGAAATGTTGACCATCAAATCTGACGATATCGAGGGTCGGACTCATGCTTTCCAGGCTATTATCAAAGGTCAACCCATTCCCGAACCGGCCATTCCCGAATCCTTCAAAGTTCTAACCAAAGAATTAGCCGGTTTGGCCATCGATATTTCTCCTGTTGGCGTTAGAGAGACCATTATTACCGCCGAACCCGAAACTCCTCCGCCACCTCAAATTGATGTTGACTCTCAAAATTCGCTTGAAGGTTTAAACGAAAAAAAAACCAATGTTTAAATTCAAAAACATGCTCGATTTTACGGGCATTAAAATCAAACTAGCCTCACCCGAGGAAATTCTTTCCTGGTCCAATGGTGAAGTTCTTAAACCGGAAACTATTAATTACCGTTCCTGGCGTCCGGAAAAAGACGGTCTTTTTTGTGAAAAAATCTTTGGTCCGAGTCATGATTATGAGTGTTATTGTGGTAAGTACAAAAAAATCCGATTCAAAGGTGTAATTTGTGACAAATGCGGCGTCGAAGTTACTACTTCAAAAGTCCGCCGCGAACGCATGGGTCATATATCTTTGGCCGCTCCCATCGTTCATCTCTGGTATCTTCGCAATACCCCCTCGCCCATCAGCGTCATTTTAGATGTTCCCCAAAAAGAACTCGAATCAGTTGTCTATTTCACTAAATATTTGGTCACTTCCGTTGATAACGACAAACGGAAAGAGGCTCTCAGCAATTTGGAAACCAATTCCCAAAAACGTCAGACTCAAATTGATATCGACACCAAGACCAGTATTGAAAAAACCAAGACTTTAGTTGTTGCTGACAATAAAGAATTTAAAAATAAAATAAAAAATCCCGAGCAGTTGCTAATTGCTCAAAAAGAACGCGATGTCCGTTTCAAACAGGATGTCCAAAAACTGGAAAACAAAGCCTCCGCCGAAAAAAACCGGATTCAAAGCTTGATGAACTTTCTGGAGGATAAAATCAAGTCTCTGCGGGTCCTGTCCGTCCTAACCGACGAAGAAGAATTTTATTTGGCCCAATTTAAGTCTAATATTTTCTACGAGGCCAAAATGGGTGCCGAAAGTCTTTTGGAAGTCCTGGGTCAACTTGATCTGCCCGCTACTGTCAAAGATCTCAAAAAAGAATTAGCCAAAACCAGTAGCAAACTCAAAAAAAAGAAAATCATGTACAAAATCCGGATCTTAAACGGCATGATAGGCGAAGAAATTGATCCCTCCTGGGTAGTGCTTCGAAACGTTCCGGTAATTCCGCCTGATCTTCGTCCCATGGTTCAGCTCACCGGCGGCCGTTTTGCCACCTCTGATTTAAATGATCTTTACCGCCGTTTAATAAACCGCAACAACCGTCTCAAAAAACTTATTAAATTAAGCGCCCCGGAAATCATTTTAAGAAACGAAAAACGGATGCTTCAGGAATCGGTTGACATTCTCATTGATGCTCAAAAAAGTGCCAAAAATAAACGCAAAAACAATGTCAAACGTCTTCCCCGTTCCCTTTCCGACCTGCTCCGTAGCAAAAAAGGCCGTTTTCGCCGCAATCTTTTAGGTAAACGGGTTGATTATTCCGGTCGTTCCGTTGTGGTTGTCGGTCCGGAATTAAAATTAAATCAGGTTGGCCTTCCCAAGGAAATTGCTCTGGAAATGTATCGCCCCTTCGTTTTACGGGAATTAATGAACATCGGACTGGCCGCTAATATCAAAAGTGCCAAAAATCTCATTGATCATCGGGTCAACGAGGTTTACGATATTCTCGAGCGGGTTACTAAAAATACTTATGTTCTTCTTAACCGGGCTCCCACTCTTCATAAATTATCCATTCAAGCCTTTAAGCCGGTACTGGTTGACGGTTTGGCTATTCGAATCCACCCCTGTGTTTGTAAAGGTTTTAATGCCGATTTTGACGGAGACCAAATGGGAGTTCATTTACCCCTCTCGGAATTATCCCAAAAAGAGGCCAAAAAACTCATGCTGCCTTCCAAAAATTTGCTCAAACCGGCTGACGGTTCCCCAATATCCATTCCCTCCCAGGAAATGGCTGTCGGTTGTTATTACATTACCTCGGTTAGAACCGAGGATTTGGCCAAGCAAGAAAAAACTGACTTTAAGGGTCTATCAATTATGGCCGATGATGCCGAAGTTACTCTAGCCTATCAATCCGCGAAAATTAAACTTCGGGAACTTATTGCCGTTCGCCATCAGGGAAAATTAATTAAAACTACTTACGGCCGTCTCTGGTTTAATTCAGTCTTACCCCCAGAATTCGAATATATAAATCAACCCATGGCCGGTAGTAAAGCCCTAAATGATTTAATTGTCCACTCTCTGGAAATTGCCGGCCGACTCAAAACCGTCAAACTTATTGACTCCCTCAAGGATATCGGCTTTGCCGGCTTTACTCTATCGGGGCTTTCTCTGTCAATGGCTGATTGTGGCTATCTTCCCGGGAAAGAAAAAATCATTCAGACTGCTGACAAACGGATAGCCGAAATTAACGATAATTTTATAATGGGTCTGATTAGCAACGATGAGCGGAAGCGCCTCTGTCAAAGTATTTGGATGGAAGTCACCGAGGATATCGCTGAAAAAACCTGGGCCACCCTGGATATTGATTCTCCTATCCGGGTAGTTTCCAATGCCGGTATCAAGCGGGCCAGTAAAGATCAGATCAAACAACTTTCCGGCATGAGGGGTCTCATGGTCGACCCCACCGGCAAAATCGTTCAACTGCCAACCAAATCAAATTTCCGCGAAGGACTCTCGGTTTTTGAATACATTACCGGTGCCAGGGGTACTCGCAAGGGTTTAGCTGACACTGCTCTGCGCACCGCCGATGCCGGTTATCTTACCCGTCGACTTGTCGACAGCGCCCATGTGGCCATCACTCACGAGGACGATTGCGGCACCACTAAATTTTGGGCAGTAAACCGCAATGAAAAAGGCCGGGAAAAATTCTTTGGCCGTCGGCTTTTAGGTCGGGTCTTAGGTACTGATGTCATCAATTCCAAAGGAAAAATCATTGTCAAAAAAGGAACTCCTGTCGACAACCATCTTCAGATTTTAATTGAAAATTCTGATATCAATACTGTCGAAGTCCGATCTCCTCTGACCTGCAAATCCAAATATGGACTTTGCCGCCAGTGTTACGGTTGGGACTTATCCAACCGAAAATTAGTCAAACTTGGTGTTCCGGTAGGGGTTATCGCCGCTCAATCTATTGGCGAGCCGGGAACTCAATTAACCCTTCGGACCAAGCATACCGGTGGAGTCCTGGGTGTTGACGTAACGCAGGGTTTACCCCGTGTTCAGGAACTTTTTGAAGTCCGAACCCCCAAACTTCCCTCTCCATTAGCTGAAATTGGCGGCAAGATTAAGGTTAAAGAATCTGTCGACGGATATGAAGTTAAAGTTGCCGGTAAAGACAAAAACAATGCTGCCAAAACCGTTACTTATATACTCCCCAGCAATGTCACTCTATTAGTTGCCGATGGCGATCTGATAGTTTCCGGCACCCAACTTTGTTCCGGTCCTCTTGACGTCAGAGAAATTTTGGAAGTCAGTGGACTTGAGAGTGCCCAAAAATATCTCATCAATTGTATTCAAGGTGTTTACGAATCCCAGGGTATTTCCATCCATGACAAACATCTTGAAGTTATCGTTAAAGAAATGAGTGACAAGCTCAAAATTGAAGATCCGGGCGATACCAATTTCCTTTACGGTCAAATTGTCACCCGGGCTGTCTATCAGGACGAAAACGATCAGGCCAAAGCCAAACCCGACGGTAAAGTTGCCAAAGGCAAAAAGGTTTTGCTTGGCCTAATTCAATCTTCTCTGACTACCGGTTCCTGGCTATCAGCCGCTTCTTTCCAGCAAACCACTTCAGTTTTAACTGAAGCCTCGCTTTTAGGTGAGGTCGATCACTTGATTGGGCTAAAGGAAAATGTTATTATCGGACGTCTCATTCCGGTCGGAAAAGACGCAAAAATTCAGTAAATAATGCCCACAATTAATCAATTAATCCGAAAAAAAAGAATCGTTCGTCGGGAAAAACTTAAATCGGTTGCCCTTCGGGGTAATTTCAACAGTCTTAAAAATACTCTTGTTCCTACCTACAATCCCCAGAAAAAAGGTGTTGTCACTGTTGTCAAAACCATGACTCCCAAAAAACCTCATTCGGCTCTCCGCAAAGTTGCCAAAATCCGTTTGAGTAATCACTCCACTATTACTGCCTACATTCCCGGTATTGGCCACAATCTGGCCGAACATGGCATCGTTTCTATCCGGGCCGGCCGGGTCCGTGACCTTCCCGGTATCCGTTATCACGTTATTCGGGGCCGCTATGATGCTTCTCCGGTGGCCGGCCGTCTTCAGTCCCGCAGTAAATACGGTGTCAAACGTCCCGCCAAAGCCACTGCCTAACTTTATAAACTTTACAAACTTTTTAACTTTATAAACTCAAACAATGTCTAGAAAAGGTCAAACTAAAATTCGTCGTCTCGAACCCGACACTCTCTACCAGAGTCCGATTGTCGCCAAATTAATTAATCGCAGTCTTAAAGACGGCAAAAAAACTGCCGCTCAAAATCAGGTCTATAAAGCTCTGGAAATTTTGAAAAAAGAATCTAAATCCGAAGACGTTTTAACCACTCTCGAACAGGCTCTGGATAATATCAAACCCAAGGTTGAGGTCCGCCCCCGCCGAATCGGTGGCGCTGTCTATCAAGTGCCGACTCCGGTTCGGGGTTCCCGCCAATATTCCCTGGCCATCCGTTGGCTGGTCACTGCCGCCCGGGCCCGGGCTAACAAACAATATCATACTTATGGTGAAAAACTGGCCGCCGAACTATTTTCAGCTTTCAATGGTGAAGGCGCCGCTGTTACCAAACGAAGTGAAGTTGAACGTATGGCCGAGGCCAACAAGGCGTTTTCACATATGCGTTGGTAAACTTCCTATAAACCTCTTGCCACTCTCCTTAAAACAACATTAGTTGTTTGTTCTGGGGTCAAAAAATGGGGAACTTGATAAGAGTCAGTATCCCTAACAAGACCTAACATGTACGGGTAAAGTGCTTTTCTAACTTCCATCGCCGACAATTCCCTTGTAGATGTAAGAAAAGAAGTGTGTAGCTCTGGCCGGTGCTTAAATAGACGAATAATATCAACTGGCCCATCCGCTTGCATTCTGGTTATTATTTTCAACCAATAGGGGTTTTCAACATTAGCACACCAAACAGCTGGAGCAATCCGCCTATGGATCTGCAAATAATGTTCTTCGTCCGGAACATCAACTTCCTTCTCAGGCAAAAGAATCACGGCATCAACCAAACCCGACGTTGACCATAATTGTTCTCTCTGTTCAATATTAACGATTGGCTGTCTTCCTTTTTGTCTGACAATATATGAATCTGGCTCCAGCATTAAAACAAAAGGTGTGTTTATGTCTGCCGTCAGAGCTCTAACCTCTCGCATTTCTGATACGGCCCACATATGTCCCCGGGTTCCCTCAAACCCACCCGACATTACCATCTTCCGAGCATTTTTAAAGTCACCATCAAAAATTGCACTATTCTCTTGCGCTAGACCACTATCAAACGAAAGGTTAAAAACTGGACAAGGCGGTTGGGTAAAACCCTCCCTTAGTAAAGGCAAACAATTGATGACCCAATTGGCCACCTTCCAACTCCTCCAATTTTCCCTAATATCATTCTCTACTTCATTTCTTGCGCCCATTTTTTATGAAGACAGTACAACTTAACGAACAAAGTATATCAAAAGCCAAAGCCAATAAAGCCTTTTCTCACATGAGGTGGTAAATTTCAGGTCTCCTTACACATCTCCAACCACTGCTCCGAAAGTTTTCTTCTCCAGATTCTCAATTCTATCGGTATTACTAGTTGTCTGGTGGCCGATAATCTCCCTGTATTCTCGACTCTCTTTTATCTCCAGTGCGAAAGTATCCACCGCATTCATAATCTCTGATTTCCAATCGAGGAGTTTATTTTCAAGTTCTTTTATTCGATTTTCAACTTTCACCTCAATCAACCCTTCCAATCTCTTATTTTGTTCTTCAAGTTTTACATCCATTACCTCTCCAAGTTTCTTCTCTTGGGCCACAAGCTTGGTATCAATAAATCCGGTTAACCTTTTATCCTGAGCCTCAAGCTTGGTCTCGATCAGTTTTGAAATTTCCGAAATCAGTTTCGTATCATCCATGAAATTATTCTACCACTAAAATCTTTCCCGATTTTATATCCTCAAAAAACTTTTTTGTTCCCGGATATAGTGGTAAATTCAACGCTTCATCAACCGTAAACCAACCGTATTCCGAAATCTCACCACTATCAAATTTCATTTCCTGATTTTCTTTCATTTCCACCAACCAAAACGACACGGTTTTTACCTTCGTATCCGCCGCCACTGTAACCAGTTTTTTTAACGGTACTACTTCTACCCCAATTTCTTCCTTTGTCTCCCTAATAACAGCACTTTCTTCATTTTTATCCTCCGGATTTAATCGTCCATGTGGTGGTCCCCAATGTCCATTCAATAAATCTCTCGCCTCCTTTATCATCAAAAACTTACCATCTTTTTTTATTACCGCCACCACCCCATGACTACTAAAATCTATATCCATAGTTATTTTTTAAGATACGACCAAAGCAAACTAAAATCGTTTGGTTCCAAAACAATCATTTTACAACGTTGATAGTAGGTATATCCTTCTTGTAGTTTTTTGGAGAGCGATTTCTGGCCACCATCTTTTTCATTAAAAAGAACCAACTTCTTGCCCTTGAGTAAAATATGTTCAAGGGAAATAAATTTCTTTTCTTGAAAATTAAATCGGTTTTGAAATAAACCCAAACCAAGACTTGTTGTTCCCAAAGCCGAAAAACCCACGATTTTTAGTTTTGGATTTATTTTTTTCAAATTTTCGAGAAGTTTATTTAAGTCGTCAAGGATTTTAATGTAATAATTTTCGGTCAGAAAAAGTTTTTCCATGTGGTAGTTATGCAATGCAATTTCATTGTCTTTTTTGATGTCAAAAATATCTTTAGAACCCAAATCGGATTCAGACAATGTTCCATTCATAACTTTTTGCCAACTCGAACTTTTTAATGGCACAAATGCACAAACCCCGACAATTTTTCCACCAAACTCATAGACCATACCAAACTCCGGATTATTCGCATACCATGCTCCCATATTAGTTGGGGTAACAGGGTTTTGGGTGGGATAAACACGATTGTCAAAACCAAGTATCCGCCTATAATCGCCTTTATCTATTGGACGGAGGTTTACTGACAACCATTGTTTTTTATTAGGGACAATCATTGGTTCGTATCCTGGACCCGTTAATGGTGTTTTGACGATACGGAAATCAAGTTTCACCACATTTCTAGGAAATCCGCGTAAATAGTTTTCAATATTTCGGGCAAAACTTTCCTGTTTAGTCGCCGTAGCCTCTTCAGTAGTAAAACCGATTGGGAGATGAATAACGCAATTGCTAAGATGTTTGAGAACCTCTAATTGTTTCGCTTCAACCTCATCAGAATGATCAAAAATAAAGGTCATATCATTTTTATTTAGTCTGTTAACTAATGCGTCAAAGCTTATAAGTTCCATTGGACTTGGGTTTATCAGAACCGCTCCTTTCTTTATCAAATTTATTTTCTCCCCATCTAAAAAATTTTTCGTCTCTGAGTTGAGGGAAATGTTTAGGGTAATAAAATCAGATGTTCGAATTAATTTATCTAATTCCATATACTCAATGCCTAGATTTTTTTCTTCCGTTTCTTTTCTTCGTCTTGACCAATATCTGACATTTGCCCCAAAAGCTTTGGCAATTTCAGCGGTGCGATGCCCAATGTTACCCAGACCAATTACCCCAAAACTTTTACCTTTTATTTCCACTCCGACAAATGTTGACCCGGAATAATTGCCCCGCCTTGCTTCATTTTTCTCCCGTTCTATCTCCCGTATCTGATCAAAAATCCATCCAAAAGTCATCTCTACCACACCTTCGGTTGCGTAGTCTCTGACATTTGTAACTACAATCTTTTTGGAGTTACAATACGCCAAATCTATCCCTCCGGTTCCGGTACCAAGCATCCCAATATATTTAAGATTAGGAACCATGCCAATAAACTCTTTGGTGATCTTGTCTCCGACCGGTTTTAAAAGCAGGGCATCGGCATTTTTTAGTTCAGATTGTAACTTAGGGTCATCTTTCGAGATTAAAACTTTATTTATAGTTAAAGGATCAATCCGGTGCCAATACTGTGTCCAAAGTTCAGATCCGCGATAGTTGAGAAAGACCATTTTCTTGAATTTGGTCATATTAGGAATTATATAACTTTTTGAATCTTGAGTTTTCTTTATGCTATCCTTATTTAATGTCTCTATTTGGTGGTCACCGGGTGGTTATTTGGCCCAAGGCCAAAACGCTTGATATCTATCTTTCCCGATCAGATGACAATATCCTCTCTTTTGACATCAATCTCTGGCAAGCCTTAGCCGATACCGAAATCACCCGTCTCTCTCAATTTTTAAAAAGTAACCATTTTACCTCCGCCACCGTTTTAATCGAGGACAACGTTGTTTTTACCAAATCCTTTATTTACGATCAGGCCGTCACCTCCCTTGACCCAAGAGAAGTTGTGGCTTTAGCCAAAGATATGGTTTCTTTTGACATCGACCTCAGCTCGGTCACCTTCGAGCTTGTTCCCAAAGGCGACAAAACCCTGGTCCAAACCCGGATATTTAATCAAAAAAAATTAGCCCCACTTCTGAAAAATCTGTCCCTTCTTAACTTAAAACTAAAATACTCTGCCGTTTCCGAAAGCTTGGCCAAAATTTTCTCCCGCTTTTACCAAAAACCCTTTTTTGTCTTTTATCCTTTGGCAGATGATTCTGAATACATCGCCGCCCTTTGTGCTAAAGACAAGGTCTATTTTACCTCTCCTATCAAAAAGGCTCTTCCCGAAGTCAAAAAGATAATCAATTATTCCAAATCTTATTTTAGTACCCAAATTTCCAAAGTTTTTCTTCCTGAAAGTATTGCTGCCAACCTCGATCTGCCCGATGTTGACAAAACTACCTATGTCGAATCCCAAGTTAACATCGATATAAATTTACCCAGTAACCTCCCTCTGCCGGTAGCTGGTATAATAGGAGTACCTATGGAAAACAAAAAAAACATCCTTCCAATTATTGCTGTTTTTCTCTTCACCGCCATTATCGCCGCCGTTATTGTTTGGGTGGTTTTAACCCAGAGCAATAAAAGCAGTGATGTTACCAATCCTTCCGCCGATTTAATTACCCCCGTTTCCTCAATCGATCTTTCCCCGACTCCGGCAGTAACAGTCGTCATGCCGTCTAAAGCTCTAAAGTTCCAAGTGCTGAATGCTACTGATATCAGCGGTCAGGCTGCCACCATCAAGGCCGAATTAGTTAAACTGGGTTTTAGTAGTGTCACTGTCGGTAATTCCCAGGGGGCAGTTACCGGCAACGAAATTCAGTTAAAATCAGCCCTATCAACCAGTTCTGCTTATTTTAAGTCCAAAATAGCCGGATTTGCTGATGCTGCTGTCGGTGAGTTAAAAACCAATTCTACTTATGATGTTATTTTCATTATCGGTGTTGACTTAAAAACCGGTCAACCTTCGGCTACCGCCACTCCCCAATTAACCCCCGCCCAATGAAGATACTAGTCACCGGCGGTTCCGGCTTTATCGGATCCAATTTTGTCCGTTTTTGGCTTTCCCGGCATCCCGACGACGAAGTTTCCAATCTCGATAAACTCACTTATGCCGCCAATCCCCAAAGCCTTAGCGATGTTGCCGCCAATCCTCACTATCACTTTGTCCGGGGCGATATTTGTGATCCCCTGGCAGTTGACAATTTTGTCTCTTCGGGTATTGAATTAATTGTCCATTTTGCCGCCGAATCTCACGTTGATCGTTCGTTGGATGACCCGGAGGCTTTTCTTAAAACCAATATTTTTGGCACCCATCTTCTCCTTGAAGCCGCCAAAAAATATCAAATTCGTTTTCACCACATCTCCACCGATGAAGTTTACGGTGCTCTCCCCCTCAATTCACCGGTCAAATTTAGCGAAACCACTCCCTATGATCCCCGCTCTCCCTATTCGGCCTCCAAAGCCGCTTCTGATCATTTTGTTATGGCCTATTATCATTCTTTCGGATTATCGGTAACCATCACCAATTGTTCCAACAATTACGGCCCGTATCAGTCCCCGGAAAAATTTATTCCCCGAATGATCACCAATTTAATTGACGGTCAAAAAATTCCTATTTATGGCGATGGCCTCTATGTCCGCGATTGGCTCTATGTCGCCGACCACTGTAGTGCAATTGAGGCAGTGATTCAAAAAGGGGAAATCGGTCAAACTTACAATGTCGGCGGCTTAGTCAAAGATGTTCCCAACATCGAGATTGCCCAAACTATTTTAAAATTAATGTCCAAAGATGAATCCAGTGTTGAACACGTTCCTGACCGTCCCGGTCACGACCGCCGCTATTCGGTTGATTGGTCCAAAATAAATTCCAAACTTGGCTGGCAGCCATCACTCACTTTCGAAGAGGGGATTGCGGCCACGATTTCATGGTATCAGGACAATGAATCATGGTGGCGGCCGATGAAAACCGAAGCCGAAGAATTTTACCGCCATCTGGCCGCCTCTCGAAAAAAATAAAATCTGCTACAATCTTTCTGTATGATGAAATTTACTCCTCTATCTTTGTCGGGATTAATGTTAATCGAACCCCAAGTCTTTGGTGACGACCGCGGTTTTTTTATGGAAACATATTCCAAAAAAGAATTCACCCAAAACGGTATTAATATCGATTTTGTTCAGGATAATCATTCCCGGTCCGGCAATGGTGTTCTCCGTGGCCTTCACTTCCAAAAACCCCCTTTTGCCCAGGCCAAATTAATTCGGGTAAGCATGGGTGAAGTTCTCGATGTGGCAGTCGACATCCGC
Organism: Patescibacteria group bacterium; assembly: GCA_038062455.1. Taxonomy (GTDB): domain Bacteria; phylum Patescibacteriota; class Microgenomatia; order UBA12405; family UBA12405; genus UBA12158. The sequence continues at coordinate 97,603 of JBBTXE010000001.1, forward strand.
CCCGATTCTTCCACCTTTGGCAAATGGGATTCAGCCCATCTTTCAGCCGAAAATAAAAAAATGCTTTTTATTCCAGTCGGTTTTGCCCATGGTTTTTATTGTCTGACTGAAATTGTTGATTTCCAATACAAATGCAGCTCTTTCTATGATAAAGAGTCCGAAAGCGGTTTTTTATGGAACGACCCCGATGTCAATGTTGGTTGGTTGGCAGCGTCTCCTGTTCTCTCCGAAAAAGATAAATTACTGCCTTCCTTCAAATCCCAAATCAAGGATCTCAAAAAACTTGTCTGGTAATTTTTATAAATTATACGTAATACTTGATACTTAATACTTAATACGTCTTATGAAAATCATCGCCACCGGTATCACCGGCTTAGTTGGTTCCCGAATTTCAGAGCTTAACCCCGATCTTTCTTTTGCCGATATTTCCATTGAATCCGGCATCAGTATTCTGGATCCAGTGGCTTTAGAAAAAGTATTTACTAACAACCCCGACGCTGTCACCGTTTTACATTTAGCCGCCTTTACTGATGTTAATGGGGCTTGGTCACAAAATAAAGACCAAAATGGTTTATGTTTCCAGTTAAATGTCACCGGTACTCAAAATATTGTCAATCTATGTAAAAAATATGGTAAATATTTAATTCACATTTCTACCGATTATGTTTTTGACGGCACCAAGGAAGGAAAATATTTAGAAACCGATACCTCCAGTCCGATCGAATGGTATGGTGAAACCAAATATTTAGCTGAAAAAGTCGTCCTCGATTCCGGCATCAAAGCCGCCATCCTTCGTCTGGCTTTTCCTTATCGCGCCTCTTTCGAGCCCAAAAAAGATATTGTCCGAAAATTAATTGACGGTTTTAAGGTCGGCAAACTTTATCCCCAATGGACCGATCATTTTACCTCACCCACCTTTATTGATGATATCGCTGTCGCTGTCCGTAAATTTATCGACAACCAATACACCGGTATCTACCATTGTTGCGGCTCTTCCGCCCAGTCACCCTTTGATATGTGTCAATTAATTGCCGAAGTTTTTGGGTTTGATAAATCGTTAATTGTCGCCTCAACTTTGGCTGAATTTCTTACCACCCAGGCTCCTGGTTCCCGCCCTTGGCAAAAAAATCTCTCCCTCGATAATTCTAAAATTACCGCTCTGGGTATCAAAATGAAAACTCTCCGCGAAGGCCTTGAAGAGATGAAACGTCAGCTTTCTTAGCCACCTTCTCCCCCTCCCGCACCCCAAAGTTAATCCCCCTATCTTCCGGATAAATATTGGCAAAATTCACGTTGATAATTTTTCCGGCTGTTTTTTGATAATTGATAATTGAGTGTTGATAATTGGCATCAACGATATGTTGCGCATATTTAAATTTGAAAATATTTTTCTCTGAAATTTGTTTTTTATCAAAATCGGGTAAAATCTTTTTCAAATAATCAAAAAACTCCTGCCAAATTATTTTGTCATCAACTTTAAAATATCTATGGTTTTGAGGAAGATAGGTGCCAAGATAATAGACTTGTTTTTCTTGGTACTGAGTACTTGGTACTAAGTTCGTGTGTTGAATCATCGCCACGAAAGGGGATTTGGGATCAGTAATATTATGCCAATAAAATTTACTCAAATTTTGAGTTGATGAAAACACTGCCGTTATTGCCCCCAAATAATCAACATTTAGTAACGCTTCCGAACTGATCACTGTATCGTAATTCGTAATTCGTAATTCGTAATTCGTAATTTTTGTATTTAGCTTTATTTCTCCCCCCAACTTCTTAATTCTCTTTTTCAGTTCTTTGATTATTTGCCCAAATCCCCCCATTAAATAACCCAATTTTTCACCACCTTTTTCGCTCGAATTGGCTCGGGTGTGAATTCGGGCCCAGAGCCAGGCCATCGAAATATCCTGATATCGATTGGCAAATTTTCCTTTTAATAACGGCTCCCAAATAATTTCATAGGCTCTTTCTCCACACCACTTTTTCATCCATTGATAGGCTAAAACATTTTCAAACTTCTGCCACTTTTTTTCTTTTTCCAAATAAATCTTTACTAAACCCAAACGAACTTTGTCAAAAATATTTAACGGCTTAAAATGCAGTAAATCTATTGCCCCATTAAATGGCCACATTTTTTTACCAAAATATATCGCCGTTGATCCGTTAAACCATTTTAATTTTGACGATAGTCCCAAGTCTTCAATTAATTCGATAATATATTTATCGGTTTTAAAAATATGATGATAGGCTTTCTCCAAACCCTTCCCCTCAATTTTAAAAGACCCCAAAAGTCCGCCCAATTCCTTTTCTTTTTCAAAAATCGTCACCTCGTGTCCCGCTTGTAATAATCGATACCCTGCCACCAATCCGGTTATTCCGGCTCCGATAATTGCTACCTTCATTGTGCTAAAATTTTATCATTTATGAAACTCACTGTTTTAGGTTGTGGTTCTTTCTTCGTTAGTGCTAATCAAACCGCCTCGGCCTTTCTGCTAGAAACCGCCGGAAAGAAGATATTGATTGATTGTGGTCCCGGCACTCTGGTTCGTCTTTCAGAACAGAAAGTAAAACTTGAGGACATCGATTATGTTTTTCTCACCCACTTCCACCCCGATCATTCCTCCGACTTGTTCCCCCTATTCATGAATTATAAATTGACTGATTTTTTTACTCCGGGCACTTTGACCAAATTTCCTGAATTCTTTGGCCCCGAAGGTTTTGATAAATTTTTTCTTGATTATTCTCACTTATGTCAATTACACAGTTATGAAAACTGGAAAAAAATTAAACTTAATGACCATCAACCGGAAATTAAATTAGGTAATATCACTGTTAAAACCTTTAAAGTTGATCACAATGCTTTTGGTATATTTGCCAAGGCCTATGCTCTTCGTTTCGAGGCCGAGGGTAAAACCATTGTCTTTTCCGGGGATAGTGCCATTTGCCCCGGTATCAGGCAAGCTTGTCAAGGAGCCGATCTTTTTGTTTGTGATACATCCTATCCTAAGGGTAAAAGCGCTCCTTCCCATATGGATACTATAGATATTGGTAATATTTGCCAGGCAGGTAAAGTCAAAAAAGTAGTGTTAACCCACTTTTATCCTCAGTTTGCTGATAGCGATTTTGTTTCTGAAATAAAAGAAAACTTTAATGGTGAAGTTGAAAGCTGCCACGACGGCCTGAAATTAGAATTTTAGGTCGGGCATTGTAAATTTATTTTCCCATTGCTATGATACTATGTTTATACTTCAGCTTTAATTATTATAATAATTTATCTAAAAAATACGTAATACTTAATACGTAATACTTGATACTATTTTTATATGCCCGATGCGATTCAAGTCACCAAAAACCGGATTGTAACCATGGACAAGGTCCGAAACATCGGTATTATTGCCCATATAGACGGCGGCAAAACTACCACCACCGAACGTCTCCTTTTCTATACCGGCAAAATTCACAAAATCGGTTCCGTCGATGAAGGTACTACTACCACCGATTCCATGATTCAGGAGCGGGAGCGGGGGATTACTATCCAGTCTGCCTGTATCACTACCTTTTGGAAACAATACCGTATTAACATTATTGACACTCCCGGCCATGTTGACTTTACTGCCGAGGTTGAACGTTCTCTTCGGGTGTTGGATGGCGCCATTATGATTTTTGACGGTAACGCCGGTGTTCAGGCCCAATCCGAAACCGTTTGGCGCCAAGCCGACAAATATGGAGTTCCCAGAATTGCCTTTGTCAATAAAATGGACAAAATCGGTGCCTCTTTTACCAAAACCCTAGACTCCATCACCCAAAAACTCCGAGCTCCGATTGTGCCGGTAGTTATCCCGGTCGGTGAAGAGCATGCCCATATCGGAGTCATCGACCTAATGGAAATGAAAATGATTGTTTACGACAAAGATCCCGAGGGTATGGAATTCAGTGTCAAAGAAATTTCTCCGGAATATGCCAAAACGGCGAAAATTGCCCGGGCCCACATGGTCGAAAAAATTTCCGGTGTGAATGATTTGTTGATGGAGAAATTTCTAAATAACCAGGATATTTCTGTTCTCGAACTTAAATCCGCTCTCCGTCAAGCCACTATTGCCCGCAAACTCTTTCCGGTTTTTTGTGGCGCCGCTTGGCGTAACAAAGGTATTCATCCGATTCTTGACGCTATTATTGACTATTTACCATCTCCTGTCGATTTGCCCCCAATCGAAGGTTTTGATGTCAACGGTGGTGACAAAATCACCCGAAAACCGGAAAACAATGATCCTTTTTCCGGTCTCTTATTTAAAGTCCAATCCGATCCCCACGTTGGCACTCTATCTTATGTCCGGGTTTATTCCGGCGTGGTCAAATCCGGCTCTGAAGTCTATAACTCTACCCGCCAAAAAAGTGAACGTATCGGCCGCCTATTATTAATGCATGCCGACAAAAGGGAGGGGATTGAGGAAGGTTTTGCCGGAGAAATTATTGCTTGTATTGGCCTCAAAGAATCCTACACCGGCGACACTCTCTGCGACAAATTTGCCCCCATTTCCCTGTCTCCGATTCAATTTCCCGATCCGGTAATCTCACTTTCTATCGAACCGGAAACAACCGATGATCAGGAAAAAATGAGTCAAGCCCTCAACCGGCTGAGTCAGGAAGATCCCACTTTTAAAGTTTCCTACAATCAGGAAACCGGTCAATCAATTATTGCCGGTATGGGTGAACTGTATCTGGAAATTATCGTTGACCGTCTCAAGCGTGAATTTGGCGTCAATGTTAAAACCGGTGTCCCCCAAGTGGCCTACCGGGAAACTATTTCGGCTCACGCCGAAGGCGAGGGAAAATATATCCATCAGTCCGGCGGTCATGGTCAATATGGCCACTGTAAAATCAAAGTCGAACCCAAAAACCGCGGTGAAGGGATTGAATTTGTCAATGCTATCAAAGGTGGAGCCATTCCCGGCAACTTTATTCCGGCTATTGAAAAAGGAGTCCGGGAAACTTTAACTAAGGGAATTATTGCCGGTTATCCGGCAACCGATATTAAAGTTACCGTCTTTGATGGTTCCTACCATGATGTTGACTCTTCGGAACAGGCCTTTAAATTAGCCGGGTCCTACGCCATCAAAGACGCCTTTATTTTAGCCAGCCCCATAGTTCTCGAGCCCATCATGAAAATGGAGGTAGCCACTCCCTCCGACTTTTTAGGCACTGTTATCGGCGATCTTTCTTCCCGACGCGGTCAAATTGGCGGTACTACCGATTCTTTTGGTTTCACCATCGTCAATGTCACTATTCCTCTAGAAGCTGTTCGCGGCTACGCCACCGTCATTCGGTCACTCACTCAAGGCCGCGGTTCTTTTTACATGGAACCCAGCCACTACGATCCCGTCCCCCGCGATATCCAGGAAAAACTGACCATCAAAACTTCTGACAAAAAAGAATAAAATGTTCTGTGGTCGTTGACGATCCTTTTCGTTTTGCTGATAAATTTGCCGTCAAATCATCCCGTTTACCAAATTGGGACTACTCATCTCCCGGAATATATTTCAATACTATTTGCACTCTCAATCACAATAATTTCTTTGGAAAAATTGTTGATAATAAAATGGTTTTGTCGACTTGCGGTCAGATTGCTCGCGATGAATTAATTAAAACAATTCAAATTCGAAACAATATTTCCATCGACCTGTGGGTAATAATGCCCAACCATATTCATCTGTTAATCACCATTTATGATTGTCATGTAGAGACGCCCCGCGGGGCGTCTCTACGAATAAACCCCACGTCTCTACAGCAAAATAAAGTGATAACCATATCTCAAGAAAAACGCGAGTTGTTTCAGAGGTTAAATACCAAATCAAATCAAATAGTCCCGAAAATGATTAATCAATTTAAATCACGTGTCACTCTGGTTTGCAGACAAAACAATTTCTTTTTCGCCTGGCAATCTCGTTTTTATGATGAAATCATCAAAGACAATCAACGGTTTATGGTAGTTAAACACTATATTCAAAACAATATTGCTAACTGGAACAAAGATAAATTCTATCGATAATAATCCGTAGAGACGCCCCGCGGGGCGTCTCTACAACTAACCCCCACATCTTTACTGATTTGAATTGATAAGAGAAATTGTAAATCAGCCATATTGCAAAGCTAGCCACCTACTGATACAATTCTAAAGCGTTTTCCGCTATTTCTTAATGGTGGGATAATGTATAATCTTAATTGTTATAAATTTTCCGAAAAATCGGAAGACATTTTAAAACTAAAAAAATATGGCAGGCACATATCAAAGAACCAAGCCCCATGTTAATGTCGGCACTATCGGTCACGTTGACCATGGTAAGACTACCTTAACTGCGGCTATTACAAAAATTCAGGGGAATCCCAAGTCCTATGCGGATATTGCTAAGGGTGGAACCGTTCGTGACGCTAGCAAAATCGTTACCATCGCTATCTCTCACGTTGAATACGAGACTGCCAAAAGGCACTATGCCCACATCGATTGTCCCGGTCACGCTGATTATGTCAAAAACATGATCACCGGTGCCGCTCAAATGGACGGTGCTATTCTCGTCGTTTCTGCTCCTGACGGCCCCATGCCTCAAACCCGTGAGCACGTATTGCTTGCCAAACAAGTCAATGTCCCGGCTCTGGTGGTTTATCTTAACAAGTGTGATTTAGTCACTGATCCGGAATTCTTAGATCTCGTCGAAATGGAAATCCGCGATCTTCTCAAGAAATATCAATATCCGGGTGATGAAATCCCCATTATTCGCGGTTCGGCTCTCAAGGCCCTTAACGGTGATGCCGACGGGATTGAATCCATTAAAAAATTAATGGAAACCCTCGACACTTATATTTCCGAGCCCAAGCGCGAACTTGACCAGCCCTTTTTGATGCCTATCGAGGACGTTTTTTCCATTAAGGGTCGTGGCACCGTTGCCACCGGTCGTATCGAGCGTGGTGTTGTCAAAGTCAACGACGAAATTGAAGTTGTCGGCCTTCGCGACACCAAAAAGATCGTCGTCACCGGTGTGGAAATGTTCCACAAATCACTTGATCAGGGTCAGGCCGGCGACAATGTCGGTATTCTTCTCCGCGGTGTTGAAAAAGACGATATCGAACGCGGCCAGGTTTTGGCCAAAATCGGTACCATCACTCCTCACACCGAGTTTAAAGCCGAAATCTATTTACTTAAAAAAGAGGAAGGCGGTCGTCACACTCCGGTTTTTACCGGTTACCGGCCCCAGGTATTTATTCGGACCACCGATGTTACCGGTGAAGTTACTCTTCCCGAGGGAGTAGAGATGGTTATGCCGGGAGATAATGCCAATGTTTTGGTTAAATTAATCAAAGCTGTCGCCATGGAAAAAGGTCAGCGCTTCGCTATCCGCGAGGGCGGTCTGACCGTTGGTGCCGGTGCTATCACCGAAATTATTAAATAAAATCAAACCCCCGCTTCGGCGGGGGGAATAATTTAAAAAATAAATTAATAATTAATAATTTAAAAAAATAAGTTCGATTTCTTTAGACATTAGAAATTAGGATTTAGAAATTTTTTGTATTAGTATGGCTAAAGGTACCCGTATTCGAATTCGACTCAAGTCTTTTGACCATCGCCTCATTGATGAGGCAGCGGTCAAAATTGTCGAAGCTGCCGTTACCGCCGGCGCCAGTGTCCAGGGACCCATTCCTCTTCCTACCAGCCGTAAACTTATTACTGTTTTGACTAGCCCTCATACCGATAAAAACGCCCGTGAACACTATCAGATCTTAACCCACAAACGCCTTATTGATATTATTAGTGCCAGTCTACGTACTGTTGACAGCCTTCAACATTTGGATCTACCCTCCGGAGTCGAAGTCGAAGTTAAAATGTAATTTTTCCCATGATTTCAGGATTTATCGCCAAAAAGAAGGCAATGACCAGTGTTTATAGCCCTGAGGGTAAACGGATTGGGGTGACCGCACTTCTAGCCAAACCCGTCAAAGTCAGTAGCCTTAAAACCGTTACCAAAAATGGTTATCAGGCTGTAGAGGTCGCCTTCGGCGTCAAAGGCCATAAGGAATTTTCCCCCATCTCTGAGACTTTCCCTGAAATAAACACCGAAATTTCAGTTGATTTGGTTTTTTCCCCCGGCGATATCGTTACTGCCACCGCCAAAACTAAAGGTCGCGGTTTTGCCGGTGTTATTAAAAGATGGGGTTTTCACCGTCAGCCGGTATCCGGCGGACAATCAGATCGGGTCCGGGCCCCCGGTTCAATCGGCGCCCAAACCCCGGGTAAAGTCATTAAGGGTAAAAAAATGCCGGGACATTATGGCAATGCCACCAAAACAATTACCGGCCTAAAAATTGTGTCTTTAAATAAAGAAACACATTTAATTTACGTTAGTGGTTCAGTTCCCGGAGCTTTCAATTCCTGGGTCACTCTCAAAAAAGTTCATGAAAACTGATTTATACAATCTAAAAGGGGAAAAAATCGGGGATTTGACTCTTCCCAAATCCGTCTTCGGGGCCAAAATAAACGAAACCTTAATTTCCCAAGCCATTCGGGTTCTATTAAGCCGTCGCCGGAGTGCTCATGCTAAAACCAAACACCGCGGCGAGGTTGCCGGAAGCACTAAAAAAATGTGGGCCCAAAAAGGTACCGGTAGAGCCCGACATAGTACTGCCAAAGCTCCTCAATTTGTCGGTGGAGGCAGCGCCCACGGACCCCGGGGCAATCGAAACTTCACCCTCAAGCTAACCAAAAGAATGAAAGTTGTCGCTCTCAAATCCGTTCTCTCCAAATTTGCCAAAGAAAAAGCGCTGCTGGCCATTGATAAAATCAGCCGCCTTTCTCCCAAGACTAAAGTTGCCCAAAATTTGGTTTACAAACTGGAAGAAGCCAACAAACTATTAGCCGACAGCCGCCGGATTGGGATTGTCACTACCGCTACTCTACCGTCGGTCAAACGGGCCTTTGGAAATATACCGGGTCTTACCCTACTTTCTTTATCTTCCCTCAACCCCTACAATTTATCGTCTCAAAATTTTCTCATCTTTACCAAGAAAGCTATTAATAAACTAAAATAATCATGTATTTAAAACGACCTCTTATTACCGAGAAAGCCATTACTGCCCAAAGTAAAGGGAAATATTCTTTTGTGGTTGAATTTGGTGCCTCCAAGGGTCAAATATTTAACGAATTTTTTCACTATTTTGGAATTAAACCTCAAAAAGTAAACACCTATCGGATTAAAGGTAAAGTCAAAACCAATTGGAAAACCCGAAAATCCTCCCCCCGCCCCGACATTAAAAAAGCCGTAGTTACCATTTCCCGGGATCAGAAAATTGATCTTTTAACCCTAAAAAATGAGAAATAAATTATTTTCTATCAAAAAGAAACAAAGCGGCCGCGACGCCAGAGGCCATGTCTCTGTCCGACACCGTGGCGGCGAACACAAACGCTTTTTGCGTCTCCTCGATTGGCAAAGAGCCAAGAAGGACATCAAGGCTAAGGTCACCTCTATTGAATATGATCCCAATCGTACCGCTTCTATCGCTCTTCTTACCTATTCAGACGGCGCTAAAAAATATATTCTGGCCAGCAGTCTTTTAAAACTTGGCGATGTGGTTGTTTATTCCGATACCGCTCCTATCAAAGACGGCAACAAATTGCCTCTAAAAAACATCCCCGTTGGTACTCCTTTTCATTGTTTGGAATACCGGCCCGGTTCTCAAGCCCAAATAATTAAAAGCGCCGGCTCCGCCGCTTATCTTCAAAGTATTGATGGGCACATCGCCATCGTCAAATTACCCTCCGGTGAACTTAGAATATTTTCCAGTAACTGTACCGCCGTTATCGGCCAAGTTAGCAATGTCGACCACTCCAATCAAAAAATGACCAAAGCCGGAGATTCCCGCCATCGGGGAATTCGTCCCGCTGTTCGCGGTGTGGCCCAGAATCCCCGTTCCCACCCCCATGGCGGCGGTGAGGGTCGGTCCTCAATCGGTATGAATCCTAAGACTCCTTGGGGTAAAGTTGCCATGGGCAAAAAAACCCGAAAACACAAAAAACATTCCAACCGGTTAATTATTAAAAGAAGGAAGTAATCTATCAATTAATTCGTAATTCGTAATTCGTAATTGATAATTAATTAAATATGTCCCGCTCCAGCAAAAAAGGTCCCTATATTGATCCCCGGCTTTTAGAAAAGATTGCCAAAACCAAAGAGGTTATCAATACCTATTCCCGCCGTTGTCAGGTTGCTCCTGAATTTGTTGGTCGCACCTTTGGAGTTCATAATGGTCGAAAGTTCATTAGTGTTTATATTACCGAAGACATGGTCGGCCACCGCCTGGGTGAATTTTCACCCACCCGTACCTTTAAAGGTCACGGTCGGGTGGTCAAGCGGGTTATTGAAAAAACCTAAAAATTATATGACTACTGTTAAAACTAAAATTACTGCTCCAAAAGTTGTGGCGTCTCCGGTGTTTAAAGAATCAATATTTATTGACAAAAATCTTCAGATTTCTCCCCGTAAACTCCGGCTACTTGTCAACACTATCAAAAAACTTTCGGTATTATCGGTTCTTCCCCGTCTGCAATTAACCAATACCAAAGCCGCCAGGATTTTAACCAAGAGCCTAAAGACTGCCGTTGCCACTGCCAAAAATAACTATAAACTTTCCCCCGACACTCTCTCTTTCGTCTCTTTTAAAGTTGATGAAGGTCCTAAAACCAAACGAATGGACAAATCTCACGGATCCCGCTTTGCCCGTGGTATCATCACCCGTCGCCACAGTCGTTTAACCATTGTCCTTCGAGGGCAAACTAAATAAAAAATTAAATATGGGACAAAAAGTTAATCCTCTCTCATTCAGATTAAAAACTTCACCTACTGCTCCCGAGTGGCAGTCTTCCTGGTTTGCCAATAAATATAAATATCCCATTCTTCTTCTCGAAGATAAACGCATCCGTGATTTTATTCAAAAAAAGCTTTCTTCTGCCGGTATTGTTTCTATCCGTATCGAGCGCTCGGTTAAAAAGATTAAAATTATTTTAGTTGTTAGTCGGCCGGGGTTGGTTATCGGCCGCGGCGGCAAAGAACTTGAAGCCTTAAAAAATGACATTCAAAAATTATTAACCCGCTCCTCTGCCAAAATAAACATTGATATTCAGGTTGAAGAGTTTAGAAATGTTGATTTTTCCGCCAAACTCATCGCCGAAAAAATATCTTATCAGCTTCAAAAACGCATGCCCCATCGCCGGGTTATTTTGGGAGCCATGGAAAAATCAATGGGTGCCGGGGCTAAAGGAATCAAAATTGTTCTTTCCGGTCGTATCAATGGTGCCGAAATTAGCCGTCGGGAGAAATTTTCCCAGGGAACCGTTCCCCTAAGCACTATCAAATCCCACATTGATTATTTTGAACAACCCTGTTTAACCCGCTCTGGCTATATCGGTATTAAAGTTTATCTTTGTTTAGCTTAAATATGAATATATTTTTTATTTATTTAAATAATCAGCCTAACGCCCTGCCCTGTTAAGGGAAGGGTAGGTGAAGGGTTTAATTTATGTTACAACCCGGTCGTACCAAATATCGAAAAGCCTTTCGGGGCAGGATGCGTGGTCTCTCGGCCGGCAATTTGGTCAACTTTGGTGACTACGGTCTCAAGGCCATGGCCTGCGGCTGGGTAACCAGCAACCAAATCGAAGCCGCCCGTCGGGCTATTACCCATGCTACTAAAAGAAATGGCCGGATGTGGATTAGAATTTTTCCCGACAAACCTTTTACCCAAAAAGGCGCCGGCGCCCCCTTAGGTTCCGGCAAAGGCGATGTCAAAGGTTATGTTGCCGTTATCCGTCCCGGTCGGATTTTGTTCGAAGTTACTGGAATTCCTGAAAAAGAGGCTCATGAAGCTCTCCGATTGGCCGGTGCCAAATTGCCCATCGTTACCAAAATTGTTTCAAAACTATGAAAAAATCTGATAAAATAGCCATGACTTCCAAATCAACCACTGAACTTCAAAAAATCTTGGTTGAGAAAAATAAACAACTTTTTGAGGCCAAGGCCAAACAATTTTTAGGAAGTCTTAAGGATACCTCCATTTTTAAAAAAATCCGTTTTGAGATTGCCTTTGTCTCTTCTCTTATAAAACGTCACCAAAATGCCAGAACTAAATAAAACCATCGGCAAAATATTTACAGGCAAAGTCGTCTCCGACAAGATGACCAATACTTTAGTGGTGTCCCTTGACTATAAATTCCGCCACCCCCGTTATCAAAAAATTGTCAAACGCCACCAAAAGATTTACGCTGAAAACAACCTAGGCGCCAAAGTGGGCGATATAGTCAAAGTCCGCGAAGTCCGGCCGCTAAGCCACTTAAAAAGATTTACTACCGTTGAAATAATTAATAAATAACCGACTAACCATATGTTACAACTACGAACTATTATTAAACCGGCTGACAACTGCGGCGCCAAGTCCGTCCAAATAATGCATATCTACGTTGGTTCCAAACACAAACAGGCTGGTATCGGCGATATCGTATTAGGGGTAGTTAAAGAAGCTATCCCCAATGCTTTAGTCAAGAAAAAGGAAAAAGTCAGAGTAGTTATTGTTCGGACTAAAAAAGAAATAGGGCGGCGCGATGGTTCTTATATCCGTTTCAGCGACAACGCCGGTATAATCATCGACACCCAAAACAATCCCCGGGGTACCCGTATTTTTGGCCCAATTGCTCGGGAAATTAAAGATGCCGGTTTTAATAAAATTGCCTCTATGGCCAGGGAGGTCTATTAACTTATGAAAATTTTAAAAGGCGACCAAATCCGGGTTTTGATTGGTAAAGACAAAGGCCGAAGCGGGGAAGTGATCAAAACTTTCCCTAAAACAGGTAAAGTTATTGTCAAAGGACTAAATCTCTTTAAAAAACACCTAAAACCAAGCCGGGGTCAAAAGGGCGGTATTGTTGAAAAAGAGAGGGCCTATCAAGCCTCAAAAGTCATTGTCCTTTGTCCCGGTTGTCAAAAACCGATTAGGATTGCCTACACCATTGACAAAAACGGCCATAAATTAAGACTTTGCCGTAAGTGCAAAACTCCGCTTACCCAAATAAGAAAATAAAAATGATCTACACCCCTGCAGAAATAAATAAAAAACTAGTTAAAGTATTTGGGCCCAAAAAGAATTTTTTTTCCATGCCCCGGCTAAATAAAGTCGTTCTCAATTACCGTGTTCCCGAGGCTCGGGAAAGTCAGGAAGCGCTTTTAGCCGCCGAAAAAGAACTCATGGCTATCGCCGGCCAAAAACCCCGTCTGACCCGTTCCAAAAAGTCAATTTCTACCTTCAAACTTCGTCAAAACGACCCCCTGGCCCTAAAAGTAACTCTTCGGGGGAAGCGGATGTATCAGTTTGTCGCCAAACTTTTTAATTTAGTTTTACCCCAACTTCGTGATTTCAAAGGCATGTCAACCTCCGCCTTTGATCAAAACGGAAACTACTCTCTTACTATCCGCGATCAGACCTATTTTCCTGAAGTTAACTTAAATATTGTCAGTAAAATCCGCAGTCTCGAAGTCACTCTCAACATCTCTGCTACTTCAGTTGCCGATTCAAAAATGTTATTATCCACCCTGGGTTTTCCATTTCAAAAATAACCTTATATGGCCAGATTAACCAAAAAAATTCGGGAATTAAAAAAACTTCGCTTTAAGACCCGCTATCATAATCGTTGCCACCTCTGTGGTCGGGGACGGGCCTATATCCGCCTTTTTGGTCTCTGTCGTCTTTGTTTTAGAAAATTAGCCGATACCGGTATGTTGCCCGGTGTTAAAAAAGCCAGCTTTTAACCTATGATTAACTCTCTTTCCTGCGACCTTTTTATCCGAATCAAAAATGCTTCTCTAAGTGGTAAAAAAACTATTACCGCCCCTTTTTCTTCTTTTTCTGAAAACATTTTAATAAAACTTAAATCCCATGGTTTTATAGCGGGATTTTCTGTTGACAAAGACAAAAAAAGTTTTGTCATCACTTCTCCCCGGGTTACTGACATCCGTCTTTTATCCAAACCCGGCTGCCGCCTATACAGTAAACACTCCTCTCTCCCTTGGGGAAAAACTCAAAATTCACTAATTATTGTTTCCACCTCGGCGGGTCTTCTTTCCCAAAAAGAAGCTGCTGTCAAAAAACTCGGCGGTGAACTTATTGCTGAAATTTATTAATAAATAGTTTATTTTTTAAAAAATAAAAAATTAAATTCGTAATTCGTAATTGATAATTAATAATTAATACATATGTCCCGAATTGGCAATAAAATTATAACTATTCCCGAAAACGTCACCGTTACCGTTGGCAATCGTCTGGCTACGGTTAAGGGTCCCAAAGGCGAACTAACTCTTAATCTACCTATCAAAATCGACGTTGAGGTAAGAGATAATCAAATAATTGTTTCCCGCCAAGGTAATGATAAAAAAACCCGTTCCTGCCACGGTTCTACCCGGGCCCATCTCCAAAACATGATTACCGGAGTTGTCACTCCCTGGGTGAAACAATTAGAAATTCGGGGTACCGGTTACAAGGCTTCGGTTGACGGCCATAAATTAAATGTATCCGCCGGCTTTATCCATCCGGTTTTTATTACCGCACCCGAAGGTATCGAATTTCAGGTTATCGAAGACACCAAGGTCACTGTCACCGGAATCGACAAAACTATCGTCGGTCAGGTAGGGAGCAATATCCGTAAAATCAAACCCCCCGAACCTTACAAAGGCAAGGGTATCCGTTACCTTAATGAATTTATTAAACTAAAGGCCGGTAAAACCGCCAAAGCCTAAATAAAAATGACTATAATTCATAATCAAAAATTGCGCCGACTGGCCCGAGTCCGGGGTAAAATCAAGGCCAATCTTGGTATTCCCCGTCTGTCAGTACACCGGAGCAATTGTCACATCTGGGTTCAAATAATTGACGACAAACACGGCCGGACTCTTGCTTCCGTTTCTACCAAATCTCTCAAACTCAAAGAGGGGACTAAAACAGAAAAGGCGGAAATTGTTGGCCAGGCTATTGCCGCTCTGGCCCTAAAAGAAAAGATTATCAAAGTCCGCTTTGACCGTGGTCTTTACCGCTACCACGGGCGGGTAAAGGCTCTGGCTGAAGCGGCCAGAATTGGTGGTTTAGATTTTTAAAAATATGGACAACAATCAATACAATAAACGAGCCTCTTTTGAAAGGTTCCAGAAGCCTGTTAGTGAGTTTACTGAAAAAGTAGTTCAAATCAAACGCGTTTCCAAAAAAACTAAAGGCGGCAATCAGATTGCTTTTACTGCCCTGGTGGTTTCCGGTGACAAAAAATCCCGTGTCGGTGTCGGTCACGGTCGGGCCAAAAGTGTGGCTGACGCCATTCAGAAAGCCATTAAACGAGCCCAAAAATCAATGTACACCGTTCCTATTGTTGACGGCACAATTTCCAATTCCCTCAAATTAAAATTCAAAGGTGCTATCATTTTAATCCGCCCGGGCAAAAAAGGAAGCGGCCTTATCGCCGGCGGTCCGGTCCGATCAGTTGTTGAACTGGCTGGAATTAAAGATATTGTCAGTAAAATCATCGGCTCCCGAAACAAATCAGTTAATGTTTGGGCTACCTTTCGGGCTCTCAAAATGCTCTAAATTCATGAAAATTTTAAGCCAACTTAAACCAATTGTTTCCAAAGCCGCCAAACGGGTTGGCCGGGGTATCGGTTCTGGTGTTGGCGGTCACACCACCGGCCGGGGTGCCAAAGGCGACAAGGTTCGGGGGAAAACCAAATTAACTTTTGACGGTACCAAAATAAAAAAATCCTGGATAAAGCGCCTCCCTTTCCTTCGCGGCAAACATCGTACCTTGGCCTTAAATAAATTTCAAACCCTAACCCTTACCCAAATTGACAAAGTTTACCAATCGGGTGACACCATCAATCTCAAAAATATTTTTGAGAAATTCCCTCAACTTAATACCCGGATGTATAAATTAGGGGTCAAAATATTGTCCACCGGCGAAATTACCAAAACTTTCACTTTTCAAAAAATAAAATTGACAAAATCCGCTGCCGGGAAAGTTATCACTGCCGGTGGTAAGATAGAAGAGTAAATGAATCGTCTGACTCGTGGCTTATCACTCTACCTTGAAGGCCTCAAAACCCCAGTTCTTAAAAAAAAGATTTTAATCACTCTTGGTATTTTAGTCTTCTTTCGATTTTTGGCCCATATCCCTGTTCCGGGAGTAAATCTTGTTCTACTTAAAAGTTTCTTTGCTCAAAATCAGTTTCTCTCTCTTTTGGACATTTTTTCCGGCGGAACTCTGGCCAATTTTTCCATTGCCGCCCTGGGTCTAAATCCCTATATCAACGCCTCAATTATGCTTCAAATGCTGGGATTTGTCATTCCCGAATTAAAAGCTCTTCAAAAAGAAGGGGAGTATGGTCGGGCCAAGCTCAATCAATACACCCGTATTCTCACTATTCCCCTGTCAGCTTTCCAGGCTCTGGCTATGTACGGTATTCTTCATTCCCAAAAGATAATTGGCACCCTTAATCCTTTAACCATGGTAGCTCTGGTTACCAGTATGGTTACCGGCACTATGCTCATGATTTTCTTAGGCGAATTAATTAATGATTATGGTATCGGCAACGGTATATCGGTTATCATTTTTGCCGGAATTATTGCCCGTCTTCCGGTTAGTCTTTTTCAGACCTTAACTCTCTCTGATTTTAGTAATCCCGAAAATCTTTTTAATATTCTTCTTTTTGCTGCCATTGCCTTTGGGATTATTATTTCGGTAGTTATGGTCGAAGAGGCGGTTTTAAGAGTGCCGATTAACTACGCCCGTCGCTCTCAAACTACCTATCTTCCCATCAAGGTCAATGTCGCCGGGGTCATGCCCATTATTTTTGCTGTATCTCTGGCTTCTATTCCTTCCCTCCTGGGTCAGGCTCTTTCCCGAAGTTCCAATCAGGCCCTCGCTTCAATTGCTCTAAATATCAGCCGGATTTTTTCCCAGACCAGTTTGGTTCACATTGTTTTTTATTTTGTTTTAGTCATCGCCTTTACTTATTTTTACGCTTCGGTTGTCTTTCGTCCCAAAGATGTGGCCGATGAACTCCGTAAATCCGGTGGTTTTATCCCCGGTATCCGTCCCGGAATTACCACTGAAAAAAGACTCGA
This sequence comes from Patescibacteria group bacterium, assembly GCA_038062455.1. Lineage (GTDB taxonomy): Bacteria > Patescibacteriota > Microgenomatia > UBA12405 > UBA12405 > UBA12158. The sequence goes on from JBBTXE010000001.1 coordinate 114,793, forward strand.
GTTTTTACTCAATCGGGTAGTGTTAATCGGTGCTGTCTTTCTAGGTTTAATTGCCGTTGTTCCGTCTCTTTTAGAGCGGATGACCGGTATTTCCACTTTATCCATTGGCGGTACTTCAGTTTTAATCGTGGTTTCAGTTATTCTTGAATTGACCCGTAAAATCGAAAACGTGGTTCAAATGTACCATTACGAAAAATTAAGTTACTAATGAACCATCGTTATCTTATTGAAATAAAAAAGCTTCAAGATTTGTTTAAACCATTGGGTTTTGAGGTTGCTGTCGGTGGGGGATTGGCCTACGATGCCTATATTGGAAAATTTAGCCGTCCTCATGGTGATTTGGACATTGATATTATTGGTAAAGTTGATCACAAAACTGGTTTTACCACTGTTTCAAAATCAGTTTTTAAAACTTATCCAAACATTTCGACTGTAAAAAACAATCGCCTTATTGTTGAAGATGGTAAATTTGTCATTGACATTGAGTATGTCCAAATTATTGATGAATCGAAAAATATCTATCAATATGCTGACGGTTGTTACACTTATCCTGTAGTAACTTATTTGCACAATCGAGGGAAAATCGGCAAATATATTTTTACTATCGAAAATCCAAATTCTCTCTTCGTCATCAAATTACTTCAACCAATTCTCGGGAAAAAATCAATTCGTTTAAAAGATGTTCACGACCTAAAACTAATTCGTCCCTATCTCGATTTTGATCAATTGATTAAATCGTGCGAATTCGAATTAAATTATTTCAAAGAACGGCTGAATAAAACTAAATGAAATATAATTTAATAAACTCCCCTTTTGAAGGGGAGATCCCGAGCAGAGCGAGGGAAAGGGGTTTAAATCTTTTCATCATCGGACCCTCCGGCTGCGGTAAATCTACTCAAGCCAAACTCATTGCCGATAAATACCATTTGACTTATTTCTCCATGGGCCAGCTTCTTCGGGATGAAATTGCCTCTGGTTCCGGTTTTGGTCTCGAAGCCAAATCCTATTTAGATCGGGGTGTTTGGGTTCCCGATGATCTGACTTTTGATGTTCTGATTAGTAAACTTAAATCTATAAATTTTCAAAATTTTATTATCGATGGTTTTCCCCGGGTATTAAATCAGGGAAAAATTATTGAATTCTTTCTAAAAAAACAGTCAAAACCGTTTTCCTTATTAATTCATCTCGAAGTCAGTCAGCAGGAAATAACCGCTCGGCGACAAATTGAAGGAGAGTCTTTTCAGGATGCCAATCGCTCCGACAATACTCCCGAAGCTATCAAACAACGCCAACTTTCTTACGACGAAACCATTAATCCAATTAAAGATTACTTCCAATCTATCGGCAAATTTTGTGACGTCGACGGTAACCGCCCCGTTAAACCTATTTTTGCTGATATATGTTTAGCCATTGATTCCCTTAAATAATATGCTCCAAATTCCAAAAGACATAAAAGACCTACTCGAGAAATCTATTATTGCTTTTGGTACCTGCGACAAAACCATGCGACCCAATATTATTACCATTGCTTCCTGTCAGGTAGTTGGTCCCAATCAAGTTTTATTTACCGATTATTTTTTTAATAAAACTTACAAAAACCTCCTTGAAAATAGCCAGGTGGCTTTATCCTTTTGGGATCAGGATGGTAAAAAAGCCTATCAACTCAAGGGAAACGCTCAATATATGACTTCAGGTGACTGGAAAAAAAGAGTTGATAATGACCCCGCCAACGCCGGCCTTGTCTACAACGCCGCTGTTTTAGTCAACGTTACCGAAATTTGGGATTTGGCCGACCCCAAATTAATTTGTTCTCAAGATTAATAATTTAAATTAAATGAAAGATCAAGCCACAGTCCGAGGTTTGGTTACTGAAGTTTTACCCGATCAACTTTTCCGGGTTAAACTCGAAGACGATAGACTTATCGTCTGCTATATAGCCGGTCGTTTAAAACTTAACCACATTCGTTGTCTGGCCGGTGACAATGTATCTCTGGTTTTGTCACCCGACGGCAACAAAGGTCGCATCGTTTACCGCGGCTAATTTTATGTAATTTACCCTTTGATATTGGGGTAACTTTAGGGTACAATACCAAAGTTCATCTCTATGAAGGTTAAATCGAGTATCCGCCGTCGCTGTAAAAAATGTCTCATCGTCATCAGACGCGGCCTTCGCCGGGTTATCTGTTCTACCAAGCGGCACAATCAAAAACAAGGGTAAATATGAGAATATCCGGAGTGGAACTTCCTGATTCAGAACGCGCTGAAATTGGTTTAACCCGTTTCTATGGCATTGGTCTAAAAAATGTATTAAATCTGGCTAAAAAAGCTGGAATTAACCTAGACACCCGCATTAAAGATTTTACCCGTGACAATGTCAGTAATTTGATGAAAGCCTTGGAAACTTTCACCGTCGAAGGTGATTTAAAAAAAGAAGTCCGGGAAAACATCGACCGCCTCAAAGCCATTCGCTGTTATCAGGGAATCCGCCATATTGTCAGTTTACCGGTTCGTGGTCAGCGAACCAAAAGCAATGCCCGTACCCGCAAAGGTAAAAGAAAAACCGTTGGTTCTCTTACCAAAGAAGCCTGGGCTAAAATTGAAACTCAGCAAAAAACTGCCGAAGTTACCAAAAACAGCTAACTATGACTACCACCACCCCTGTCGAAAAAAAATCACCATCCGAAACTCCCAAAATTATTTCCAAAAAGAAAGTCATTACCAAATCTTTCGCCGAAGCCAAGCTTTTTATTAAATCCACCTTTAATAACACTCTAGTCACTGTCACTGATCCCAAAGGCAACACCCTTGCTTGGTCCTCATCCGGCCGCTGTGGTTTCAAAGGATCCCGCAAATCAACCCCTTTCGCCGCCACCACTGCCATCGAACGTGCTTTAGAAGAGGCAAAAAAATATGGTATCAAAACATTATCAGTTTATTTAAAAGGTCCGGGAACCGGTCGCGACGCTGCTCTGCGCTATCTTCGCGCCAAGCGTGATTTTGAAGTCTCCTTAATCGCCGATATTACCCAGATTCACCACAACGGCCCTCGTCCCCCTAAACAAAGGCGCGCCTAAAAATTTATGTCCAGATCCACCGTCGATACTAAATGTCGTCTCTGCCGCACCGAAGGTGCCAAACTTTTTCTCAAAGGCGCCCGGTGTCTTTCCGTCAAATGTCCCCTGGAGAAAAAAGGTGCCATTATTCCCGGTATGCATGGTCTTAAACGTGCCAAAAAGTTAAGTGACTACGGTCGGCAGCTTCGGGCCAAACAAAAAGCCAAACGTTTTTACGGAGGATTAACTGAAACTCAATTCAAAAATTACTATACCAAAGCCAAAAAACTCAAAGGACTTGTCGGAACCAACCTTTTGACTCTACTTGAACGCCGACTGGACAACGTCGTCTATTCCGCCGGTTTAAGTCTGTCCCGTTCTCACGCCCGATCCCTGGTTTCTCATCGCCAGGTTTTAGTTAACAGCGCTCCGTTAAATATTGCCTCATATAGTGTCAAAGTAGGCGACCTTGTCGCTCTTAATAAAAACACTGCCGCCAAAATTGGAGATCTGATTAGACTTTCTGACAAAGATTTTAAAGCCCCCCAGTGGCTTGATTTGGGAAAATCAAAATTTTCCGTTAAAATAATCTCTTTACCTATTATCGATCCGATTCTATTGGGTATCGATATAAATTTAATTATTGAATATTATTCCAGATAAAAGGAGACCCTTATGATCGACACCAGCCGATTTCATCTCAAAACTATTAAACAAACCGACACTTTCGGAAAGTTCGAGCTTAGTCCTTTGATTGGTGGTTTTGGCCATACTTTAGGTAATTCCCTTCGTAGGGTACTTTTAATCACCATTCCCGGGGCCGCCATCACCCGAATCCGGGTTAACGGTGCCAGTCATCTCTTTACCACTCTTACCGGTGTCAAAGAGGACCTCGTTGAGGTCTCCTTAAATCTAAAAAAAGTTAAATTTGTTTACAACCGCGAAGAACCCACCACCCTAATCCTCGAGAAAAAAGGCAAAGGGATAGTAACCGCCGGTGACATCGCCGACAGTGAAATTTGTAAAGTTGCCAATCCTGACTTAGTAATTGCTACTCTAACCGACCACAAAGCCAACCTAAAGATTGAAATGACTGTTGAGCGCGGTGTCGGTTATACTTTAGCTAAAGAACAAAAAACTGATATTGTTGGTGAAATTATCCTCGACGCCACCTTCACTCCCGTGCTCAGAGCTAATTATTCTATTGAACCGACCCGTTTAGGAAAAAAATCCAATTACGACAAGTTAACCATGGAAATCTGGACTGACGCTTCAGTTAGTCCGGAAACTGCCCTTAAAACCGCTGCTAAAGATTTGATCAATTCCCTAAATCAAATTGTCGACACCCGTGAATTTGATGACGAAGTGGTGACTCTGTCTGCCCACCCCGGTTCTCAATTATCTGATATTTCCGTCGAAGAAATCGAGCTGCCTCTCCGGGTTACCAATGCTCTAAAAAAAGCTGATTTTAATACTATTGACACTCTGATCAAGGCCGGTCGGGGAGAAGTCAGCAAGTCTCGGAATGTCGGCGAAAAATCACTAAAAGTTATTGATGCTTGGCTCAAAAATAAGGGCTATTCCTGGAGCAAATAAACCATGCGTCATCGGATTTTTGGTCGCCGGCTTAATCGAACCCATAATCAGCGCCAGGCGTTGTTTCGAAGTCTTCTGCGTAGTCTCTTTACCCACGGAGCCGTCACTACTACTGCCGCCAAAGCCAAATCAATTAGTAACTCGGCTGAAAAAATAGCCACCTTAGCTGTCAAAAATAATTTGACATCCTTCCGGCGGATAAATAAAATTTTTAACAACCGTCAATTTGTAGCCGAGTTAATTACCCGTATCAATACTACTTTTACCGATCAAAACTCAAACTTTTTCCGTTTTGACAATGTTGGTTATCGCCAAGGTGATAATTCTCTTCAAGTCAAGCTAAGTTTAACCAAAGCCTATTCCAAGTTGGAAGAAAAGAAAACTAAAAAGAAAGTTACTAAAGAGGAGGCAAAATGAAACCCAAAAGCACTATCGTTAAAGAAAAATTAATCGTCCGAAAATGGCATCTTATCGATTTATCGGGTAAAATCCTCGGTCGCGCCTCGGTTGAAATCGCTCATTTATTAATGGGCAAAGACAAAGCCTCCTTTTCCTTCAATCGTGATGACGGTGATTATGTAGTGGCTATAAATGCCAGTAAAATTGTAACCACCGGCAACAAACTTAAAGACAAAATATACTATCACCATACGGGTTTTGCCGGGCACTTACGGGAAATGTCGCTTAAAAACTTACTTCAAAAAGATGCTCGTTTAGTTATTTCCCACGGAGTTGCTGGAATGTTACCCAAAAATACCTTCCGCCCCCGTCGTCTCGTCCGTTTAAAAATTTTTATTGGCCCGGAACACCCCTATGCCGACAAAATCAAGTAAAAAATATACCTACGCCGTTGGTCGGCGTAAAGCCGCTGTGGCCACCGTCAAACTTTTTTCCGGAAAAGGGGAATCAACTGTTAACAAAATAGAGGTATCCAAATATTTCCCCACTACCTTTATTTATCTTGATAAACCTTTTATTAAAACCGATACCTTAAATAAATATTACTTCGAAGCTAAAATTGTTGGTGGCGGCAAAGAGGGGCAACGTGAAGCCTTGACTCTGGCCTTATCCCGGGCTCTAAAGATCATTAACGTTGACTACACTGCCCCCCTCCGTCAAGCAGGTCTTTTAACCGTTGATTCCCGGGTCCGCCAAAGGCGGATGGTCGGCACCGGCGGCAAAAGTCGTCGCCAAAAACAATCTCCTAAGCGGTAAAATTGTATATGTCCTGGTTGGTTTCTCTTTTTTTAGGCCTCCTTCAAGGTCTGACCGAATTTTTACCTGTCTCTTCCTCCGGTCATCTCAATCTGGCCCAACATTTTCTTAAATTTACCCCTTCCTTGTCTCTCGATGTTTTTCTCAACGCCGCTACCCTTTTATCAGTTCTTGTATTTTTTCGTGGCCAAATAAAATATTTTATAAAAAATATAAAATATATTTTTATTGCCACCATACCGGCGGCAGTAGTTGGTATCTTTTTCAAAAACCAAATTAGCCACCTCTTTTCTTCAATTCAATTTCTCCCCTTCTTTTTTCTGGTTACTTCTGTCTTTCTATTTTCCACCCGTTTTGCCAAAAACAAATCGTTTTTAAACTATAAAAATGCCCTGATTATCGGTCTGGTTCAAGCTCTGGCCCTCCTCCCCGGCGTTTCCCGTTCCGGAGCCACCATTGCCGCCGCCCTTTTGTTAGGGATAAGCTCTATTGACGCCTTCAAATTTTCCTTCTGTTTATTTATTCCTGCTTCCCTCGGTGCTCTAATTTTAGATTTTCCCGGTATTTCTTCTCTCGCCTTCACCTCACCCCTCTTAATTTCCTTTGTTATTGCCTTTTTTGTCGGTCTTTGGGCTCTTCAAATACTCAAGCTTGTTGTCAATAAAAAATCTTTCTGGCTTTTCGGTATTTATACGCTTTTAGTGGCTCTTTTATCTTTCATGGTGCTACAACAATTGTTTTCCAAAACTAATACACAGTTGGTCAATATCCAACAAATCAAAACCACTATGTTTCAGGGCTGATTCAATGGCCATTGTCACTTCTGGCGGCTTTTGGCAACTAACATGTTTTACCCAGGCCTCACGATTCACCGCTCTAATTAACCCTTCCGGATCAACCGGCACACTCTCTACTCCCTTGGGCGTTGATTTGGTTTTGGCGCCTCTCGGTGTCGTCGGGCTGGTCTGGCCGGTGGTTAGTGAATAAAGTTGATTGTTGGCTACTAATATAGTGATATCGATATTTAATCTGGCAGCGGCCACCAAATGGGACAAACCCTCTCCATAAATTCCGCCGTCTCCGCCGACCACCACCACTTTTAATTCCGGTCTGGCCAGTTTTATTCCCACCGCCGTCGGCACTGATCGACCATGAAGTTAATGAACTCCAAAAACTTTCAGAAAATCAGCCATATTGCCGATACAGCCAATGTCATAAACAATTACCAAGTCTTTTAAATCAATTTTTTGATTAATTATCGCTTGCTGGAGGCCGGTATAAATCACAAAATCCTGACACCCCGGACACCAAGTCGGCACTATTTTTGACTTTAAATTGATCATTGATTATTGTCCCGATGTCAATCGGGATCCGCCTTTGGCGGAATAATTGATAATTCTTTGCGGATCTCTTCCGCAAAGAAAGGTCTCCCATCATATTTTAATATCGTCTTATCAAAATTAATTGCCAATTCCGATCTTAATAATCGTCCCAACTGGCCTGTGGCATTATTCTCAACCAATATTTTTGTTTTAAAAGCATTTATAATTTTTCCTATTTCTTTATTCAACGGCCAGAGCATTTTTATCTGTAAATAAGCATATTTATCACTATCTCTTATTGCTTCTAAAAGCGCTCCCTTGGTTGACCCCCAGGAAACAATCAAGATACTCGCCTTTTTATTTCCATAATAATTAAATATATCTTTTTCATTTTCTAAAATATCCTTAATTTTCAACAATCTTTTTTCCACTCCTTTTTGGGCCATTTCGGCATCTTCGGTCGAAAAACCTTCTTCATCATGCTCATAGCTGTTATAAAGATAAATTCCTTTTCCCGGAACAATTTTGGAAGACTTCTCTATTATCGTCTCTTCTTTTTCCGGATCATATAAGTTTTTTGAGCTTTCGCACAAGATTTTATCCGCTAATACTATTACTGGTATATCGTATTTATTGGCCAAATTTATAGCCTTCCGACCTATTTCCAAACATTCTTCAGTGTTTCCCGGGGCCATAACAATTTTGGCAAATTCTCCATGTCCGGCAAACACCGAATATAGCAGATCTCCTTGAGCTGTCCAAGTCGGCATTCCTGTTGCCGGCCCGGGTCTTTGTCCCACAAAATAAACTACACCCGCCCCCACCATCCCGCCAAAACTAATCGCCTCGTTCATCAGGGCGAAACCGCCGCCCGATGTCGCCACCACCACTCTGGCTCCGGCGATTGACGCTCCTGTTGCCTCGTTGGCCACCGCCAGTTCATCTTCGGGGTGAACCACTCTAATCCCAAATCTATCCTGATTTTTTGCCAAAAAGTGCAGTACTCCACTTACCGGTGTCATTGGGTAGGCCGCCAAAAAATTACAGCCACCCTTGATAAGTCCCCAGCTAAAGGCTTCATTCCCATCTATAACTGTTTCTTTCCCTTCATTTGTTTTTGCTTTATTAATTTTTATTTCTTTAGAATTTTTTTGGGCCCAGGCAAATCCCGTCTCAAAAGCTTCCGGATTTTTAAAATCTTTACCAAAATAATCAATTACTATTTTTTTGGCATTTTCCCGATTTAAACCCAAAACATAGGCAATCGCCCCGATACTGATTGTATTGGCGTATATTTGTCCTCCCAGTTGCGCCGTCATTGTCGCCAGAGGAATGTCCAAAAGATTGTGACCATCTTCTTCATGACCAGGGGTCAGAGCCACCAGCAAATCAGCCTTTCTATCGGCCATAAACACCTCTTCCGGACTGATGGTAATCTGATAGGTGTTATGTCCTCCGCGGATAAGCGATGGATATTCCGAATAATCGGCAGAATAATACCCCTCATTAGTGACAATTTTAGCCAGCAACAATCCGGCGCTTTTGATTCCCATCCCTGCCGGCCCGGCAATTTTGATGGTTATTCTTTTCACTTTATTATTTTACTATCAATTTGTTCTTTTTACCCGTTATAATCTTATTTAATGCTTCCCGATAGGCAATCTTTGGTAAGCTGTTTTTGTTTTTTTCTAAATATTCTGCCAATTGTTCCACTCCTTGCTTATATTTAATACTGTGTTAGACTACAATCTGATTTTAGTTAAGGCTTGAAATCTAATATCTGCCCTCTTAAGCGCCAAGGTGCTTTGTTAAATTAAATTATGGGCACGTAATCCCTTCTGGGAAATTGCCTAAAAATTTAATTATCGTATGTATTCCTCAAACTCGTCACGGGGTTTTCGACCCCGTTTTAATAATAATCGCGGTCCTTCTCGCGGATTTAATAATAACCCTCGTCGATTTACCCGCCGTATCCCTGGCGTAGGCGGGCCTCGTTTTTCGGCTCAAAAAATCAATCCGGCTCTCTTTGTCAAAGCCGGTTCTGATTTTAAGAAAATTGAAGAACTTACCACCCTTCACTTCTTCGAAGATTTCAAATTAAACCCGATTCTTTTGGCCAATATTCTAGCCAAAGGTTTTACCAAACCCACCCTAATTCAGGATCAGGCCATTCTGCCAATTTTAGAAAATCGTGACCTTTTAGGTATTGCCGACACCGGTACCGGCAAAACTGCCGCCTTTGCCATTCCTCTTATTAATCGAATTTTAAAAAACCCCAACGAGCGGATTTTAATCATGGCTCCCACCCGTGAACTAGCCATGCAAATTCGACAGGACATCCGTTCTTTTACCCCCGGTCTCCGGGTATTTTTGGCTATAGCTATTGGCGGCGCCCATTTACGTGAGCAAATCATTGATATCCGCCGCGGTCCTCATTTTATTATCGGTACTCCCGGCCGGATCAAAGATCTTGGTTCTCGTCGGGTTATTGATTTTTCCAAAATGACTGTTTTAGTTCTCGATGAAGTCGACCGGATGCTTGACATGGGATTTATCCACGACATCAAGTCTATCGTTGATCAAACACCTAAAACCCGCCAAACCTTATTTTTTTCCGCCACTGTTGACCGCAAGATCGAAACACTAATTGGTACCTTTCTCCAAAATCCCGTCAAATTATCCATCAGAGCTCAATCCTCGGCCGCTCACATTGATCAAAATATTGTTCGTATCCCCCGGGCTTTTAAAGAACAAAAACTTCACGAAATTATGGCCAAACCCGAATTTAAAAAGGTATTAGTTTTTGGAGCCACCCAGCGAATGGTCGAAAAACTATCGGTATCATTAACTAACAAGGGTTTCAAGGCTCAAAGTCTTCATGGCGGTAAACCCCAAAATAAAAGAACCCAGGTGATTAAAATGTATCGGGAAAATATTTTCAATATTTTGGTGGCCACTGATGTTGCCGCCCGCGGTCTTGACATTGCCGATATTACCCACGTAATCAACTACGATCAACCCAATAATTACGACGACTACATTCACCGTATCGGCCGCACCGGCCGCGGCAATGCCCGAGGTTCTGCCCTGACTTTTGTCGAATAAAATCGTTTTTTATAAAAGATTTAAAACCTACCGTCTTTTTTCTCGATATTCACCTTTTCGTTTTTTATAGAAATCATCATTGTGGTGTCCATTAAACATTTTTTCAGGATATTTTTCCTCATTGTGTTTGAGTTTATATGCGATAGCTTCGGTTATATCGATGTTTGTCTCATGACAAAAAGTAACAATATACCAAATAACATCGGCGACTTCGGCCCTTATCTTGTCAATGTCCTTAGGTTTTAGGTTAGAACCGAGACTCTTGTTACTAGCGTCCCATTGAAAAAGCTCAAGTAATTCAGCGGCTTCAATAATAACCGATTTAGCAATGTCCTGGGCTACTGGGTTCCAACCTCTGGCTCGGTTGAAATCAATAATTCTTTTGGATACTTCTTCGAACTTGGGTTGTTTTTTTGTCATCTCAGTAATTAATCTCTAAAACTTCTGGCGGGTTACTGTAGCGCAGCCACTTGGGAACAAACCTTAGAAATATTGATGTGGTTGATAAATAATCTTTTGTCTCCGGATGAATTGCCAATATTTGATTCTTCACCCCTTCGGCCATTGATCCCGAAGCAATTATGGTTTCACCATCAAGCTGCACCGAAGGACTATCCAATCCTCCAACTAAAATTGACGACAGGGGATTAATCGATAGGTTTTTCATTTTTCGGGTATTGGGTTCTGTCGACATTAATATTTCGTTACTGTCAGTAACAGCAATAGCCATCACTGCCGACTCCGGTTTGCCTTTTTTATCAGCGGTCGCCAATGTTGCCAACGACTGTTTTTTAACAAATTCCCAAACTCCTTTTTTATCTATCATATTTTTATTAAATTTATAATTAATTTTACAATGGTATCTTTCTCACTTGGATCCGACACCGCCACCAACAAAGCCAGGGCAACCAGGGCTCGATCGTTTATTTTAGCTTCACCATTTTTTTTAAACAAAAAATTATTTTTACTTAGAAAGTATATAAACAAAGTTGATCCGATTCTTTTGTTTCCGTCAACAAAGGGATGGTCTTTAATTATAAAGTACAACAGATGAGCCGCCTTTTCCTCAATACTTGGATAGAGTTCTTTTCCATCAAAAGTTTGGGAGATGGCCCCGATTAAGCCTTCGAGTTTATGGCTATTTTCCATCCCGAAGTTTTCCGAAGCCAAACTTTGATTCAGTAATCTTGTTTTTAAGTCGTAAATATTTTGTATAGTCGTTTGATAATCAAGCGTAAATATTGATTTAGATTTTAATTTACCGATCGATAACTGTTGATCATCGTAAAGTTTTAGAAGTCGCAGTGAATCAATATATGTTTTGACGATTTCCAGTAATTCACTCTCTTGACCGACCAGCATCGGTGATTGAATTTTTGACTTTATCAGAGCCACACTGTCAGATAGTATCTTTAAACTTTTTTGTTGCTCCTTCAGTCGTTTTTGGTTTAAAACATAGCCTTTCACCAAATATAGTCTCAATGTTTTTGTTGCCCAAATTCTAAATTGAGTTGCTCGAACCGAATTTACTCGATATCCAACCGAGATAATGGCGTCAAGATTATAAAAATTTGTTTTATATGTTTTTCCATCTTTAGCAGTATGTTCCAAAATGGAACTAACTGTTTTTTTGCTAAGTTCTCCAGATTTAAATATGTTGTTCAAATGTTTTGTTATAGCTGGTCTTTGGGTGGAAAACAGAAGCGCAATTTGATCCTGAGTAATCCAAACTGAATCCTTTTTGAAATTAACTTCAAGTGAAATATTTCCGGTCTTAGACTTATATATTGCAATCTGATTTTGTATTTTCATGATCTACTATAACCCGAAGAAAAGACGAAGTAAAGGAATTAAATTCTGATAAGTTTTTCTAGCCAGGGAATACTCTCATTTTTTCTCCTCCACCACAAATCTTCCCAAATGTAATGAACAGCCAGTTGTTCGTAGGGATGGAATTGCTCAAACCATTTCAAGATTTTTTCCACAGGAACAGGAGTGTCCGGATCAACGTTGAAAAACAGTTTGGAATAAATTTTCTGTTCCCAGGGAGAAATGTAATCAAAGAAATCGAAATGATGAAAAACATCAAATAGTAAATACCAAACAGTCGCCGGACCAACCCCATACAGTTTGAGTAATTCTTCTTTTTGGGTTTTCAAATCTTTTTGTCGAAGATTATTTTCATCAATAATATTTTGTGAGAAGGCATCATCTATCTTTTTAAGAGCCTTAGCCCGATAGCCAATTTTAAGGGATCGTAATTCTTCTTCCGAAATATTTAGAAGTCCGCCAGGTAACCAAAAACACCACAGTTTTTGGGTGTCATATTCAAGTTGGGTTCCGTATTTCTCAAACAACACCTGCATCATCTGAATTGATCTATTGACGGTGCAGTTTTGCAGCATCAAACCGATAACTAAATATTCATAAAGCGAGTCTTGATGACCCGGTCTCAACCCTCGCCATTTAGTGATTATTGGACCCAAAACCGGGTCATTTTTAAATTTATGATAAAAATTACCGAGATCAAGATTGAGATTGTAGCGGTAGCTAACTTCTTTAATAAACGACCCAACAAACTTGTCTGCTAATTTTTCTTGAGAATAAATCTCTACTATAATTTTTGGATTTTCTACTTCACCTTGATTAATAAATTTAACCCCCAACGATTCTTTTTGAAATAAAAAAGTTTGCCACCTGACCCCTGGTTGCCAGCGATTATCTCCACTCTCAAAATGAGCCGGTTTGTGAAACGTGGCATCAAAGTTAAACGGAGCCAAGGGAGTTATTTCAATTATTTTTTTGTTAATAAGTTCCATTTTATTTATTTTTTCTTTGGTAAATCGCGATGATAGATAACATGGCCGAGACCAAGCTTGAGTTTTCTTCCCCTTAGACATTCTTCAATGACCCGACTTAGTTGTTGGCGATATTCTTTCGAATCTGCTTTTTGAAATTCCGGAATAAGTTCCGGGGATTTTTTTTCTAAATATTCAAAAAGTCTGTCCTTTATTTTTGGAGACAAATTTATGTGTTCAAACCAAACCTCGGTAATTCCAGCCTCTTGGAGAGTATCCAGAAGTTTATTTATTTCGTCTTTGTTATTAATAAAATGGGGTAATAGAGGACCAATAAAAGCATAAGTCGGTATTTTTTCCCGGCTTAATTTTTTGATCGCCTCAATTCGAGCCGATACCAACGGAGCCTCAACTTCCAAAAATCGGGAAACTTTGTCATCTAATGTAGTCACTGTAAACCCGATTGATACATCTTTAAATTTTTTAAACAGATCAATGTCCCTGGTTATGAGGGGGGATTTGGTCTGCAGTGCCACCTGCCCTCGGTAGTCAAAATCCACCAACACCTGCAAGCATTTTTGGGTCAACTGATATTTTGCTTCCATGCCGGTATACGGATCCGTTACCGAAGAGAACCAAATAATCCCAAAGTTTTTTGACTTATGTTTTTTTTCCAGTTTTTCCAGATCCTTTTTTAATAATTCCGGCGCATTTATTTTTACATCTAAAAAACTGCCCCACACTTCTCCCGGATGTTTCCATCTGGCAATCTGGGCGGCATAGCAATACATACAGGCAAATTGACAACCGTTGTAGGGGTTGATGACATAATCACATCCCGGCAAACTCGTTTTCGTCAGTATCGTCTTGGCAGTAATTTCGTTAATTTTTTGAGTCACTTTTAATTTCTCCAGTAATAAATCTTCTTTTGTTATTTAATGCACGGTTCAATTGATAGCCTGATTTCAAAACTTCTACTGTGAAAAACATTAAGACTGATAGACCCATTGCTGTTAACCAATATGGTAGGGACAGATTACTTAAACCGAAAAATTGTCTTAGCGTGGAAGTTGTAAATGGTAACACCTGCAAAACAAAACCTGCCATAACAGCCACACTCAACCATTTATTTTCAAAAGGATTACTTTTCCAGAATGGAGTCATCAAGGTTCTCACCGAGAATACATAGACCAGAGAGTCAAGGCCGAGTGTAATAAAAGCCATGGAGCGGGCCGTAGTTAAATCACCTGTCATCCTATATACCAGAATAAAGGAAAACAATACGGTTAGACTAGACACAATACTAATAATACCGATTAGGCTAATCATCCAGGTGGTAACCAAGCGTTCACTTGGTAAACGAGGCCCTTCCTTCATAATATCAGCTCTTTTGGGATCCACTGTCAAAGCCAAATTGGGGAACCCATCAGAAACTAAATTTATCCATAATATTTGCACAGCAATTATTGGCAAAGGCAAACCAAGCATAATCCCTCCAGTTATTAAAATGATTTCAGCAAAGGCATCGCTCATAAGATATAAAATGATTTTTCTGATGTTCCCAAACATAGCCCTGCCTTCTTCTATTGCTCTCACTATTGTTGAAAAGTTAGAATCAAGAAGTACGAGGTCTGCCGATTCCTTGGCAACATCAGTAGCTTCTCCCACCACAATACCGATGTCTGCTTTGTGTAGAGCCGGGGCGTCATTGACTCCATCGCCCATCATCGCCACAATCTCTCCATTTTTCTTCAATGCTTCCACTATTATGAGTTTTTGGTCCGGCGTAGTTCTGGCAAATAGTCTTACAGACTTCACTTTTTGCGCTAACTGTTTAACTGTTAATTTTTCTAACTCTTCCCCCGTCATTACTTCTTCATTACTGATTGCTATTCCCAATTCCTGCAAGACAAATTCTGAAGTTTTTGAGTAATCACCAGTAATCACAATTGTCCTGATACCGGCGGATACGGTCTGTTCAAGTGCCTCTCTGACTCCCGGCCGAACTGGGTCAGAGAAAGCCAAAAGGCCAATCCAACCAAGACCATCCTTGGCATCGTCGGTGACTAATGATTTTTTGTCAAGAGAGACTTCTTTTCGGGCAAATCCAATAATTCTTTTCCCTTGTTTAGTAAGACCATCAATAGTTGAAAGAACCTCATTTTTCTCTTTTTCAGATAATGTCGTCCATTGAAGTAAAAGTTCGGGTGCCCCATTTACAAAAACCATATTACTGTTATCTGACCACTGATTGAGGCTAACAAAGAATCGTTCCTTAGAGGAGAATGGGATACTATCCTCTCTTTGGTGTTCGGAAACAAAATCCTTAATAATAGTTCGCCCCCACTCAAAGGCCGCAATGACAATCGGGTCATCCAGGTCATTGGCTAAAAGTACCTGTTCAGCCAACTTTTTTTCGTTTCCTATGCAATCAACCACTTTCATTTTTCCTTGAGTCAATGTACCTGTTTTATCCACACAAATGACGGTGACTCCACCAAGCGTTTCAGCTGCGGATAATTTTCTTACCAGACCCCGATGTTTCAATATCTTCTGCATTCCGATAGCCAATACTACGGTGAGAGAAACAAGCAGTCCCTCAGGAATACTCGATACCGCTAATGCAACAGAAGTAACAAATATTTCTGTTAAATTGAATCCATATAAAATACCGAGGATGAATACGATTGTTATCAATACACCAATCACCACGACCAATTGGTTGCTGAAACCTTTAAGCTGTCTTTGAAGTGGAGTATCTTCCTCGACTTCCTGTATCTCCCCCGCAATTGCCCCCATCTTCGTTGTCGCTCCTATTGCTTCAACCACCATAACTGCTTGCCCTGAGGAAACGGTCGTTCCCATAAAAACATCATTATCTTTAACTTTATTTACAGGCATACTTTCACCAGTAAGTACAGCTTCATCAACATATAGGCGATTGGCAAACGTAAGTTTTCCATCAGCCGGCACTTTTACTCCTTGGCTTAAAATTATCACGTCCCCGGGAACAATCTGCGATGTATCAATGGATACCCTATTTCCTTCCCGAATAACTGTCGCTTTATCGGTTATGTAGTGTTTAAGAGCGTGCAAAGCATTAGACGCTCTGTTTTCCTGCACAAAACCCAAAATAGTATTTATGAAAACAGCCAGAGAGATGATAATCGCATCGGTATAATGACCAATAGCCAAAGTAACCAGACCCGCCAACAGCAATACGTACACTAGAGGACTCTTTAACTGCTGGATAAAAATGGAAAGCTGGCTTGGTGAAGGTTTTTCGGGTAAAACATTCAAACCACACTGCTCTTGTCTTTTTATAACTTCTTCATTGGATAGCCCTTTTTCATTCGGAAACATATAACTATTTTCGCACAAATACGATAAGATATTAGTATGGTTATTTTGTTAGTTATCCTGTTAAGTTTGTTTCTTTTAGTTAAATCAGCAGATATGTTTGTTGGTCAAGCATCATCTCTGGCGAAAAAACTAAAGGTAGATAACTTTTTAATCGGTTTTACCGTAGTTGCTTTTGGTACTTCCCTGCCGGAACTAATATCCACCCTATTCTCGTCAATATCTGGACACAATCAGCTGGTGATGTCCAATATCATTGGCAGTAATATCGCTAACCTCTGTTTAGTTTTTGGCGTTGTTGCTTTGTTTAATAACTATCGAATCAAGAAAAGAGATGTGGATATAAACATTCCCTTAAATATCACCGCTTTAATGGCTTTTTGGGCATTATCAGTTTTTATGGGTTTTACCTTAAATTGGGCATCAGGAATTTCATTAATCCTGCTATTTTTAGTCCTAATTCTTTTGTCGAAAGATTACAATCACTTTGAATCAGTCAAAAAAGAGTATGTGATTTTTAACCCTCTTTATCTAATAATTTCGTTGGCATTATTAGTTCTATCGGGAAAAGTCTGCATCGACCAAATTATAAATCTGGCCAATCAACTAAAAATTTCCGAAACTATATTGGGGTATTTTCTGTTGGCAATCGGCACTTCTCTGCCTGAACTAGTGACTACCTGGGTAGCAGTCAAGAAAAATAACGGGGAATTGGGAATGGGGAATATATTAGGCTCAAATCTATTTAATTTGTTGTTTATATTAGGCATCTCAACCTTTATTAGACCGATTCAATTAAACGGATTTGTTTATGATTTAATTTTTTTAACCGGGGTGACCTTGATGACATATGTTTTTGCTATTACTGGAAAAAAGTATTCATTCAGCAAAAAGGAAGGAATAGGATTATTGATGGTTTATATTCTGTTTGCGGTTTTCCAAATTTCTAAAAGTTTCCTGAAACTGTATTAAAATATTTTTTACCTTTTAATTTATCCGGCAGCAAATCCTCTTTCGTATACTTGTCATAACCTTTGCCATAGCCAATTTCTTCCATTAACTTCGTTTCCGGATTTCGTAAATTTAGAGGAATTGGCAGATTACCAAAAGTTTCCACATCTTTTTTAGCCGCTTGTAATCCATCATAAGCTGATCGGTTTTTGGCGGATTTGGCCAGGTATACCACTCCGTGGGCCAAATTTATAGCGCATTCGGGATATCCAATTTGGATTACCGCCTGAAACACCTGGTTAGCCAGCATCAGGGCCGAAGAGTTAGCCACCCCGATGTCCTCGCTGGCAAATATCACCATCCTTCTGGCAATAAACTTTGGATCTTCACCGGCCGCCACCATTCGGGCTAGATAATACAGCGCCGCATCGGAGTTACTCGCCCTCATCGATTTGATAAAAGCCGATATGGTGTTGTAGTGTTCCTCGCCTTTTTTATCAAAGCGCAAATATGAATTTTGCAGGGTATTTTTTAGCGACTCAATTGATAAATCGGAATACAATGTGGAAGCATTGTCAATCATCGAAATTGCCTGCCGGGCATCACCATTGGCCATTCTAACTAACCACTCTTTGGCTTCTTTATCCATTTTCCCGCCGACTTTTTTTACCGCTCGAACAATAATTTTCTCGATTTCTGTCTCACTTAATTCCTTTAGGACAAACACCCGACAGCGGGAGAGTAGGGGAGAAATCACCTCAAAACTGGGATTTTCAGTCGTGGCTCCGATTAAAATCAGCGCTCCCGTTTCCACATAAGGCAGTAAATAATCCTGTTGGGCTTTGTTAAAGCGGTGAATTTCGTCCAAGAATAATATTTTTTTAATTAGTCCCGGGACAGTCGAAGACACAATTTTTCGGATATCATCTTTTCCTGCCGACACTGCTGACAGCTGATACAATTCCGCCTCGGCCGCCTTGGCCAAAATTCGGGCCAAGGTGGTTTTCCCCACCCCTGGCGGCCCCCAAAAAATCATGGAAAAAATTTGTTTATTTTCAATTGCCAGTCTAAGTGGTTTGCCCGTTCCCACCAGATGTTCCTGTCCGACAAAATTTGTCAAACTTTCCGGGCGGATAAGGCTGGCTAGAGGTGAGGTGTCAATCAAGGTTTGACCTGGTAATATTTCTTTCTGATAAATCTAACCACAAATATTACCGGCACCCAGACAGGTACTAACACCACGGCGTAGATAAGAAGACTTCCCACTGCCCGAAGAACCGATACCAGCGATCTGACTGCGTCCTTAAAGATTACTGCCGGCCGCCATTCATTGGTTGGGGCATAAGGCAGGGCCAATTCGTCGGTAGACAAATAAATGGTTACTATACTTAATTTCGCCGACTGTTCATAATATTTCTGTTGCCCCTTAACGTCGTCAATTTGTGACTGAAGGGATATTAACTCCCGCTGAACGTTTAGTAAATCGGCTACCGCTGTGGCTCTGTCCAAAATCTCTTCAAATTTTTGTTTAGTTTTGTTCAATACTGCCAATTGAGCTTCCAAATCCACATATTGGTCAGTCACATCAGTTCCTATCACCGATTCTGACACTACCTTCACCGCCATCTTTTTAAAAACTGCCATCGCCTCGGCCCTCTTTCCTTCTGGCACCCGAACCGAAATAGTTCCGCTGGCGGCTCCTTGGGGTTTTGACAAATTGGAGTTAACCAAAAACCCGCCCAAACTTTTAGTTGTCTCTTCAATTCCCTTAATTATCTCGGCCACGTCTTTCACCTGAAGTGACAAACTGCTGTCTTGAATTACCAGTCTCTCGCTGGTATCAGTCGGTGCTACCTGCCGCCCTGGATAAAATTCCGATATATTCGCTAAACTTTTAGCACCCCCGACATAACTTTCACTGATAGCGGGCGCAAAACTGTTTTTTAAGTAAATTACACTAATAACGATTAAAATCAAAAGTGCCCAATTTCTTTTCAGCCAATTAATCATATGCTAAATGTTAACATAGAGAAAATACAATGTCCAAAAAATTGCTTTTAATAATTATTCTTTCCTTAACCCTCCGTCTTCTTTCTCTCAACCAGTCGTTTTGGCTCGACGAAGCCATATCCGCCAACGTCGCCAAAAACTATTCGTATCAAAATATCATTGCCTCTTTTTCTTCCTCTGATTTTCACCCCCCGCTTTATTATTTAGTCCTCAAAGCTTGGTCCTCTGTTTTTGGCTATAGCGAATTTTCTCTCCGCCTGCCCTCGGTTATTTTTTCCCTGATAACTATTTTTCTAGTTTTTAAATATTTTGGTTTTTGGCCCTCACTTTTACTAGTTTCAAACCCTCTCTATTTATATTATTCCCAAGAAGCCAGAATGTACTCACTAGCAACCCTTTTAGTATTTTGCGCCTTTTTAGCTTTCCAAAAAAAGAAAGTTATTCTCTATTTCCTGTTTACTTTTTTATCCCTTTCCACTTTTTACGGTACTATTTTTTTCTTCGCCGCCATCAGCCTCTATTGGATAATAAAAAAAGATTCAAAAAATTTTGCCATCTATTCCCTCGCACCAGCTCTAAGTCTTCTGATATTACTTCCACTTTTAATGGTTCAGTACCAAAACTCCCGCTCTCTTCTCCAAAGTGTCCAAAACTGGTCTTCCGTTTTGGGTCCGGCCAATCTGAAAAATCTTTTTTTAATCCCCATTAAATTCACTCTGGGACGCGTTTCCTTTTATCCCAAAGTTCTTTATTATCTACTGGCCTTTGTCCTAACTGTTCCTCTATGGTTTTTAATATTTTTGAAATCATTTCAGAGGCGGCTGACAGCTTTTATTTTTTGGAGCACTCTGGTCATTGGTTTTGCCTTTTGCCTATTTACCCCCATGTTTCAATATTTCCGTTTTCTTTATTTATTACCATTCTTAGCCATAATCCTAAAGAAAAGTTTTTTATATTTTTTTGTCTTCTTGATTTTTTCTCTCGTCTATTTATTAAATCCAGCCTATCACCGCGAGGACTGGAAAACTCTAGCCAGCAATCTTTCCGGCTCGGTTTACATGATCCCTTCGGCCTCTGATCCCGTCAAATATTACCGACCCGATATTGAAATAAAAGATTTATCAGGAAACATTACCGGAGCTCAAATTACTGTTATTCCCTATGTTACCGAAATTCACGGACTTGACTATAAAAACAAACTTAAATCTTTGGGTTTTACACTGAAAAAAATATCCGGATTTAGGCAATTAACCACCGAAACCTGGTCTAGAGAATTTCGTTTATAATCAACCCATGGATAAATACACTGCCGTTTGGGTTTCCCATTCTTCCATTTCCTCTTTTTTAGACTGTCCGCGTTCTTATTACCTCAAAAATGTTTATAAAGATCCTAAAAGCGGCCACAAAATTAAACTAATGTCGCCACCCTTAGCTCTGGGGCAGGCCGTTCACGACGTGGTCGAATCTCTCTCTGGGCTCAAAACTGATCTACGGTTTCGCCAACCCCTAATGGAAAAATTTGAAGATGCTTGGAAAAAAGTAAGCGGCAAACTAGGCGGTTTTGACAATGCTGACACTGAATATAAATATAAAAGCCGGGGAGAAGAAATGATTCGCCGGGTGATAAAAAACCCCGGACCTTTAGGCGAACTGGCCGTCAAAATCAACATGGATCTGCCCCACTTTTGGCTCTCCGAGTCCGACAATATTATTCTTTGCGGCAAAATTGACTGGCTTCGCTACCATCCCGACACTGACACTGTTGAAATTATTGATTTCAAAACCAGCAAAAATGACGAAGGCCCCGATTCTCTTCAATTACCTATTTATCATTTACTGGTCCACTATTGTCAAAACCGCTCCGTCACCGCCGCCTCTTACTGGTATCTCGACCGCTCCAACACTCTGACTCCCCAAAAATTACCCGACTTAGTCAAGTCCCAAGATAAAATTTTAAAAATTGCTAAAAAGATTAAACTTCAACGATCTTTAAATAAATTCGATTGTCCGGAGGGAGACAAGAGCTGCCGTGCCTGTCGCCCTTACGAAGCGATCCTTAAAGGCGATGCCGAACTTGTCGGTCAGGATAATTTTAAGGCTGATGTTTACGTTCTTAAAACCAAATCCCTAGATCGTCACAGCTCTTCCTCGGGAACTGTTTTGTGAGGTACATAGCCCTTATCTCCGGGTAACAAATATCCTCTGACTTTCGGAGCCGGTGGAATATCCCCAGAATTTATCAGCAAAAAAGGATCGGGGGCACTAAGTCCTGCAAGAGGAACAGCTCTTAAAACATCTTCTGATAACCCAAATTCACCTTGACGGAATGGATAAGGTTTTTCATCAGGTTTATTATTCATTACCGTTTCTTATACAGGAACTATTTACAAAAATCAAATTTATCTAAAATAATCCCATTTGTGGTTTCACTTCGATCTTTGGATAACTAAAATCAACTTCAATCATCCGCGGTGTATTCCATTTATCCTTATATTTTAGTTGTCCGAATTTTTTGCCATAATCATAAACTTCTTTGGTCACCATCACATCCATTTCGCAATATTTTTTAAGTTTGGAAAGACTCTCTTTGGAGTGTTCCTGCCAGTAATAAACTGCATTTAAGCCGTTATCGATTTTGCCGTGCCCCAAAGTTTCGGAGGCAATGGCATTGAGGCTTAGTCGAAACCCCAGCGCCCCCTTGACGTGCTCCATTAGGTCAAAATGTTTTAGTTTTTTAAAGTCATAAGGACAAAGCGGCACCAGCGCCGGCACGTCAAAATGAAGTGAGTTGAAACCGATAATCCGGTCAGCGTTGCTAAAAAACGGCCACATTTTAGCCAAATCTTCCTCCCAAAAACTACTCATCTCCCCCTCCGTTTCCGCTCCCTTTTCATCCACTTTTCGCTTATAAACCGAGACTATCGATATCCCCAAATCGGCCGGATTATCACCCTTGATATCATCAAAGATTTTTTTGGTTTCAATATCAAAAATAACTTCTGTATAGATTACTGACATAGTAATCGATAGTAGTAAATATAGGGAGAATGGTCAAGGAAGAGCTTTTGGTGGTTTGTGGGGGGTGTGGTGTTTTTTGGTTGTGGGTTTTGAATGATTGGTTTTGTTTTTTGGGTTGGGGGTGGGTTTTTGTTTTGGTTTCTCTGGCGGAACGGACGGAAGCTTCCAGCTCCCGTCCGTTAGGTTATGGATTGCTAACTAGCTATAATCTGATCGAAAGCTAGGTCGCAACCATGTTCGCCGCGGTAGTCGGATCGTTGGCCAATTCCACCACCAGGAAAGGAGCCGAAGTCACAGGGTTCGAGGCTGAAGTTGAACTTGAAAAGCTGGTAAAGCGGGTGCGGTCCATAAGGACCTCCTTTTTTGAACCTCGGACAAGAAACAACTTACACTTGGATACAAACATCTTGACCTCGATAGGGTCTTGTTGATCGTTGCACCTCCTTTTGGTGCAAAAACAATGAGTACGGCAGCACAATGCAGCCACCGTTTGATAATACTTCACGATTCCCAAATTTCTGGGTAATCGGCTGCAAGGCGGCTTGGCCGCCCTCCGGTCGACTACCCAGTTCAAACCACCAAAAGCCAAGAGATGGTTAAAGCGTGAAATGTTTACCTGCTTTTGGGTAACTTTCACGATTTAAGACTCCTGGTTTTTGATGTCAGATTGTTAAAGAACTTACATTATTGTAGCACTAACCTTCGCTATTCCACAACTTCTCTTTTTATCACCATTTCCGCTAAATCCGACGACTCACGTATAACCTTAAGTTTAACTTCACCGCCAACTTCAAGTTCTTTCCAAAATCAACCCGCGTTCTTCCTGGAAATTTGGTATCTCCATATAAGTTTCCAACCTTTACTCCATCCCTAATTGATGCCGCCAAAATTACTCCCCGGCCACTAGGGATTACTTAACTGTTCCTCAACACCAAATAACTTAGGATTAAAAGACCAATCCCGCTGCCCGTCCAATACATTATTCGCCACCACGGATATTGGTTTTCATTGTTGTTTTCTTCAGAAACGTTAACCGCTGTTTCTTCAACTCCTAAAACGTTTTCTTGGAAATCTTGGGGGGCAGTCTTCCCACTAGTTGTTTTCTGCCCACTCATATCTACCACAAGTTCATTGCTAAAACTACCCGGCATGCACCCATTACCGGCCCTGATTTTAAAATAATATTTTTTGCCACCAACAAGACTTTTAACCGTATATTCGGTTGTATCACTATTTCCTATATTTGGATTGCCAAACATCATTTCTCCGCTTTTTAGCCCAAAAGCCAAAAGGTAATAGGAAACCGGGTTCTCTGCTTTTTCCCATTTTAAAATCACTTCATTGGAGCTACTTTTTTCGGCACGAAACATTTTCGGTGCCGATCCCGGTTTTTCATCCTGGCAGAGATCTTTATTTACAGTTGGCGTCGGTGTCGCTGTGGCCTGCCCGCTTGACTGCGAAGCTGTCGGCGTGGGTGTTGGCGTTGGACCGGGGGTAGCCACATTAACTATTATTTTTCTCTGACCCGAAAAACCGTTATTTCCAGCCTCATCCTGACATCTAACTTTATAGTTGTGGCCGCCATTAACTAAATTTTCCATTCTGCCATAAAAATTACCATCCGCCCCCTTTGTCATTGCTATACCTCCGCCTTCTTCGTTTATTAATAAATCATCAATCCATCCACTGTCAGGATCTTTCGTGACTGAATAATCCTTGGTGTAGTTCCATTTAATAATGTGATCACCGACATTTACCGGATAAGAAACCTGTTGCCAATCTTTACTTCCCGAAATATTATTCTTTTCTACCTCATCAACATAAAATCTCAAATAATCAAAACTGTTTTCACTTTCCACCTTCCACCAAAAGCCAAGATCCCCGTTGTTAGCAAGCGAAACACTCTGCTTTAACCACGTTTCCACGTTGTCCTTGTTTGCCACATTTCCTGATTTGGCCGAACAACTGCCGCCGTATTTGTTGGTGCAGTCAACTATCCAGGGAGCAAAACCACCGCTCTCCCAACCATCGATGTTTTGATTTTCAAAATCCCCATTTAAAATCATTGATTTCTCAATCCGGCACTCCACGGCTTCATTCGCCTTCGCCCCGATATCGACATAATTAAAAACAACAATAGAGCTGTTATCTGGCGTTGGGTCAACCAATTCTACCTCCGGTGGCGTTGTATCGACATCACACTCATCGCCAATTCCGTTACCATCACTATCCGATTGGTTTGGATTGGCCACATTGACACAGTTGTCGCAAACATCACCTTTTCCGTCTCCGTCTCTATCTATCTGATCAAGGTTGGCCACACTCGGACAATTATCATTCGAGTCGGGAATTCCATCACTGTCGCCATCGGGTTCGAGGCAATTTATAGTGTGCGACCCCAAATAACCAAAAGTATTGATGGCATATCCGTCCCACTCCGTCGCCGGGTCAAAGATATTCGCCCCATTTGCATCTCCCTGGCTAATTCCGCATTTTCTCATCAAGCTATTATCAGCCGTACTGGCTAAGCCGCTACCCCATTCCGTTCCCGGATCGACCCCAATTTGTCCAATTACATCAACCGCACTCGCACCATAAAAGAGAGCCACCGCATCATCACCATTAAAATCAAGAGAACCTGTTAGCAAATCGCACTGATCCAAAATCGATGCCTCGATTCTCGAATTGCATACGACATAGACGTCATTGGCGTTTATTGTTTGAGATAAATTAATGGTTGTGCCGGCACTACCTGCCCCGTTGGTAAATATCTTGACTGAATATCCGCTTAAACCAATTGCTAAGTTTGTCGGGTTGTAAATCTCGATGGCTTTGTTATAACTGCTCCCTTCAATATATTCTGAGAAAAATAAATAATTAATTTCCGGTGAGTCAGTAAATTTTGCGTAACTTACTAAATTGCCCGACGTATCAAAAAGCTCGACTAAATAATTTGGACGATACGTACCGTCAAGTTGATAACTATAAGTAAAAGTTCCAAACGCATCGCCAAAGATTGGATAGGAAACATTTAAATTATCAGCCGTAATTTTTAAAGTATAAGTTGTGTTTGGTAGAAAACTTTTACCGGAAATAATGGCAATTTCCCTGGGAGTATAGTCAGCCTTATCGGTACTTATATTTGGATTTAACAAATCCGTCCGACTGCTGTTATTCTCCCGAATCACAGTTTCAATTATTCCAGAAACCACCGTTGTGGTTGGGGTCGCGGTTGGAATTACAACCGGTGTCGGCGAAATAATAGTTTCATCAGCTTTTTTTTCGATAATTTTTTCTGTTGGGATGATGGTAAATTCAGGTGTTAATATTGCCGTAGGAGTAGCGATTTCAGTTGGAGTTATCTCAATAATCGGCATTGCCGTGGGACTGGCTTCTTTTGTCGGAACAATTTCAATCGTCGGAACAATGGTTACTTCTATTTCTGTTAGTACCGAACTCGGAATTTCCGTTGGGCTAATAATTTCTGCGCTCGATGAAGCTTCTTCATTAGCCAGTATTAGCAGGGGATTGACCAAAACACTTATCAAAATGTTTATATAAACGAAAGTTCGAAAGAAACTCATCCATCTTCGATTCATCTAAAAAGTGTAACAGTCCTTACTTATACTGACAATTAATTCATTGAGTTATACTATAAATGTGTTTGATTTAATAAAAAAACTTACTCAAATCTCTCCTCGCTATGGTCATCGGGAAGCGGAAGCGGCCAAAGTAATTACCAATGAATTAAAATCACTTCAAATAAATTTTGTCGAAGAACCCTTCAGAACTGCGGTTCCCAAAATAATCAAAGCAGAGCTGTTTGCCGACGGAAAATCCATTCCTTGTCTTGGTAGCAGTTTAATTAGCGGTGAAATTAATAATGGTAATTATTTAATCAGTGCTTTTGGTCATTCTGGTAAGAATCGACCATACAACATCAGTTACAGTCCGATTACCGATGAAATTAGTGTTGTTGATATATATCAGGAACCGTCAGTAACTATTTCCAGAACTTCTATTGTCCAAATTACAATGGCTAAGGAAGTAAAAGGAATAATCGAAGTGGAAAAAGAAAAATATACTACCGAAAACATTTTGGTTGGAAATATTAGCAATCCAGAAAATATTATCATTGCCCACTTTGACTCGATTGTTGGTGATGGAGCTCTCGATAACGCAGCTGCGATTGCAGTAATGATTGAAACGATAAAACAAAAAGCAGTGGTGTTACAAAACACCCTTTTTATTTTTGCCGGAAATGAGGAAATTTCCTACGATGACTACAAAATCAAAAGTGGCTATGGTTTTAGAATGTTTGAGTCAAAACATAGTAATGTTTTGGAAAACGCCAAACAAATAATTGTTATCGATGGCATCGGGGTCAGTAGCCCGTCTTTTGTTCAAAATGGTCTTGATTGGGTATTACAAGTAAAGATGTTAGACAAAATCAGAAGCAAAGTATTTTGGTTACAAAATGACCAAAGTGAAGTTTTGAAATATTTTCACACTAAAGCCGATATTATTGAAAATTTGTCAGAGAAATATTTAAAAGAAGCCCAAGCTACTTTGATAAATAAGCTTTCTAATCGGTTATAATACATTCACTCTCTAAAGTAAAAGCGGGCTTGTCTCGCCGAAGCTTTAGCGTAGGCGGGGATTGGCGCAATTGGCTAGCGCGCACGGATGGGGTCCGTGAGGTTGCAGGTTCAAATCCTGTATCCCCGACAACGTAATGCCGATAAAATCGGCAAACGTTGTCAGGAACGTTATCTGATTAACATCAGATTTACGTTCCGACCTTTTCCAAAAACGACTCAAAGAACATAACCATGGTAAAACCGATTCAACTAGAAACAGGAGTTGGCGGGAAGGTTGCAGGTTTATATACTAATCACGTACCCTGCGTTTTTAATCTCTTCCACCTTAATGGCGTTATCAGTTGCCCCCGGTTTCGGATTATATCCGCCTACTTTCGTTTTCGATCCGTCAATTATTATTTCTCCACTTCCGGTTAATTTGGCTAAAAACTTAATCGTAGCCAACGGCACCGTTCCTGTCACCAAATCTTCCGGTTTTTTGTCCAAATTAGCAATCGCCACCAATCTCAAACATTTATTGTCCTCACCTACAATTGACACATCAACCAACAATCCTAAGGCTTCCGTGTTCAATTCAACTTGAGACGAAGGATCAGCTTCATCTACCGAAAGCTCATTTCCATAACAAATTTGAGTATCAATCGAACTGATTTTAGCTCCGTTTCCGGTTTCTGCAATCAGCTGGACACCAATCTGACCATCTATTTTTCCTTTTCCTAATTCAGGCGCAATCGATAACTTAGTTTCGGCAAAATAAACTGTTTTTTGAGTATTTTGGTTTTTTCTTATCAATAAATAAATTCCCAACGACACCACCGCTACCAACAAAACAATCACAACGTAGTTTTTATTATTTTTCATAAGGCAGTAAAACTAGTATATCAATAGTGACCTATCTAGCCAACATGATAAAATAAATTATTTCCACCAAAACACTTACGCTAAATTCAACTAATTGGCAAAAATTTCACCGATTCCAAGAAAAACCCGGGTGGTGCGGACCGGCCGTTATCCAAATGGTTCTGGCTTATAGCGGGATAAATAAAAGTCAAATCGAAATTAAAAAATATGTCTACAAAAAATGGTGGGGAACGCCACCGCCAATGATTCTTGCCTACTTAAGTAAATTTTTCAAAATCGTCAACTATAAACAAAACGCCACGATCACCGACCTTTCCTTTCATTTAAAAAAAGGTAATTTAATTATTGTCAATTGGTGGGATGATCTTGATAAAGATAATCAGGGAGGCCATTTCAGTATTGTTGAAGATTGTGACAGTAAACTCAAAACAATAACTTTAGTTGACCCTGATAATAGCCGACAGGGAATTTGGACAATTGACGCTTCAGAATTTAATAAAAGATGGTATGACACCCTTGACATTCATGACCGCACTTGGATCGAAGGCTGGATGCTCTGGGTCGATCCCAAAAGCAAAATTTAAATAGAAAAAAATAACTCTTCGTCTTTTGTTCGGGTTTTGATACCTTGACGGAGGTACTCATTCATGTTTGACTGTCATATGAAGAAAATAAAAATCAAGTCCGTCGATTCTCTTAAAAATAATAAACTCGAAGCTGTCCGTTTGGCTATGGAGCAAATCACCAAAGCCTATGGTGATGGTGCCATTATGAAGATGGGAGACCAGCGGGTTAATATGAAAGTAGATGTAGTTCCCACCGGCTGTCTTCCCCTGGATATTGCCTTAGGTGTCGGCGGTTTACCCCGCAGCCGGGTCACCGAAATTTTTGGTCCCGAAGCTTCCGGTAAAACTACCCTCTGTCTCCATGTGATTAAGGAAGCCCAAAAACTTGGCGGCACCGCCGCCTTTATTGATGCCGAACATGCCCTTGATCCCTCCCGCACCGCCGCCATCGGGGTGGATCTTGACAACCTCTTAATTTCCCAACCCGACAACGGCGAGCAGGCTCTGGAAATTGTCGAAACTTTGGTTAGGAGCAATGCCGTCGATGTCATCGTGGTTGATTCAGTCGCCGCTTTGGTGCCCAAAGCCGAAATTGAAGGTGAAATGGGGGATTCCATGATGGGGCTTCAGGCCCGGCTGATGTCTCAAGCCCTGCGAAAACTAACCGGCGCCATCAGTAAATCTAAAGCGGTGGTAATTTTTACCAATCAAATGCGCCAAAAGATCGGCATAATGTTTGGCAATCCCGAAACCACCACCGGCGGACTAGCTCTCAAATTTTATTCATCGATCCGTATCGATGTCCGCAAAATTGCCAACATCAAAACTGCCGGTGGCGACCCAATTGGTTCCCAACATCGGGCCCGGATTGTCAAAAATAAAATTGCCCCGCCCTTTAAAGAAGCCGAATTTGACATTATGAATACCGAGGGAATTTCCGTCATTGGCTCTTTGGTTGACGCTGGCGTTAAATACGGTTCGATTGCCAAGTCGGGAGCTTTCTTTAAAATCGGGGAGGAAAATCTTCAGGGTCGTGAAGGCGCTAAAAGATATCTTAAGGAAAACCCGAAGGTGGCGGAAAATTTAACTACCGGTATTTGGGACAAAATAAACCAAGGGATTGTCAATGATTCTGCAAAAGATCAAGAGGAGTAAAAGCCCCGAGAAAATCTATCTTCTGTTTGATGGCGGTAACTTGTTGCCTCTCAAGCTCGATGATTTTGTTCTGACGAAAGTTAAAATCGGCACCGAAATCGACCACTCTCTTTATTCCCGTTTATCCGCCTTATCTCTTTACTATCTTCTCTTAAACTATGCTCTCCGTCAAGTAGCCATTTCTCCAAAAATCGAATCGATTCTGCATCCCAAACTTCTTCGTCAGATAAATTTTTATTTTCATAAATTTAGTTACTCCCCAATCGACACTTCAAAAATTATTAATGATGTTCTTGCCTTTTTAAACCAAAAAAATCTTCTTGACCCCACCACCTACGCCAATTATTTAATTCGCCGCCATCAAAGCAAATCTCAAAATTATCTTCGTCAACTTTTTTTCCATCACCATCTTGACCCCCTTCTTTTGCCTTCCGCCACCGACGACTTATCTAAAATCAAAAAACTAATTGCCAAAAAATTAAAGACTTCTCCAAAGGCTATGGATTTTAAGACCAAAAACCGTCTAATTGGATTTTTATCGAGAAAGAGTTTTGCCTATAATGACATAAAAACTGTCATTGACGAATTACTTTCTATCGGTTAGAATAAGACTGTTCTATATTAGATAAAACTTATTTTTTTAAAAATCTTTTTACCTATCCTACCCCTAATGACACTTTGTACTTGTTTTTTTTTGTCACGGACGTCCATCTAGGGTCTCAGTGGGTGAAATTTAAGGAGCTTTTGTATGTTTAACTCGTTTCTTTCCAAATTTAAAACTCTCTTCGGTAGTCCAGCCGCCACGCCTCCCGAACCGAATACACCTGTCATTCCCGTTTCACCCGCCGAAGCTCCCGCGGCGGTGGGCGCTGATAAAAGCAATCGGGTAGTCTTTGTCGCCAAAAAAACAGCTAAAAAAAGCAAGGCGGTATCCGCCGCAGTTCCCGCAACAGCGGGAACCCAACCCACCTCACCTGTTTACACCCCACCGGCAATCGATGTCCAAGTCAAGACCGCCGCGGCGGCCCAAGTTATTATCGACAACGCCCGCCGACTCGAAGCCGCCGCGGCGGCTAAAGAAGCCGAAGTCTTTCAAAGGTTGAAGTCTCTTGATGACAAAGAAAGATATCTAATTCAAAAAGAGCAAAGTCTCGATAGTAAAGATCAACAAGTCAGTAAAAAACTTGAAGCCATCGATGAACTTTATCGAAAACAGTTGGACAAACTCGAGGCCATCTCCGGTCTGGATGTCGAAAAAGCCAAGCAACTTTTAATGAGCTCGACGGAAAAGAAAATGAGTAGCTGGCTTGCCAAAAAAATCGATGAAACTAAAGATGGGCTTAAAACTCGCCAAGAAGAATTAGCCAAGGAAATAATTTTAGACGGTATCACCCACGGGGTGACTGATTATGTGGCCGAATATACCGTTTCCACTATGACTCTCCCCGATGACAAGATCAAGGGAAAAATTATCGGCCGCGAAGGCCGCAATATCCGTTCTTTTGAAAAAGCTACCGGAGTTGAATTGGAATTGGATGAATCCAATGATATTCGGATTTCCTCCTTTGATTCCACCCGTCGGGAAATTGCCCGTCTCTCTTTAGAGAAATTAATCCGCGATGGCCGGATTCAGCCGGTCAGAATCGAACAAATTGTGGCTCAAACCAAAGCTGATATGGACAAAATTTTGGTTAATGAAGGTAAACGGATTTGCCAAGAAGTCGGGGTTTTCAACATCCCCATTGACCTGATTAAAGAAGTCGGTAAATTTAAATTTCGTTTTTCCTATGGTCAGAATTTAGCCAAACACACGGTCGAAGCAGTTAAAATTGCCGTCGCCATTGCTTTTGAATTAAAAGCCGATGTTAATACGGTTCGCCTCGGCGCCCTCTTCCATGACATTGGCAAAGTCATCACCGATTCCGAAGGGACCCATGTTGATCTTGGCATTGATCTTTTACGTCGCTATAAAATTTCCGAAGCAGTAATCAATACCGTCGCCGAACACCACGAAGACAAACCCTTTTCCTCACTTGAGTCCACTATTGTCTATCTTGGCGATGCCGCTTCCGGTGCCCGCCCCGGTGCCCGCTACGAAGTCCACGAGGAATATTTAAAACGGATGAAAAACATCGAGGAAGTGGCCAAATCCTTTGCCGGAGTCTTAAGTGTCGCCGCTTATCAGGCCGGCCGGGAAGTAATGGTTATTGTGGAGCCCAGTCAGATTTCCGATGACGAGGCCACAGTTCTGGCTCAAAATATTGCCGATAAACTGGACGAAGAAGCTAAGTGGGCCGGTCAAATTAAGGTCAATGTTATTCGTGAATTTAGAAGTTCTGCCACCGTCGTTGGTAGCAAGATCAGTAATAATGCGGTGAAAAATGGCGAATAGTACTTGCATTTTTATAATCAATGTTTACAATGGATGGTGAATTATAAATTAAAAGAATATGACCAAAAAAGATCTCATTGAAGTCGTGGCTCAAAAAGCCAAACTTAGTAAGAAAGCTGCCAAAGTCTCTGTCGAGACTTTTTTAAATGAAATAATGAAAGCTCTCGCCTCCGGCGAAGTTGTCAAGCTTTCCGGTTTTGGAACTTTCAAAACCAAAATGTTCAAGGCTAAAACCATCAAAGCCATTGGATCTAAAGAATCCAAAAAAATTATGGCCCGTCGCATGCCCCGATATATTCCTGGTACCAAAATCAAGAAAATGGTGAAGTAACACTCGTCATTGCGAGTGAAACGAAGCAATCTAAATCCCTCCCGATTTACCGGGGGGGATTTTTGGTTTAAAATACAGTATGAAAAACGTTGGTATTATTCTTGGCTACGGTGTTTTTATTCCGCCAAATCCTGAATATCAATCTTATCTTGATCAAGCTAAAAATCTTATTTTAGAAAAAGGTTTTGATACTACTATCATCACCGGCAGTTTTACCAATCCCAAGTATCCCCATCTCTCTGAAGCCTCGTCAATCTTTGACTATTTTCTTTCCCAGTCAAACAAATTAAATATTATCCTTGAAGATCAATCTCTTACCACCTATCAAAATCTTCTCTTTTCCAAAGATATTATTAGTACTCGTCTTAAAACACTTGATTCTGTTTTCATTATTGCCGATAGTATTCGGGTTCCTAAAGTATTTTTTCATTCACTTGAGATTTTTTCTCCCCTGTTTTTAAAGGCAATGACCACCGAAGACAGACTTAGGCTTTTAGCCACCGAATCTCGACTTCACGACCCAGATACTTTGCCAAATCCGATTGCTTTTTCTTTCGAAAAATTGACTGTTCAGGGAATTTCCTTAAGTAATGATTCCAAATCAATTGCTCATCAAATAATCAGTTCCTTAATCGAATCTCATTATCTAGAATACCCCTCTCTTCATCGGGAATTTATTGCCTGGCGCCAGAAAAAATGGGGGATTAAATAATCTCCATCAACTCCACGACATTGGATCTAGTTTTTTCTACCAGGTATTTAGCTATTGGAACTTTTGGATCCAAACTTAAGGCATCTAAATTTAAACCGGCCACGGCTCTTTCCAGTAAAGCCAGTTTCAACAGGCGGTTATCTTTTCCAAATAATTCAAAGATCTTATCCAGCCATAGTTTTCTTTGTTCTTCTATCTTTTCCAAAGATATATCTTTAATATCAGCTAAATGATATATATGCCAATGATAAGCAAAAACCGCGTCATAAAACGGCGCTCTCCAGGACCAGTATAAATTAGACAGAACCACAATTTGTCCGTCCGGTACTTCATAAAAATCACTGTCAGACAAATGACCATGCTGAAATTCCCACTCAACACCCTGATATTTATCTGTCAAAATTTTTATCACCCTATCTATCAATTTAACATCACCTTTTTTTCTCAAGGGGTGATTGGGATATATTTCCCACGAACTTTTTCTCCATTTTTCGAATCTTATTTTTATCATTTTCCCAATCGATACATCCGGTTTTAGTAACCACGCTTTATTTCGGCATTTTTCCCGATACTCCCGAAATATCTCAAAGTATCTTTTTACTTCATCGCTATTTGTCGGCACATTTACAATTTTTTTATCTCCGACATCCTCCATAATCAAAGCTTCATATTTTCTTTTATCGCTCCAAGGAATTGTTGTGTACAATTTTGGCGGTCTAATCAGTCGGCTTTTATTTTGGGCCTCAAAAGATTCAATCATTTCGATTTCGCTGGTATTCGGTTTTACTCCTTGAACCTTTAAAACCGCCGGTTTTCCTTGATATTTTCCTTGTCGATGAAAGGCACCGATTATTTTTGATCCCCACCAGCTACTAGTTCTAGTTATCCCATTCGAGACGAATCCTGTCTCTTTTGACACCTCTTCAACTATCTGTTCAATCCTTTTATCCAAATCCGAACCTTGAAAATAACTTTCGGCGATAAAATTTTGCTTTTTGTTAATCGTATTTTTACCCATAACTAATTATATCTTTTTATGATGGAGTAGGAATTGGCGTATTAATTGGTGTCGGTGTGTTTGATGGTGTTGGTGTTTGGGTTGGGGTTAAAGTAGGGGTCAGCGTCAAAGTCGGGGTAATTTTAGGCGTCGGGGTATCAATTGGCCAGGGAGTAGCTGTCGGTTCGGGTGTCTCTGTCGGTCCCATGGTGCTTGTTGGTAAAAGAGTAATCGTCGGCTCTGCCCAAAACACGTCACTGCCAAATTTATCCCGATTATTCCATTGTATCAGCGCAATGATATTTATAAAAATGATTGCCGCTACCCCCGCAATGATAAATTTATTTTTAACTACTATTACCTTCCAATCCATGTGCTGAATTATATCAGGCTGATGATAAAATACATCTGTGCCGAAAGAATATGCAGGCAGGATACACGGTGATGGTCGGTTAATGATGAACTCATTTGATCGTCCCAATACCGAGTCAGAAGGGATTCTTTACCAAGGAATACTCAAAAATATTTTAAAAAAGGCGGGTATTAAACTAAAAATTGATAAGGAAAATCCAGATCTGTCCAAAACCCTTTTAACTCTAAGACAACGATTCGAAATCGGTTTTTCTAATGGCTGTCCTTGGCCAAATAAACTTATAACCAAATTCTTATCAACCGCTGAAAAACCACCCCAAACATTAAAGGAGCTAACCGAATTAATCAGGCTAAGCAGTCTTGAAGACGGTAAACACAGTGCCCTGTTTCAGGTGCTTTTGGACAATGCTTCAGATTCCCTGCGGGATGAGCTTACAAATTTTCATTCTTGGAGTCCAATTACGGGTCAAGAAAATCAAAATTTACCCGCCGATATCACCCATTGGGGAGGCAAGGGTGCCTATGGTTTGGCCTACGATCCGCCCTATTTTAAGGTAATAAAACCACTACGTGCTTTTATCGACGGGAAAGAATCGGATACCGATGAAGTTCGTCAAGAACGTACTTGGAAAGTAGTCAAGTTTTTCGAAAAAACCGCCGATAGAACCTTAACTATCGATCGTTTTGTTGCCAAAACCGATAGATTTCTTCAGAAAATGCATCCAACCACTCGAAACCCTTGAGCTGAATAGCGGTCACTGGGCATATCGGCAAACCTAAAAGTATTTCGACAATATACCCAATCACGGGAATACGATCCGCCCCGACTAACCCGTCTTGTTTCTGACTCCTGATTCTCTCTACCGCCGTTCGGATTATACGGATATGTATATTTTGCCGGCCACGGTTCGGTATTACCAATTGTAGTTGAGGTCCACTCAAACACATTACCACTCATGTCCACACATCCATATGGGCTGACGTTATTTTTCTCAAAATAATCAACCGGAGTAGTTCCTCCAAATCGACAATCAGAGTTACAAAAAGTCGGTTCCCAAATATTTCCCCAAGGAAATTTTCTTTTGTCAGTTCCCCGTGCTGCCTTTTCCCATTCCGCTTCGGTTGGTAACCGGTATTCCTGGCCGATTTTATTGGTCAACCACCGGCAATATTCCAGGGCGTCATACCATGACACTTGCACCACCGGGTGTTTTTCTTTGTTTTTCAAATTTGATTCCGGTCCCAAAGGTTGCTTCCAAAATGCTTTCTCAACTACTCTGTATTTTGGATCAAACACAAAACCCGTTCCTTCTTTTTCAGCTGTGGTTACATATTTTGTATCCTCAATAAATTTTTCAAAATCAGAGTTAGTAATCGGATATTTGGATATTGAAAATGTATCCAAAAATACCTTATGTTGGGGTAATTCCCGTTCCAGAAGTTTCGATTCCAAATCAGAGAATTCATTTTTGATCTGTTGAATTTCCTCTTCCGTCGATCCCATCGTAAAATCTCCAGCCTTCACCAATACCATTTTAGGTTCTCTCATGGCTATATAGTATCATCGGGGTATCATTCCAACACAGTGCTTGTCAAATCGATTAGCCACCTCTCGGGCACATCACCACTTCCGTGGTTCCAACTACCTTAATATCAGTTCTACCCTCAATACCCGTGGTTGTTGCGACCAACATAGCAAATCTCCCCGTGGTACAGTAAACGTCTAATACCGGTTTTCTAGCGCGTGGACGAATCTCTTCCAAACAATGTTCACACTCCAAAGGTAGCGACCGTCCATCGGTTAGTAATATATCAACCACCACTTTAAATTTATCACACCCCACTCAACATCTTTGGGCCAATGACAAGAAAATAGAGTTTGTTGAGGTAAAATAGGCCATGAATCTATCAATCGGAATTGTTGGGCTTCCTAATGTTGGCAAATCGACTTTATTTAACGCGCTTCTTGGTAAAAAAGTGGCCGATGCCAGCAACTATCCTTTTTGCACCATCGATCCCAATGTCGGTGTCGTCGAGGTTCCCGATGACAAATTACCGGTTTTAGCCAAAATTGTCAACACTCCCAAAATCGTCCCTGCCGCCGTTGAGTTTGTCGATATCGCCGGACTCGTCAAGGGCGCTTCCGAAGGCGAAGGTTTGGGCAATAAATTTCTAACCAACATTCGTGATTGTGACGCCATCTGTCATGTAGTCCGTTCTTTTTCCGACCCCAATGTTATCCGTGAGGGTAGTACTAATCCTCAAAGTGATTTCGAAATCGTCTGTGCCGAATTAATTATCAAAGATTTAGAAACTATTGATAAATTTATCAGTGGAATTAAAAATAACCCCATTAAATCCAAGACCAAAAAGTTTGCCTTCTCTCTCAAATTAAAAGCCGAACTGGAGAAGGGGATTTTACCTATTAATTTAACTCTAACCGACGAAGAAAAACTTTTCTTAAAAGAATTTTTTCTTCTGACTGCCAAGCCCTATTTTATTGTCGCCAACGTCGACGAATCAACATATCAAAATATTGATAATTGTAAATTGAAAATTGATAATTGCGAAGCTATTGTTCCGGTTTGTGCCAAAGTTGAATTTGAACTGTCCGAACTTTCTTCCGAAGATCGTCAGGCCTATTTAAAAGAATTAGGAATGGCCAAATCTGGCCTTGAACGGGTCATCCAAAAAGCCTATGAAACTCTTGGCCTCCAATCTTTCTACACCGCCGGTGTCAAAGAAGCCCGGGCCTGGACTATTCCCGCCGGCTCCAAGGCCCCTCAAGCCGCCGGAGCTATTCATACTGACTTTGAGAGGGGATTTATTATGGCCGAAGTGATTTCCTATGCCGATTTCGTGGCTAACAGTGGTTGGGAAGGCGCCAAGACCAAGGGACTTTTACGCCACGAAGGCAAAGACTACCTCATGCACCCCGATGACATTGTTGAATTTCGATTTAATGTCTAAGATGATCAATGATAATGAAAAAAATGGAAGTAACCTTGAAACACAAGAACTTTTTTCCAGGTTAACCAGATGGGTTAAAGAAAGATCCAAAAATTTTGTTCCGGAACGATTAAATCCCGAACAAAATGCCAGAAAACAAATATTTAAGGCTATTCAAACGAACCTATCAGGTAATTCAGAAAAGCAACAAAAATCTATATCAAAATCCAGAAACGCAATTTTAAAAAATCTCAAAAGTTTTCCCGGCGGTAATTTTAAAAAACCCGATAGTAAAACTGGAGAAAACATCACTGCTTCAATTACTTACGATTCAGTTGAACAAAGGTGGATAGGTTCAGAACATGGCGAAGATGGTAGACAGATTTCCCAAACGATTATCCCGGTCGATGCTTCCAAGGCGACTGAACTTAGCCTAACTTTTACCAGCCAGTCATATCTAGACAATAATGCTAACCCCAACATTCTTCATCGGACTGACCTGCCTTGCGCCGCTTATACGACCTTTAATTTACTGCTAATGCATGTAAAAAGCGGAAATGAAAAATAAACTTCTTATCATTTCCGGTCCGACTGCAAGCGGAAAAACTGCCCTGGCGGTGAAACTGGCTAAAAAATATAATGGTGAAATAATTTCGGCAGATTCCCGACAAATTTATAAACATCTCGATATTGGCACCGGCAAAGATCACCCCAAAGATGTCAAAATCCATTTAATTGATCTAATTGATCCCGGCCAATCTTTTTCTGTGGCTCAATATCGTAAATTAGCTTTAGCAAAAATTTCCGAGATTCAGGCCAAAAACAAATTACCTATTTTAGTCGGTTGTAGTGGTTTTTATATTGATGCCGTTGTTAGTCCTAAATATGACACATTTACCATTAAACCAAATTATTTATTAAGGACAATCCTTTTTAAATTTCCGGTAAAATTTTTACAATTTTTATTAAAAACCGTTGATAAAAAAACTTTTATTAAACTAAACAATTCCGATCTCCACAATCCTCTTCGCTTGGTTAGAAAAATTGAAATTAAATTAAGTCGTAGAGACGTACGATCGCGCGTCTCTACGAATACCACATTTGATTATTTACATCTCTCTCTCACCGCTCCCAAATCCTATCTCTACGACCGTATCGATGCCCGTGTCGAATCTCGCCTAAAGTTAGGCTTTCTTGATGAAATAAAAAGTGTATTAAAGAAATACAATTGGTCCGATCCGGGTCTTAAAATTTCCGCCTATGTTTGCCTGAAACCGTACATTAATAATCAAAACAATTCCGTATTATTGGTCTGTCTTCAAAAATGGAAATTTAGAGAACACCGCGACGCCCGCCGTCAATTAACCTGGTTCAAAAAATACACCCACGGTATTTTTATTGACATTACTAAGCCAAATTATCAAAAATCTGTATATAAATCAATTCAAAAATGGTACAATGATACTTGATACCTGATACTTAATACTTAATACTTAATCAATGAAACCTCAAAAAATCGAAATCTCTTATAAAACCATCATTTTTACCGTTCTTTTTTTAATCTCCTTAGTTCTTCTCTGGCAGCTTCGGGGTATCTTTCTTCTCCTTTTTCTCTGTTTTATTTTCATGCAGGCCTTAAATCCCGCCGTCACCCGGCTGGAAAAGCTCAAAATTCCCCGTTTTATCGGCATTTTTCTTCTCTATCTTCTCATTTTGGCTGGCATTTCTTTTGCCGCCGCCGGCATAATTCCGGCTCTGGTCGAACAAACTACCAGTTTAATCCAAACCCTCCCCGGTGCCATCAGCAGCATTAACCTTTGGGGAATCAAGCCAGTCGACATCTCTTCCCAATTTAAACTCTTAGAAAATCTCCCCGGCAACATTGCCTCAACTGTTTTTTCCATTTTTTCCAACCTAATCTCTGTTTTTATCTTTTTTGTCCTGACTTTTTACCTTCTGATGGAACGGAAAAATTTTGACAATTATGCCGGTAAAATCTTTGGTCAAAAAAATCAAGGCAAGGCTATTTTAACCATGAACGAATTAGAAAAACGTCTGGGTCATTGGGTAAACGCCCAGCTTTTTTTAATGCTCACCATCGGCGTTCTTTCCTATCTTGGCTATCTGGTCATCGGACTTAACTATGTCATACCTTTGGCCATTATTGCCGGCCTTTTGGAAATTGTTCCCAATATCGGACCTACCATTACCACCATTATTGCCGCTTTTGTCGGACTCACGGTTTCCCCATTGACCGCCTTGTTGGCGATTATCTGGGGGGTTATCGTCCAACAGCTTGAAAATAACTTTATCGTTCCCAAAGTCATGAAAGCCACTGTCGGTCTAAACCCCTTAATGACCATTCTTCTAATTGCCTCCGGAGCTCGACTTGGCGGAGTAGCCGGCGCGGTTCTGGTCATACCCGCCTATCTCACTGTCAGCACCATCGTCGGGGTACTAACCAAAAAAGAATAACTTCGTGGAAATCGATAAGCCGGATTCTGTTTATGGGCCATCTATCTAATCTCTCCACCTGGTGCTCTTAAAGTCAAAAGCATAACGCACCGATTTGAGATTTCCACGGAAAGGTTGCCCGTTTCATATCATCCTCGGTCCGGCTAAAGCCGAGACCGGGACTACTCGTCTCTGTTGCAGAGCCGTCCGATTGCTCGGACCCCTACCTATTCGGGTTTCCTGACTTTGGTGGTCCGGACTTTCCTTTTCACCTCGCCGAAGCCGTTAGGCGTAGGCGGGCTATTAGCCCTTCAATTTCTCCGAAGTTGCTTTATTTTAACATTTTTCCGCCGTGGTGGACCAAAAATCCCCTCGGCATAGCCGGGGGAACTTTTGAATCTTGCTAAAAGACAAGTTAACTTAACGTGGCTGCATCAGCAGCGGATAAAATCTTGAACATTTTAACTCCGGTGGCTGGATCAATCGCTTGAGCGGCCGGTCGGCCGTTTTTAAGCATCACTTTCGTAACTTTAGATACATCTACTTCAACTGTCTTTCTTGATTTAACTGAATAAAACTTGATGGTTGGCATTATAAATGCTCACCTCCTTTTTAAATCTATATTCACTTCCAAACATAATACATTGTAACTACGATTGCAATAGCGGCTACACTTAACAGGAAACTTTTGAGCAAATCTCGGCCAAGATTCGAGTTGCTTTTTTCCTCTACTGGCTTCATCAGCTCCAGTATAGCATCCATTCTGTTAGAATTAATAACCAGTGTTTGTTATTTTATACTTACTTACCACTCTTAATTTCTTTGCTCTTCTCTATCTTGCTTATTTAATTTTAATTAAATATCGGTCAAAATCTGCTGATATCAATACAAAATTACCCGTTGGTACCATTGAAAAGGTCGGTCTGCTTCGTTTCAATCCCTTTGAAGATCTCGGCTCCGATCAGAGCTTTATTTTAAGTCTACTTGACCATTCCCATTCAGGTGTTATTATAACTTCACTTCACCACCGCAATTTCACCCGAATTTATGCCAAGCCAATCAAAAATGGTGAAGGTGACAAAATAACTTTGTCAAAAGAGGAAAAATCGGCTATATTAAATACTATTAACCGTTAACATTTTATGAATTTCAAAAG
Source organism: Patescibacteria group bacterium (assembly GCA_038062455.1). Lineage (GTDB taxonomy): Bacteria > Patescibacteriota > Microgenomatia > UBA12405 > UBA12405 > UBA12158. The sequence continues at coordinate 155,767 of JBBTXE010000001.1, forward strand.
TAATAAAACCATTATTTATCTTAGTCTCTTTATTGCTATCACCGGAGTGAGCTATTTTATCTCTTTAAAAATTTTTCCCGTCAATTTCCATTCCGGCTCATCTTCAGCCCCGACCCCTTCTGATTCCGCCGTCAAAAAAACCGGTGTCCTCGTTTTCGAAGGACCTAAAACCGAAATCTGTCCTTTAAATGGGCAGCTATTTACCAAAGAGGAAAAGACTGTTTGGGAAAATCGCCGGCCGCTCCTGATAATGATTGAAAACCACGCTGATTCCCGTCCTCAATCGGGCTTAAGCAACGCTGATGTTGTCTATGAAGCCAATTCTGAAGGTGGTATTACCCGACTTATGGGCATTTTCTATTGTAATGCCGTTGGGGGTGTCGGTAGTAACTACGATGTTGGTCCGGTTCGCTCTGCCCGGACCTATTTTCTTGACCTGGCCTCGGAATATGCCGATTATCCCCTCTATGCCCATGTCGGCGGTAGCAACTGCAGCGCTCCGATTGATCCGGTCACCGGCCGGGCCGCCGGTCCCTGCACTACCAGTAAAAAAGCCCAAGCTTTAGAGCAAATAGCTGAATATGGTTGGCAAAATAAAGGTACCTGGAGCGATCTTTCTCAATTCTCCCTTTCCTACAAAGCCTGTCGGCGCGAAGAGGACCGTACCGGTAAAACTGTAGCTACCGAACATTCGATGTACTGTTCAAGTTCTGAACTATGGAATGTGGCTGCCTCCCGTGGTCTTTCAAACTTAACCGAAATCAAAAAAAGCTCTTGGAATAAATCTTTCCGTCTCTGGAATTTCAAACAAGCAGACCTTCCCTCATCAGACCTTTCATCAAGCAAGGCTACTTTTGATTGGTGGGGGGACAAAGCCTATTCAGTCACTTGGGCCTATGATCAATCCAAAAAGACTTATCTCCGTTTAAATGGTGGTGTTCCCTATGTTGATTTCAATACCCAAGAGCAATTAAGTGCCAAAAACATAATTGTCCAATTTACCAAAGAAACCCGATCTATCGACTCCCATGTCCACAACCTTTACGCCGTTGTCGGCGGCGGGGAGGGGGTTCTTCTTCAAAATGGCGCTAAAACTGACATCACCTGGTCCAAACCCAACCGTACTGCCCGAACTATTTACAAGGATAAATCGGGTAAAGAAGTCAACTTTGTTCCCGGAACCATTTGGATAGAAATTCTGCCTCTGGGAAATAAAATCAACTATGAAGGTTGAAACCAGTCTTAAGACTATCCTTAGTTCCAAGACCCGCTGTAAATTATTAAACATTTTCTTTACCCGCCCCCGTGAATTATTTTTCGTCCGTCAGCTGGTCCGTCTTAGCGGTGAAGAAATTAACTCTGTCCGTCGGGAACTCTTTAATTTAAAAAAAATTAATCTTCTTCTTTCCGAAGTCAGGGGTAATCGTCTTTTCTATACTCCGAATCTTCGCCACCCCCTCTTTCTCAATTTAGTCAGTCTAGCTTACAAAAGTCTGCCTTTTTGTGAAGAATTATCCAAGGCCGATGCCCTTATTGCCGCTTACCCTTTTTTACTCTGGGATAAAGGCAACCCTGATAAAATCGATGTCATTGTTGTTGGCGATCTTCCTCTCCGGACCATTGAATCAGCCATGAAATCCGAAGAAAGACGCCGCGAATCGGAATTTAATTACATGGTCATGGGACGTGACGAGTTAAAACTTCGCCAAAGCAAACGTGATCCTTTTTTGGTCGATTTTTTTCTTTCCTCCCCTGTTGTTATAATTGGCCAACCCGGATTTTTTTCAGGATTTTAATGGCCGCCACTAGAAAAGTCATCAAAACAGGTAACAGTCTCTGTGTTACCCTACCCACCAAAATCATTAAATCCCTCGATATTAAAGAGGGTGATTGGGCGAGATTCAGGGTCAAATATTCAAAAGCCTCAATTACCTATACTTTTACCGGTCATCCCCGTCAATTGACATTTGATATCAAAAAAAATGATTCCCGTTAGCAAAAAAACTCTTAATCTTTTTTATACCATTCTTGGTCTGACTTTAGTTTGTTTAGTTGTCAACCTTCCCCTTAAATTTTCTCTTTTTGGAAAAACTTTTTATCGTCCCGCTTTTAACTTTAAATTGGGGACCGCTGAGATAAAACCCAATCTTGACCTCCGTTTTGGCCTCGATTTGGCCGGAGGTGCTTCCCTGGTTTTTGACATCGATAACACCAACACTACCACCGCCAATTTACCCAATGCTCTTGAATCGCTCAAAACCAACATTGAACGCCGGATAAATCTATTCGGAGTTTCCGAGTCCAATGTCCAGATAAGCCGGATAACTGACTCCTACCGTCTAATTGTCGATTTGCCGGGCGTTAGTAACGTCAACGAAGCCATTAAACTGATTGGCCAAACAGCCAGTCTTAAATTTATGGGCATTATTGAACCTCCTCCCGAAGCTACCGCTACTGCTACCCTCAAAGATATTCTTCGGGATACTGGTCTCAACGGTTCCCATCTTGTTCGGGCCAGCCCCCAGCCCAACCCCAACACCGGCGCCATGGAAGTATCTTTGGAATTTAATCCCGAAGGTACCAAACTTTTTGAAAAGGCCACTAAAGAATATCTAAATAAACGCATCGCCATCCTTCTTGACCAGGAAATTGTCACCAGTCCGGTCGTCCAGACCGTTATTCCCGATGGTCTGGCAGTTATCAATGGTGACTTTGATATCAAATCTGCCAAAGCCCTCTCGGCCCAACTTAACGCCGGCGCTCTCCCTTTGGGTATCAATCTTATCGAGCAATTTCAGGTCGGAGCCACCTTGGGCCAGGAATCAATTAACAAAGGTATTCGGGCCGCTTTAGTCGGCTTGGGTCTGGTAGCCATGTTTATGATCGGTAACTACGGTTATTTAGGTTTTGTATCCGTAATCAGTCTATTTATTTATGGCCTTTTAACTCTGACTCTTTACCGCCTCATTCCGGTTACCCTCACTTTTCCGGGCATTGTCGGTTTTATTTTGTCTGTCGGTATGGCTGTCGATAGTAATATTTTAATTTTTGAACGAATGAAAGAGGAAATTCGAGCCGGCCGACCATGGAACACTGCCATGGAATTAGGTTTTGGTCGGGCCTGGGATTCGATTAAAGATGCCAACACCTGCACCATTATCACCGGTCTTATTCTTTTTAACCCTTTTAATTGGAACTTTTTAAACTCCTCCGGCATGGTCCGCGGTTTTGCTGTTACTCTGCTTTTGGGTATCATCATCGGCATCTTTACCGGAGTTATTGTCACCCGAAATTTATTACGGGTTCTCGCCAGAAAAAGAAATTAATATTTATACTTAATACTTAATACTTAATACTTAATACTTCCCCAATGAATATCATGAAATTTCGTCCCCTATTTTTTCTTATCTCGGCCTCTCTTATAGGTCTTTCCTTGTTTTCTATCACCAAATGGGGTTATAGACATTCCGAAGATTTTAAAGGCGGTGCCACCTTCGAAATAAAAATGCCCAATATAAAGGATAAATCAAAAATAGAGAAAATATTTAATGATCAAAATGTCGGCCTAAGATCTCTTTCCGGGTTATCCGGCACCTATACCATCAAATTTTTAGATATTCCCCAGGATAAAAAACTAAAATTGGAAGAAAGTCTTAGGGCCCTGGATAAGGATATGGAAGTTTTGCAATTTAGTACCCGCGGCCCAAGTTTAGGAAAAGAGCTTATCAAAAAGACTATTTTTGCCATTATTCTTTCCTCTCTGGCCCTGCTTCTATTTATTGGTTCCCGTTTTTCTGATTTTTCCTTTGGTGCCGGCGCTGTTTTGGCCATGTTTCACGATTCCTTTATCCTTATTGGCATGTTTTCCCTTTTAGGACACTTTTTTGAGGCTGAATTGGACACTCTCTTTGTTACTGCCCTTTTAACCACTCTCTCGGCTTCAGTTCATGATACCGTGGTTACCTTTGACCGGATCCGGGAACTTAAGCGTTTAAGTTACACCAATTCCTGGACCGAGCTGGCCAATCGGGCAGTTACCGAAGTAATTGTCCGTTCAGTCAACAACTCCATGACCATTATCTTTATGTTATTGTCACTTGTTGTTCTTGGCGGCCCGACCACCCGTTGGTTTGCCGCCGCTCTGCTTATTGGTGTCGTTTGCGGCACCTATTCCAGTACCGCCGTCGCCATTCCCTTAGTTTTGTTGTTCAAAAGAAAAAAATGAAAACTGTTATCGAACAAAATTTTGAAATTGAAAATGGGTTTGTAATTTTTAAGGACCGGATTTTATTGGGTCCCAATAACGCCTGGTTGCCAGACGTACCTCAGTCCAGAAAAAATCCAAGTATTAGACAACCAAGATTTTTACGAGGTTCTTACCTGAGTACTCAACAGGCTATTGATGAACATTATCAAACAGACATGCACGTTGCCTAAGCCAGCTTTTTTATTTTCTCCAACAATATTTCTCTTTCATTTAATTTCGGATTCTCCTCAACTTCAGCAAAAAGTTTAGTTAAAACTTCCCCCACTTTTCGCCCCGGTCTGATTTTTAAAATCTCCATCACATCCTCGCCGTTTACTTTTAAGTCTTTTATCGAAAACGGTTGTTTTTGAACTTCAATCAATCTTTTTTTGAACAGTTCCCAGCGCCAGGAACTCTCGCGGGCGCCGCTGCCAATCCGGTCTCCGCGGCGAAGCGCTATCATATCTCCCAAATATGGAACTGTCACATTACGAATAAAGCGTCTCACTGCCTTATCTGTCTGCATTTCACTGGCCGTGAACATATGCCAGCGGACCAAAATAAACAACTTTTGTAGTTCCTCGTTTGATAATTTCAATCTCTTGCCGATAGCCACCGCCATCCGGCTGCCAATCACCTCATGATTGTAAAATGTGTTTTCCCCATTAATTTCTTTTATCGTTTTGGCCTTGCCGATATCATGTAAAAAAGCCGCCAGCCGGGTTAGGGGATCCGTCGATTCGCAGTTATTGAGAGTTTCCAGGCCATGTTTCCAGACATCATAAACATGATGTCCTTTTTGGGCCATACCTACTCCCAGAAGCATATCCGGCATAATCTGCTCCAAAATACCGCTATTTTTAAGTATTATCATTCCGTCTCCGGGGTGATCCGATTTTAAAATTAAAAATAGTTCCTCCCGAATTCTTTCTCCGGCAATTTTCTGAAGCAACTTAGCATTTTTTTGGATACTGGCAAAAGTTTTTTCTTCAATTTTAAATTTTAATTGAGCCGACAGTCGTACCGCCCGCATCATTCGCAAGGCGTCCTCCGTCAATCTTTCGTCCGGATTCCCCACCGCCCGAATAATTTTATTTTTCAAATCCTCTTGACCATTAAATAAATCAATAATTCGTAATTCGTAATTTTGAGTCTTACGAAATCCTGTGGACGTAATTCGTAATTGAATGGCCATCGCATTTATTGTAAAATCGCGCCTTTGTAAATCTTCCTCAATTGTCTTCCCCCACTCCACTACATCCGGATGGCGGGAATCGCTATAGTTCTTCTCGGTTCTATAGGTGGTAATTTCATATATATCTTTTCCTGATACCACTGAAAAAGTGCCGAAAGCATTATTGCAAAAACTGTTTTTAGGAAAAATCTTTTTCATTTCCTCCGGAGTCAGGTTAGTGGCAAAGTCCCAGTCATAAATCTCCCGACCCATCATCATATCTCTCACCGCCCCACCAACTATATAGATCTCTGCGTTCGCAGAGATAAACTTCTTCATCAAATCAATTACCTTCTTTGGCAATTCCACACCCTATTTTACATGATTAATTCCGTCTGCCTAATTACTTTTCATCAACTTAAGTCTTATCTATTATTTTCCTTACCACTCCTCGGACTCCACTCAATCTCAACCTGGCCAAGATCTTTGACACGAGCCATAATCGGAAACCCGTCTCTAATCGGTTGTCCGGGCTGGGGTGTCCATGCTTCTCCCCGTCTTGTAAGTTTAATTTGATTCTTTTCCGGACCATTAGGTGCCAAAAATACTCCTCTCTCGTCGGTGTTATAGACTTCTAAAAACGCTCTCAACCCATTTAGATACACCGATCGGATTGTGTCGGAGCCATTAGCTCTTTGTGAATCACCCTCGATTGTTTCAAGATAATTTCTTGGATTTCTTTTCTCACCTCTAAATCTAGATGAAAAATATATAACCCCCTTAATTATGGTTGTCATTAAGGGTAATTTAACAAATATAAGATATAAAGTCAAAGAAAAGGAGTTGGTATGGGTTTGTTTTATCCCAAAACCCCCCAACATAACGTCGGAGGGTTTTAAAATTTACCGAAAAGATAACTTACAGAGTTTTTTCCGGACGGGGTAATGCTTCCTTAACGACCATTTTTCGGCCGTCATGGTCACTACCATCAAGTTGCGCGACTGCTTTAGCCGCGTCTTCATCAGTTTCAAATTCCACGAAACCGAATCCGCGACTGCGCTGATTCATCTTGTCTATAACTACGTTAGCGTCTACCACTTTCCCGATAGCCGAGAAGAGCTCGCGGAGTTGGTCGCTAGTCATGGTATAGGGTAAATTCCCTACAAAAAGCTTTTTTGCCATTCTTTCCGCCTGATTTGTTAAATAAAAATAAAAATTGTTGACTCCAGGCTTTGTCAACGCCCAATTATAGCATAAAATGGGGCATGTTCCTCCTTGATCAAGACTCCGACCCCAAGACCATACTAAGGCTTCTTTTAAAAAACCGCGGTATTGATGCCGTCAACTTTCACGAGTTTTTAAAGCCTTCTTTTCCTAAAAATTATTTAAAGTTAGCCAAAGCCATCAAATTAATCAAAAATTCTTTAACCAAAAACATTCTTATCTATGGTGATTATGACGTTGACGGTATTATCAGTTCTACTATTTTGTATCAGTCTCTCAAAAGCCATAATCCTCACACTTTCGCTTATCTTCCTCACCGGGAAAGAGATGGTTATGGAATAAAGGCTACCTCTTTTTTAAAATTTCAAGAATCTAATAAAATCACTTTTGATTTATTGATCACTGTTGACAATGGTATTGTCGCCGGAGAAGAGTTTAAAAAAATATTAAAAGAACAACCGGAGTTAAAAATTTTGATTGTTGACCATCATTTGCCTGATAAAAGTAGAGACGTAGCGCGCTACGTCTCTACTGGTATTGAAATTGTTCATTCCACCGATACTTCCGCCTCCGCTTTGGCCTATTTTCTATCCAAAGAACTAACAGCCGACACCGATTTAGGCCTAGCCGCCCTCGGGGTGGTCGCCGATTGTTTGCCCCTAACCGGCATCAACCGCCAAATTGTGGTCCACGGTCTAAAGTCACTTCGATTTAACCCACCCTTACCCCTAAAACTATTATTAGACACTGTCGGGGTAAAACCGGATTCCCTGTCAGTTTATGATTTGAGTTTTATCGTCGCTCCCCGCCTCAATGCTGCCGGCCGCCTCGACGATCCCACCTTAGCCTTTTCTTTTCTTAATTCCGAAACCGGAGAAGATGCCGGAAACTTTCTATCACTTTTAAATCGTCACAATCAAAACCGTCAGGATTTGGAAAAAAAATCATTAGAAATTGCTGAAAAAAATGTAGTCATAAAAGATAATTTTATTTTTATTAGTGATAATACTTTTCATCCGGGTGTTATTGGATTAATTGCTGGCCGTCTGACTGAAAAATATCATTTACCGTCAATTATCATTTCCGAAGGAGGGGATTTTGCCCGTGGTTCCTGTCGCTCGATTAAAGGCTACCATATCACCAACATTTTGCGACAGTTTGATGAACTGTTTATTGACCTTGGCGGCCATGCCGCCGCTGCTGGTTTTAGTATTTCTCTTTCAAATATTCCCAAATTAAAAAAGAAATTAGAAAAATATTTTGCCTCTTCACCGCTAACTACTTTTGACCCTCTGGCTGCTGTCGATGCCCAAATGACGCTGGAAGCGGTTACTTCAAAAAATATTAAATATATTAATTTATTGGCTCCCTTTGGAATTGGTAACCCCACCCCAACCTTTTATTTTAAAGACATTGTCGTTACTTCTTTACGCCAAATCGGCAGTACTGGTGATCATCTGAAATTTAAATTTGGCACCCTCGATGCCGTCGCCTTCCGCCAAGGCAAATTATTCTCCAGTTTAAAAGTTGGCCAGCCTCTCTCCTTCATCGCCTCTCTCGACCTCAACACCTGGAACGGCACCACCTCCCCCCAGTTGATAATTAAGGAAATTCTTATATAATATGGGTCAAGTATGGCAAAAAATTATGATAAAGCCGCAGTTGTTATTGCCCAAGGCCCAAAAGGATGGTTGGAAACTTTTAATTTACACTATGGCTCGGAATTAACTGGCATAGGCGTACGTGCTGACCTTACTACTAATCGGGTAACTTTTGATCGACGAATTAACAAAGTCACTGTTGTTGATGCTGGTGGGATCGAAATAGTTAGGCGAAAATTACCCTTTATCGGTCAACCAATTAAAGTTGGTGTCCCTCCTGCGACTCCTGAACCTGAAAGCGCAATTCGAATTTTGTTTGAGGATGTTATTGGGCAAAAGGCCGCTATTTTGGGTCTAAAAGTCGAAACATAATCAGCCTAAATTTCAACACCTGGAACAACACCACCTCCCCCCAGTTGATTATTAAGGAAATTATTATATAATATAGGTTAATATGACAAAACGATATGATAGAGCTGCTGTTTTATATGCACACGATTATCTGTCGGGAAATGCAAAAAAATTTGAATTACATTATAATCACGGGATACCTAGCGTGGGTATAACAAATGTCAACCCCGATACTAATCGAATAACTTTTGCCCCCGATATTAAAAAAGTCACAATAGCTGACACCGGTAATACCACAATGGTTAAAAGAAGATTACCCTTTTGTCCGCCAATCGAAGTTGGTATTCCCGCCGCGTCCCCCGACCCCTATCAGGGAATCCGAATTTACTTTAAAGACCCAGATGGAAAACCAGCGTCCATTCATGGCCTGGAATCATAATATCCTCCCCCCAGTTGCTAATCAAGGAAATTTTTGTATAATATAGGTTAAATATATGACAGAAGATAAAGCCGCCTCTATTTTCATCATAGATCCGAGAGGAATACAAATCGGATCAGATTTGAGATTTAATACGGCATATCCCGATTTTGATATCATCAAAATCCATCTCGGCTCCAAACGAATAACTTTCTCTGAGAGAGTTACCAGGGTTGATGTTTTCGACGCCGGCGGTATTCAAACGGTTAAACGTAGATTTTCCGGTATCTGTAAACCATTCGAAATTGGTATCCCACCTCCAACCCCTAAACCCGTAGAGGGAGTCAGAATTCGCTATAAAGATAGAAAAAATGAACCGGTAGTAATTTTAGGTATGCTTTCATCTTCTATCTAATTGTCAAAGAAATATTAATGGTGTAAAATGATCTAAAGCGTTTGATCCCGGCCAACACCGGGAGAGCTAAGGGAAGAACGGCGGCAGCCCATTAGAACCCTTCAGAAATCCAACTGCAAACCGGATAACGTGTGTCGAGGGTAATCCCGAGATCCGCCTGTGGTGGATCGCAATCGGAGCACGAAAAGTTATTTCGTAAACTCTACCTCCGATACTCGGAGGTTTTTTTATTTATAATTAAACTATGCCAAGAACACTCATCAAAGACACTCCAGCCAAAATCGGTCAAACAATAACCATTAAAGGCTGGGTCAATAGTATCCGAAATTACGGCAAATTAGCCTTTGCCGACATCCGTGACCGCTCCGGCCTCCTCCAGGTAGTCGGCGGTAAAGATCTTGGTGCTCTCAAGGTCGAATCGGTTGTCGAAATCACCGGGACTGTCCGTTCCCGCGATGCCAAATATTTTAATGACAAATTGCTCACCGGCAAAATCGAGATGGAGGTCAAAGAGTTAAAACTTCTGTCTCCCGCCGCCGAATTACCCTTTGATATTCATCAGCCCGATCTCAATGTTTCCCTTCCGGTTCTACTTGATTATCGGACCCTTAGTTTTCGCCATCCCAAAATTCAGGCCATTTTTAAAATCCAGGAAGTAGTCATCGACTCTTTTCGCCAAGCCTTAAAAGCCCGGGATTTTTTTGAATTTCAATCTCCATCAATGATTTCTTCCGTTCCCGAAGGCGGGGCTGACGTTTTTAAAGTCAAATATTTTGATTACGAAGTTTATCTCTCTCAAAGCCCCCAACTGTACAAATCCCTTCTCGTTTCCGCTTTTGAAAGGGTATTTTCGGTTAACAAAATATTTAGAGCCGAACCCAGTGTCACTACCCGGCATTTAACCGAAGTAGTTAGCCTTGATGCCGAATTTGGTTTTATCGATTCCTGGATTGAGGTCAAGGATATGGCCGAATATACAATTAAATTCGTTTTAAACGAGGTCGTCAAAAAATGTCCGGCTGAACTAACTCTTTTTGGTGCCACTGTTCCGGCGGTACCAAAAAAAATTCCCTTTATTAAATTGCGGGATGCGCAACAGATTATTTTTGAACGCACCGGTCGCGATTGCCGCCAGGAAAAAGATCCTTCTCCTGATGATGAGCGGGAAATATGTAAATGGGCCAAAGAAACCCACCAGTCCGATTTGGTATTTATTACTCACTATCCCACTAAAACCCGGCCATTTTATACTTATCCTGATGATGACAATCCCGAATTTAATCAGGGCTTTGATTTAATTGGTCGGGGGGTTGAATGGCTCACCGGGGGCCGGCGAATTCATGATTACGCCGCCATCATGGAACACGTCAAAGAGTGGGGGATTGACCCAAAAAATATCGACCTCTATCTTCAAGCCCTCAAATTCGGCCTGCCCCCTCTTGGCGGTTTTGCCTTTGGTGCCGAAAGAATTACTATGCAAATATTAAATCTGGCCAATGTTCGCGAAGCCTCGCTTTTTCCCCGGGACATGGAAAGAGTTGATTCCCGATTATCAAATGCTAAAAAAGATTAATTGGTTTTGGGGTTTTTTATTTGTTAATTCAGTTTTCTTAACCTGGAATTTTTTTACACTCAAACCCAATCTTTTAGCCTCCCCGGCCTTTTTTGAATCGCCGTCACACGCAGTTGTCAAAAATGAAAATATACCCTCCCTTTCCACCCAATATTATTTAGTTATCGATCCGGTTGATAATCAAATAGTGGCCGGAAATCTCTATTCCGACCGCATTTATCCGGCCTCGGTCACCAAACTGGTCACCGCCCTCACTGCCCTGAACTTATATCCGCTTGATGAGGTGATTACCACCAGAACCTATTCCGTCGGCAAAACCATGAATCTTCTCGAAGGTGAAAAAGTAACTGTTAACACCTTGGTATCCAGTCTCCTAATCTACTCTGCCAACGATGCTGCTTTTAATCTGGCAGAACACATCAACGGCGGCCCGGCTGCTTTTGTTGATCAAATGAATCTCTTGGTAAAAAAATATGGTCTTTCGGAAACCCACTTTACTAATTACGACGGCCTTCATGACCCCAATCATTACTCAACTCTCTATGATCTGTCTCAAATCGCCCGCCTGTCTCTAAAACTCCCCTCGATTGTCTCTGCCGTCAAAATAAAAGAGGTGGAGCTCACCGATTTAAGCGGCCAAATCAAACACCGCCTTGTCTCCACCAACGAGCTTTTAGGAATAGTTCCTGAAGTCGAAGGACTTAAGACCGGCTGGACTCCCGAAGCTAGCGGTTGCTTCATTGGATTGGTAAATTTAAAAGGTCATTATCTCCTGACTCTGGTGGCTCAAAGTGAAGATCGTTTTGCCGATACCGCCAAACTTATCAATTGGGCCAAATCTAATCTTTCCTGGGAATTAAAAACCTATTGAACATACTTATCAACAATAGCCGGTACATAAGCCGCAAATCCCCTATCACCTTCAAAGACATATACCGGTTGGAGAAATTGCGCCGGAGTCACCGGCTCAAAATAAGCTAAACTGACCTTTCTAATCACCGTACTTTTAACCTCGTTATCTTTAACCGGCCAATAATAACCCATCTTCAGATCCCCATAAGCTGTTTCCGGAGTTTTAATGGGGTAGGTTGACGGAGCCGAGACATCAACATTGATATATTTATAATTTACTTCGACTACTTTTTTAGCCGCCACACTTGAACCGGAGACCAGCACCGACACCGATGATCTGCTCAAATCATTCGACACCATTTCCTGATCTCCATCCAGCCTCTTTCGATAGAGGTCAACTCTCACCAAATTTGCCTCGTTTAATCCTGCCGTTTCTTTTAACCCCCCAAAGCCAATTTTCCAGAAACTCACCTTTGCCTCGCCCTCTTCCAAATCTATATACATCTTTCCCGCCTGCTGTAAAAAAGCTTTGGCCGATGATATAGCTTCAGCCTTATCCGGCATTTCCTCGGGGTTTAGTAGCATTTGGTCGCTAAGATAGGGGTAGTTAAGGTCAAAATTACCCGATAGAATATTCATGGTTAAAGTTCGATTGGCGACACTGTCGTTAAATTCATAAACCCCTGTTTTTATCTCACTTGGTTCATTTTTGAAACCCATCAAAGCTGCCGTTTTTTTAGCCTCCTCCAAAGCTCCGATAACGCTTTTAGAGCGGTAAATTACGTATACTTTAGCTTGATCTTTGAATTTTGGAAAGGCGTCATTGGCGAGTTCCAGACTAAATTCTTTTCTCTCAAATTTTTTCTCCGGGAAAACAATCTTGGGCATTATCCCAAAGCGAATTGTTGGCGGTACATAGGGCGGATAAGCCGCCAGATAAATTTTTAAGGCAATTCCGCCAATCCACCAAACAATTACCAAGGCCAAAATTCCCACCCCGCCGTATTTTATTAGTCGGCGGCTGACATAGGCTACGTAAGTTAGAGAAGTCATCACTTTATTATAAATGATAAAATTTGGTATTATAAAACATATGACCAGCAATTTATATAATACTAAAAAAAGAGGAGTTTTAAGATTTTTCTTCTATCAGGATGCCAAACATTATGTTGCTGTTTGTTTAGATCTAGATCTCGTTGAATTCGGAAAAGATTCCCAAGAACTACAAAAAAGTATTCATGAGGCGGCCAGAGCCCATGTTGATGCGGTAATAAAAAACAATCTTTCGGATGATTTATTAAACAAACCGGCTCCGGCCAAATATTGGAAGAAGCTCAATGAATATAATCAAAGAATACGTAAAATATCAAAATTAACCCGGGTTGAACCAAAAAAATTTATATTTACCCAGTTAACTGATGGTTACGAGAGGGGCAAATTTATTGGTACCTCTTGTTAATGGACTCCAGGCTCAAAAATATCAGGCCGGAAGAAGCCAAACGTTTTCTCGAAAAGCGGGGTTTCATACTGTCAAATGTCTATGGACACCATTGGGTTTATTACAAAAAAATTGGTAATCAGGAATTCATGCCCCAGGTTATCGACAACAATAAGCAACTTTATGAACCAAACATTAATGAAATGATCAGAAAGTCGGGGATACCCAAGGCCGAATGGGCCGATTTCCGCCAGTATTTAAAAAAGTCAAAATGATAAATGGCAAATGAAGAAATGATAAATAAATCAACTGTCCGGACCCGCATGGCCCCGAGTCCCACCGGTGATTTACACATCGGCTCTTTGCGAACTTTTCTTTACAGTTACGCTTTTGCCAAAAAAAATCACGGCGAATTTCTGCTTCGAATCGAAGACACCGATCAAAAACGACTTGTAGCCGGTGCTGCCGACCGTCTCCAGAAAGTCATGAAAGACTTCGGACTCTCTTGGGATGGGGAGCCTTTTATCCAATCGCAACGTTTAGATATCTATCAAAAATATATCAAGGAATTATTAGATAAAGGACATACTTATTACTGTTTTTGTACCCAAAAAAGATTAGATGAAATTCGGGAAGTTCAAAAAGGCGCCAAAAAAATTCCCAAATATGATCGTCATTGTTTAAATTTATCTAAAGCAGAAATTGAGAAAAAGCTAAAAGACGGTCTTCCCTATGTCATTCGGATGAAAATTCCCGACAATGAAACTATTATTTTCAACGATTTAATTCGCGGTCAGATCAAGTTCAACACCAATGATTTAGATGACCAGGTGTTGATGAAAAGCAATGGTATTCCTACCTATCATTTCGCTGTGGTTGTCGATGACTATCTCATGAAAATTTCTCATATAATTCGGTCCGATGAATGGATCTCGTCTACTCCAAAACATATTTTGCTATATCGATATTTTAACTGGACAATACCCCAGTTTGCCCATCTTACAGTGTTGTTAGATCCCACCCACCCCGGGAAAATGAGTAAGCGTTATGGTTCAGTTTTGGCCCGACAGTTTTTAGATGAAGGTTATCTGCCGGAGGCGATGTTAAATTTCTTAATGCTACTTGGGTGGAATCCGGGGACTCCCCAAGAAATCTTCACTCTTGAAGAATTTATTTCTGCTTTTAGTATCGAACATCTTCATAAAAAAGCCGCTATTTTTGATCGTAAAAAACTGGATTACTTTAATGGCCTATACGTCCGTCAATTAAATAACAAACAATTATTTTCTTACTTCAAAAAGTTTTTACCCCAAGCCACCGATGAAGAAATCAAAATCTTACTGCCAATTATGAAAGACAGAATTGTCAAATTTTCCGATCTTCCTCTTCAATTGAAATTTATTTTTGAGGATGTTGACTATGATCCTTCCCTTTTACTTCAACGCGGTGCCACTAAAGAACTGGTGGTCGACATGCTCACTCAAAGCAAAGAGATACTGGGTGACCTGTCCGCCGTGGTGGATTTTTCCGATATTCAAAATAAACTAACTAATTTAATTCAAAAAAATGGTTGGAACCTTGGTCAATTTTTTATGGTTTTCCGGGTAGCAATTTGTGGTGCCGCTCAAACTCCGCCCATTGTTGAGTGTCTCCCGGCTTTGGGTAAAGAAAAAACTCTTCACAAAATCGACCTGGCTTTAGCTAAACTGGATAATTAGTGCTGCCCTACATCAACGAAGTTTTACCCGATCCGCCGTCAGGAGAAATTGAATGGGTGGAAATTTATAATCCCTCAACTGAATCAGCAGTTCTAAACAACTGGCGTATTCGCGATTGTACCGAAAACAACAATACTCTTTTCTCCGCCACTCTACCAGCTAACTCATTTCTCCAAATAGGTAATTCCCATCCATTTTTTAACAATTCCTCTTCAGACTGTGCCCGCCTCTTTGATAATCAGGATAAGCTCATAGATCAGCAACCTCTCAAGTCGGTACCCGATCATCAGTCATTTTCCCGGCAAAGCGATAGCAACTGGTGTTTAACTGAAATTTCCCCCAACAAAGACAATAATAAGTGTATCGTTCCCACCACCACGGAGGCTGTTATTCCCGCGACAGCGGGAACCTATACCAATTTAGAAATTATCGAAGTTTTAGCCGATCCTGACGACGGTGACGAATGGATTAAAATTTACAACCCCAATAATTTCCCCGTTGATCTCACCGACTGGCGGGTTAGAGACCAGAGTCAAAACTCCCGAAAAATTACCTGTCCCACAGTCGATGCCCTTTCTGCCTGCCAGGCTTTTTTCTCTTCCGGATTTTTAAACAATGATGGCGATTCGATTTATTTAATTGATCCCCAAAAAAGAACTATCAGTTCTTATTCATATTCAAATCCACCCAAACTTACCTCGACCAAAAAACCGACCGCCACCAAAAAACCCACTTCCATCCCCAAACCCACTACTATCAAATGTTCAACCAATATTAACTGTCCGCTGATTCTTGGTGCCACTTCGCCCCCTATCGCTTCCCGCTCTCCCCGTCTTACAATAAATGAGTCAGGATCGCCAATCAAAATTTTTTCCACTATTCTAATGTTTGGCGGTACCGTCTTTATTTTGTCACCCCTTCTTTTCCGTGGCCCAAAAAATAAAAATAAATAAAATTGTTGCTTGGATTCCCGCCATTCTTTGGATGGTATTTATCTTTTATCTTTCCTCCGGGCCGACCACGGTCATAAGGGGTACTCCAATTGAGCGTTTCTTTGTTCTCAAAACCTTTCACCTGATTGAATATGCCGTTTTATCGGTATTAATTGTCTTCGCCATCCTTTCTCCCAACAAAACGATTTTTCTTTCCTATCTCTACTCACTTACTGACGAATTTCATCAGTCTTTTGTATCAGGACGAGATGGCCGCTTCCGTGATACTCTCATTGACCTATTAGGAATTTTTATCGGTCTAATAGTTCTCCAATTTTTCAAAAAAACTTTTCCCAAACTTTGGCAAAAATTATTACCCTGCGGTAAATCTAAAAAAAATATTAAAGGTTAGGGCTATTTATATTTCCTAAATTAGTTTATAAGTTAATTATATTAATTCAAAAAGGAGGTGAAAACTAATGAATAAAAATATTTTAGTTAAACTGGCAGGCATCGCGGCAGCCGTCTCGCTTTTGGTCGGTGGCGCCTACGCTGCTTTTACCAGTAATTCGGTCACCATCACTGGTGTTGTTCTAAGTTCGGCTACACCTACACTTGAGGTATATAACGGTAGCGCTTGGGGTAACACTACCGCCGACGGAGACACTTTGGGAATTAAAGAATCAAACATGATTCCGGGTTTTGTTGGTGCTGAACATACATTCTATTTGCGTAACACTTCCGACGCATCTGTTCCTTTTGGGCAGATTGTGGCTAATTTGCCATCAGCTCAAAGTGGAAGTTGGGACGCGCTTAAGGATGTGGTTCAGATGCGGTTTGGTGAAACTGGAACAGGTTGGTCTCCTTCTGGCTGGTATACATTAAACCAGTGGAATAGTGGACAGGCCAACATCTTGTTGTCAAACTTGCTTGGTGGAACGCAACGACAATTCAGTGTGCAGTTTCAAATGATTCCTGGTGCCGGTGATGACGCTAAGGGGAAGACTTTACAGTTCACACTTGGGTTCGTCGGAATGACACCATAGTGTGTTTTTTGCTTGTCAGGCGGGGAGAATTACTTCCCGCCTGGCGAGTAGGTGGGTTTTATGAAAAAAGCTTTGTTAAAAAAGTTATTTTTATCGGGAGAAATCATTTTTGGAACAATTTTAGTTCTGGTGATTGTGGTGTCCGTTTTTCCTCTTATACCCCCATTCAAAAATTACTACCACTCCCGAACAGTTTTAACCGGGTCAATGGAACCAAAAATCCCCAAAGGCTCGGTGGTGATTAACCAATGGGTGGATCAGAAAAATCTTAAAGTTGACGACGTTATCACCTATCAGCACCCTGCCGATAAAAAAATTATCTATGTCACCCATCGCGTTGTTAAAATTGATAAAACCGGCCTCCTCTGGCGGCTTGAAACCAAGGGAGATGCTAACCCTGCTTCGGATTTTGGTTTAGTTACTCAAGCCGGCATTGAAGGCAAGGTGATATTGATTATTCCTCTCATTGGTTATCTGATTGAGTTCTTTAAAACCTTAGTAGGCTTCATATTATTGATTGTCTTGCCTTTGCTGATATTTATAGTGCGGCAGGTCAAGGATGTTATAAAATTGTGGCCAAAACGGGTTATCCCGAGAAAGAGCCGCAAGACATTGGCGGCAATACTTCTTGTTTTTTCTTTTCTCGCGGCCAGAGTTAGTTTTGTGACATACGCCTCTTTTACTTCGGGGCTAGCAACCATTACCGGTGTTACCTTAAGCACAGCTGCCTCTTTTCCCGGTGATGATGTCGAAACCCCGATATCAAATCTTTTCTCCCTCCCTCCGGCCACTAATCAAAACCCCCTAAGTATCGGCTATTCTGCTTCAGATGGCAGCGGCTCGGGGGTTGACTACACCGACCTCTGTTATTCATACAGTCTCAACCCTTGGACTTGTGGCAACTATTTTAACTTTACCTTCCCCTTAGGTGAGGGAACTTATTATTTTGACACTATCGCCCATGATCTAGCCGGTAACTCCGAAAAATCAGTTAACAACGGTCCTGTTTATATTGCCACCCGGCCGGCAGTTATATTTGATATTACTCCGCCTACTACCAACCAAATCACCCCGGCCAATTCTTATACCGGTCAAAATTTACTCACTAGTTCCTGGACTCATGATTCCCCGGTAGGTGATTATCATCAGGTTGATGAACCCGGTCGTGGTCAGGTAACCCTTCTGGGTAATCAATCCGACACCTTTTCCGGCACCGATTCCATTTCCCAAAATCTATATTTACCCCAAAATTATTCCGGCACTTTTCAATTTTCTTACCGCTATGTCAGCAACGACACTGCCGACTATGATCAGTTTTCAGTCGGAATTTTTCATCAAGATGGCGTTCAATTACTCGAAAATATTCTAACTGATGGTAATAATACCGGCACTCTTAGTTACGACACCGGCTGGAAAACTTTGTTTCACTCTTTACAAAATCTGGCCGACCGTTTAATCAAATTAGTCTTTTCGGTTTCCGATACTGGAGACGTTGGGGCCGGTTTCAACTCTTATGCTCTTATTGACGATCTAAAAATTTCCACTCTCGATCTTCGACTCGGTGAAACAACTGTCGCTACCTTTGACTCGGTCGACACCGGTTCCGGTATCGCTACCACTACTCCCCCTATTACTGTCAATGTTGGCGAAACTAAAGTAAACTTTTCCGCTACCGATCTGGCCGGCAACATTGAATCAACTCATTCATCGGCAATACTAACTCTTCCCCATCTTGTCTTAAATAAAATCATTTTTGACCAAACCTCTCAACAAATTGAAATCTATAACAATAGTGACTTGGCCGTCAATCTTAGCACTTGGAAATTAGCCAATGACTCAACCGAAATCGATATTGGTTCCACCTCAATTCTGCCTCATAATTCCCTTTTTATTGGCTTTACCCTAAATACCAATACTGACACTGTCAGCCTAAAAGTTGGTTCCAGCATCGTTGATGCTACTACCTATCAGGGTACAATAGCCCCCAACGAATCTTGGGTCAGAACTGTCAATGGAGTTGGCCCTTGGTCTCTTCTATCTCCCCAAATTACTGCCGTTCTTACATCCCGTCTTTCGGTTAACAAAATTGTTTTAACCGTTTCCAATATTTCTCCCATTTTTGGCAATAACCCCTCTGATACATTAGATTATGAAGTTAAATACACCAATTCAGCTGGACTTCAGGGTTTTTCCGGCCGCATTGATCCTCAATCAGTGGAGAACTTTACTTCGGCCCGGGATTTTTACTTGGGTACTTGTAGTAGCGGTTACGTCTGTACCCCTGAAACCGGTATCGGCTCCACCTTTACCGTTGACCTAACCGGTAACATTAATAGTTCTCCCCTTATTTTTACCACCCAAACATTTACCCTAAATTAATGAAAAAAATATTACTTCTCCTTTTGTTTTTTCCTTTTGTTTTATCTTTTCCCACTTTAGCACTGGCGGCGGATTTGAATATCAATTGTCCGGCGTCACCGACAGCGTGCAGCAAAAGCGGCTTGGACCCGCTGTTTAGCAATAGCCTTGATGGGTTTTGGTATCCGGGAAAGTCCATAACTAAAACACTTAATCTGAAAAATTCCGGTCCGGAAACGCGGGAAATGGCGATTAGAGGAACCAGAACATCAACAATAAATATTTTGGAAAATGTAATGCATATCAGCATTGTTGGGGGAACGACAGTAATTTGGGCTGGTAGCGTCACCGATTTTTATGGTCAAGATAAGATCGGAATGGGAACTTTTGCTCCCGGAGCGGATCTTGATTACGATTTTACGGTTCTTATGTCTTCTGGAGCTGGCGATGAGTATCAAAATAAGGAAACGGTTTTTGATTTGACCTTGGGTTTTTGGGGGGAACCAACACCAACACCTACCCCAACGACTACACCTGTACCCACTCCAACGTCAGCGCCAGGAGCAGTTTTGGGAGCCGGTGTTTTGGCGCCGGTTTGCAATGATACCAAGCCGGTAGGCACGCCAATACTTTTATCCGCGACTGCTGGTGTTAATAGTGTAAGACTTGTCTGGTCAGAAGGAACAGGACCGCTAAGTTATTATCTGGTGGCATTTGGTTTAACTTCCGGCTCGGTTACCTATGGCAATCCTAATATCGGCAGCGCCGGAACCACAAGTTATACTGTAAGTAATTTATCGGGCGGAACTACCTATTATTTCAGGGTACGAGCCGGCAACGGATGTGCTCCGGGTGATTATTCAAATGAAATTCCCGCTACTCCAACCGGTATTTTTATTGCCGGGCCGGCAGCCGGTTTTGGAGAAGGGGTTTTAGGTACCGAAACCACTAATTCCATCATTCCACCCTCTAATCAACCTTCTCAGCCTCTCTTTCTTTTTATTTTTATTCCTGCCTTTTTATTCGCTCTTTTTATAATACGGCGGTTCTTTCTTCCTAAAAAGTAACCATACTGCTCCCGCTCCTAGTCCCAACAATACCATTGATGTAATCAATAATATTTTGATGAAAGAAAACGGTTTTTTAACATTTTTTTCGCCTTTTGGAACACTTTCACCTAATATTTGGTTCTCAACCGATTCACCTTGTGTTTCCCCCGTTGGCTTAGCCTCTGGATTAACGGTTAAAAATGGGGTGGATATATTTCCCTCCGCTCGACTGTCAAGAGGATGGGGATCTTGGCCATCTTTTTTACCGTCCTTATCCGAATCGGGATTAAAAGGATCAGTGCCCAGGTTCTTTTCTTCTGTGTCCGGCAACCCATCATTATCATCGTCCGAATCGACACTGTCGCCAATCCCGTCCCCATCATTATCCTTATCAATAAAAATATTTTTTGAAAAAGTTAGTAATTTATTATTTTCGGCTTGATCTTCGTATAGAGTCACCAAAAAATATACATTACCGCTAATTTTTAACGTATCGTTAAAATATATCCCGTCCTGCATATTTCTGACATTCATCATTTTCAACAAACTGCCAAATTGATAGGGTGAACCTTCTGGGGTTTGGGAATAGGCCACCTTTACATAAAGTTCATAATCATTTGAACTGTTGGTGTTGTTAAAAACCACATAAAGTTTATTTTTTCGATTTATTATCGGTGGATTGTTCTGAAACCTAAAATCGGTCAAAGTTATCCCGTTAAACGCGATTACTTCCTTATAAACACCTCCCAAAAACAACAGACCCACCACTAATAAGCACCCAATTTTTGTAGTGATATTAATTAATAGTATCAAAAAGTAAAAATACTGCCTATAATTTAATTGTGAAACGTTTCTTGTCCCGGCTCTTTATCCCCCAGGAAAGCAATAATCATCGGGCCCTAATCCTTCAACCCTCTTTTTTGGGAATCTTTATTGCCGTTTATCTTTTAAACCAATCCCTCCTCCAGTCCCTGACTATCGCCCGTCCCGGCATCTTGGGCTATTCTTCGGAAATTACCCCTGATAAAGTCTGGGTTTTAACCAACAAAGAGCGTCAAAAACAAGACCTTCCCGCCCTCCAGTACAATTCCATTTTATCCGAATCAGCCGCCGCCAAAGCCAAAGATATGTTTGCCAAAAACTATTGGGCCCATTCTTCCCCAAACGGTGAAAGTCCTTGGGATTTTTTCCGTGACGCCGGTTATCAATATTCAATTGCCGGTGAGAATTTAGCTAAGGATTTTTATGACACCGAATCACTATTAAAAGCCTGGATGAATTCGCCAACCCATCGGGCAAATATAGTTAACAGTAAATATCAGGAAATCGGCATCGGTGTCGTTAACGGTGTTTTAAATGGTATGAAGACCACCCTGGTGGTGGAGCATTTCGGCTCTCCTCTTAATGGCCGGGTTCTGGCTTCTGCTCCGGTAACTCCTGCATCCGCTACCGCCGAAAATTTCGGTCCGGCCACCTCACTTCATCCGATCAATCCGGCTCTGGTTGGCAAGATCCTCGGCTCGGTTATGTTTGCCATTATCATCGGTGTCTTAATTATCGATTCCTACATTACTCTAAAAAATCGCACTAGCCGCTTAACCGGATCCTCTGCTAGTCATGTTGCCTTTTTGGCCATTATTTTAGCTCTGCTTATTTTTTCCCGCCAGGGAACTATTTTTTAATCTATGATGACTGTCTTTCGGGAAATCCGCAAACACCCCCTCAACTATTTAATTTTATTTTTACTCTTCCTCTTTATTGGCATTCTTCTTTTCACTTTCCGCTTTGACTCCCACAATCAAAGACGGATTATTTATTTAGCTGCCGCTCTCTATCTTGGTTGGAGTTTATATCATCACTACCGCCGCGGTGACTTAAGTTTGTCTATCTTTATTGAGTATCTTCTTTTGGCCCTCTTTGCCCTGATTGTTGTTGCTGCCACTCTTTGATTTTTTTTGGATTTCCCGACAACAATATTTCCGGTACTTTTTCTCCGTTATATTCCGCCGGCCGGGTATATTGGGGATATTCAATAAAATTATTTTTTGAAAAACTATCAGTCTGGCTCGATTCATCTTTGCCCAACACTCCCGGCAATAATCGGGCGATACTATCGACCATCACCATCGCCGGTAATTCACCGCCGGTCAGGACATAATCCCCAATCGATATTTCCTCATCCACCAATTTACTTATCCTTTCATCAAAACCCTCATAATGGCCGCAAATTATTATTATATTTTTTTCCTTTGACAACCTCACTGCATCAGCTTGGGTAAATCTCTTTCCTCTGGCTGAAGTTAAAATAATTCTTGGTCTGTCATTCCCGCGCCGTGCCTGCCGGCAGGCAGGAAAGCGGGAATCCAATTTCTTTATTGCTTTGTCAATCACATCCACCCGGATCAACATTCCCACTCCGCCGCCGTAGGGTTTATCATCCACCGCCCCATAACTATTCCAGGCCCACTGACGCATTTGATGAAGCTTTATCTTCACCTTTTTATTTTTTATCGCTCTATCAATTATGCTGCTTGAGAAAGGGGATTCAAACATTTCCGGAAATAAGGTTAAAATATCAAATTGCATAACTTATTTTACTTTATTTCTGGCATAAACCAATAAGTTGTCAACACTCCTCTCTTCAGGGGGTAAAAAAGCCAATGCTTCGTTGGCAACCACGTCCGGTGCCAAACCACCGCTTTTTCGGGGGACAATCTCTCCCGATTTAACCTGATATGTTGTCTGGTCATATCTTAGTAAAATCACTTCCCGCGGCCATCTCCTTGGCTTTCGCCCGTGGCCATTTGACCGGCTCAAAAAATCGACTATTTTCAAACCTTCAAGGCTTCGATGACCATTTCGTGCCATTTCAGCTCTAATTTCAGCCAATGTTTTTCTTCTATACTCTTCTTCATTAAATTTCTCAAAGTCACTCATATTACGGTCTAAACACCAGATTATTTTTCCGGCACTAATTTATAGATAAAAAATAAGCGGGGGCAACCGAGTTTATCATAGGATGTTTTGATGTGTTAATATAAATCTATGTCTCAAAGGGACACAAGCAAACAAATCGCCGCCATTGTCATTCCCACCTACAACGAAGCCGACAACATCGGCAAAATGATTGAATATTTCAATACCAAAACCTTCCCCCCATTAAAAACTAAGTGGGATCTTAAGATTCTGGTAGTCGACGACACTTCTCCCGATAAAACCTACGAAATTGTTCAAAAACTCCAAGAAAAATATTCTAATCTTCATCTGGTCATCAACCCGGTCAAATTAGGCATGGGCAACGCTATTGCCAAAGGTTTTCACTATGCCATTGAAAAATTAAAAGCCGATATAGTTATCGAATTTGATTGTGACTTCCAACATTCCCCCGATGATATCCCCAAGCTTTTGGCGGAAATTGATAATGGCTACGATTTCGTAATTGGATCCCGAAAAATTAAAGGTGGTTCTATCCCTGATTCCTGGGGTTTTGTTCGGAAATTCTTTACTTATGTTGGCGGTTTTACTTCCCGTTTTATAATGTTTTTTCCTTTTAAGCCATTTTTTCAGGTTACTGACCCCACCACCGGTTTTCGCGCGTCTCGAGTCAAGGGTTATGTCGATAAAATTGATTTGGATCATCTTTATTCACTTAAGTTTGGGTACAAAATCGAATTGTTGTATCGGATGATTCAGTTGAAGGCCAAGTTTAAAGAAATTCCTCTGCGTTTTGGTCTTCGCGAAACAGGCGAATCAAAAATAGCCAAAGATACCGCTAAAGATATTCTTACGGTTTCAATTTTATGTCGTTGGTACGATGATTTCACCCAAAAATTCCTTAAATTTGGCACCGTCGGTTTTATCGGTTACTTAATTAACGCCTTAACTTTGGCACTTTTTTCTCAACTTTGGGGGATCGAATGGCTCTCTTGGTTTCTATCAACCGAGCTGGCCATAATTAGTAATTTTAGTCTCAACAATCTTTGGACTTTTAAATCCGACAAAATATCCGGTTCAAAACTTATTGGTAAATTCCTCACTTTTAACTTGTCTTCAGCTGGAGCTCTTCTGATCCAAACTGTTTTGGGTACACTTGGAGTTATGGTTTTCGGATCGGGTTCTCGTCAAATCCTTTTACCCTTCATTATCCTTTTCTGTGTCCTGCCATACAATTGGCTAATGTACAACAAATTTATTTGGAGGAAGAAATAAAAATCAATATTTTTTAAAAAAAATGAAAGGCATTATACTAGCCGGTGGCCAAGCCACCCGACTCCGGCCCCTTACCAAAATTACCAGCAAACAACTGCTTCCGGTCTACAACCAACCGATGATTTACTATCCTCTCAATACTCTCTTAAAGGCGGGAATAAAAGAAATTTTAATCATCGTCGCCCCCGATTATGCCGGCCAGTTTTTAAACTTGTTAGGTTCCGGTAAAGAGTTTGGTGCCGATTTTTCCTATGAAATTCAGGATCAGCCCCGGGGTTTGGCTGAAGCCTTTATCATTGGTGAAAAATTTATTGACAATGATAGTGTCACCATGATTTTAGGAGACAACATCTTTATTGGCCAGGACTTTTCTCAACATATCAGGGATTTTCAAAAAGGCGGTATGATTTTTGCCAAAAAAGTCCCCGATCCACAACGTTACGGAGTAGTCGAGTTTGGAAAAAATATGGAAGTAATTAGTATTGAGGAAAAACCGGTTACCCCCAAAAGCAATTATGCCATTGTCGGTCTTTACACCTTCGATAAAAGAATTCCCCAAATTGCCAAAAACTTAAAACCTTCCGCTAGGGGTGAGTTAGAAATTACCGATCTTCACCAATACTATCTCCAAAAAGGGGAACTTAAGGTTAATATTTTTGACGGGATTTGGGAAGATGCCGGCACTTTTGAATCCTTACTTCGGGTTAGCAACATCGTCGCCGAACAAGAAAAGTCTATCCGATTGACCACACCCCAAAAGTAGTATTAAATAAAGTATGGGAAAAAATAATAACTGGAAATCCTACTGTGTTAAGCTGGAAGATTTTTTAAATCTTTATTTTGGTCAAAAAGCCCCCGCTCTTCCCGATAACGTCAAGGAAACCATCGTCAAATACGGCCCCTATATATCTTTAGTCTTAATTGTTTTGTCCCTACCGGTAATTTTAATGGCTTTTGGTTTTGCCGGTGTTCTTTTGCCTTTTTCTTATTTTGGTGGAATTCGTAGCGGCCTCTCGCTATCTATCGGCACTTTGCTGTCACTGGCGGCAATTATTTTAATGGTCATGGCTCTACCCGGTCTTTTCAAACGCCGGCTCTCTGCCTGGCGTCTGATGTATTATTCGAGTCTTGTTAGTGCTCTGCAGGCTCTGTTGGCGGTGAATCTGGGGAACCTGATTATCGGAGCTGTTCTTTCCTTTTATTTCCTCTTCCAAATCAAGTCGCTTTACAAATAATTAAGACTTTTAGTAGCGGACCCGGTATCTTTTCACCAGATCTTGACCGTTTTTCAGTTTAAAAGTTATGGTTAGCCTTAAGTTGTTGATATTCCGGTAAGCAGTGCAGGCGCCATGTGAACAAGTTCCTAAAAACAATGAGCGTGTCGAATTACCCTCACTTGCTTTTACACTTCCATAAACTCCCTGTTCATTGCCATTACCATTGTAAATCAACTCGTAGTTTATCCCGCTAGTGCCGGATACTCCCCGAAAACTTAAGTTTAGATACTGTTTCCAGCCGCTTAATCTTGCCGAAACTCCCGGAGCCCCGCCATCACTTGTTGACACCGATTTCCAAACTCTTGGTTTGGCCGCTACTGCCGGGGAAACCAGAACGAAAAACATTACTGTTAAAACTAATCCGATTCTTTTTATCATTTCTAGTATTATACTAACTTAACTATGTCTAAAATCAAAATTGTTTTTACTATTGCAGTTGCTTTTATTTTAAGCGGTTGTACTATCAGAAATACCCCTAATCCCGCTATTATCCCTAGCTCTACTCCGGCTACTAAATTACTCACCTGGGCCGATCCGGCCGGTTTTACTTTTGAGTATCCCGAAGAGGTTACTATCAACAATCATCCTGAAGATACCAAAAATTACGCCAATCTTACCCTGACTTTTCCCAATAATACTCTAGTAGATATTATTATGGCCGATAAAGCCTCAACTTCCCCTCTCAAAAATAAAAATATTATTAATACCACCCTTGGCGGTAAAACTGCCCAAAAATACATTGAAAACGGTCAAACTACTCTGGCCTGTATTGATAATGAAGTGCTGGTCACCATTAGTGGTCGGGACATTTCTCAAATTACTAATTCCTGGGTCTTTGTCTATCCTACTCCCACTGTTGGCACTGCCAAAAAACCCGCCCCCGCCGTCTCCAACGATTCCGGTGATATTCTCGAAGAATTTTAGTGTTGAACGGACTAATCTAGATCACCACAATCCCATAAGTTCTTCGTTAGTGAATAACTTTTTCTCTTAATCTTGATCTATTAATCCAATAATTTTGTCCCTGTTGCCTTTTGGTCCTCGTTCCACTCTTACATATCTTCTAAAATCACTCACGTCTGGACCATGCAATCTCCTCACACTTACTCCTTTTACTGGAATTGTAACTTCTCCCTCAACCGTTCTGTTATAAGTTACGTGGCCATCGGCGACTCTTCTCATTTTAAATTTGGAATCGGGATGATGTTTTAGGTCACCGTCAAAACGTCCATGAATTCCCTGTAAATCTTCTACTTTAGTCATGGCCGGATTATATTATAAGTTCAAATTACATGCAATAACATAACTTCGATTATGAACTTTTTAATGGATTCCTGTGATTATGAAAAACTGTTGCTCCGCATGTTGAACGTAGCGAAATCCCCCGAAGGAGAAGACTCGAACAATGCTACAACCTATTGAACGGGACGGTCTAGAACAGTTTAGTCCTTATAACGATTTAAGAATTCAAAAGAAGTTGGTAGGTTATTACCATTTGAATCACTACCATTAATATGGTTAAACCCATTAATATTAATCCCCATTTTTTCCATGCCTTTTTATTTTTAATTATTTTAGGATCACCAACTAACCCTAAGATAAACACGACAATTCCAGTTAACCCAATAATTAGCATCGCTCTTACAACCAATCTCCAAATATCGAATATCATAAATTTAGTTTATCACTTTTTAAAATATCTTGTTACCCCGCCTGTTGAGTTTTACGAAATCCCTTTAGGGAGACTCGAACTGTTACCCCGCATGGATTCGAACCACGATTCCTACGTTCAGAGCGTAGTGGCTTACCATTGGCCGACGGGGTATTGTAAAAACTTATTGTTAAAAAACCGACCTACCTCGCCGTAACTTCAGCGTAGGCGGGCGGGATATAAATTGTCTTATTTTACCCCAACCCATTATAATAGGCCATGCAAACCTTTGAAGAACTAGCGCTCGAATTAAAACTTGACCCAAAACAGTCTCAAGCCATCAAAACCTATTTTGAAAATCTGATCGTCGAACTTTTAGAAAGCCTTAAAGTCGACAATCTTGAAAATTTTGACGACACCATTAACTCGGTACGATCAGGGTAGTTCGCAATAGTTGCAATTAAACATTCTTTTAGCTTCGGCCAGATTTGTTTCCTCTCCATGTCCCGGCAACACCACCGTCTCATCAGGTAATTTTAGTAAACTACAAATACTTCGATAAAGCAGTTTTTTTGAAGAGTATTTATGTCCGGTTTCCCCCCGCAAACCTCCGGCAAAAACTGTGTCTCCGGTAAATAACAATTTTGATTTCGGGGCGTAAAAGCTAACCCCGCCCGGAGTATGTCCGGGACACTTTATTACCTCAATGGTGTCGTCATCCATCTTTATAGTCCGGATTTCCTTCAGGCTGTTATCAATCTTTTTAATTTTAGGGATCTTTATATCTCTTTTTAAAAAATATTTAGCTGTCTCTCCGGCCCTATCGACTAAAAAGGCGTCCTCTTTTCCCATGGCAATCGGAATATTATAAATTAACTTTAGGTCAATTACTCCTAAAATATGGTCAAAATGACCATGGGTCAGCAATATCATCATTGGTTTTAGTTGTAATTCGTTTATTACTTGGGCTATCTCTGTTCCCTCATCACCCGGATCAATAATGACAGCACTTTTATCAGTCGACCACAGCAGATAACAATTAGTTGCCAGTTCCCCCACCACCAATCTTCGGTAATTTAGCATGAGTTATTCTATAATATAGAATCAAGTTTATGGCAAATCAACCCAATAAGCGTCTTTTCGTCGGCTCTCTCCCCTTCAAATATACCGAAGGTGAGCTCTTATCGTTATTCGTTCCTTTTGGCCGGATAACAGCGTTGCGGATTATTCACAACCAATGGGGTAAAAGCCGGGGTATGGGCTATGTGGAATATGATTCCCCTGAATCGGCTGTCGCCGCCAAAGGGAAAATGCACAATTTTATGCTTCAAGATCGGACTATTATCGTTGATTATGCTCAGCCTGACCCCTATTTAACTCCCGAAGGCTTGGCTCGACATCAGGAAGCCCTGACCCGTAAAGGCCGCCATTCTTCCGTTCCCGCCGCCTCTCCGGTACCCGCCAAACGTCCCGAAGACACTTTTAAACCCAAAAGTTACTGGCAGCATCAGCGTCAATCAGTTTTTGACTCCCGTTTTCACCATGCCAAAGTTGGCGCCAAATTCGCCGCTAGAAATAAAAAGAAGTAATTATTTTTTGAAAATTGATAATTGCGTAACAAAGTGAAGTCCGCCTCTGGCGGAAAATTTGATAATTTTGTAATCGGTCTCTCGCCCATGGATGGCATCACCGATGAGGCCTTTCGGCTGACCCAATGCGAAATTGCAAAACCGGATCTAATTTTCACCGAATTTGTCAGCGCCGAAGGGTTGGCTCACTCTGCCGTCAAACTTTTTGATCACCTTCTATTTAAATCAATAGAACGGCCAATTACCGCCCAATTATTCGGTAAAGATCCGGCCTCTTTTTATTTTGCCGCTTTGGTTCTCTGCCGTCTCGGTTTTGACGGTATCGATATCAACCTTGGCTGTTCCGCCAAAACAGTGACGAAGCACGGTGGGGGAGCGGCCCTGATTGATAACCCGGTTCTGGTTTCCAAAATTGTGTTTTCGGTCAAAAAGGCCATCGCCGACTATCGGGAAAATCCCCAGATATTATCTAAGTTTAAATTAAAGAAAAAATTTCTTGAGATCATTGATCGTAACCTCAAATATTCATACCCCCCTCTTGTCAAAGAGGGGTCGGGGGAGATTGTTATTCCCACTCTTTCCCTCAAAACCCGCTTGGGAATTGACCGCAGTGTCGTTTCCACTTGGATTCCTCATCTTTGTTCCCTCAAGCCTGATTTTATTACTCTTCACGGCCGAACTCTCAAACAGGGCTTTTCCGGTACTGCCGATTGGGATCAAATCGCCGCCGCTGCCAAGATTTGCCACCATTGGGGGATAAAAATTCTAGGTAACGGCGACCTTTCTTCCCGTCAGATGGCTCTCGACTACTGCCAAAAATATCACACCGACGGTGCCCTCATCGGTCGAGCCGCTATGGGTAACCCCTGGCTTTTCGCCGATAAAGAGGTCGATTTTCAAGAAAAATTTAAAGCCATGCAAATTCACGCCCGCCACTTTTTAGAGATTTTTCCTACCCGACGCTTTGACCCCCTCCGTCGTCACTTTCTTCTCTATGTTTCCGGCCATCCCCATGCTTCCGCTCTTCGCCAAAAAATCGTCTCCCTCTCCGGATTTGACCAACTTTGTTCCCTTGAAGCCGAAATCACCAACTGCTAAAGTAGTTGATCATGGCCAATTCTTCTTCCACTCTAACTAGTGTCGAATCCCTCATCCACAATCACCAAACACGTTTCGAATCGTTAAATAAAGAACTCAAAACCCATAGGCTTATGCTCGAAGCCATTATGGAAGCCGACCAGGAATATCAGGCCGCCGCCGATGCCGCCGCCAAAGCCGTCAAAATCAAATCTCAAGCCAAGCAAAAAGTTTTAGTCAACCCTGAAGCCAAATCCCAAATGGAAAAAATTAAAGATCAACAAATCGAAGCCAAAGAACTAAAAATCGCCCTCTCCGACTATCTTTCCCAATATGTTACTCTTTCTGGCAGTAACCAAATCGAGTCTCCCGACGGCGCCGTTTACGAAATCATTTATAATGCTCATCTTTCCAAGAAAAAGCAGGAATAATATGTCTCAAGCAGTCACCACCAAAGATTTTAAATCCAAAGTTTTGGATTTTAAAGGCAAAGTCCTGGTCGATTTTTGGGCCACCTGGTGTGGTCCCTGTCAGATGTTAGCTCCGATAATCGATGAAATCGCTGCCGAAGTTTCACCGGATAAAGTCAAGGTAGTTAAGGTCGACGTTGACAAGCAACAGGCCTTAGCCTCCGAACACGGAGTTGTTTCCATCCCCACCGTTTTAATTTTCGACCACGGTCAAAAAGTAGTTTCTTTGGTCGGTTTCCGACAAAAACAAGAATATCTTCAAGCTTTGGGCTAAAATACAAGCGTGAACCTCTCTGCCGTAAAAAATTATCTCCAATCTCTGTCATTGCCTGCCTTTCGCCAACGTCAAATTACCAAAAACTATTTTTCCGGCCGCTTCCTCAATTTTTCCTCAATGACTGACATTCCCCTCAGTCTTCGTGCTGACCTTGATTTAAAGTTTTCCCTGCTTTCAGTCAAAGAAGAAAATGTTCTTGCCTCCACTGATTCAAAAAAAGCTCTTTTGTCCCTTAGCGATGGTCAAAAGATTGAAACTGTCCTTTTGGATTACCACGACTGGTTAAGTGTCTGTGCCAGCACTCAAGTCGGTTGCCTGCTTGGTTGCAAATTCTGCGCCACCGGCAAAATGGGATTTATTCGAAACCTAACAGAGGAGGAAATTATCGATCAAATCATTTATTGGAATCATAAACTTTACCCCAAATATGTCGGCCGGATTGCATTTATGGGTATGGGTGAACCCTTCTTAAATTGGGATAATCTAATTGTCGCTCTAAACTTAATTAGATCTAAAAATGGGCTAAATTTAGGCAGCCGCAAAATCAGTATTTCCACCGCCGGCATCGTTCCCCGCATCTATGATTTTGCCGATTTAAACACCGAAATCAATCTGGCCATCTCCCTTCACTCCGCCATCCAATCCACTAGAGAATCGTTAATGCCGATTGCTCAAAAATATCCCTTATCCGATTTAACTAAATCTCTTTACTATTACACCCAAAAGACCCACCGTCAGCTCTTTTTGGAATATGCCCCGATTGCCGATATTAATGATACTCAAAAGGAAATTGATGCTCTTATTAAACTTCTCTTCTCCGATAAATTATTTTTCTTAAACTTAATTCCTCTCAATCCGGTCAAAGGCGGTCTTATACCTTCATCAAAAATAAATAAAATCGAAAAACAGCTTAAAGAATCCGGGGTTGATTATTCCCTTCGCCACTCCCTTGGCCAGTCGATTAATTCCGCCTGTGGTCAATTGGCCACTGCTTCCTGATAAAATACTCTAAATGCTTATCGATGAAACCAGAATTACCATCAAAGCCGGCAACGGCGGCGATGGTCTGGCCCATCTCTATCATGATGCCCAGCGTCCTAAAGGCGGCCCTGATGGTGGTAAAGGCGGCGATGGTGGCAGTGTCTTTTTTAAGGCCGTTTCCGATATCGGCCGACTATCCCAATTCCGCTTTAAAAGAATCTTTGAAGCCGAAAATGGCGATCCCGGTGGAGTAAATCAGAAATCCGGTAAAAATGGTCGGGATTTGGTGATCGAAGTTCCCATTGGTTCAGTCATAAATTACGACAACGGTACCGGTGTTGAATTAACCCAAGTCGGTCAAACCTATTTGGCCGCCCAAGGTGGTAAGGGTGGCTGGGGCAACTATCACTTTAGAAGCGCTACCAACCAAACTCCCAAAGAGTTTAAAATCGGCTTTAAAACCGCCACCCGAAATATTTTTATTCAGTTAAAACTTATCGCCGATGTCGGCTTAATCGGTCTCCCCAACGCCGGCAAAACCAGTCTCTTAAATGAGTTGACCTCCGCCAACGCCAAGGTCGCCAATTATGCTTTTACCACTCTCGAACCTAATCTGGGAGTCATGAAAAACGGTAAAATTATGGCTGATATTCCGGGGTTAATCGAAGGAGCCGCTGATGGTAAAGGTTTAGGTTACAAGTTCTTAAAACACATTGAACGCACCCAAATATTAATTCATTGTCTTTCTGCTGAATCGTCGTCACCCAAAACTGACTACCAAGTAATCCGTCAGGAACTTAAAAACTATAATTCAGTTTTAATTGAAAAACCGGAGATTTTAATCTTAACTAAATCAGATTTACTCTCTCCTTTTCAGATCAAAAAAATCACCAAACTACTTCCCGTCAAACTGGCAGTTTCCATTATCGATGATTCCAGCCTCAAGAAACTCAATGACTTAATTACGCTATCGCTTTCTTCATCTTCTCCCAATCCTTCTTAAGATATTTGCTTAGTTTTTCCATCCCATCCTTAGTCACCGTTAAATCCGATTTAAACTCTCCCACCACCTCATCCACCACCTTTCCATACTTTTCTCCGTCAATTGATTCACCGGCCTTTTTAATTGCCAACACCTTTTTTTCTACTGCTTCTTTGACTTTATTATATTTGTCTCTAAATTCCTCACTATAAATCCCAAAAATATCCCGTATCTTGGCAACTATTTCGTCTCTGGTTTCCTTCCCGGCCTTCGGGGCCAGTAGTATTCCGCCGATCACTCCGGCTAAAATCCCCAATAACCCTGCTGTAAACCTGCCACCATTTTTTGTCATATAAACAGTCTATCAGATTCTTTACTTCATTCCCACTATTACTCTTTCATTCCAATGCCGGTCGGTTTTAACCGTCAGTTCTAAAAATACTTTTCTCCCGCTCATCAGTTCCAGCTCTTTTCGGGCGTTAAAGCCGATTTCTTTGATCTTTTGGCCGTTTCTACCAATAATCATTTTTTTATATTTATCGGCATTGGTATAAATTGAGGCGGCAATATAAATTAATTTCTTTTTATCCTCGACTTTTTCTACCTCGACAAAAACCGTGTAAGGTAACTCATCCCGTAAAAATAAGTAAGCTTTCTCTCTAATAATTTCTTCGATATACTCCTTTGAGCTCATCGCTGTCAGTGGTCTGATCTCGGCACACATTGCCTCAATACTTTCCTTTGTCCCCCTATTTATATTTGCCGGCAACAATTCAAAAATTTCGATTAATAATTGTTTGATATTTTTCGACTTAATAGCGCTAATAGCCACAGTTCGGTCAAATTCATCTTCCAGATAGTTGTAATCCGGCAGATGATTTTTCGAACCTATGGCTTTATCAATTTTGTTATAAACCAAAATCTTTTTACACTTCATCTTGCGCATCAAGCCCAATATCTTATTTTCCTCTTCATTTTTGGGGCGGGAAATATCGACGAGAGTTACTATCAAATCAGCCTTGGCCAATTCCCGCGGCACTTCCTCATTGACTCTCTTGGATAACAAATCCTCAACTTTCCCGATTAATCCCGGAGTATCGACAAACATTATTTTGCCCCGCTCATCCGAATAAACCACCGCCTGGCTTCGACGGGTGGTTTGGGGTAGCGGTGAGGTAATCGCCACCTTTTGGTTTACGATGGTATTAAGCAATGTCGACTTGCCTGTATTCGGCCGTCCCACAATGGCCACCTTTCCGTATTTCATTGGTGTATTCTACCCTACTTTCTTCATTGACACTTAGCACCTCTAGTGCTAGACTGCTAATTATGCCCGATGAGAGAAAATATTTACCCCTAATCCCTCTGCGTAACGTAGTCTTATTTCCTTCAGTTGAAACCTCGCTCTTTTTTGGCCGCAAAGAATCCAGTAATTCACTATTAGAAGCCTACGACAAACACAACCATTTATGTATTATTACCGCCCAGCGGAATTCCACCACCGACAAACCGGCACTCAAAGATATCTACACCGTGGCCATTTTGGCCCGCATTGAACACATTTTGCAAACCGATGGCAGTCTCCATGCTATCGTCAGGGGTCTCTCCCGGGTCAATATATTAGGTTTTGTCCAAACCGATCCCTTTATAATGGCCGAATATACCGATACACCCATTATTTCCGAGTTGGCCTCCGATATTCAGCAATCGGCTGAAGCTCTTCTTTCCCAGTTAAAAAAAGCTTTTTCTCTTGGCCGACAATTTGATCTTCCGGCCATGATGCAGCTATCAACCGGCGTTTCTTCTTCCGACCTTGCCGACCAGGTTTCCTTTTCCGTCGAGGCTAAACTGCCGGAAAAACAAAAACTTCTGGAGACTCTTTTAGTATCAGAGCGTCTCAAGACCGCCACCGAACTACTGATTCGGGAAATGAAAGTCGCCGATCTCGAGCGTTCTATCGAAGAAAAAACTCAACAAAAATTCAATTCCACCATGAAAAGAAATGTATTAGAGGAACGCAAACACCAAATTGAACAGGAGTTAAAAAAATTGGGGAAAGAAGGGGATAGTGAATTTAGCGATTTGGAACACAAATTAAAAAAAGCTCAAATGCCTGCCGATGTCAAAAAGAAAGTTCTCAAAGAATACCACCGTCTGACCCAAATGGGTCCCATGTCTCCCGAAAGCAGTTACATTCGAACCTATCTCGAAATCATTGTTGAACTCCCTTGGGGGAAATATGATAAATCCGATCTCTCGGTCAAAAAATCAGCCAGTATCTTAAATCATGATCATTACGGACTCAAAGAAGTCAAAGAAAGGATTTTAGAATATCTATCGGTTTTAAAACTAAAAAAAGAATCCGGTGACGACACTCAAACTGCCAACATTTTATGTTTTATTGGTCCTCCCGGAGTCGGCAAGACCTCTCTTGGCCGCTCAATAGCGCAAGCTATGGGTCGCCACTTTGTCCGGGCCTCTCTGGGTGGTATTCGTGACGAAGCCGAAATCCGTGGCCACCGCCGAACCTATGTTGGCGCTATGGCCGGTCGGATTGTCAATGGTATCAAAGACGCCAAGTCTATGAATCCCGTTTTTATGCTCGACGAGGTGGACAAAATCGGCGCTGATTACCGCGGCGACCCCAGTGCCGCCCTGCTGGAAGCTCTTGATCCCGAACAAAATAAAGACTTCACCGACCACTATCTCGATTTTCCCCTCGACCTCTCCAAAGTCTTTTTTATTCTTACCGGCAACGATGCCTCATCGGTTCCTTATGCCCTGCGGGATCGTCTGGAAATAATTAATTTCTCCGGCTATACCCAGGAGGAAAAATACCATATTGCCGATCAATATTTAATCAAGAAAGAATTAAAAGCCAATGGATTAAAGACTTCTCAAATTTCCCCCTTCAAACCCGACACTCTCCGCTACCTTATCGACAAATATACCCGTGAAGCCGGTGTCCGTCATCTGGAACGGACCATTGCTACTCTTTTCCGCAAAGCCGCCAAAAAAATTGTGGCTGGCAATGTCAAAAAAGTTGATGTCAACGACCGCCCCCTTCTTCAAAAGTTTTTAGGCCCGGAAAAATTTTCATCCCAGCTCAAGGGCAAAAAAGACGAAGTAGGTGTCTCAACCGGACTGGCTTGGACCTCTGTTGGCGGTGATATTCTCTTTATCGAGGTAAATATCATGCCCGGAAAAGGCCAGCTGACATTGACTGGTAAACTCGGCTCTGTCATGAAAGAATCCTGTCAGGCTGCTCTCTCCTTTGTCCGTTCCCAAGCCAAGGAGTGGGGGATTAAGGTTGATTTTCACAAAATTGATATTCATATCCATGTTCCCGAGGGTGCCACCCCCAAGGATGGCCCTTCCGCCGGTGGCGCCATCACCACTGCCCTTATTTCCGCTCTCAAAAACCATCCTGTCCCCCGTCACATTGGCATGACCGGCGAAATAACTCTTCGGGGGAATATTCTGGAAATTGGCGGACTTAAGGAAAAATCTATTGCCGCTCATCGGGCCGGACTAACCACTATTTTTATCCCCAAAGATAATCAGAAATCATTAGTTGAAATTCCTTCCGAAGTTAAAAAAACTATCAAATTTATCCCCGTTTCCCACTATTCCGAAATTTACAAAAAGATTTTTTAGTAAATTTGACAAAATGTCTTAAGTTATCTATCCTAAAATCAGGTGAATTTCAAAAAAAATCGTCAACCAGAAATTAGCTTGTTTCTCCTTTTTCTTCTAGCGATTGCCCTCCCTTTTTCATTTAAAGCCTCAAGGAATGTTGCTAATGTTTATCAATATGCAACTAATCCCCTTGGCGTTGCCACTACCACCCCCCTTCCAACTTTGGGGTTAGGGGAACTAAATAACATAAAAATCTTTATCACCGATCCGATCTATTCCACCGCTACATCCCCAAATTTTACTCGGGTTACCTTTCATGTTACCGGTATTGGAGTTTCCAGTTTTAATTCACTCACCGGTAAATATTACTATGGTAGTACTCCTAAAACATTTACCTTGACTAAGGTTGGAACAGAGTTATCCGGCCGGATTGATTTATATGGCCCCGACATTATTGAGTTTTACAGCCCCAATGGGCTTTATCTTGCCTCTCTTTGTCTGGCAACCAACATGTATGGCATTAATCAAGGTGATTATCTCTATGGTCCTAAATGCGGCAGCGTCGCCAATGTTCGTATTTTTTACAATTATCCCAACTATATATATAAAAATAAACTATCAGCTGTTGCCTATTCACTTCCCTACACCAAAATTCAAACTCCTTCATTTAAACCTACAAACGTATTTTTTATTCTCCAAAGCCCAACCGGTTTTACCAACGTCGAACCATGGATTACTCCAAACAATTCCTCTATGTGTAGCCAACCGACAGCTAAAATGATGGTTTTCAGCTCTTTTGAAGACACTTCACCTCAATATTACGATCTTATTAATGCCTATTCCTGCATGTTTCGAACCCCCTATGGCCAACCCTTAAATGAATTTATATTTAACAATAAATATTTAACCATCCTACCCTGGTTCGGTCCTACTCCATCTCCGATTCCTACAATTACTCCAACCCCTACTCCCACTCCAACCTCAATACCTACACCGACACCACAACAATTTATTAAAGTTGACGCCCCCAATGGTGGTGAAATTTTGACTGTCGGCTCAACTACCACAATTATTTGGTCCTCCGTCGGTATAACGTTAGTCAGCCTTGATTTGATTGATCAATCCGGTTTTGGTTCTGGTATTGCCCTGAACATTTCGTCTGTTCCCAATACTCTCACTTGGGTCGTTCAAAAAACCTACCACCAACCCAA
Source organism: Patescibacteria group bacterium (assembly GCA_038062455.1). GTDB lineage: Bacteria > Patescibacteriota > Microgenomatia > UBA12405 > UBA12405 > UBA12158. The sequence goes on from JBBTXE010000001.1 coordinate 193,525, forward strand.
TCAATCCTGGTTCAAAATTCGAATTATCGGTGACCAGAATCCAAACATATCCGATCTATCCGATGATTATTTTACTATCAATAGCATTCTTCCTACACCAACCAATACCCCAATTCCCACAAGTACTCTTACACCTACCCCAAGACCATCCAATATTCCTACTCTAACCCTTTCTCCCACCAAGCGTCCAACCCCCACTCCCACAAGGCGTCCTACACCTACTCCCACCATTAGAATTGGTCGCTGCGGTACTGCTTATCTTCGTTACTGCGCACTGCGGCATATGCTTTGCCAAAGAATAAACAACCGTGACACCTGCGTTCCCTATAAAAAATAGAGTAAATAATTTAGAGAATCCTATCCCTGTCGGATACTTAAGTGAAATTTACAAAAAGATATTCTAACCCGTCATTGCGAGGGTAATACCAAAGCAATCACCACATTGTGGTATACGACTATATTAAGATTGCCACGCTTCGCTCGCAATGACAAAAACTCACATCTTTTCCAATATCTTTATTCCTAGTATCGTCAAACCGTCTTTAATTATTTTAGCCGTCACTTTGGTCAAAAATAATCTCTGTTCTTCATGTGCTTCGCCGATAATCCGATGTTTTCCATAAAACTCATTATATTTCCGGGCTAATATCAGCAAATATTCTGCCAACACTGCCGGAGAAAATCTATCCGCCGCCTCAACTATTTTTTCGCTATATTGATAAAAATACCGCAGTAGTGCCTTTTCCTCTTCATTAAATTCGTAATTTGTAATTCGTAATTCGTAATTGGTTTTGGCTTTAGCCAAAACGCTCCGGCATCTGGCATAGGTATATTGCAAATATGGTCCCGAATTTCCCTCCATACTCATCACTTTATCCCAATCAAAAATGATGTCCCTTTTGGGGTCAGCCGATAAATCATTAAATTTAATCGCTCCAATGGCTACTGCTTCAATCTCCGCCTCAGTGTTTGTCGGGGCAATCTTTTTTGCCTGTTCTTTAGCCGTTTCTATTATTTCGGCCAAGTGGATTGTGTCACCTTTCCGAGTAGAAAATTTGCCTTCTTTCCAACGGATTAGACCATGCCCTATATGGATAAAACTATCTCCCCAGCCCATCAATCTGGCTGCCGCAAAAACTTGTTTAAAATGCAGGTTTTGTTCCGACCCCACCTCATAAATAATTAAATCCGGATTCCATTTTTCCTTTCTAAATTTGACCGTCGCCATATCCCGGGTAAAATAGGTTGTGGCTCCGTCGGACTTAAGAAGCATTGCCGGCGGAAGACTCTTCATCTCCACCATCAGTGCCCCCTCTGATTTCTTGGTTAGGCCTCCAGCCTTCATTTCTGAAATCACTTCCGGAAGCATTGGCAAATAAAACGCCTCACCGTAAGCATTATCTATTTTGACATCCAGCATTTCATAAACCCGGTTAAATTCATTCATTGATATATCAACGCAATCCTGCCAGATTTTTTTAGCTTCTCCATTACCTTGTTCCAGTTTGGCAAACCAGGCTCGAGCCTCGTCCTCCAGTGTTTTATCAGTTTCGGCTTCTTCATGAAACTTCACATACAACTTTTCCAAGCCCTCAATTGTCTCCTCCATTCCCCAATGTTTAATTGCGGTAATCATTTTGCCAAATTGAGTTCCCCAATCACCCAAGTGGTTGTCCCCGATGCATGTCCAACCTAAGGTTTGGTAAATATTGTAGAGTGCCTGACCGATGTTGGTCGACCGCAGGTGGCCTATCCCAAAGGGTTTGGCAATATTCGGGGCGCTGTAATCGATTACCATTGTTTTTCCTTTACCAATTTTTTTCAGCTCATCTTTTTGTTTACCGTTTAATATTTTTTCGGCCTCTTTTGCCAATACTTCTTGTTTCAGCCAGAGGTTTGAGAAACCGGTCACCTTATCCATTTTTTCAATAATATCCAAATCGGTTACATCAACATCTCCCCGTATTGCAAAATCCCCAAAGTTATCCGCCGGATGGGTTATCGGTACACCAACTTTATCGTGTATATTTTTTGCCAGAAAATAATACTTCTTTTCCACCACTTTCTTTTCTATCTTATTTACTTCAAAATCAGCTAGTTTTTTTGATTCAAAATTAATCTCTGCTTCCGGATGATCTTTATTGAGAATCAAAATTTCCCCCTTACCTCCAAGATTCCTAGTCACATAGTCAATAAATTCTTCAGCAATTTTAACTAGTTCTTCTTTATTGCTTTCAAATCCATCCATGACAAAATAGCCATTTTTAGATTCCGGAGTTAATTTAGTCCGATCACACTGTCGCCAGTTCCAAGATCGGCAGGTAACGTCTAGATCATCCCGCCAGATCAATTCCCCTTCAAATGCTGGTTTACTTTTGGTTGAGCCAATGACCACCCATCTTTCCCCACCTTTGGCTAATGTTAGTACCAAGTTCCCGCAAGACTGATCCAAATTTTCTCCGCCAAACGGTGTCAAATACTTGACACTAAAAGCATTGTAGGTATTAACAATGGTGTTAATATCGGGCAGCTTTGAACCTTCTAAAAGCCTCTTGGTTAGGGCTATGTGCGATGGTTCGGCTTCCTCGATGGCTCCAAAATCTTTAAACACTTTTCGGTATTCAGTTACTCTTTTATCTTTTTCCCATGTTACCTTATCTATATTTTTTAAAAAATCGTTTTGCACTGTATCCAAAAACATGGCCGATTCTTCTCTTTTTATTCCGGCATTAAATCCGTAAACAATCGGTACCACCTCCACCATCTCCGGAAATTTCTCAAATACCGTTTTATCAATTTTGAATTTCATATCTATATTTTACCCCAATAAATCTTTAACAATTTTATAAATGTCAATTAAGGATGCGACATGGACGAAATTAACCCCGATTGTATCCGCTTCCTTTTTATAGTCTTTATCATCAAACCAATAAACATCATTCATACTAATATGTGTTTTCTTCATGATCTCTTCAACCATAACGTGTTTTGGACAGTACCCTCGCCACAGTCTGACGTTGACAGAGTTTATGTCTATATATGGCCACAATTTAAATAATTTTAGCGCCTCGACCACCATCGATTTTTGATTGTCACTAACAATTCCCGCAAGGTGACCCGTGTCGGATAATAATTTAAATACTTCCACTATATTTTTTCCTAAGTAGATTTTTTGACCATCGATTTGTCTTAAAATCAATCTTGGATCAACAAATTTTAGTTTTGATGTTTTACTACTAATATAGTCTTTATTTTTGGTATGCCACAAAGTTTCATCAGCATCAAATAAAAATAGTTTTTTATTCATGTGTTTCAATAACTTTTAATAAAGTATTAATCAAACCGTATTTTTTAAGCTCCTCCCAAGAGGGATTATTGAAGTTAAGCCCTTCCCAAACAGCTTCTCCTTCAAAAACATCTGAGTTTGGGTAAAACACTGTCGAGTAGGCCACTTTTCCGGCATACTCCATAGGAAACAATCTCTCTTGACCAAAATGATATTCTCGGATTTCAAAACTTTTACCCTTATGTCCGATACCGAATCTTTGACAATAATCGCCGTTAAGATTTGTTATTTTACCCACTAAGTTATTAGACAATCCGGCTAATTCTGAGGTCCAAGGTAGATGAATTGTCGAATTAAAACTCCACAAATGACTTAATTTAGAAATTAAATCATCAAATTGAAAACAATATTTCTGGTCTGGTATTTTTCCTGATGCCAGATCTAAAAATAATCTATTTAAAAAATTAAATTCATATGATGGAGAATGAAACGCAGACCCTAAATCGACTATCCTTCCTTCCGCTTGGTAAGGCAGCCACTTTTTCATCTCGCTCCACGGTGGAATATAGGCACTGCACAACACACTCAGTCCTTCTGTTTCCGATTTGGACGTATTATCGATAGCCCGCTTCAGCATAAATACTTTTTTAGATATCACACTATTATCTAGATTTTTTAAGGCTGGAATTTGGTCCAAAGAATTCTGGGTTAGCCAATAAAATATACCCATGCCCGGGTAATATCGCTTATCTTCTTTTACTTTTAAGTCGACAAATGTAGGTAAATCAGTAGCCCAATTCCAGTCCCTATCTTTTCGTAGACCGCCAACTCCGGTTATGTTTCTGACCGTAATAATTGGTTTTCCTGTTAGGGTTAACCAGGTGAAATCTTCTAAATCTGGAACCATGGAATCAGTTTTGGTCACTCCGGGGAAAATAAAATCCTGACATCCGCCCAATTCCTGAGCCATTTGGCAAAAAAGTAAAGCAAATTTCCTGGATATTATCAGTTCTGATTTTACTGTTTTTAAAACTTGGTCGAAAGAAATATCAAGTCCTAGCAATTTAGCCTCATAAGTTAAACCGCCGACTAAAAATAATTCTCCAACCACCTTAGCCAGTTTTCGATGTGACTGGCAGGAATCATAGCCTGTTTCCAGATAACCTACTTCTGGATCAGGTAAGTTATTTTTTACGGTACTAATTATTGCTTCAGCGTATTCAGGCCTTATAGTTTCTGTTTGTTTGTGTAGCCAAAATAAAGCTTCTTCTTGGCCATTATCGGTGCAAATATAGTCTTTGGCCCAATTTATATGCTCCTTAAGTTCCACCATCTGTTTTGGTGGAATATTCATTGTTTCTATTATATTTTTCATATATTTTTTCAACAAAAAAGCCCCTTCGATTCCAATAGAAGATTGGAACCAAAGGGGCCAAAAAAGTTGGCGGTACCACCCTTTTTCAGTCTCTCAATAAAAATCCCCCTTGCGGAGGATGCCACTGAAATATTGAGAAACTCTCATTCTTCAGCGCTCCGTTGCCGACACGCTTTGCTTTCTTTACGGTTTGCCTCCGTATCCCATTTTTGGGATCACCTCTCGGATCGCGACTCCGATTAAACGGTTTATAACGAAATTATAACCCATAATATAGTCGTGTCAATAGGGTAAATTATGCTAATATTAACTTGTGAAACCCATTTCCGAACTGACATCGAATCAAATATCTAATATTAAACTCATCTCTTTTGACAGTGATGGGGTTTTGGTCAAAAAGGGGACTGAACTCTCTCAAACCCAAGATGGCTCTTTCTCTCAAAGAACCAATTTTGTTTCACCTTCAGTATTGGACAGATTAAAACTTCTTAAAAGACGCTTTCATATCGTTATCAATAGCGGTCGTAACAGTCTCTATCTTAGCCAAATTTATCAGGATATTCTCTGGGACAATGTCACTCTTATCTCCGAAATCGGTGTCTTTCTTACCGGCCAGGGCTTCATGGTCCAAACCGAAAAAATGGATGATTATGAACTTGAAATTATCGCAAAAATCCGCGCCAAATTAGGTAAATTAATCGGTGATCCCCGGGTCAAAGGTTTTGAACCCAAACAATTTTTGACCACTCTTCACTGTTTTTCCGAAGTTCCCGAAGTGGCTACAATCGTCAAAGATTGTGATCCGGAAAATAAATTTTATTGTTGGTGGAATCTCGAGGCTTACGACATAAACTGTCAAAAATTTACCAAAATCAAGGCTCTGCTAAAACTACTATCATTGATGAAACTTAGTCCCTCCGAAGTTATGGTGGTTGGCAATGGTATTAACGATCGGGATTCGGTCACCTCCCAAATCCTCAACGTTTCCACCAATCCGTCAAACTTAATCGCTGACGATTATTCTATTGAGGGTGAACATCTCGGCGGTGAACTTCTTTTAGATCAACTTCTTCGGCTCATTTTCTAATCAAAATTTCCCAGTCTCCAAATCGATCTTTTTTCGTCAAAGTAAATAGAGGTAATTCCGCCGTTTTTAAAACTTAGAGCTCGGAAAAATTTTTTAAACAGCTTCGACTCAAAATCATCTCCGACAATCAAGTGGCAAATTAGACATCTCAAAAAATCGGCATGTGATACTACCAATATTGTTTTGTCAAAATATTTTGTCATCAACATTTTTCCAATTACTTTTGCTCTTTTAAAAGCTTCAACCATTGATTCACCTGTCTTATCAAATTTCCACCTAGGATCACAAAATTTTTTCTCACGCTCCTTAGCGTATCTGATTGCCTCGCTGTCTTCATTACTTTTTCCGCCCAATGTTTGTGATTGCAACCGTTCCCGATACATTTTTTCAAAAATAACCTCTATTTTTAAAGTCATGTTAATTATTTCAGCCGTCTCTCTGGCCCGGGTCCAAGGGCTGGAAATTATCACCTCTATTCCCTTATCTTTTATCAACCTGCCGGTTCTTCTAGATTGTATCTTGCCGGTTTCAGACAAGCTTGACTCTGTTCTCTGTTCTATTCCGTTTTCGGCGTCAATGGTTTGTCCATGTCGGACTAGATATAGTTTCATTAAACTATTATAATTTACTTATAGTTATTTTTTAAATTATAAAAACTATGCCATTTAGCATAAATCTAGCCATAATTACCGGTAATGCCACTCGTGATCCCGAGTTAAGATACACTCCCACCGGTTCAGCCGTTTGCAGTTTTGGTGTCGCCACCAATCATTCAATCAAAAGAGGCGATCAATGGGAAAATGTTCCCACCTTTCATAATATTATCGTTTGGGGAAAACAAGCTGAATATATTTCCAATACCGTCAAAAAAGGGATGAAAGTTTCCCTTACCGGCCGTATCGACAATCGCCAATATAACGCTAAAGATGGTACCAAAAAATATATCAGCGAAATTGTTGCCGACACAGTTATTCCCTTTACCGACCGAAAAACCGATAGTGGCGAAATGCCTGATATTACCCAAGGTGATGAACCATCGTCCCTAAACCAGCCAGTTGCCGAAGTCGGGGAAAAAGTCGAAGAAAAGGTCGAAGATATTGTCATCCCCGACGAAATGCCTTTCTGATTTTTTCAATTTTCATTTTTTTGCATTTTTTAGTGACGCTACCGGGAGTCGAACCCGGGTTAGTAGAATGAGAATCTACTGTCCTAAACCACTAGACGATAGCGCCAAAGTGCTAAAATGAACTGATGAATTCTACCAAAATAGGCCGCCTTTTTCTGCTTTTAGGTATTACCTTTTTTTCAACCCTGTTTTTTTGGGCCACCTTCTATTTTGACATCCCTGGTCGTATCGGCATAGGCCATGTTTCCATGGAAACCATTTGGGCCAATTATGATGGTCCAAATTACCTAGCCATCAGCAAATGCGGCTACCGCCCTGACTGTATCCGCCAAAACTTTTCCCTGTCCCAGCCCCTGGAATATTATCCGGCCCATTTTCCGGGGTTTTCAGCTTTAATTAATATCTTTCAACCCGGACTTTTAAGCGGCCCCCGGGCTATGCTTTTGGTTACTCTTCTTGGTTCACTTCTTTTAACCACTTTCTCCTATTTGTTTTTTTCTCTATTTTTTTCACCGAGTAATTCATTTACTTTAGCCGCTATTTTCATCTTTTTTCCCGCCCGGATTTTTATTCTCCGCCAAATTGGCGCTCCCGAAAGTTGGTTTATAGGCTCAATTTTAGCTTCTCTCTACTTTTTTAAACAAAAAAAGTATTTTGTTTCGGCCCTCTTTGCCGCCGCCGCTCAAACTTTCAAAAGCCCCGGGATTATATTATTTGCCGCCTATCTAATCCATTGGCTTTTAACTTTTATAAAAACCCGGGAAATTAATTTTAAAAAATATTTTTGGTATTTACTTTCACCCCTATCAGTATTAGTAATTTTCTGGCTTTTTCAGTGGCATACCGGCGATTTTTGGGCCTATTTCCACAGCGGCGACAATATTCATTTAAGTCTTATTCCTTACTCCGTCTTTTTGAGCCGAAATACTTGGGTCAACACCATTTGGCTCGAAGACGTCATTTACATTTTCGGTCTCTCGTTTGTTGCCCTCTTCGCTCTCTACCGCCGCTTTAAATTAAAAATCAGTTTTATTTTCCCGTTTTTATTTACTCTGGCCACCGTCTTTGTCGGTCATCGGGATATCAGCCGTTATATCGCTCCGGTTTATCCCTTTATTCTTCTTGCCTTTGGCCGATACCTAACTAAAAAATCTTTTCGTCTAGTTTTCCTCCTTTTAATCCCGGCTGTTCTCCTCTACGCCCTCAATTTTGTCGCCGGTAATGCCGCTCCCATTGCCAACTGGGCCCCTTATTTATAGAGCCGCCATTTACCCAAATTTTCCGCCACCTTATTTCCCATACTCATTAGTGTCAGTTTTTGGCTGACAATCGATATTTCTTTATTTAATTTTTTAGCCAGCTCATCTGTTGTCAGATCCTCAATTTCCAAAAACTCTACCACCTTTTTTTCCAGAGGGTCGCCGTATTCAATCGTCATTTGATTTCCTGCGGTTTTCTGATCGGTAATATCACTGCTATCAGTTACAATTTTGGCCCCTTTTTCTTTTATCAAATAATATATTCCCTGACTTAACGCCGAATTAATCGGTCCGGGAATGGCAAATAATTCTTTGCCCTGTTCCCGGGTAAAACGGGCAGTTATCAGTGATCCTGATTTTAATCCGGCTTCAACTACCAATGTTCCTAAAGATGCCAACCCGGCTACAATCCGGTCACGCAAGGGAAAGGTCCAAATGGTGGGGACAAAATCCGGTTCATATTCCGATACAATTAAACCGTCTTTTTCTAAAATCTTTAAATATATTTCTTCATTTTCCGGCGGTGAGATAATATCTAAACCTCCTCCCAGCACTGCCACCGTTTTGCCGCCGCATTCCAAAGTTTCCCGGTGTGAGGCCATATCCACCCCGTACATAAAACCGGAAATGATGGTAAAGCCATTGGCTACCAAATCCGGCACCAGTTTTTTAATAGCCGATAGCCCATATTGACTCATCCGTCGGCTGCCAACCATTGCCAGCGACTTTTCAAAAATTTTGTTATCCCAAATTCCCCGATAAAATAATTTAAGGGGACTATTTTTAATTTTTCTCAAATGCTCCGGAAAATCCTTTTTTTCTATTATTTTAATCGGCCATCCCTGAATTTGTTTAAAAAATTTTGACATTATGTTTTAAAATTTTTTTAGAAATTAGAAATTATATTGTGATATTTTCATAATGTCTTATTTGATTTCCTAAAATACAGACCGCATCTATCCGGTATTTAACTTGCCTTGGTTTATTCAAAAAGACATAACTTTCAGCCACTTTTTTTATTCGATACAACTTGTTTTTATTAATCATTTCCTCCGGTAATCCCAAAAAGTCATCAGTTTTATATTTAACTTCCACAAACACCAGCCAGTCGTGATCAGTCATTATCAAATCAATTTCTCCTAGTATATTCTCATAATTTTTCTCCACCAATTCAAACCCCTTTTTCAAAAGATACTCCAAAGCCACCCCTTCTCCCCGTTTTCCCTTATTGTAATTTTCAATTTTTGTTTTCATAATTTGGTATTTTTCCCTTTTTCAAGGGGAAATACCCCGCGACAGCGGGGAAAGGGGTTTACAGATCTGTTTTAATCCTATACTGCAGCGCTTCGGCTATATGGGCATCGGAAATTACCTCCTTTTTATCGAGGTCGGCAATAGTTCTGGCTACTTTGATTAAACGAAAATAAGTCCGGGCTGACAAGGAAAATTTATTTACTGCCTGTTTTAACAATAAATTTGCTCCATCTGAAAATTGAGCGTATTCCTTAAGATGTTTATTTTTCATATCCGAATTGCTATGAATATTTCTTAGTCCCTTGAATCTTTCCTGTTGAATTTTTCGGGCGGCTACCACCCGCTCCCTAATTACTGCCGATTTTTCGCCCACATACTTATCCTTATCAATCATCAGTTTATTTACATCTACCGATGGAACCGTTAAATGTAAATCAATCCGGTCCATTACCGGCCCCGACAACTTCCGCTGATAATTCATAATCTGATGGAGAGAACATTTGCATTCCTTTTTCTCATCCCCTAAATAACCACACGGGCAGGGGTTTGACGCCGCGATCAGCATAAATTGGGCCGGAAACTGAACACTCCCGGCCGCCCGGCATACGGTCACAAAACCATCCTCCAGCGGTTGACGCAGCGACTCCAGCGTTCCCCGTCCAAATTCGGGAAATTCATCCAAAAATAACACTCCCCGATGAGCCATGCTGATTTCTCCGGGTCGGGGATTACTTCCGCCGCCGATTAAGCCGACGAGTGAGGTGCTATGGTGAGGGCTCCGAAACGGCCGCTGGCGGATCAGTGAACCTCCGGCCGGAATATTTCCGGTAATCGAATATATTTTAGTCACTTCCAGACTTTCAGCTTCCGATAGTGGCGGTAAAATACCCGGCATTGCTCGAGACAACATTGTTTTTCCCGACCCCGGCGGCCCGACCATAAATAAATTGTGGCCTCCGGCGGCCGCAATTTCCATGGCTCTTTTAGCAAATTCCTGTCCCAAGACTTCGGCGAAATCAAATTCCGGACCCGAATATTCCAATTCACCCTCCACAATTGTTTTTAGAGGAATTATTTCTTTTTGTCCGTTTAGATGTCGTATTACCTCAATTAAATTAGTTACCGGAAATACTTTTATTCCCTCAATTACCGCCGCTTCATTGGCACATTCCCGGGGAACAAATATATTTTTGATTTCATTTTCTTTAGCCAATATTGCCAGTAAAAATACCCCGCGGGTGTGTCGCAAGGAACCGTCGAGTGACACTTCTCCAAAAAAGTACGACTTTTCCTCAATTTTATTTACCGCTCCCGACGACGCCAGTATCCCCAACGCCAAAGGCAAATCAAAAAATGATCCGTCTTTTGGTAAATCCGCCGGTGCTAAATTAATCGTAATTTTGGCATTGGGAAACTCAAAATCGGAATTGACAATCGCCGTTTTAACCCGTTCTTTCGCCTCTTCGGCCGATTTGCTTTGCAATCCCACAATCGTGTATCCCGGGAAACCCTTTTCGGCCACATTGACCTCAACCTCAATTTCCACTGCCTTCAACCCATAATTGGCCGCGCTCCAAATTTTTGTTAGCATTATCACTATTAATTTAACACCTTTAATAACCCATTCGTTTAAAGAACTAGTCACTAATCTCAGCGTCTGTTAATCAAAAAAAATTGTTATAATTTGAGGCCATAAAAACAACTGTTTCAGTAATTGTTCCCTGTTTCAATGAAAATCATCGCATATTGTCGGTTATATCAGCCATTAAACAATCAAAGTACTTTCCGGAAATTATTGTCGTGGACGACGGTTCCGATACAAGCTCCAAAAAAATTTTATCCAAAATTAAAAAAATAATATTGCTGACTCATCCCCGAAATATAGGTAAATCAAAAGCCATGCTTTCTGGTCTACTTAAGGCCAAAAATAATATAATTGTTTTTGTCGATGCCGATTTAAGAAATTTTACCCCGCCCCACCTTGATCTTTTGGTTGATACTTTTATTAAAACCAAAGTCTCCATGCTTTTGGGTGATCGTGAATATGAAGTCTTTTATGGCCGTCTTTCCGGATTTTCTTTAGCTTTTACTGGTGAACGGGTTTTTTGGCGCCACCAACTGATTAAATTAAAATCGCTTTTCTTTTTTGATAACTACTTAATTGAACCTTCGCTCAACCGATACTATTTTCATCATCGGAAAGTGTCATCCGTATTTTTAAGTCAGCTTGGTCAAACAGAAAAAATCACTAAGCAGGGAATTTACGGTTTTATTAAAGATATTAAAATGCTTTTTGATATCATTCATTTTCTTGGTCTCCAAGAATTCCTTTTTCAGCTAAATTTCGCCGGGAATCTCCGTCGTCACCAGTTCCGCCAAAACCACTAACCTCTGCCAGTCAGTCCCGATCGGCCAGCAGCTTTGAAGTATCAATATTTCCCGCCGGGGATCCGAATAGCTTAAGTACTGGATATCTTCAGCCTTAACGATTTTTTTGTCTATTACCTTATAAGTAAAGTCTTTACCCTCAAAACCAATAAAGATCTTATCTCCCGGCTGGAGTTCGCCAAGTAGATAAAAAACCGCATTTTTAGCCACCATGTTCAAACCCTGTCTGGTTGAATGGGCGAAAATATAGGTTGATTTTCCCACCCCGCTTCCGGGAGGATAACTGCCCTTAGCTTGGGCTACCACATCGGTTTTTAGTACCTTTTTATATTCAGCGGCGTCAAAAGGAGACACGTTGGCCACTACCTCGGAAATTGCCATAATTTTGGGAATTTGAATCATGTATTTGTTAGTGATTTGTAACTGCGTATCCATTACTTCTGTTTTTGCTTCGGGTGCTGTTGTTTTATACCGGTAAATAGCGCCGAAAAGTGGATAATATAGAACCAGAAGATATCCCAAAGAAAGTCCTAAAATTAAATTGGCCGAATAAAATATTGCTTTTTGAGTCGGTGTCGGATTCCTAAAAATAATCCCGAAACCACCACTGATTTTAACTTTTCTTTTTTTAGGAACCGCTCGGAAAAAATCCAGCATTTATTTGACAAACATCTTCGTCTAGTTTAACATTCAGAACCATTCTTTTCCCCAAGATTGAAAAGTCAATATTAAGGGGATTTTTTATGACCAAACAACAACTTACCCGGGAGGGTTACCAAAAACTACAGCAGGAATTAACCAATCTCCGCGCTAAAGCCGATCATCTGGTCGGTCAGGTTGAGGAAGTGGCTCAACCTGACGAATCCGGCGAGGACTCCCTCGTCTCTCAACTCAAAGCCGAGTTGGAAGTAGTCAATTCCAAGATTGATTCTCTGCAGGAAGCTCTGAAAAATGCCGAAATCATCAATGGCCACCAATCCAGGACCACGGTCGGCATTGGTTCCAAAGTCAAAATTCGGGTATCCGGAAAAGTTGAAAAAATCTTTCATGTTGTCAGCGAATTTGAAGCTGACCCCTCCGCCAATAAAATTTCTGACCAGTCCCCGTTAGGAAAAGCCCTCATCGGCAAAAAAGTCAACGAGAATTTTGAAATCGAAGCCCCCGTCGGCAAACTAACCTACAAAGTTGTCTCTATCGAGTAATTTCTCCCCCTGTCAAGGGGGATTAAGGGGGTTTAAAATAAGTTATGTCGGATCTCACCGATCAACGCCTCCAAAAACTGGCCGCTATCAAAAAACTAAAACTTGATCCCTATCCTCAACCCAACCTGGAAAAACGGGACTGGTGTCAGGAAGCTGCTCAAAAACTTGATAAAATCGTTACTGTTGCCGGCCGTCTCCTGCTTCTCCGCGGCCACGGCAAAATTTTGTTTGCCGATCTTGTCGACAAAACCGGCAAAATCCAACTTTTTTTTGAACAAAACACTCTTGACGCTAAAATGGGTTTGGTTAAACTTTTAGATTTAGGTGACATTATTTCCGCCATCGGCACCGTTTTCAAAACTCAAGCCGGTGAAATTACCGTTCGGGTTTCTGAATTTCAAATTCTGGCCAAAAATCTCCGCCCTCTTCCGGAAAAATTTCATGGGCTGACCGATGTCGAGGAACGCTATCGTCAACGTTACGTTGATCTGATTGTCAATCCTGCATCCCGGGAAGTTTTTCTCACCCGTAGCAAAATATTAACCGAAATGAGGCGTTTTTTTGACGTTCATGGCTTTTTGGAAGTCGAAACTCCCATCTTGCAGCCGGTCTATGGCGGCGCCTCGGCCAAACCTTTTGTCACCCGCCACCATGAATTAAATCAGGACATGTATCTGCGGATTTCCGATGAACTTTATCTAAAACGCCTGATTGTCGGCGGTCTGGAAAAAGTCTATGAGGTTTCCCGGGATTTTCGTAATGAAAGTGTCTCCCGTTTTCACAATCCCGAATTTACTCAAGTCGAATTTTATTGGGCCTATGTTGACTATGAAGTCCTGATGCGTTTTACCGAAGAGCTGATCTCTCATTTGGTCAATACCATCAAAGGTTCTTTAAAAGTCACTTTCCAAAACCAAACCATCGATTTTACCCCGCCATATCCGCGTCTCACTTTCCGCGATGCTGTCCTCAAATACACCAAAATTAACATCGACGATATTAATACCGAATCCGATTTTATTCATGCATTAGAAATTAGACATTTGAAATTAGAAATTACGGGGCTCATTGGCTTAGGAGCCCTGTTCGACGCCCTCTACAAAGAATATGTTCGCCCCAAGCTAATCGGTCCGCTTTTCCTTACCGATTATCCTTCAGAAATGATTGCTCTGGCCAAAAGGAAAGCCGATGACCCCCGAAAAATTGCCTCTTTTCAGCTTTTAGCCTGTGGTACCGAGCTTTTAAAAGCCTACAATGAGTTAAATGATCCCCGGGATCAAAAAGACCGTTGGCTTCAGGAAGAAATCTTGGCCAAAAGGGGATTGGAATCGGCCATGCCGATTGATGATGATTATATTCGGGCCCTGGAATACGGTATGCCGCCCACCGCCGGCTGGGGGATGGGTATTGACCGCTTCACCCAATTCTTAACCGACTCCCCTACTATCAAAGACGTAATTTTGTTCCCCTCCATGAAAAACGAAACCACCCCCGTCATTGCGACCCCCGGATCGTCATTGCGAGGTAATCCGAAGCAATCTCCACCGAGTGGCGAGATCATCATCGGTCAGGTTACGGAAATTAAAGATCACCCATCTGCTGAAAATTTAAAAGTTGTTATGGTCAAGGTTTCAGACTCCGATTCCCGCCAAATTGTCTGTGGAGCCGATAATTATCAGGTTGGTGATCTTGTCCCGGTGGCTCTTCCCGGTACTACTGTTCCCACTCCCGATGGCGGTACTCAAGTTATTGCCAAGGTTAAACTTCGCGGTGTTGAATCTGACGGCATGCTCTGTTCACCCCTAGAAGTCGGCGCTTCCTCCGATCACACCACTATTCACATCCTTTCAAAAGAACTCGAAAAGCATCTGGGGAAACCTATTGTTGAATATCTGAAGGAATAAAACGTCGTGCAATTTCAGTTAAAGTACCGCCAATAGTAATCAATAACTGTTCTGAACCACTTAAACTAATTCTGCCAACCATATCTGGAAAAGATGCTTCTCCAATCTCAATCGCCCCCCTCCAATCACCTTCCGTTAATCTTCGCCTCGCTCCGGCATGTACCACACCAAGCGTCAAAAGGTAGCCTACATCTTTACTAGCCATATGCGAATTTTACCACATATGCGGGTTTATTCGCTGGCTTTGTAGACGATATCACCTGTTTTGACTGCCGCTGTCACTTTCAAAGCCGCTTCTTTTCCCTTAGCCACTCCGTCCACTTGAGCATGCTCAACCTGCATTGACTCCACTTTTTGTTCCAAACCTGTTCCCTCTTCCCCGATTCGAACCATATCGCCCACATTGATTTTACCGTCAGTTGCCTCAATTACGGCCACCAATATTTTGTCAAAGTAGTGAACCACCTTGCCCACTTTTTGATATGTCATTTTTCTACCATTAATCTCTAACATGCTAATATTAGCACATATATGCCGCCTGCAAACAAATTTCACGACGATGATATTCAAGTCCAAATATTAAAACCGCCTTTTTTTGAGCCGACAAGAATAGTGGTTAATCGGCGTGATGCTTGGCAAAAACATGAATGGATCGGTACTTTTAATTTGTGGATTGTGCAATCGAAATCTATTCCCTCCATTATCTACCAACTTCGTGGTCCAACTATTGGTTGGGCCCCCGACAAACTAGATGTTGCCGTTGGCGGACATTATGAAAATCTTGAAAAAATTGAAGGTGGAATAAGAGAAGTTAATGAGGAAATAGGCAAAAATTATTTACCCAATGATTTAACTTTTCTTGGCAGACGATTATACGTTGGAGTAGGTCAGGATCAGGTTGTTCGGCAGAACATAGTTGATATTTACTTAACCGAAGATAATTTGGAATTAAACACATTCAATTTACAAAAAAAAGAACTCTATGCCCTATTTTCTATCCCAATAGTAAATTTACTTAATCTATATTCAGGAAAGTTCGACACTTTTTCGGTCACTGGAATAAAAGCCGATAATACCCCCATTGAATACGAAGTAAACAAAAATAGCTTTCCTCCCAACTTCGATCCCTATCACTATAAAATGGCTCTTCTTATCGATCGCTATTTTAAAGGTGAGAGAAACTTAATGTATTAATATAAATAATATGGACAGACAAAAATATTTAGACGCCGTTAAATCAAACCTCGAACCCAACATCTTTAATCACTCCTTAGCCCTCGAAGCCTGCATGGGTGGAATTTACGATTATCTTCAGTCTCAAAACCAGCTTCTTCCTGTTGAACCTTCCCGGGACGATTGGACTTTAGCCGGATTGGTTCACGATATCGATTTTGCCGGCGATACCAAGGAACAACATCCTTTAAAAACACTCGAAGTTTTAAATAAATACAATTTAGAAATTACCCCGGTTGTTCACCAAATAATTTTGGCTCATGACGGACGCCAAAAAGAAAATATTTATGACTGCAAGGCCAAGTGGGCGATATTTTGTGCCGACTCTCTTACCGGACTGATTATGGCGGTGGCTTTTGTTTATCCCAGCCGTAAACTAGCCGATGTCAAGGTCTCATCGGTAGTCAAGCGCTTTCTTAAAGAACCCAAATTTGCCGCCGGCACCCGACGCGACGAAGTGGCTCAATGTGTCGATGTCGATAAATTGAATATTCCCTTGGAAAAATTCATCGAAATTTGTCTGACATCGATGCAACGGATAGCTGGTGAAATCGGTTTATAAGTCTCCCTTGCCTGCCCGCCTCTGGAGGGTCAAAGGGAGATTTAGAGGGATTGTGAAGTTGAAATCTCCGCATCTATCCGACCTAAATTAGTTTGTATATACACACCCACTCTACATTGACACATTTTGATATGTTTAAATAGGTGTTAGGATGCGGTAAAATACTCCAAGATGATTGATTTAAATCTTCTCCGTTTTGGCCCTGACATCATCCGTCTCTCTCTAATTAACCGCAACAAGCCGGAAAAACTTCTCGACGATGCCATTAAATTTGACACCGACTATCGCACTCTTTTAAAGTCAGTTGAAGAGCTCCGGGCCAAACAAAATACCATTTCCAAATCAGTTAAAGGCATTCCAACTCCCGAGCAGCTTACTCAAGGAAAAGAAATTAAAGGAGAGTTAAAAACCCTCGAAGAAAAGTTAAAAACAAAGGAGACTAAACTTAACCTGGTTCTGGAAGAAATTCCCAACACTCCCGCCGATGACGTTCCGATTGGTAAAGATGACTCTGGCAACATCGTTATCAAAACTGTCGGCCAAAAACCTGTTTTTGATTTTACCCCTCTCGATCATCAGGATCTGGGCCAAAAACTCAACATTATCGACAAAGCCAAAGCCGGCCAACTTTCCGGCGCCCGCTTTGGCTACTATAAAAATGAAGGTGTCATTCTGGAAATGGCCGTTATGTTTTATGCCATGAAGAAATTAGCAGCCCTTGGCTTTATGGCCATGCTTCCGCCTCTGATGGTCAAATCCCAAACCGAATGGGGTTGCGGCTATACCAGCAATAAAAATTTAATGGGTGCTTATTATTCCCTGCCCGAAGACGATTTGGTTTTTATCAGTTCTTCCGAACATTCCGTCGTCCCCTATCATCAAAATGAAATTTTGCCCGAATCTGTATTTCCCTTAAAATACGTCAATTTTTCCCCCTGTTTCCGCCGCGAATCCGGCACCTACGGCAAAGACATGAAGGGTATGCTTCGGCTCCATCACTTCAACAAGGTGGAAATGAATGTCTTTACTCTGCCTGATCTAAAAATTTCCGATGCCATGCAGTTGGAAATGTTATCAGTTGAAGAAGAAATCCTGGCCGATTTCGGTCTCCATTATCAGGTTCTCAATTGCTGCACCGGTGATTTACCCCAACCCAACCGTCGGATGTACGATATCAATGTCTGGTTTCCGGGTTTAAACGCTTATAAAGAAACCGGTTCCTGCAGTAATTGTGCCGATTATCAGGCCCGACGTCTCAATACCAAGGTAAAAATTAACGGCAAAAATGAATTTGTTCATATTTTAAATTCCACTGCTGTTTCCGACCGGGCCATGCTGGCCATTATTGAAAACTTCCAAACTAAAGACGGTTCTATTAATATTCCCGATTGCCTCCAGGCCCTTACCGGCTTTTCGGAAATCAAATCACCTAGCTAGAGGAGCCATCTATCCCGGTAACAGGCTTCGCCCGTTACCGGGACGGTCTTTTTAAATTGTTTTGTGATAAAATACTCTCAATATGAAACTTTTTGATGCAGTCATAATGGGCGGCGTGCTAGTTGAAGTAAAACAAACCGAAGACATGTATGAAAGAGCCAGTGAACATGAATATCGTCCACCGTATAGAGGCGAACTTGAAATGTTAGGTGTTGAACTACGTCAAGATGGAGGAACAGTGAATGTCCTAGCATTCCCAGGGGAATTTGTACCCAGAGTACTGGTTTGTCAAAATGATGAAGTTGGCTCACGAGTCACCGGGGGCAACTTACACGAGGGTCATCTTGGACAATTTACTCTTGAACCAGGCCAGCATTTGTTAATTGAACCAAGTGCATTTAAACAGCGCAAGGGAGATCGTCGGGTTGTAGTTTTTCCACGACAACCATAAACTAGTTTCTTTACTTGGGGCTAGGATATAATTTCCCTATGCTCGGATTCATAACCAATCTCTTTGATGAAAATGCGAAGCGGTTAAAAACTTACCAACCTTTGGTTGACAAAATCAACTCCCTTGAACCAAAAACTAAAAAACTTACCGATAAACAACTATTAGTCAAAACCGATGAGTTTAAAAAACGATTAGCCAAAGATGAAACTCTTGACGATCTTTTACCCGAAGCCTACGCTGTCGTTCGCGAAGCCATCGGCCGGACTATTAATCAACGCGCCTTTGATGTTCAACTCATGGCCGCCATCGCTCTTCATCAGGGCTCCATCGCCGAACAACGCACCGGAGAGGGTAAAACCCATTCAGTTATCTTTCCCGCTTACCTCAATGCCCTAACCGGCCTTGGAGTTCACATTATCACCCCCAACGACTATCTCACCCGCGTCGGCACCGGCTGGTACCCCCAAGCCCTCAATCTTCTGGGCGTTTCCACTTCGGCCATTGTCCACGAGGAATCCTTTATTCTTGATCCGAAATTTACCGACCCCAGTGAAACTGTTGATGATCGTCTGGCCCATCTTCGCCCTATTTCCCGTCAGGAAGCTTACCGCGCCGATGTTACCTATGGCACCAATAATGAATTTGGCTTTGACTATCTCCGCGACCACATGGTCAAAAACTTTAACCAAAAAGTTCAGCGCCCCGAATTCAATTTTGCCATTGTCGATGAAGTTGACTTTGTCCTAATTGACGAAGCCCGTACCCCGCTGATTATTTCTTCACCCAATTCGGAGCCGGTCGATAAATACTATCAATTTGCCAAAATCGCCGCCCAGCTTCAACCGAACGATTACGTCGTTGACGAAAAATCCAAAAGCGCCACCCTCTCTGAATTCGGCATCCGTCGCGTCGAAAAGATCCTTAATATCGGCAATCTTTACGAAGAATCTTTTGCCACCATCCATTATATTGAAAACGCCATTAAGTCCCAAACTCTTTTTCACAAAGACAAAGACTATGTCATCAAAGACGGCGAAATTATTATTGTTGACGAATTCACCGGACGGCTGATGCACGGCCGCCGTTGGTCCGATGGACTTCATCAGGCCGTCGAGGCCAAAGAAAACGTCAAAGTTCAGCAGGAATCCCAAACTTGGGCCACCATTACTTTTCAAAATTATTTCCGGCTTTATAAAAAATTATCCGGCATGACCGGCACCGCCGCCACCGAAGCCGAAGAGTTTCGCAAAATTTACCATCTCGAAGTCGTTACCATTCCCACTAATCAAAATCTGGTCAGAATTGACTCCGAAGATTTAATTTTCAAAAATCAGCGGGCCAAATATGCCGCTATCGCCGCCGAAGTCGCCAAACTTTACGCCAAAGGCCAGCCGGTCCTCATCGGCACCACCAGCATTGCTAAAAACGAAATTATTGCCTCCATGCTTAAAAACAAAGGCATACCTTTTCAACTATTAAATGCCAAAAACCATCGCTCCGAAGCTGAAATTATTGCCAAAGCCGGCAAATTAAAAGCCGTTACTGTGGCCACCAACATGGCCGGTCGGGGAGTTGACATTATTTTGGGTGGCCCCAGTGACAAACAAAGCCCCAAAGATTGGCAAAAAGAACATAACGAAGTTGTTCGCCTCGGCGGCCTTTTCGTCATCGGTACCGAACGCCACGAATCCCGCCGTATCGACAACCAGCTCCGCGGCCGCTCCGGCCGTCAGGGAGACCCCGGTTTTTCTCAATTTCATGTGGCTCTGGACGATGATTTAATGCGCATCTTTGGCGGCGACAAAATTTCCGGTCTGATGACCCGCTTTAATATGCCCGAAAACGAGGCCTTAACTCATCCTCTGGTTTCCCGGGTGTTGGAACAAATTCAGGTCAAGGTCGAAGGTTACAATTTTGACATCCGCAAAAACCTGGTCGAATACGACGATGTTATCAACAAACAACGCCAAATTATTTACTCTCTTCGTGATAATACTCTCCAGCAGGCCAAACTAGATCCGGCCAAAAATAATCTAAAAATTGAAGAGGTTTTAGGCTCCGAAATCAGCCGTTTAGTCCTTAGTCTCCCTGATTCCGAAGCTCTGACTTTGGAATTTTCTGAAATTCTCCCGTTAAACCCCCTCGACCGCCGCCGTCTGGAAAAGGATTTGGCTACAGTTCCCGACAAATCCATTCATTTAACCAATATTCTTTTAGATCAATGGCAGGAGCGCCAGAAATATTTTGGCGAGACTATCGGTCACGATATTGTTACCTATGCCATTATTGAAGCTCTCGATCCTCTCTGGGTCGGTCACCTCACCGCCCTTGATGATCTCCGCGACGGTGTCCGTCTCCGCGGTTACGCTCAAAAAGATCCTTTAATTGAGTATCGCAAGGAAGGTTATGAAATGTTTCAGGCTCTGATGCGCCGTTTTGAGGCCAATCTTTGCCGGATGCTCTTTCGCCTCGAACCTATCGACCAACCGGCTTTTACCCCGCAACAAGCCACCGAAGCCCGCGGCGACATTCTCGACCCCAACGCTCCCGTTGAAGACGTAGCCACCGACATTGCCGACATATCCGCCAAACAATCTTTATCCCGCGGTGCCTATGTGGAGCCTTCTTCTGCCCCCACCATTGGTCGTAATGATCCATGCCCCTGCGGTTCGGG
Organism: Patescibacteria group bacterium; assembly: GCA_038062455.1. Taxonomy (GTDB): domain Bacteria; phylum Patescibacteriota; class Microgenomatia; order UBA12405; family UBA12405; genus UBA12158. The sequence continues at coordinate 214,763 of JBBTXE010000001.1, forward strand.
GAAGAAGTGGAAAAAATGTCACTACCCACAACTTAGTTAAACAAAAATGAATAAAAGATTTATTGGATCCACCCTTCTTCTGACCTCAGCCGTTATCTATGGTTTATATGGAATTTTTTCAAGATATGTCAGTGAATTTGGTTCATTTTCTCAAAGCTGGGTAAGATCCTCAATCGTCCTTTTCGTGATTTTACTAATAATGGTTTTTAAAAAATTTAAATGGCAAAAGATTCAAAAATATGACATCAAGTGGTTTTTAATTTGGATTCTTCCGGCTTCTTTCCAGCCGGTGATTACCTTCATGGCATTTAATCATCTACCCCTGGGAACGGCTTATTTTTTAATTTATTCGACCATGATTTTAGGAGGAATGGTTTCAGGTAAAATATTTTTTTCGGAGAAATTAAGTTCGAGCAAAATTTTATCTCTAATCTTGGTTTTCATTGGCCTTTTTTTGATTTATAAATCGGATATTACTCTCGTTAAAAGTATTTATGTTTTATTTGCCCTTTTTTCAGGTCTATTAGTTGGGTTTTGGAACACTCTTACTAAAAAAGTTTCCGGAAAATATTCAGAATTTCAGATGATGTCACTTGATCAGTCCGCCACCCTAATGGTTTGTTTAATTGGATCTGTTGTAGCCGGAGAAAAATTACCCCCGCTCTCTCAATACCATATTTGGATTTGGCTATTAATTTTCGCTCTTTCAACTGTCGTGACCATATTTCTACTAATTCGTGGTTTTAAGTATGTCGAGGCCCAGGTCGGAAGCTTAATTCTTCCTATGGAAATTGTCTTTGCGTCAATCTTTGGGTATCTAATTTTCAAGGAGATACTAAAAACAAATATCTACCTTGGTGGATTATTTATATTGGTGGCAGCTCTTCTTCCGGCACTTAAATTTCCCAAAAAGAATGATTAAATTCGTTTATTTTGATGTCGGTGGAGTGGTTATACTCGATTTTTCCAAAACCGACAAATTTTCCAAAGTCAAAAAACTCTGGGGAATAAACGATTCTCAAGACTCGGAATTTAACCAGTTTTTTTCATCCCACGAAATTGAAATTTGTACGGTTTTAGATATAGACGCCCTTGTTCCCTTAATTAATAAACAATTTGGCACCAAACTTCCGCCCGATTATTCACTTCTTTCCGATTTTGTGAATAATTTTGATATCAATCCGTCAATCTGGCCCGTAATTCAGGAAATTAATCTTCACTGTCCCGTTGGTCTGTTGACTGATATGTATCCTCGGATGTTTTCGGCTATTAAAAAGAGGGGACTTATTCCTGATATAAATTGGCAGGTGGTTGTCGATTCCAGCCTTGTCAAACTCAAAAAACCTAACCCCAAAATCTATAAATTAGCCGAAGAAAAATGCGGCTTTAAGGGAAATGAGATTTTTTTTATTGAAAACTCTCAAAATAATATTGATGACGCTAAATTTTTTGGTTGGCAAACTTTCTTATATGACCCGGCCAATCCAAAAGAGTCGAGTCAAAACATAATGAAGCTGTGGAATAACCGTTCTTGATATCCTTTAATTGGTTTGCTTTTTACTGTTAGTTTTAGTTTACAATTATTATAGAGGTAATTTGTAAAGATGAAAAAGATTTTGACTCTATTTTTAATAACCATAATTAGCCTATTAGTAGTTTTCCCTGTTTTAGCTGAAGACAAAAATTTTCAAAATTCCGGTTTCGCCGGTATAATTCCCAAGCTTCCTCAAACCCCCAACGATCCTGAACTTGTTAACGACTTCGTTTATCCCCCTTGGGGTCCGGTTTGCCAAAGATATACATATACGGTTACATACAAAGACAAAGAAGGTAGAAAGCCCGAGTATATGAGAATTATTTTCAACGGCAAACCGATTGAAATGGAAAAACAAAAACCAAATAATAATGACTATAAAAATGGTGTTACTTATATCTATAAATTTGTCCCCAACAAATTGGGCTCGAATTTTTATTATTTTGAGACCTCCAATGGTTTAGGGAAAGCCCGGGCTGGGATTATAGATTCACCTGACAACGGTCCCGTTCTTTTCAAAAGCGCTTTTGACAAAAACGAAATTGCCGTTATCGACAGCCAAACCGGGCAAAAAGTCTTAAGTTATCCTACCAAAGAAGAATGGGTTGGCGGCATTGCCCTTTCTGACGACGGTAAATATTTAGCCGCCAAAACCTCGTTTAAAATCTATCTTTTTGATCTGGACAATCCCCAAAAACCAAAATGGGTTTACGAGCATATAAAAGGTAGCGGTATGGTTGGCGGAGACGTTAAAGGCGGGATTGATATTTCCGGAGACGGCTCTAAAATTATTGCTTCAATTGGTCAAAGCGTTTTACTTTTCGACCAATCCGGCCACGAACCGCTTTGGCGAAATGATCAAGTTGGCAATACTTACAATGTTGCCATCTCTCGCGATGGAAAATATATGGCTGCCGCTACGGCTGGCGAAGAATCAAACCCCAGAACAAATTTATTGATTTTATGGAGTGCCGATAGTGAAAAACCTCTCTGGACTTATCATTCCTCCGGCAATTTCCATGATGTTTCCCTGTCGGCTGACGGCCAGTATATTGCCGCTGCCACCGGCTGTCCCGATAGAAGATTTTATGTATTCTCGCGTGACTCAAATACACCTCTGATTAAATCGGAAATGTTAACCCGTGACTCTCCCGTCCATCGGGCCAAAATTTCTGCTGATGGAACTTTGGCTGCCGTTGGCAGCGAATCCGATGCCGGGGCCGTTTTTCTTTTCAATACCAATTCCCCCAACCCGGTTTGGAAATTCCCCACGCCAAATGGCAGTTCAGTCCGGGCCCTAAACTTTACTCCTGACGGCAAATATATTGGCGCGGCCACTTTTGGCGGCCAGGCCTATATTTTTGAAAAGGATAAAAGTTCTCCGGTTGCCACCTGGGTTGTCAATAATGCTGCCTTAGGCGGAGTCGATATCGCTGATGACGGATCTTTTATAGCCGCCGGTGGGACGGATAATAAACTTCATATTTTTGAAAGAGGAAAAACCACCGGAATAGAAATCCCTTTTGATGAGTATGTTGAGGAAATTGATATTTCCGGAAACGGCCAATATGTTGCCGCCGGCACCGGCGGATCAGTTTACTTTTTTGAGAGTATAAATAATGATAATAAGATTTTTCCCTGCACCACCATTATTGAACCAAAACCCCAAGGAGCTATGGGTGAAAACAGCACCGGTGGGCAACCTACTAACAGTCTATGCGGCGATGGAAAATGCGAAGGACCGGAGACAATTGATAATTGTCAACAGGACTGTGACCCGAATTCTAAAACAACAACCGGAAAACCTCCTATTAAAAACACTCAACCAAAACTCCCCGGCATGTTGTTTGGCTTTGGCTTTATTGGATCTGTCCTACTTCTTGGAGTGTCTAAAGTATTTAAAAAATATTTAATACAATTTTGCGTTTCCAAGTTTTCTTCTTCGAAGTTAACCGACAGAAAAATAACTATTTTTCTATTAATTATGTCCATATTATTTTTATTTCTCACCCTAACTGCGGTTTTAGTTAATAAAAATCCCGATGCTATCTTGTTAAAGACAGGCGAACAAACAAAGCCGGAACCCGGCCGAGTCATCTTGAATCAGGAAAATAAACCGATTCTAAATGAAGGTAAACAAAAAAGCGGCGTATGCGGTAACAATATCTGTGAACCCGGTTTGGGAGAAACAAGAGAAAATTGCCCTAAGGACTGTTCGGCCGGAGATTAATTATTTAAAAATCTTTTTTTGTCTAAAGAAAAGAAACATCGATCCGCCGATAAAGGCGATCACCATAACCAGCAAACTTCCGTACAGGAATCTGTCAGCCAAATAAAGAAATGTCTTTTCGTAAAACAGGTATCTGATGCTTATCTTCAATCCGTGAATAATAAGACTGTATAAAATTCCCAGGAAAAATAAATTGCCATAACCAAAATTCGATTTTTTAATTAGTATGTATCCGGAAACAGCAATACATATTTCCCAAATCCACTGACTTATTCTTATTGACATAAAGTTATCGTCAATCTTCAGCCCAAACAAATACTGCCAAGCTACCATTGCTATGGAAATAAGAATCAGAAACCAAATTGGCTCAATGTACTCTTTTAAAGTTTTGCCAAAAATTTTAATTTTAAATATAGCCAAGATGAAGAAAAGACCAATTATTGACAGGAGAATGGTAAAAAAAATTGGATCACTTCGTTTTTCTAAAAATGGAATTGGTGGTAACAGGTTCAGTTTGTCGCCCACGGTGGTAAATGCCTTGCCGCTTTGTGGACAATCGACTTTTTGATTCCCAACAAAACACTCTCGGTTTTTTGTTTCGATTTTTCCGGAGTAAAAGGCAATTGGTCTCATCGGTAAAACCCGCCCAATCTGGGTAGAATTTGAGTTTTTATCAAAATAATTCCCAAAACGGTTAAAATGACTATGGCGATGACATCGAGAAAGATTTTATTATTTTTCATATTTTTCCTTAAAAAATATTACCACAAAACCTAAATAATACATGCTATACCAAAACTCCATCTAACCCTCTCTTAAGGTAAAATAGGGGAATGGACAAAAACACCAATCTCGTTTGGATCGACATTGAAGGCACCGGTCTTGATTTAAATATCGCCTTGCCTCTGGAAATTGCCGTGGTAATTACTGATCGGAAACTCGAGGTTTTAGACAGTGTCTCCTTTGTTATCCACCAATCCCAAAAATCCCTGTCGGTTCTCGAAAATTGGCCTAAAAAACATTTAACCAAAAATAAACTTCTCACCGAAGTGGATAAATCCAAAACTACCGTCAAATCCACCCAAACTTCAATTCTAAAGTTATTAGAAAAATACTGTCTCCCCCAAAATTCGCCCCTCTGCGGCAACTCTCTTTTCTACGACAAATATCTGTTGATGAAATATCTACCCAAGGTGTTTGATTTTCTTCACTACCGGATTATCGATATTTCCTCTCTCAAAGAGCTTTATTTCCGCCTAAACAAAAATCCTGTCAAATTTGCCAAATCCGAAAATCATCGGGCCCTTGACGACATCCATGAATCAATCACCGAGCTAAAATTCTACCAATCAAACTTTCTCAAAACTTTATAGTAAGATTATTTAGTATTTATGAACAATAACTGTATTTTTTGCCAAATAGTCAAGGGTGACGTTCCCTGTTTCAAGGTCTACGAAGACGATCTATTCTTAGGTTTTTTAGACATCAAACCTCTCAATCCGGGTAATTCCCTGCTTATCCCCAAAATTCATTATCGTTGGGTATATAATGTTCCTGAATTTGGTCAATATTGGGAAATTGCCAAAAAGATCGCTCTTATCACTATGCCTATTGTAAAAGCTGATGCAGTATCTTTCCTAACCTTAGGTTATGAAGTCGCTCACGCCCATATCAGAATAATTCCCCGTTTCGACCACGATTCTCATACCCACGGCATTGATACTCTGGCTATTGTCGAACAAACCCCTGAAGAAATATCCCATATCGCTAACAAAATGTTATCCTTAACTAAATGAACGACCAAGACATTCTTGCGGAACTCAAAAAACTTAATCAAAAACTGGATATTTTCACCCATCCTTTCAAATATGCCCGCCAAAATTTTATTGCCGGTATTTCCCGCTCCCTTGGTTCCCTGTTTGGTACTGTCGTTATCGCTGCTGTTCTTGTCTATCTTTTTTCTCAACTAAATCTCGGTGAAGTCCTTAATAACTATATAAAAAATCTCATTCCTAGTCGGTTACCCGCTAATTAAAGTTCCAAAAGAATAATCACCCCGGATTGCTTCGGGTAAATGACATAAATCTTTGATATCAAATACAAATATGGGTATTCCCGATTCCTCGCACATAGTAAAAGCCGTTTGGTCCATTACCCCTAATCTTTCATGAATTACTGCCCGATAATTTAGTTCCGGATATTTTTTAGCGTCTGGATATTTTTTGGGATCTTTATCATAAACCCCATCAACCGTACTGGCCTTAAAAATCATCTTACATTCAAGCTCGGCCGCATATTGAGCCACGGCTGAATCGGTTGAGAAAAACGGTATTCCCAATCCCCCCGCAATAATTACCAGTCGGTTATTAGCCAAATGATACCGGCCCTTAATTAAAATAAAAGGTTCAGCCACTTGGGGAATATTTATCGAAGTCATCAATCGGGTATTTTCGGCGCCATTTCTAACCAAAGCTTCCCGCAATCCGATTCCATTCATAATTGTTGCCAACATTCCCATTGAATCAGCCTGTGTCCGGTCAACTCCGACACTGGCCTCCCGGCCCCGAAAAATATTTCCTCCGCCTACCACCATCGCCAATTGGACCTTTGTTTGTTCCCGAATCTCAATTATTTGCCTGGCCACCACCTCATATTGTTCAAAATCAATCTGCTTTCCTTCACTTTCAAACAGCTGGCCGCTAAGTTTCAGTATGGCTCTTTCCACTATTCCCATTGTTGAAGGATTGTATTTTATCGTTCTCGAGTTGTCAATTCTTTGTTTCGCCTTTTCTTCGGTTTTGCTTCTTGACTTATTCCATTTTACCCGCGTATCATTTTTATATGAATGATAACCATCTCGCCATTTTTAAAGGTAAAAAAATTAGAAGAGAAATTTATTTAAATGAGTGGTGGTTTTCGGTGGTTGATATTTGTGAGGCTCTAACTGAAAGTACAAATGGCGGTGCCTACTGGCGTAAGTTAAAACAAAGGCTAATTTTAGAGAGTAATCAGGTCGTGACATTTTGTCACGGACTGAAATTAACTGCCTCAGATGGGAAAAAGTATATAACCGATTGTGCCGATACCGAAGGTGTCTTCCGTATCGTTCAATCTATTCCTTCTCCTAAAGCCGAACCATTCAAACGTTGGTTGGCAAAAGTTGGTTATGAAAGAGTGCAGGAAATAGAAAACCCGGAGTTAGCGACCAAACGAACAAGGGCACTTTACAAACTTAAGGGTTACCCTGAAGATTGGATTGAAAAACGGATGCGGGGTATTGCTATCCGCGAAGAATTGACTGATGAATGGGACCAGCGTGGCGCCAAATTACAAAAAGATTATGAAATATTAACTGCTGAAATTTCCAAAGCCACTTTTGGCGTCACCCCAAATGAATACAAAAAACTCAAAGGTCTTCAGCGGGAAAATCTCCGTGATCACATGGATGATTTTGAATTAATCTTTACTATGTTAGGAGAAAGGTCAACTACTGAAATCCACCGTCAGGAAGAATCGAAAGGTGTACCAAAATTAAAACACGATGCAGCACGGGGAGGCAAAATCGCCGGTCATGCCAGAGCAGAGCTAGAAAAAGAAATTGGCCGATCAGTAGTTTCCAGACAAAACTATCTGCCAAATGGAAAAACAAAGTTGTCCAAAATTATGAAGAGTTTAAAAAGCTGAAATAACCTTATTGACTTTGGGTTTTATTCGGGTATATTTTAATTATGAAAAATAAAAAAGTAAACGTCCGCGGGTTTGAAATAATTATATTCAGAAAAAACCTTAGCGACTATATATCTCTAACTGACATGGCAAAATTTAAAAATACCGATGATCCTCGATATGTAATTCAAAACTGGATGAAGACACGATTTACTGTCGATTTCTTGGGAATATGGGAACAAATTTATAATAATAATTTTAACCGTGTCGAATTCGACACCTTTAGACTTGAGGTTGGGACAAATGCTTTTGTAATGACTCCACAAAAATGGATTAGCAAAACAAATGCCATTGGATTAATTTCCAAGGCAGGCCGTTACGGCGGTGGTACTTTTGCTCATCAGGACATTGCTTTTGAATTTGCCAGTTGGCTAAGCCCCGAATTTAAACTTTATTTGATTAAGGAATTTCAACGGCTTAAATTTGAAGAAAATGAAAGGTTGTCTCTCGGTTGGGATGTTAAACGTCAGTTAACTAAAATTAATTATCGGATTCATACCGATGCTATCAAAGAAAATTTAATTCCCAATTCATTAACCAAAAAACAAACCAATGTTATCTATGCTTCCGAAGCCGATGTTTTAAATGTTGCCTTGTTTGGTAAAACAGCTAAAGATTGGCGTGAAGAAAACATAAATAAAGAAGGTAATATTCGCGACTATTGCGATGTCACCCAACTGGTTGTTTTGGCAAATCTTGAGGGAATAAATGCGCAATTAATTCGGCAAAATTTACTACAGTCAGACAGGTTAAGTCAATTAAACAAAATCGCTATTTCACAAATGAAGTCTTTAGTCAACAATTCATCAATTAAAAAACTAGAAAGTAGAAATTAAATTATCCCTTTCTCCCCGCCCTCACCCAGTCAATTATTGTAATAAATTTTCACAATTCTATTGACAAACAATTTTACATCAGCTACCATAGGTTATGGCTATAACATTTTTCAAACAACTTCGCCTAAAAAACAACTTTAGCCAATCCTTTGTCGCTTCCCACCTTTGTGTTTCCCGACCCACCTATATGCAAATAGAAAAAGGGGAACGGGAATTGGTGGTCAGTGAGGCTCGAAAACTAGCTGATCTCTACGGTCTGACTCTTGAGGCTCTACTTGGAGAACAGGATATTAAAGTGGGTATAACAGAATTAAAACAATCCAAGAAAATATTAAACCTGCCCCGGGTTTACATTCCTCAAAACAACATCGAAAAATTTAAACAAGTGCTACTTTACCTTTTGGGCAAGGTTGGTTCGCGCCCAAATATTGGAGAAACAGCCGTTTATAAAATACTCTATTTTATTGACTTTGACTATTACGAAAAATACGAAGATCAGTTAATTGGCGCCAAATATATCCGGAATAATTATGGCCCGACTCCGGTTCATTTTAAAAAAGTGGTTGATAAAATGATCAAGAATGGTGAGCTGGAAGCTGTATCTAGTAAATATTTTCAATATCCTCAGAAAAAATATTTACCGAAAATATCGGCAGACTTATCTAAATTATCCGGCCAGGAAATAGCCCACATTGATGATGTTCTGGCTCGACTATCCGGCAAAAGCGCTAAAGAATTAACTGACTACTCTCATACCGACAATCCTTGGATGACTAAAAAATCAGGCGAAATTTTAGATTACGAATCAGTTTTTTATCGGGACGCCCTCCATTCGGTACGGGACAACAGCCATGATCAACTATGAAAGACTATCCGCTTTCGACAAAGAATATAAAAAACTTTCCAAAAAGTTTCGCTCACTTGACTCCGATTTAACAGTCTTTAAAGAAGCACTGGAAATTTTTCCTTGTGGTCAAAGCAATAATAGTGAAATAGTAAACGACTCCGGTAATGTGAAAATTATTAAATCAAGATTGTTTTGTCGATATTTACGTGGCTCAACCCTAAGAATTGTTTATGCCTTCCATAAGAGTGAAAATATGATTTGTTTTATCGAAATTTATTTTAAGGGTCAAAGGGAAAATGAAGATCGAAACAGAATAAAATCCTATTTAAGCGAGTTAAAAATATAACCTTATCCCTTTCTCCCCGCCCTGGTTCTGTCGACTCTGGTTAGATATTTTTTTCGTAGCCGCACCGTTTTGGTAGTGACGTCGATGAGTTCGTCGCTTTCGATAAAATCCAGAGCTTCTTCGATACTATATTTCACTGCCGGGGCCAGAATTATGGCATCATCATTGCCGGATGAGCGCATGTTGGTTAATTGTTTCCCCTTGCAGACGTTAATTTCCAGGTCGCCGATCACCGGCCGCAGTCCCACCACTTGTCCCTCATAGACTCCTTCCGTCGGCTCGACAAAGGTAATCCCTCTTTTTTGGGCAATATCCAGACCAAAAGACAGGGCTTTGCCGCTTTTATCGGCAATTAGTACTCCGTTTCGCTCCCGTTTTAAATCAACACCTTTCGGCTCGTAACCAAGCGACAAAAAGGTTATGGCGACCGAACCCCGGGTATCAGTCATTAGTTTGCTTCGTAGCCCCAGCGCATTTCTCTCCGAAATCCGGTAGATGGCTTTGGTGCCCATTTTTTCATCACTGACCATATCCAACATTTGGGCTTTTCTTTTACCCATTTCGGTAGTCACTACCCCGACAAAGTTGTCCGGGGCGATTATAGTTACTTCAGAAAATGGCTCCATGGTTTTTCCCTCCACGGTTTTATAAATCACTTCCGGTTTACCCACTTCCATGGCGTAACCCTCGCGCCGTAATTTTTCAATTAAAATGGCCAAATGCAATTCACCCCGGCCGGCCACAATCATTCTGATACTGTCGGTTTTATCATCCTCGACTTTCATTCCCAAATTGGTTTCTACTTCTTCCAGCAATCTTTCCTTAAGCTCGCGGCTGGTTAAAAATTTCGCCTCATCGCGGGCAAAAACGGAGGTATTGGGACCAAAACTGGCCTTAATCGTCGGCTCACTTATTTCAATGGAGCTAATCGCTACCTGATAATGGGGATCAGTGATAGTCTCACCGATTTTTATGTCCGGTATTCCCGCTAAATAAACTATTTCCCCGCTTTCGGCCTCCGCCGCCTCTACTTTTTTTATTCCTTCATTAACATACATCTTTTCAATCCGGTAATTGCCTACCAATTTTTGATCCGGTTTTATTAAAGACACAAAATCACCCTTGCGTACTTTTCCCTGCGAAATCCGGCCCAAAGCGAGGTTCCCCAAATACTCATTTTTATCAAAAGCCGAAATCTGCATTTGCAGCGGTTTATCTGATTTGACTCTAGCCGAAGGAATATATTTTAGGATAGTTTCAAAGAGGGGAGTGGTATCGCCTTTTTCTTCCATATTTTCCGGCATTTTGTCAAAAGTTTTGCCGTCGCGGCCAAAAGCATAAATAATGGGAAAATCGAGCAAATCATCATCGGCAACAACTGTTAAAAATAAGTTTTCCGTATCCCGGATAACATCGGCCACCCTTGCATCCTTTCGGTCAATTTTGTTAATCACCAAGATTATTTTTAGCCCAAATTCCAGCGCCTTTTTTAAGACAAATTTAGTTTGGGACAAGGGTCCCTCGGCCGCGTCAACTATAAGAAGCGCGCCGTCGGCCATATTTAGCACTCTCTCCACCTCACCGCCAAAATCAGCGTGTCCCGGAGTGTCAATAATGTTGATCTTTACCCCTTTATAGAACACCGAGGTATTTTTGGATAATATGGTAATTCCCTTTTCCCGTTCCAGATCATTGCTGTCCATAATCCGCTCCTGTTGCATTTCCATTTCGTTTTCACGGAAAGTTTTGGTCTGTTTCAGCATCGCATCCACCAAAGTAGTTTTGCCATGATCGACGTGGGCAATTACCGCAATATTTCTGATATCAAAATTCATGAGCTTAATTCTAGCACGTTAGCGCTTTTTATGATTAAATAAGACGATGACATCTGGCAAAACTATTATAACCCCACTACTTTGTTTATTCCTCCTTTCCGCTTGTGGCTTGAAAGAAAAAGTCAAAAACAAAACTGATGATATTTCCCGTCAGCCCACCACCATCAAATCCGACGGGTTGCCCGACAAACACCTGATATCTACGACTTTTGTCCCCCAGGCTCCGGAAAAAAACTGGTCCCAGCCCTGGCAGGACGCCTGCGAAGAAGCCGCCATCCTGACGGTCCACTATTATTTAGAAAACAAAACTCCCGACCTGGCCACCATGATAAAGGATTATGAGGAACTGTTGGCTGAATCTACTACTCGCGATATTAATCTTGAAGATATGGGTAAAATTGCTAAAGATTTATATGGTTATCAACCTCAAATTATTGAAAATCCGACCATCGAAGACATTAAAACCTTTATTGCCGTTGATACTCCGGTAATTATTCCCGCCAATGGCAAAACCCTCTTTAGTGAAAACAAACATTTCAAAAACGGCGGCCCCTGGTACCATAACCTCGTTATTTTAGGCTACGACGACGACAAAAAACAGTTTACCGTCCACGACGTCGGCACTCAATTTGGTGCCTACTTCCGCTATTCCTACGCTACTCTAATGGACAGCATTCATGATTTCCCCGACTCAAAAGTTAAGGAAGAAATCAACGACGGCCAAAAAATAATCTTGGTTTTGCTAAAATAGACTACTATGAAAACATTTATCCTCCTCCTGGCCGCCCTTATTTTGTCTGCCTGCGGCAAGAAAGAAAATTCAAATATTCTTCCTCCTGCTCCCACCTCAATTCCCTTATTATCAGTTACCAAAACTCTTTCTAAAACTATGACTAATACTTCAGAACCCATGGTCGCGCTTAATACTACCAACGGCCAAATTGTATTAAAGCTTTATACCGATTCAGCCCCCAAAACTGTGGCTAACTTTCTTGCCAAAGTTAATGCCGGCTTTTACAATGGTCTTATTTTCCATCGGGTCATCGCCGGCTTTATGGCCCAAGGCGGCGATCCATTGGGTACCGGCACCGGCGGCGGTACTCAGGTCTCGGAAATCAATACCCGGCCCTTTGTCCGGGGAACCATTGGTCTGGCCCGCGGCAGCGACAAAGCTTTTAGTAACGACTCTCAATTTTTTATCTGTTTTACCACTGACGGTTGTCAGCATTTAACCTCTGATTACGTCAATTTCGGTGAAGTTGTTTCCGGCCTCGACGTTCTTGATCAAATTGTTCAGGGAGACAAAATTATTAACCTCACCACCACCACTAAATGAGAAAAGTCATCATTGCCTTTATAATTCTGTTTTTGGCTTATATCGGTTTTCAGATTTTTAAACCGGAAATGGCTTCCATACCCGACTCTGAAGCCGATTTAATTCTTTATTGGGGTCAGGGTTGTCCTCACTGTGAAACTGTCAAAAAATACATAGAGGATTTTAATCTCGATTCTAAATTTAAAATTTCCCAAAAAAAAGTTTATTACAACAAGGCCAATCAAAAACAACTTGAAAACACCGTCAAACTCTGTCCGAAAGTGGATACTTCACCGGGTATCGGCGTTCCCCTGGCCTTTGATGTCAAAAATAAACTCTGTCTTTTGGGTGACGAATCAATAATCGAATGGCTAAAAAAGTAACCCATTTTACCGCCGCATCTCTAGTTCGCCTTTTGGTTTTTGGTGTTGTTGTTTATCTTTCACTTCTTTATATCAACTCGTCTCTTAGTACTAAAAAACCCAGCTCCGACATTTCCCCTGATCTGCCCCCGATTGTCAACTCCATTGTCGACTCTATTGCCAGCTCTTCCGCCTTTAAAGAGCTAAGTGGAAAAATTTCTCCCACCATCGAGGAAATTAAAAAATTACCTCAAAAAGAATACGAAAAATTTAAAAACCAACTCATCGATGAACTTCTCAAACGTTTAGAAACCACTCTTCGCTCCAAATGACACCCCTGAATCTCCAAAAACGACTAACCGAAATTCAGACCAAACTAAATTTTACTGAATATCAAAATAAAATCGTCGAATTAAAGGCCAAATCAGTTGACCCTGCTCTTTGGCAGGAACCGCAACGGGCCGGCGGGATTATGCAGGAGCTCTCCTCTCTTGAAAAAACGGTTAAAAACTTTGCCGATCTCAAAAACGAAATCGATACCTTAATTGAATTCGCCGCTCTCGAAGATCAAGGCAGTGACAATACTTATGCCAAAGATCTGGAATCCCAGATTAAAAAAACTGATAGTAAGCTTGCCGAACTTGAAATAACCACCTATTTGTCGGGTAAATATGACCACAACTTTGCCATCTTTTCCATTCACTCCGGTCAGGGTGGTACCGAGGCTATGGATTGGGCCTCCATGCTTCAGCGGATGTATCTTCGCTACTTTGATAAAAAGGGTTGGCCCTATCAGGTTCTGGATTTGATTATGGGCGACGAAGCTGGTGTCAAAACTGTCTCTCTAAAAATCTCCGAGCCCTTTGCTTATGGCTATCTTCGGGGGGAAGCCGGAGTTCACCGTTTAGTTCGTCTTTCTCCTTTCAATGCCGACCAGCTTCGTCAAACTTCCTTTGCCAAAGTCGAAGTTTCGCCGGTGGTTGACGCTCAAACTGTCACCAATATCCGTCCCGAGGACATTGAATTTAGCGCCTTTAGAGCCGGCGGTCATGGTGGTCAAAATGTCAACAAAGTCAGCACTGCTGTTCGGATCACCCATAAACCCACCGGTATCGCGGTTAGCTGTCAAAGTCAGCGCTCCCAGGAACAAAACCGGCTCCAGGCCCAGGAAATTTTGGCCTCCAAACTTTGGGCCCTTGAGGAAGAAAAAAGGCGCTCCGAACAAAAAGATATCAAAGGTGAAAATGTCATTGCCGGCTGGGGCCGCCAAATCCGCTCCTACGTTCTCCATCCCTATAAAATGGTCAAAGATCTTCGCACCCGCTACGAAAGTTCCGATACTGTCGGCGTTTTAGACGGCGATCTTGATCCCTTTATTGAAGCCGAGCTTCGGCAACTCAAATGAAAAAACTCTATTTAATACTATTTTCTTTTTTCATAATATTTTTTTCTATTGGCTTTATTATTTATCGAAGTATCTCCGGATTACCTTCACCTCCTCAAAATTTTTTAATTCTCGGTCTTGATCCCCGGAATGATTTGTTGGAAAAAACCGAAACTACCGACACCATTATTTTTGCCCATCTCAACCTCAGCCAAAATAAAATCAGTCTTATCTCTTTTCCCCGCGACCTCTGGTATTACCCCTTGTCTGTAAAAATAAATCAAATCTTTCCCCTCTCTTTAAGCACCGATTCCTCATTTAATTTTGTCAAAACAAACTTTAACCATCTATTGGGCCAAAATATCGATCGAGTTTTGGTTCTAACCACCCAAGATTTAGAGCACATTATTAATCTTTTGGGTGGTGTTGATGTTTACTTGGATACTGGATTTATTGACAAAGAATATCCCAACCCGGAATATATTAAAAATCCTACCTCAAAAACTCCGGTCTATATTACTATCGAATTCCCTGCTGGCTGGAATAAAATCACCGCCACCAATGTTGCCCAATTTGTCAGGTCTCGAAAAAGCGCCCAGACTGCTGCTGATGGCGGCACCGATTTAGGCCGCATTCAGCGTCAACAACTATTACTCCAAAACATCTTTCAAAAGATGTTAACCCTCAGAACTCAACCACAGACTCTTCTCAAATTATTCCGATATTATCAGCAAGATATTAATACCGATGTCAATAAAACCGATTTGGTGCTCACGGGCGCCAAGCTTTTACCGCATCTAAAGTCCCTAAAACTTGAAAAGATTGAACTTCCTGTTGGCAACAATCCCCGGACCGATCTTATTTATGATCCTGAAAAGCTAGTTAATGGTCAATGGGCCTTCCTCCCCCAGGATCCCGAATATCTTAAGCTTCAGGAGTATCTTAAAAACGTTTTATAGTACTAAAACCCCGCCGAAAATAAGCCTATAGTTTTGACTTTCAATTGATATTGTTGTATTTTAGCGTTGATATTATTATTCTATATGAATAAAGAGGACATTCATTCGGTCAAACAGTATGAATTATTCGGACCAGGTATTTTTATTCCAAATTTTGAATTGATAGAAAGGGGCATGGAAGCCGAAATGGTAGTCAAAATGCTGTTTGACACCCACCAGGTAAAAAGATTTTCATGTATAGAGTTTGACCCAAACGCTCCCTATCCGGTTGATGCCGACCAGCCATATTCGTGGAAAAAATGGCGAGGGACAAGAAATATTGAAAAATTATCAAGACGTATATACAACAGATCATTGGTCGTTTTTAAATTTGAAGGCGAAGATATTTATCTTTACAAGATACTGGGTCTTGGGTCGAAGGTCAAGGTAGAAGGGGGAGCAGTCAAACACATGAGAATGCTTGATTTTGACGATGATGACACTAATGTTGATATAAACAAAATTAAGGACATTGGTTTACCCCGCGGCATAGTGCTCAAAACAGATAATTCTTACCACTATTATGGGTCAGATCTTGTGTCAGAAGACGGTTGGAAATATTGGATTCAAAGCCTAATCAGATTAGGTGGAAAAAAACAGCTTTTTGGGTCTACCTATTTACCTTTATGTCTTGAAAGAGGCTATAGCACCCTTAGGCTCTTTGGTTATAAAGACACTTCTAAACAAAAAACACCTGTTGTTGTAGCCACAATCTAATCCAAATAACTTCAACTACCGTATATTATTTTTTTGTTATACTGAAATCATATGGAAATCCCAAATCTTCTCCCGGAACCCCAACCGCAGTCGGAACTACTGCCTCGGCCGCAGTTAATAAAAAATGGAAAACCCCTATCTACCGGCATAATTATTCTGGTAGTAATTCTGGCTCTGACTTCGGGCTTTTGGGGCTCCCGTTTTTTCCCCTTAACCAAGACTCCTTCAACTTCTCGGGCCTTGATTATCAATCCCGAATCTATTCAAAACAAAGACCAAGTCGAGGTCGGCAAATTGTATGGCAATTTATCCAAAAACTTCAAAGATTCGGCTGCCGGCGAAATTGAAAAAGGCTCCATCAATGGGGAGGGAACCCACATTCTCAATCGTCCCGGTGGCTTGTCCCAACGGGCTTCGCTGACCTCCTCCGTGATCGATCTGGATTTGTTTGTTGGCCGAAAGGTCGAAATCAAAGGCGAGACCAATGCCTCCAACAAGACTTCGTGGCTTCTTGACGTTGGCACCATCAAGGTCACGCAATAAAATGGAAATAGTTTTTGATAATGTTTCCAAAAACTATGGTCCGATTACAGCTCTAAATTGTCTGTCTTTTAAGGTACACGGCGGCGATTTTGTTTTTGTGGTTGGTCCCTCAGGCAGCGGCAAATCGACTCTGATTAAGTTAATTCTCAATCAGATTAAGCCCACTAGCGGCCGGATTGTGGTTGGGGGCAGCGACTATTCCTTTTTTAAAAAATATCGGGATATCGACCAGCTTCGCCGCAAAATCGGAGTAATATTTCAAGATTTTCAAATGATTGCCGATCTGACCGTCGAAGAAAATATTGCCTTAAATCTGGATATCGTTAATCACGACCGCCGCCTGATTCCTTTAACCATCGACGCTGTTTTAAAAAAAGTCAAACTCCAAAACCGGCGTTTTTTATTCCCTTCACAACTCTCCGGCGGAGAGCTTCAACGGGGGTGTTTAGCCCGGGCTCTCAGCATCGGCCCGGAATTAATTTTAGCCGACGAACCTACCGGCAACCTTGACAGCGCCAACGCCTGGAATTTAGTCAAGCTTCTTAAAGAAATTAACGAAAAGCAGGGAACTACAATTTTGATGACCACCCATCATCTTGATTTTGTGAAATCTCTGGGGAAAAATGTTATTAAGTTATCCAAGGGAGTATAAATGAGACACCTTATCCACGCTTGGCGCCACATCCGCCGTTCACCCTTCCAAAGCCTGATGGCCGCCTTTACCCTTAGCGCCAGCTTTTTTGTCATCACTGCTTTTATCTTTCTCAATAGCGGTCTTTCCTCTCTTTTAAGCAACTTCGAAACCAAACCGGAAATCACCATCTTTTTAAAAGACGGCCTTAACCAAGACACTCTGGAAAATGTTCAAAAAGAGTTGTCAGCCTACCCCGACATCAAAGAAATCCGCTTTATTTCCAAAGAAAAGGCCCTGACCATCTATAAGGAACTAAACAAAACCAATCCGCTTCTTACCGAAATGGTTACCAGTTCCATTTTACCTGCCTCTTTTGAAATTTCGGCCTACAATCCCAAGGTTCTCGAGGTCATTGCCCAAAACTTTGCCGCCAAAAACACTGTCGTCGATGAAATTATCTACCAAAAAGATATCATCCAGTCCCTTTTAACTTGGACCAATTTAGTCCGTAAAGCCGGCATAATTTCCATTTCCCTTTTAGGAACAATCGCCTTTTTCATGGTTTTTGTTATTATCGGTTTAAAAATTACCAACCGCAAGGAAGAAATTAATATCGCCAGGCTTTTGGGCGCTTCGGTTTTTTATGTCAAGAGACCTTTTCTTTTAGAGGGGATGTTTTATGGGTTGGTGGGGGCGCTGGTTGGCTTCTCTTTCTCCCTAATACTGGTTCTAAATCTAAAACCGGTTCTAAACCGTTTCTTTGATCCGGTAGTTTTTGTCCGATCAGATCCCGGCTACTATCTTTTTTGGCTATCCCTAGAAATTCTTCTTGGACTTCTGGTGGGTCTCTTTGCCAGTTGGACCGTCTCCCGAAGATATATCAAATGGTAATCGTTTTTCTTCTCCTTTTTTTCTTTTTTCCCCAGCCTCTTATTGCCGAAGACAATGTTGTAACTGAACTGACTAACCAAATAAATCAGCTTGATTTAAAACTACTTGAGCTTTCCCGGTCCAAAGACACTCTTAATAATCAAATTAAATATCTTGATACCCAGTATTCTCTCACCGAACTAAAAATCAGACAAACCGAAGCCAGTATTGTCCAGCTGCAAACCGAAATTGCCGATCTAACCATTAAAATAAAGGAACTCGATGTTTCCTTAAACCAACTGACCGCTGTTTTTATTGAACAGATTAACCAAAACTATCGCCTTAATAAACGTCTGCCCTACATTTCCATTCTTTTTACCGGAAATTTCAATCATTTTTTTGAACAATATAAATATCTTACCCGGGCCCAAAAAAGCAGTCAGGACACTCTGCTGGCAATGGAAACCGCCCGCAGTAATCTTGATACCCAAAAACAGATCAAATCCCAAAAACAAAAGGATCTCTCTGCCCTCGAAACCAAACTCGAGGCCCAGAAGAAGGATCTGGGCAACCAAAAGAACTCTAAATTGGTGTTATTAACTATCACCCGCAATGACGAAGCCCGTTATCGGAAACTCAAAACCCAAGCCGAAACCGAACTCTCCTCTCTTCTAGCCGCCAAATTTGTCGGCTCCCGAAAAGTCACTAAGGGTGAAGCTTTGGGTCTGATGGGTAATTCCGGCTATTCATTCGGCGACCACCTTCATTTTGGCCTATATAATCTTAAAGAAGATGATATATCAACCTGGAGCTATTTTAATGACATAGACGCGTTCGATTATTTAAAGAATCACGTTTGGCCCATGAACTCTCCTATAGAAATCACCCAGGAACGGGGACGGACTAAATACAGCTACCTTTATGCCGATCGTTTTCATCACGGCATCGACATGGTTTCCACCAATAAGACAGTCCGGACAGTTGAAAATGGAGTCGCCTATTTTTATCGCCACCCCAGCTCATCTCTGGGCAATCACGTTAAAGTTTTTCATCCCGACGGTAAAATGACCCTCTATCTCCACCTTCAGTAGCCACGGCCAAATTTACGCAAACCTAGGGCTATAACCGCTCCGGACAAACCCAATAGACTTTGAATTAAAATCCAGGGAGCTCCGGTACTCGGTACCTGCTTGCCGGCCACAAAAAACGAAGCCCGGTCACAGTCAGAGACATTGTCTCCGTTGACACAAACCTTGTTGGTAAGCATTTGAGAGTATTTACTCTTAACCTCTCCGATTCTGGTTCTAATGGTAAATACCTTGCTTTCACCCACGTTTAAATTGCCAATTGACCAATTAATTTCCGCTTTATTTTTGTCGTAAACACCCGGATTAAAAATAATCTTTTGGAAAAGAGGCAAAAAGTCTTTAATAGTAAGATTTGTTAAATCCCGATTACCGGTATTTTCCACCAAAATCGAAAAATCTAAACTGTTGTCTTCAAAAAAAGTTTTGTCATCCTGGCTAATATTGTCTAGATATTTATTACTGTTTATAGGCCGGACTTTTTTGTCAATCGAAATTGATTTACTGCCTTCTCCCGATGAGTAGTATTGAGAAAAAGCATTTTGGGGAGAAAATAGGAAACTAATCAAGACTCCCGTTGCCATCACCGCCAACTTAAATGTTCTAATTATTTGTTCCACCTACTTTGTAAATAACATATATTAGAGGATAGTATATCCTGTTTTTTCCCGTTGTCAACCTTTTGCTATACTCATCTTATGGCCTACCTGTTTAATTCACTTTCCCTTTTTCTGCCCTGCTACAACGAAGAAGCCAATTTAGAATCAACTGTCAGTAAAACCCTGCCTATATTAATAAAAATAGCTAAAAATTGGGAATTAATCATTGTCAACGACGGTTCCGGGGATAAAACCGGCGCTGTCGCCTTCAAGATTCAAAAAACTTACCCCCAAAACATCAAAATTGTCACTCATTCACTCAACCGCGGCTATGGCGCCGCCTTCAAAAGTGGTTTTTATGCTGCTAAGTGCGACTGGATTGCCTTGATTGATGCTGATGGTCAGTTCGATTTTAATGACATTTATAAGCTTCAAGCAGTTCAAAAAGAGTCCAAAGCTGATGTGGTCATTGGTTATTATTTAGGCCGAAAAGTCCCTTTTTATCGAATCTGGGGTTCAAAGCTCTGGCAACTGGTTGTTTTTCTTCTTTTTGGCCTAAAAGTCCGGGATATTGATTGTGGCTTCAAGTTAGTCCGAAAAAAAGTTATTGACACCATTCCGGAGCTTGTTGCCGAAAGAGGACCCTTTATTTCTTCCGAATTCTTAATCAAAGCCAAAAAAGCCGGCTTT
This sequence comes from Patescibacteria group bacterium, assembly GCA_038062455.1. GTDB lineage: Bacteria > Patescibacteriota > Microgenomatia > UBA12405 > UBA12405 > UBA12158. The sequence goes on from JBBTXE010000001.1 coordinate 235,314, forward strand.
AAAATTATGGAATCAGGCGTTTCCCATTACCCGCGTACTGCCGGAGAGGCCACCGGTGCCAAGCTAAGTGTAGTTTTGGCCGGTTTTAAGGATCTATTCCGACTCTGGTTTAAATTAAACTTCTCTTCGTGAAAAAACACTGGCCCATAATTTTAATCCTCCTTATTGCTATCTTTTGCCGTTTCTACCGCCTTTCCGAATACATGGAATTTTTAGGCGACCAAGGTCGTGATGTAGTTATTGTCCGGGATTTTCTTAAAAATGGCAATTTCTTTTTTATCGGCCCTCAAACCAGTATCGGCAACATGTATCTTGGCCCCTATTACTACTATTTCATCGCTCCCGCCCTGCTGTTAGCTTTTTTTAACCCAATTGGCCCGGCCGCCTTTGTCGCTCTCTTGGGCGTCCTGACTGTTTATCTTCTTTATAAAATCGCCGCTAAATGGTTTAACCCCCGCGTCGGTCTTATTTCCGCCCTGCTTTTTGCCCTATCTCCAGTAGTTATTAAATACAGCAGCTTTTCCTGGAATCCCAATATCATGCCTCTTTTTTCCCTCCTCTTTATCTATTTTCTGACCGAAAAACGATATATTCTAGCTTCTTTAGCTTTTATCTTTTGCCTCAACTCCCACTATTTGGCCCTGCTTCTCATTTTTCCGGCTGCTCTTATTGTGTTCAAAAACTATCGCCAAACCGACCTCAAGCCTATTCTATTGGCCTTCGGCCTCTTTTTTTTGTCATTTACCCCCCAAGTTCTCTTTGACATCAAACATCAGGGTCAAAATATTGGCGCTCTGATTACCTTTTTTAGCCAACGGGAAACTACCGTCAATCTTAAGGCTTACAAAGCCCTGCCCAAACTACCCGAGCTTTTTAATCAAGTCAGCACCCGTCTGGCCGCCGGTAAAGTTGAGTCAATCGGCTCCTTTGTTTCAGTTGTCTTTTTTGTCCTTCTTGCCTTTTATACCTCCAAAAACTTTAGAAACAAAAACTTTCTAGTTTGTCTTGTCTGGTTTTTTTCCGGTTTGATTGGTCTGGCTCTTTACAAACAGCATATCTACGATCATTATTTTGCTTTTATCTATCCGGCCTTTTTTATGCTTTTAGCTGTCTGCTTTTCTATCTTACCCAAGCTTCTCTTTTATCCGGTCTTTCTTTTATTAGTAATGCTCTCTCTTCTTAATAATCCATTTCGTTACCCCCCTCCGCGTCAGTTACAAGTGACCCAAGATATTACTCAATTAATTAAAAAAGAATCCAATTTTGCTGATTTTAATTTTGCCCTTTTAGCCAAAATGAATTACGATCCCGGCTATCTCTATTTTCTAACGGCCAATAAATTGTCTAACTATTTTCATCTTCGCGATAAAATTACCGATCAGCTTTTTGTTGTTTGTGAGCCGTTTCAAATTGACTGCAACCCCATCAACAACCCCGAGTGGGGGATTGCCGCCTTTGGTTGGGCCAAAATTGACAAGCATTGGGAAATAAACGGTATTAAAATCTTCCGTCTAGTTCACAACCCCTCCGGCCAATCACTACCATAAAAAGATCATACCGCTTATAATCTATACACATGTTTGCCGTCAGTATCGTCATCCCCTGCTACAACGAGGAAAATAACCTTCGCCGGGGAGTCTTAGAAGATGTAAATCAATTTCTGGCAAAACAAAAATTTAATTGGGAAGTATTAATCTGCAATGATGAGTCTACTGACAACAGTCTGTCTATTATTAAGGCTTTTGCCCAAAAACACCCCAAATTTAGGGTTTTAAATTTAGCTCACGGCGGCAAACCGGGAGCAGTTTGGCATGGAATAAAAAAAGCCAAATATCCGGTTGTTCTATTCACCGACATGGATCAATCCACTCCTCTAAAAGAAATAAATAAATTAATCCCGTTTTTCGACAAAGACTATGGTGTCGTCATCGGTTCCCGTGGTTCCCGCCGCCGCGGAAATAGTTTATTGCGGATTACTATGGCCAAGGCCTTCCTCTTTTTTCGCCGTCTGATTCTGTTACCCCGGATTATTGACACCCAGTGCGGTTTCAAGGCCATCAATACCGCTCTGGCCAAAAAAATATTTCCTCATCTCCAATTTTTCCAAGACAAATCAATCAAAAGCGGTTGGCGGGTATCGGCTTTTGATATCGAGCTTCTCTTTATGGCTCAAAAGTTGGGTGCCAAAATCAAAGAAGTCGAAATTGACTGGCGAAACGAAGATACCAGTACCACCAAAGGCGATGATGCCGCCCGCTTTAAAAAAGAATCCCTCCAAATGCTTTCGGAAATCTACCGGGTAAAACTAAACGATTTAAAAGGCTTTTATGACCAAATTTAAACCAAATTTTATCCTCGGTATTATTCTGTTGGCGCTTGTCTATCTATTAACCCGTCTGCCCAATCTCACCTCTATTCCCGTCTTTGGCGACGAAGCTATATATCTTCGCTGGTCTCAGTTGATTAAAAACGTTGAAACCCTCCGCTTTGTTCCTCTCACCGACGGCAAACAACCCCTGTATATGTGGCTGACTGTCCCTTTTCTTAAAATCGTCCCTGACCCCCTTTATGCCGGTCGCTTTTTGTCAGTTCTGATTGGTCTGGGTTCTCTTATTGTCCTTTGTCTCACCTTTTCCCTTTATTTAAATTACGCTTCCAAAAATCGTCAACCACACCTCTTTATTTTTGAGTCTCCGAAAAAATTTCCTCTGCGCTCACTGATTCCCGGTCTGATTTATATCTTTTTTCCCCTCACCTTCTTTTTTGACCGTTTAGCTCTGCCTGATGGCCTTCTTTCTTTTTTTGGCATCCTCACTATCTTTTTTACCCTGCTTCTGGCCAAATACCCCCGTCTCGACTTATCCATGTTTCTCGGGGCTACTCTTGGGCTGGCTTGGTTGACTAAATCGCCGGCCGTTTATTTTGTGGTTCTGTCATTTTTCGGTTTTGTTCTTCTTTCCCGATCCAAAAAATATTATTATCCGCTTATTTCAGCTTTATTAGCTTTTATTATTTATAATCTTCTCCGGCTCGGCCCCCAATTCCAGCAAATTGCTCTTCGCAATCGGGATTATATTTGGCCGCTGTCCGAAGTCCTTCGTCATCCTTTGGATCCCTTTATTCCCCACTTAAAAGATCTCTTTGTTCTCTACTATCAATATCTCTCCCCCCCTCTGCTTATTTTCTTTTTTATTGGTATTGCCCTCCATTTATTCCAAGCCAAATCTCTTTCACGGCCCTCTATTTTTATTCTTAGTTTTTTTTTCCTACCCACTATTGCCAGTCTGGCCATGGCCAAAATTTTTACCGGCCGCTACCTCCTTTTTACTGCCCCATCTCTAATTATTTTATTTTCTTTATCTCTAATAAAATTTTTTCAATCATCCACCCAAATTATTCAAAATCGTCTCCGGCAAATATTAATTGTTTTTCTCTGTTTCCTGCCAAATATATATTGGCAAGTTTTTGTTTCCTTTAATCCTTTTCGGGCCAAATTACCTCTTTCCGAATCGGGTTATCTTGAAGGCTGGACCGCCGGCTGGGGTGTCAAATCTGTCGCCGACTATCTTATTTCCCGATCCCGAAATTTCAATGTTATTATCGGCACCGAAGGCTATTTCGGCACTCTTCCTGACGGTCTTCAGATCTATACCGACAGCCTGCCCCGCCTAACTGTTTTTGGCCTCGATCCGGGTTTAACCCAAATCCCCTTTAAATTAATTGATGCTAAAAATTTCGGTGACGATGTTTATCTTCTTCTCAATTCACCTAAACAAAAATTAAATTCGTCTTCCCTTGATCAATTGACGCTCGTTCAAAGCTACCCCAAACCCGACGACAGCCGGCTCCTTCTTTATAAGCTATGAAGCCAAGTTATTTCCACTTTTCCATTATTCTATTTTCTTTCGTTTTTCTTTTTCTTCGTCTTAATCAATTAAAATCCCTGATGACCTTTGGTTTTGATCAATCAGTCCATCTTCAGGAAGCTCGCGACCTGGTTGACAATCGTCAAATCAAGCTTGTCGGGCCGATGGTTGCCTCTCAAATGATTCAAGGGAGAGGATTTTTTATCGGCCCGTATTACACCTACATTTTGACGCTTATAGGACTAATCACCAATTGGCAGCCATTAATTATCACCCAGATATTAATATATTTTGACTTGTTTTGTCTTTTATTATTCACTTTTTGGCTGTCATCAAAGTCTTCCCCTCCGATTACTCTGCTCCTCTTTTTACTTTTTGTCTTTTCCCCTTTTTTAATTGAGCAAAGTCGGTTTTTTTGGAACCCCCATTTCCTGTTGCCAATTAGTTTTCTTCTGATCTATTTTTTAGAAAAAAAGCGTTTCTTTTGGGCGGCAATTACCATGGGTTTCGGATTTAGTTTTCACTTTAGCGCGCTTCTTTGGATTCTCCCGTTTCTTTATTATTTGGTAAAAAATAAAATCAGTTTTAAAGTTTATCCCTTGTTGCTGTTTGCCTTTATCCTCGGTGACCTTCCTTATTTTATTTTTGAACTTCGCCACCACTTCTACAACCTTTCTACCTTCTATCTCGTTTTGACCCATTCCGCCAAATCGGGATTATTTTATTTCCATTATTATGTTTTTTCCCTATCAGCTTTCATTTATTTATTATTAAGCCGACTTTCCGTCAAATATTCCCAAACGACCTATCTTAGCATTATAGTTCTAACTTTAATAAACGCCGCTTACTTTTTTTTCTGGCGTGAGTCTCTGCCTGTCGGTATGACTTCCGGTTGGAATTACCCGACTCAACTTAAAGTAATTGACAAAATTCTGGAGAACGGCTGCCCTAAAAACTTTAATGTCGCCACCACTAACAGTGGCGATACCCGAGCCTATGATTTACGCTTTTTATTAAAACAAAAAAATTGTTTTCCTAACCCTGTCGACTCTTATCCCTATGACAAAACTCTTTATTTAGTGGCTCCCGTCTCCCGCCCACCCCCAACCGATACTGTTTGGGAAGTTTTATCTCTTCGGCCTTTTAAGATAGAATTAACCTATTCGATTAATAAAGAGCTTGTCCTCTATCAGCTTTCCCGCACTAATGAAAATTAAAATTCTTTTGTTTTTACTTTTAATCCCCGCTTTCTTTTTTCTTCTTCGTCCCGGTGAATATTGGAACATGCATGACGATATGCAGGTCATCAGACAATTGGAAATGGAAAAGTGCTTCAAAGACGGTCAGATACCCTGCCGCTGGTCTCCGGATTTAGGCTACGGCTACGGCTACCCCCTGTTCAACTATTACCCCCCACTGCCATACCTGGTTGGTGAAATTTTTCGTGTTTTTGGATTCAGTTTTATCGCTGCCGTTAAACTAACTGCCATCGCCCAAATTCTTTTATCGGCTCTGGCAATGTATATCTGCGCCGGAGCTATTTTTGGATCCCTGGGCGGTGCTCTATCAGCTCTTTTTTACACTTATGCTCCCTATCGCAATCTAAACATTTATGTCCGGGGAGCTATGAACGAAGCCTGGGCTTCGGTTTTTTTCCCCCTAATCTTTTATTTTTCCTACCAGATTATTATTACCAAAAAATTTTCCCCAAAACATTCCCTTCTTCTGTCCCTATCAACTTGTGGCCTGTTGCTGTCTCACAATCCCATGGTTCTTATCTTCATCCCGCTGACGCTTCTCTGGATTGCCTATTGGCTCTTCCGCCGTCGTTTTGATTGGGCCAAGATCAGGACGTTGGGTTTAGCTGCCGTTCTGTCTCTGGGTCTTTCCGCCTTTTATACTCTGCCGGTTTTATTTGAAAGCAAACTGGTTCAAATCGAATCCATGTTCCAAAACTACTATCATTATTCAGTTCATTATGTCTCGGTTTACCAGCTTTTTATCAGTAATTTCTGGAGTGATGGGCCCTCTGTCTGGGGGACGGCTGATCAAATGTCCTTTATGGTTGGCTATCTTCATTGGATTGTTCCAACCATTTTGCTTGTTTATTCGCTGTTTCTTTATTACCGGAAGAAATACCTCGCTACTTCCCAACTTGTCATCTTATTATCCCTCATGGGTTTTGCCGTCACCTTTATGGCTCACCAAAAAAGTGTTTTTATCTGGCAGCTTTTTCCTTCAGTCCAAAAAATTCAATTTCCCTGGCGCTTTCTCAATCCGGCCGCCTTTCTTTTTTCTCTATCCGTTGGAGCCCTGGCTTTTTATCTTGAAAAAACCAATCCCAAGCCAAAATTTATATACCTAATTACTTTATCCGCTGTCATCCTTTTATTGGCTTTAAACTGGCCGCACATCACTCCCATCACTCATGGCCCGATCACCGACAATCAAAAAATGGGAGGTAAGGCCTGGAACAATCAGATTACTTCGGGAATTTACGACTATTTACCCAAAACAGCTTCTACCGCCGCCAAAGCGCCGGCTCAAAAAGTGGTTGATGAGATCTCGCCGCCGGTAAACTATCGAATAAGCGGTGACAAATCAGGTACAGATTGGCTATTTTTTAATCTAGACCTCAAGGAAAACGCCACTATCACTCTCGCTCGTTTAGCCTTTCCTGGTTTCAAATTGTTTGATTTTCAACAAGAAATTAAATATTTTATCGAACCATCTTTAGGCCGCTTCCGATTTGACCTTCAGGCCGGAAACCACCAGATTTATCTTAAGCTTTACAATACTCCGATTAGAACCATCGCTAATTATTTGTCATTATTATCCTGGACCTTCCTGATATGGAAACTTTTAAAGTTGAAGAAATAAAAAAACTAACTACCAAAAGTGTCTTTTATCTTTCTATCAGAAACTTTGGTATTCAGATAGTTGCTGTCCTTGGTTTCTTTTTATTAACCCTCCTTTTGGGTGCCCGTGAAGTTGGACTTTTTGCCATCGTGGCTGAATCAATCGCTATTTTGGGCTACTTTTCCGACATCGGTCTGGCCTCGGCTCTGATTCAGCGAAAGGAAAAAATCGAGGATAAAGACCTTCAAACCACCTTTACCATTCAGCAGATACTGGTTTTTTTGGGTCTGCTTATTATCGCTCTGATCTATCCTCGAATTGCCGTCCCCAGACACTACGGTTCCAAAGAATTCTGGATTTTACTTTCTCTTTGCTTTTCCTTCCTTTGCGCTTCCCTAAAAACCATCCCTTCAGTTTTGTTGGAACGAAAACTGGATTTTAAAACTCTTTCCCTGATAGATATGGTCGAAAACATGCTTTTCTACACCATTGCCGTTATTTTTGCCTTTGCCGGTTTTGGCGCCTTCTCCTACGCCATCGCCACCTTTGTCAAAAGTATTGTCGGCCTTATCCTGATGTATCGGTTTCAATCCTGGCCGATAGGTATTAGCTTTTCCTGGGATAGCCTCAAAAAACTTCTTCAATTCGGTATCCCCTTTCAACTGAATTCTTTTATCGCTTTGGCCAAAGACCGTCTCTCCAATCTATTAGTGGCCGGTATTCTTGGCCGCGAGGCTTTTGGGCTTCTCTCCTGGGCTCAAAAGGGCTCTCGAATTCCACTTTCTTTCATGGACGCCATCATGAAGATTACCTTCCCCACCTTCTCCCGAATCCAAAATGATTTTGAACTTCTTCGGAAGTCTATTTCCCGAAGTATCTATTTTATTGCTCTGGTGGTATTCCCCTCCCTTTTGGGAATAACCTTAGTTGCCGCTGATTTAGTTGCCGTCATCCCTAAATATGGCAAGTGGCAACCGGCTCTTTTGCCTCTTTACTTTTACGCCCTTTCCTTTGCTATCGCCGCCGTTACCACCCCCATCACTAACGCCTTTAACGCCGTCGGCAAAATAAAAATAACTACCAAGCTAATGATAATGTGGACCATATTAACCTGGATCTTTTTCCCTATTTTAAGTCTGAAGTTTGGATATATCGGCACCTCGATTGCCGCCCTTTTAGTCGGCCTAAGTTCCGTTTTTGCCTGGCTTCTCTGCCAAAAACATTTTCAGGTCAATATTTTTTCCACTGTTTTCAAACCCTTTCTAGCCTCCCTGCTGATGCTTGTCGTCTGTTTACCACTAAATAATTTATTTCCCTCACCGCTCTATCGTCTGGTCTCCAAAACCTTCATCGGTCTTTTGGTCTACTCCCTCTTTCATTGGAAATATAGCCGTTCTGAAATTACTTGGTTTCTGTCTCAAGCAAAATGGCTAAAAAGAAACGCCTAATTTTTATTCTGGTATTTTCTATCTGTCTCCTTGTTCAGGTGATTCCGGTAATCAGAAGCGGGGTTACCACTTCTTCCGGTATTTCTTTTTGGGGGTCAAACGGTCACGACGGAGTCTGGCATCTGGCCCTGATCAATCACATCAACAATCCTTTGTCTATAAAAATGCCGATATTTTCCGGAGAAGTGCTTAAAAATTATCATCCCTTTTTTGATATTTTAATTGCCTTTTTATCCAGATTGACCTACATCAGCCCCTCATTTTGGTTATTTCAGCTCTTTCCGCTTCTATCAGCCTCACTTTTTATTTTTCTAAGTTTTCGTCTCGGGCAAATTCTTACTAAAAGTTTTTCCGGCGGAATTTTATTAATGATATTAAATTGCGCCAATAATTCTTTCGGCTGGCTAATTACTTTATTCCGCTCCGGCAGCCTCAATGGCGAGTCTTTATTTTGGGCCATGCAGTCCCCAAGCAACCAGCTCAACCCACCTTTTGCCCTGTCTATCCTGCTCTTAACTCTGCTTATTTATATTCTGGCAAAAAATACTAACAAATTAAACAAAGCCAGCCAATCGACAATTTTTCTGATTCTCGTTTTATTGCCGGTTATCAAAGTCTATTCGGCCCTTCCCGCCTTTTTTATATTTTTAATTTATTGTCTTAAAAATCGACGCTATTTTTTAAATCTGTTTATTTCACTCTTTATCGCCTTTCTTTTATTTGCTCAACACAACCCCCTCTCTTCTTCACTTTTAGTTTTTAAGCCTTTTTGGTTTACCAACTCCTTAATTGAATCCCCCGACCGCTTTTTTTTACCGCAAATTGCCAATATGCGTTATTCACTTGAAGCCACCGGACTCGTTGGGCCGAGACTGTTTCTAATCTATCTGTTTAGTCTAATTGTCTTTCTGGCTGGTAATCTAGCCTGGAGAATTCTGTCTTTTATTGACTGGGTCAAAAACAAAAACTGGCTAAATTTTAGTCTTTTTGCTAGCTCTCTTATTTTAATTTTAGTTCCTACACTATTTATTCAATCGGGGACCAGCTGGAACACTATTCAGTTTATTTATTACGCCCTCTTTCTTCTCAACCTCCCTCTTTGCCATTTTCTAATTGTCACCAAACAAAAAATTCTCACTCCAATCATTGTCGTTTCTTTGTTTTTTCCTCTTTTAGGCTCCTTGCCCTCATTTTTAGGCTCTCCGGCTCCGGCCAATCTTTCTACCCCGGAGCTCGAAGCTCTCTCGTTTTTATCAACTCAACCGCCGGGAGTTGTCCTGACCTATCCTTATGATAAATATGAAAAATTTAAATTTACTAAAACCCCCATCCCCCTCTATGCCTACGAAACTACATCCTATGTTTCCGCCTATTCAAAGCAAATCACCTATCTTGAGGATGAAATGAACTTAGCCAACTCCGGATTTGACTGGCAAAGTCGTCGACAAAACTCTCTGGATTTTTTTAAGCAGCTCGATATCTTTAAAGACCGGGGCTTCTTAGTCAACAACCAAATTGATTATATTTATCTAGTTGACGACCAAAAAGAAAATCTTAATCTAAACAAGCTGGATCTTTCTCTCAAAAAGATTTTTGAAAACCGGCAAAGTTTAATTTATCGGGTCCAAAGGTGATAAACTATTACCATGAGGCCGTTAATTTCCGCTGTTATTAATGTCCGTAACGAGGCCGATGACTTAAGTAAATGTCTCCGTTCCCTTCGGGACTTTGCGGACGAAATAATTGTGGTCGACATGCACTCTACCGACGCCAGTGTCTCAATTGCTCAAACTCTTGGGGCCAAGGTATTTTCCTTTCGTCCCATGAAACATGTCGAGCCGGCTCGAAACTTTGCCCTTTCCAAGGCCACCGGCCGATGGATAATTCTTCTCGACCCCGATGAATATCTTTCCAAAACTCTAAAACGGGAACTAAAACGGATTACTGCCCGCACGGACATCGATTTTGTCCGCATCCCCCGGAAGAATTTAATTTTAGGAAAATGGTTTCGCCACTCCAACTGGTGGCCGGATTACCTTATTCGCTTTTTCAGACGAGGACAGGTTAACTGGAACAAAGAAATCCATAGTCAGCCCACCACCAAAGGCAATGGCCTGACCCTTCTTGACTCCGAAAAACTGGCCATTCGTCACCACAATTACCGATCAATTAACCAGTTTGTCTCTCGGGCTCTCCGCTATAGTGCCATTCAGGCCGACGAACTCTTCGCTTCCGAATATAAACTCAAAACCAGTGATTTTGTGCTTAAACCCGTTCAGGAATTTAACAGTCGCTTTTTTGCCTCGGAAGGCTACAAAGACGGCATTCATGGTTTGGTTTTTTCGATTCTTCAAGCCTTTGCCATTGCCCTAATCTATATCAAGTTTTGGGAGAGACAGGGAGCATCGGAAAAAGTTGTTGCCAAAGATTCCTTTGTCTCTGCCAGTCAGGAAACGGTCTATGAATATTCTTATTGGTTTACCAAATATTTTCGGGAAGAATACAGTCAGAATATATTTAAAAACTTTTTTATTCGACTCCGTCTTTTATTGGACCGGCTGACCAAAAATTTCTAAATGATCGCCAAAGTCGCCGTTATTATCTTAAATTGGAAACAACCCCGGCTTACTCTTGATACCGTTAATTCTTTTTTAAAAATCAATCACTCTGGCTTCGATTATCAAATTATTTTAATTGACAACGGTTCTCCCGATAATTCATTTAAAATCTTTCAAAAAAATTTTGATAAACATCCTCTGGTTACTCTGCTTCAAACCGGATCAAATCTGGGTTATGTCGGTGGCAACAATTTTGGCATTAAATATGGACTAAAAAAGAAATTTGATCACTTTCTAATTGTTAATAATGATGTCTTGGTTGATCTTCAGTTTTTAAATATTTTAATTAAGGAAATTGCCAAACATCCCCAAAGTATTTTGGCCCCCAAAATCTATTTTGCTCCCGGCTTTGAATTTCACCGGGATCGCTACCGCCAAAAAGATTTGGGAAAGGTCATTTGGGCCATGGGGGGGAAAATAGATTGGCAAAATGTCTACGGGAGCAATCTGGGAATTGATGAAGTCGATACCGGCCAATATAACCGCCAACCCCCGAAACCTGACTTTATCAGCGGTTGTTGTTTTCTGGTCAACCGACGCTTTTTCCAAGAAGTTGGTCTCTTTGATGAAAAATATTATCTATATCTTGAAGATGCCGATCTTTCCCGCCGGGCCGTTAACTTAGGATACCAGCTGGCTGTTGTCCCGAAATCCATAATCTGGCATGTCAATTCCGGATCCTCCGGCGCCGGCAGTCCGCTTCATGACTACTTTCTTACCCGAAACCGGCTTCTGTTTACCTTTCGTTACGCTAGCCTTCGGACCAAATTTGCCGTTTTTCGCGAATCTCTCCGCCATCTAATTACTGGCCGAAATTGGCAAAAAAGGGGAGTCATTGACTTTTATTTAGGCCGTTTAGGTAAAGGTTCATGGAAATAAGCCATCCCCGACTAAGCATAATTGTTCTGGCCGGTAACGAAGCCGAAGTCATTGAAGACTGCCTAAAAAGCTGTCTTTTTGCCGATGAACTGATTGTGGTTTTAGCCAATTCCAGCGACACCACTAAAGAAATTATCCGTGACCTTTTCCCCGAAACAAAAATCATCGTCACTGCCGATGAGTACAACAAAAATTTCAGTAAATGGCGCAACCTTGGCCTGTCCTCCGCTGCCGGTGATTGGATTCTTTATGTCGACGCCGATGAAAGAGTCACCCAAAATTTGAAAGATGAAATAATTCAGACTATTCAAGAATCGGGGGCCTTTGCCTACTATGTTATTCCCCGATTTAATTATTTTCTTGGAAAACGGGTAAAATACGGCGGCACCTATCCTGACTACGTCAAAAGGCTATTTCGCCGTTTCTGTTTTTCCGGTTTTGAGGGGATTCTTCATGAAGAACCAAAAGTAACCGGAGATCTTGGTTATTTAAAATCGGCTCTGACTCACCTGACTCACCGTTATCTGGAAACAATGGTTGATAAAACCCTTTCCTGGACAGAAATACAAGCCAAACATCTCTACGAATCCAAACATCCGCCGCTTTTCTGGTGGCGTTTTCCCCGGATGTTTTTCTGGAAATTCTGGCGCCGTCTAATCAAAGAACAATCATTTAAAGACGGCGCCGTCGGCTGGATTTCTACCATCTTTGAGAGTTTCGATACCTTTATTATTTATGCTAGACTTTGGGAACTCCAACATTATGGAAAAACGAGCCGCTATCTATGATCCTTATCTTGACACCCTTGGCGGCGGTGAACGCTATTGCCTTACTGTGGCTGAAATATTGCTTATAGCCGGCTGGCAGGTTGATCTTTTTTGGTCAGGGGACGAAAACATTATCGAATCGGCCCAAAACCGTTTTTCCTTAGCTCTCGGCGGTCTTCACCTAATCCCCGATATTTTTGGACTGGTGCCTCAATTTATTGACCAAATCGATGGTGAACTTCCTCGAGAACACTTTGCCACCCGCCAATCTCCTTCGCCTTCGTTATTAAAAAAAATCCTGTCTCTTAAAAATAAATACCAAATTCTTCACCGCTATGACCTTTTGTTTTATCTTAGCGACGGCAGTTTCCCTTTTCTATTCGCCAAAAAGAATCTTTTTCATGTTCAGGTTCCCTTTAAAAACAATGGCACCAACCACCCTATATTAAACAAGTTGATCAAAAGCCGCCTTATATATCGGATAATATGCAATTCGTCTTTTACCGCATCCTTCATTAATAACGATTTAAAATCCAAAACTTCGGTTATTTTCCCGCCGGTATCGGTGGCTAATTTTGAAGCTGCTCCCCAAAAACTAAACCAAATTCTGTCAGTTGGCCGTTTTGATAATATTCTTAACCTCAAAAGACAGGACCTGCTGATTGAAGTCTTTGCCAAATTTATCCGCCAAAACCCCGCCACCGACTGGAAACTAATTCTGGCCGGTAGCAGTCAAAGTGAGCAAAATTGCAATCACTACCTTCTTCACCTTCGTCAGTTGGCTAAATCCCTTCCAATCGAATTCAGCGTCAATCCCGATTTTCCGACTTTAAAAAATATTTATTCTCAAAGCAAACTTTATTGGCACGCTGCCGGCTACGGTATAGATGAATCGAAAAACCCGGAAAAAGCCGAACATTTCGGCATATCTCCGGTTGAAGCTATGGCCTCCGGGGTTGTCCCCCTGCTGGTTAAAAAAGGCGGACTTAAAGAAATTATAACTGACGGCCAAGACGGCTTTTTCTGGGATACGCCCGATGAACTTTTGGCCAAAACCCAACTTCTAGTCAGCACCAAGTCAGATTTATCCCGATTGGCCCAAAATGCCCAAAAATCATCTCAAAGATTTTCCAAAGAAATTTTTTGCCAAAAATTATTAGAGCTTATTAATACCCCGTGAAAATTTCCGTTATAGTTACCAATTGGAACGGTCTTTCCTTTTTAAAGAAATACTTTGAAAAAACAGTCATTGCTTCTCCCGAAGCTGACGAAATAATTTTTGCCGATGATACTTCCAAAGATGATAGTGTTGCTTTTATCAAAACACTTCAAAAAAAATACCCCCGGATAAAAATCATCTCCCACCAAAAAAATCAGGGTTTTGGCAAAAACAGCAACAATGCTGTCAAAAAAGCCATTGGCGAGTTAGTCGTGCTTCTAAATAGCGACATTGACCCACATCAGGGATATATAACCAATTGTCTTTCCCATTTTAATGATCCTAAGGTCTTTGGCGTCGGTTTTTCTGAGCTAAATCACGAAAATTACGGCAAAATATTTTGGAAAAATGGCTATATCCAAATCGAGCCGGGCATTTCGTCTAAAACTCACATCTCCGCCTGGCTCTCCGGTGGTTCCTCTATTATCCGCCGTTCGGAATTTCTTCGTCTGGGCGGTTTTGATGCAGTCTACGAACCCTTTTATTTTGAAGACTTAGACCTTGGTCTTCGTGCCTGGCGCTCCGGCTACAAATTACTTTGGGAACCTGCCGCCGTTGTTGAACACCAACACGAATCAACCATGTCCAAAAAACCCAAATCTTTATTAACCTATGTTAAGGAAAGAAATCATCTTATCTGTGTCCGCCGGAACATTACTAGTCCCGGCCTCCTTCGGCAAAACTCCCTCTTTTCAACTTTTCGGGTCTTCTCCGGTCCCAATTATATTAAAATTATTTTGGCCGCTTCCCGCCAGCTAAAAAAATATCCTCCTTCAATTGTTTTCCCTGCCCTGACTGATCTTCAGGTTTTTTCCCTATTTAAATAGTTCTCTATGACAACACCAACCCTATCTATCATTATTCTCACCTGGAACACGGCCGACATTACCTGCAGTTGTCTCTCAAGCATTGTTAAACACCTTAAAAATATCGTTTACGAAATTATTGTTGTCGACAACAACTCCACCGACAATTCTGTGTTGAAAATTAAATCATTAATTCATTCATTGAAAATTGAAAATTGTAAATTGAAAATTAATCCCCAAAATTTAGGTTTTGCCCGGGGAAACAATGCCGCCTTAAAACATGCCAAAGGTAAATATCTTCTCTTTCTCAATTCCGACATGGAAATCCTCGATTCTTCAATTGCCGACATGCTTAAATTTTTTATAAAGAATAAAGATATTGGCGCCATTGGTCCGGCTTTTTTAAATCCTGACTTATCCCCCCAAGGTTCAGTTTTTCCTCCCCAAACTATTAAAAACGCCTTTTTGGAATTTTGGTTAGGCAAAGCGGCTTATTCAAAATTTGTCCCTCAATCAAGGTCACCCCAACCGGCATGGTCAATTTCTGGTGGGGCCATACTCATTTCCAAAAAACTCTTCCGCCAAATTGGGGGCTGGGACGAAAAATATTTTTTCTTTTTCGAAGATCTTGAGCTTTGCCGCCAAATTTGGGCTAGGGATTTCCAGGTATATTTTTATCCAAAATGCTCTGTTATTCATCGCCACGGCGTCAGCGGTAAAAACTTAGCTCCCTCGGTTACCCAATGGCGACGCCTAATTCCAGGCAGTATTAAGTACCATGGTCTTTTTTATCACTCCCTATTAAATCTAGTCATCTGGTCCGGTCAAAAATGGCAAAAACTAAAATCATTTTAGCCATTA
This sequence comes from Patescibacteria group bacterium, assembly GCA_038062455.1. Lineage (GTDB taxonomy): Bacteria > Patescibacteriota > Microgenomatia > UBA12405 > UBA12405 > UBA12158. The sequence continues at coordinate 250,637 of JBBTXE010000001.1, forward strand.
CTGCCGTAATATTTTTCTTTTTACTCTCATATCGACTTCTTGATGTTCCCACCGGTTTTACCGTCGATGAATCGGCTTTTGGCTATAATGCCGCTCTTCTGGCCCGTACCGGCTATGACGAAAACGGAGATAAATTTCCAGTTTTTGTTAATTCAATAAATCATAGTGACTGGCGCCAACCCTGGACCCAATATTACATCACCTTATTTTTTAAAATATTCGGGATAAGTATTTACAATCTCCGCCTTAGTAGTGTCGTTCTCACCCTTATTTCCGCTTTACTTCTTTTTTATTTCGTTAAACTGCTTCTTGGTCAAAAATTAGCTTTTTTCTCCTTGATTCTGTATCTAATTACCCCGGTAGTCTTTATGCACTCTCATCTTGGATTAGACAACATTATGACGGTTCCTTTCACCCTTTTATGGTTAATAAACCTTTTTAAATATACGACCGTTAAACACCGCCGTTTTCTTTTATATTCCAGTCTGGCTCTCGGTGCCTCATTCTATACCTACAAGGGTATGCGGGCAGTAGTTCCGGTTTGGAGTCTGATAAGTCTTTTATATATATTTAAACTAAAACCCCGAGATACAATTTATTTTTTAGCTGGACTTCTCCCCTTTGCTCTGGCAGTACCGATTCTTCACCACTATTATCCTGGTGCTATCTTTGGCGGTGCCCGTCCCAAGTTTGACGGCATCTACAACTTTTTTTATTCCTATCTTTCCCATTACGATTTAAATTTTTTGTTTATCCGGGGCGATGCCCTTCTCTTTCATTCGACTCAAATCCATGGCATGTATTTACTAGCTTCTGCCCCGCTTTTTTTCTTAGGGATATACCAAGCCATCAGAAAAAAGAAATTTTGGGGTTTTCTTTTAATTGCTTTTTTGACTGCCCTGGCTCTCTATGGTTTGGTTGAATCTACTTATCGGGCCAGCCGGATTATTTGTCTGGTCCCGCTTTACGTTTCACTTTCTGCACTTGGTTTTGACTTTTTAATCCGCCAAAAAAGAAAAATTATACCACTAATTTTGGGTTGCCTAATCCTTATCAATTTTATTGATTTTGCCAAATATTACTGGTTTACTTACCCTAAATTCACTGAAAATATCTTTGGTCACCTGACCCGGGATATTTCCTTTCGAATATTTTCTGATGAAGCCAAATCAAAAGGACTTAACCCTTATGTCGATCGGGATATTTTTGAAGGTTTCTTTGCGGCTATTCATTTTGAAAAACTTCCCCAAATTCTTGACAATCAATCACTTCCGCCCTGGGGATCCATTTATTTAACCTCCAAAGATAACCTACTCGGTTTTACCAAACTTGATCTTAAACTTCCCGAGTTTAATCTATTTACTTTTCCATGAGCCTTACCAAAACCATTATTTTAGCCCTAATTCTCCGCTTATTAGTTGCCCCCTTCTTTTACCACCCTGATCTAAAAAGCCAGCATTTTCATTTCCAATTTTTGTCCCATGGTGTTTCCAATATCTATCAATATATCGCCACCAATAAAAATTCTCTTCCCTACCGCGATACCTTTAATTATCTTCCCCTAACCTATTTTTCCCTGGGGACCTACCATGCCTTATTAAAACCACTCTTTCCCCAAAATCTTTCCGTCTGGTTGAATGATTGGAGCGCCGCTCAAAACTCCTACGATAATTTTCCTTTTTTTATGTTAATTCTTAAACTACCCTATTTCCTTTTCGACCTCGGCATTTCCTTTATACTTCTAAAGCTCTACGGTAAAAAGATTTTTTATCTCTGGCTTTTTAATCCCCTAAATTTATATCTAATCTACATTTTAGGAAACTTTGATGTTATCCCCGTCTTCTTTACCGCCCTGTCATGGTATTTTCTTAAGTCATCACCAAAATATTTATCATTTCTAACTCTCGGGATCGCCACTGCTCTTAAACTTTATCCGGTACTCTTTCTACCTTTTTTTCTTTTATATAAACCCAAAAGTATATTTAGAAATCTTCTTTTCTTTTTTCTCCCCCCAATTCTTACAGTCTTACCCTTTGTTGGCAGTCAACCCTTTATCAATTCCCTAACCTCATCCGGCCTTAGTCAAAAAATATTAGAGTTTAAAATTTGGTATTTGCCGGTTTTTCCCGCCGTCTATCTTTTAATTCTATCAAATTTTCTTCGTCATCGACACCTGGAAAAAACTCTTCTCCATGTCTTTTTAGCTTTCATTGTTTTTGTCGATTTCCACGCCCAATGGCTGCTATGGTTTTTACCCTTTATTCTGACGACGGTTTTTAAGACCAAGCTAAGATCTCTTATCTTCATCCTAATTTCCTGTCTCTGCCTCCTGTACATCATAATTACTGATGATAATTTTTTGTTTTGGGGACATCTAACTCCGGTTTCTCCGGCCTTTGTTTTTCTTCGCCATCCTCATGAAATTTTCCGCTACCGTTTTCTAACCGATCCTTACCTTATTCAAAAATATATCAAAATTCTTTTAGCCCTTTTTTCTTTTTGTCTTATCTTTTCTAAAAATGAAAAAAATTAGTCTGCTGATTTTAGAAATAATTTTTCTGGTATTTTTATTGATTCTTTTGCCTGCCCTATTGCTTTCCGAAACCAAATATTTTTTTCGTGAAGGCGGTACTTATCAAATCGCTTTAAATTCAGGTAAGGAGTATCGTCTTGTTTTTGGTCATCCCCCCAACCTTAATTCTCTTTCATTAAGGCTTAAAAACCCCCTTATTCAAAATAACAGCCGCATTGAAATTAATCTTGAAAACAACACTCAACAAAGTCTGGCTAAATTTGTTTTTTACGGTTCAAATGTCGGTGACCCCGGATGGGTTGATTTTGATTTCCCTCCTCAAAGCGGCACCTCTTATCTCTTAAAACTTTCCACCGACAACACTGTTCCTGAATCGCTCTTTCTATTAAGTGACCCGCCGGGCAATTGGGATCTCAAAAGCACCTACAAAACTACCAAGTTTACCAATCGGTTAAACGATACCCTCAAAAGTTTTTTAAACCGGATCCAAAAAATGGATAAAATATATCTGTCGCTTTATCTATTTACATTCATCGGTCTTAACTGGCTATTTATCAAAAAATGAAACAACCCCGTTTATTATTTTTCATCCTCTTATTTGCCGCTCTAATCCGGCTGTTTTTGTTAAACTCCTTTCCCACCGGCATTAGCAACGATGAACTTCATTTTGTTCTTAACGCCAAATCAGTTTTTCTTCAGTTTACCGATTTGGCTCGAAACGGTTGGAACCCTCTTAGCCTTCAAACTATTCCCCAAGAAGCCAGTTCCGAACTCACCTTTCTTCTGGCGGCTCCTTTTATCGGCTCCCTGCCCTTATCGCTTTTTTGGAGCAAGTTATTTTATGTTCTTATTTCCCTAACAACTATTTTTCTCACCTACAAAATAGTTCTGATACTTATCAACCCCAAAATAGCCTTAATTTCTGCCGCTGTTTTTGCTTTAAATCCATGGTCTGTCTATGTTAGCAAAACCGCCTTTGACGCTCCGGTTGCCCTCTGTTTCTTTCTTCTTTTTATTTACCTTACCCTCATTCTCCGGGGATGGAAAGTGCTTTTAAGTCTTTTCCCCGCCCTTATCGGCTTTTATAGCTATATTGGCACCAAAGTAATATTTATCCCCCTTGTTTTAATTGTTTCCTATTTTTCCTTTCATTTCCAAAAGAAATCCCAAATTCTTCCATATCTGGTTTTAGTCTTTGGCAGCCTTTTTATCGTTATCTTTTATTATTTAAATATTCAAAAAAGTTCTGCCCTAAATCGATTTTCTGAACTTATTTCTCCCAACAATCCGCAAATTTTATACCAGAGTCAAACCGATAAAAACCTCTCTCTCCGCTCTCCCTTCAAACCCGTCTTCAGCTCTCCGGTGGCGGTGCTATTCCGGCAATCGTTTAGTAAATATCTTAATAATTTTTCCCCCGACATATTATTTTTAACCGGCGACCACACCTACATGGTTTCACTTTGGCAACACGGCTATTTCTATTATTTGGATGTATTGTTCCTTTTACTTGGATTAATTTATCTATTTTGGAAACAGAGACCTGCTTTTTTATTATTAACTAGTCTTATATTGATTTCGCCCATTCCCGAAGCCATTCGAATCGACCGGATCCCTGCCTACGCCTTCCATTCAGTTCTTCAGTATCCATTTTTAATTATTCTAATTTCAGCCGGTATTTACTTTACCCTCAATTCCATTCCTAAATTAAAATACCCTTTGTTATTCGCCTACACCCTCCTTTTCCTAAATTTCATCGATATCTATTTTTTCCGTTATCCGATTTTCCAGTCTGAAGGCTTTAACTTTTCCCGTCGTCTTCTCTCCCGCTATCTTTCGCTGGAATCAACCAAAAGCCCAATAATTTCAGTGCTGGCCAAAGAACCCGAATCTCTTTTTAGAAACTATTTATTTTTTAACAATCTGGTTACCCGGGAAAACCTAAATCAAATAAGTGAAATCTACCAACACAGTCAAAAACGTCAACATTTTATCTGGAAAAATATTCTTATAACCGGCAACCTGGCTGACATCAATCCCCAAGGCGTGGTAATTTCTGATATAGATATTACTGATCCAAAATATTTATCATCTGATAAATTCAGTATTGCCAGACTGTCAGACCCGGGGGAAATATTCAATATTTATCGTGGTATTACCTGCTCATCTGCCAAACTCGATCCTTTTACCCACCATCTTAACTTTACTGATTTCAATCTCGAATTCCTTCCTGAAAATCAATTCTGTCAAAAATTCATTATCAAAACTTTTGACTAGTCCAGAGTCACCATCACCGAGGAGTTATAAGGCCTAACCGGATTTTTCAAGTAATAGGCCTTGGCGTTTGGAGTTTTGTCAATCTCATCCTGATTGGTAGTCGCCGGCATCCACAAAATTGTCTTTGTTAATTTATTATCTTCGTACCAATTTATTTTTCTGAATTTAAATTTGTCGAAATCAAAATCCCAGCTCCCCTCGTCAGAAGCTTTTACCCGGGTTGGTGCATATGATTGAATTGTTTTTGGGTCATAAGCGCCATAAAACAAAAAGAAAATATAGCTTTGAGCGTGAGGGGAGTCAATAATCACCCCATCATAATCTTTCAACATCGACATCAATAAAGGGATTCCTTCCTTAAATCCCCCCGGCTGATATTCACCATGATTCTCCCAAACTGAATAAACAAATTCGTTGTTAACAATAAAGATAGACTGCCAAATAAATACCGTGCCCAATAAAATTGCCAACCATTTTCGCCCTTTTAACCATCGGTTGACAATAAATAAAAAACCCCAAACCATAATAATTTCAATCGCCGGCAAAGCGTTTAAAACCCGCAGCGAATGGAACCAATTCCAGGTCAGAGCCGCCGGAGCTGCGCCGGCCAAAATCCAATAAAAAAAATATCGATAATTAAATTTCTTTATATTTTTTACTAATATAATCAATCCGATAATCAAAAAAAATATCTCCAGCCAGCCAAAGAGATTAAACTCCGGTATATATTGAACCGACTTTCTCACCCATAAAAATATATTGGTCGAAAAATTAACCGGTGAAAAGTAGGCCGAAAAATGACCCAGAATAATACCTAAAAAGTAATAAACCGGGCTAATTCGTAACCAGCTTATTAAATTATTTTCAAATAACTCCGATGGTGCAAACGGGGAAAACTTAACAAAAACATTTTCCTGTCTAAAGCGGGTCATCACCTCCCGTCCGCCGGAATTTGAAAATACCGGTATTAGCAAAATCACAAACAGGGCTATCCAAAATAATCTTGGCAACTTCCTGACAATATCAACCACCCCTGTTTTCCAAAGCCAGCTTAAAGGATCAAACAAAACCAAACCCAGCAACAACGGCGCGGCCAATCGCGCCGAGTGATAGCTATATGCCGACAATAACAACGGCACCATACTCGCTGTCAGCCATTTCCAATCGAACCTTTTTCCATCCCGGCGGGCCCTAAACAAACACCAAGCCCCAAAAATAAAAAACGCTGCTGACAAATTTGTTTCTAAAGCGGTCCGTGAAAAATGAATTCTCCAGGGTTCCAGCGCCAAAAAGAACAAAACCAACAACCTCAAAACCGGTTTTTTTACCCAAGTAGATAATAAAAGCCAAAGTCCAAGAACACTAAAGGTGCCGGCCACAGCCGACACTGCCCGGGTAGAATTTTGATTCAATCCCCAAGCCTTAACGAAAGGAACGGTGAGAACCGAATATAGTGCTGGTTTATAGTCGTTAAACGATCTTAAGCTCAACGGCCAACTCTTCCCATATTCATCCTTACCGGTAGTTAATAAACAATAGGCATTGTAGCCTAAAGACGCCTCATCCCAATTAATTGATATCGGGCTTTTTTCCAGACCGTACCCTCTTAAAAACAAAGCCATACCTAATATTAAAATTAAACCAAACACGACCAAAATATTTTTCATTTAAGTTTGGCGACTACTAAATTAAAACCGTATTGATTGGCAATATTATCCCGCAGAGCTCTGAATGAAACCACCTCAAAACCGTCATCGGTTAACCTTTTAGTAATATTATCCGGAAAAAAATTTTTAAAATTTGGACCAACAAACTCCCCCTCAAATCCGGCGTAGCTTATATCTCTTTGGGGGGGAGATTCTTTAAAATTAAACCCGGCCAGAGTAAAGTTGGCATCACATCGACCCCCCAAAAAATATTGACAGTAAAGAACCGCATTGGCCACCCGATCAGTGACCTGAATTTTTCCGGGTAAATTTCTGACAGTTTCAAAAAAATATTTATATACCAAAGGGCGGTTATCCAGCCAATAATCGGGACGATTAGATAAATCGTAAATAAACGCCTGATAACCATAAAAAAATAATAATAGGAAAATCATCAGATAAAGTTTAGATTTTCTCAAAAAAATCAAAGCCTCTGCTATCAGAAAAGCCAAAAAAGGCAGTATCAAACTATATCGTAATGATCCGTCCGATTTCGAAAACAAATAACCAAAAAAAGCCAAACACCCCAAATACCCCAACATTTTTTTATAATTCATTTTTTTACCTTGAAGCCCTGAATACAAACCAAGCAAAGCCAACAAAAATCCCGGCCAATAAAACAAAATCAGTGCTTTTTTACCGGCGGGATGAATTTCCTGAAAAAACCAGGGCTCCAAATCCCAAAAGGAAATTAACTCCTTTAAAGTCGATGACATCATCCAGGAAATTTTGTTATAGGAAATTCTTCGCCACCACAAAGGCAGTTCAATTTTCTCAATTAGGTTATCTTCACGTATAAATTTTTCCGTTACCTCTAATTTGGCTCGAGTCGGCTCATATATTTCCCATATTCTTGCCTTTTCCTTATTTTGCCAAAATGAAAATGCCAACAAAAAAATTATCGGCAAAACTAAACTTTTTCGCTTCCACCGACTGGACAACCAAAAAATACCGGAAAACAAAAACCACTTTAATGATTCAACCGGATGAAGCCAAAACAAGCCAAATAAAGTCGGAGACAAACTTAAAACTAAAACAAAATAAAAATATAAACTACTTAATTTAAATTCAATAAATATTTTATACCAAAACCAAAATGAAACAATTATCAGGCCAAAACAAAGCGACCTTGTCCAAAAAACCGGCCATAATCCAACCAACAGCTGTTCTTCTGTCGGCGGGTAGCCAATTTTCAATCCCACCCACCACCAAACGGCCAAAACCGCTGCTATTACCCAGAAACGCCATCTCCGCATAGCTTAGTATAAAATAGGTTATGCCAAAAAGCATGAAGTTAGCCCTGATAATCATCCTGGCCCTCTTTCTTCGGCTCTACTCCCTTCACTCTCTTCCTCCTGCCCTTTTCTCCGACGAGGTTGATATCGCCAATCAGGTACGTACTTTCCGCCAATCCCAAAGCGATTACTATGGTAACCGTTTTCCTATTCACTTTCATTCCTTCTCTGATTGGCGCACTCCTTTAGCGATCTATTCATCCGTTTTTATCAGTTATTTTACCTCTGATCCGGTGCTAATTGTCCGCTTGCCGTCAGTTTTTTTTAGTCTTTTATCTATTATTTTCTTCTATCTTATTACTGATTCGTTATTAGCCGCTTTTCTCTTGGCTCTTTCTCCCTGGTCTCTTCATTTTGGCCGAACCGGTTTTGAAGTTTCCGGTATGCTTTTTACCATTCTGGCCGGACTTTTCTTTTGGCTAAAATACCATCGCTTCCCCAAAATAATCTATCTTTATCTATCACTTATCTTCTTTTGTCTGTCGCCCTATTTTTATAGCACCGCCAAACTATTTTTGATTCTTCTCTGGCCCTTATTGTTAATAATTTGGCCCAAAACCATTTTCAAATTAAAGACCAAAAATATTATATTTCTCATTTTTACCGGTATTCTTATGCTTTCGCCAATGTTAGTTGACACTCTTAGGGGACACGCCGGCTTTCGTTTTTCCTACATCAGTATTTTTACCGAACCTCATCGGGAACAAATCACCGACACTCTTCGTTATCAGGACATTCTTTTATCCCATCCAAATGAAATTGGTGTCAAAACACCATTTCTCTCGTTTATATTCCACAATAAATATCAACTTATTTTAGAAAAATTTACCAAAAATTTTCTTTCATCCTTTTCGACTAATTTTCTATTTCTTAGAGGTGACGAAAACCTCCGTCAGGGTTTTGGCAACCATGGCCTGCTTTATATTATTGATTTTTTTCTTATTTTTATCGGGATTATTCTCCATTTTAAAAAACCCACTAAATTAGGTGTCTTTTTTCTTTTCTTTCTTCTCCTCTCACCCATTCCCTTTGCCTTAACCCGCGACTCCGCCTCGCCTCATGCCACCCGATTAATTTTTATGATTTTCCCGCTTTTGTATTTTTCTTCCCTAGCCCTTAAAAAATATCTCTATTTATTTCCCTTCTATCTTCTTTTCTTTATCAATTTTTGGCATCATTATACTATCCATTACCCCCAGATATCAGCCAGATACTGGCACTACAATTTAAAAGAAGCAATTCTGGCCGCCAAAGAAACAAACTCTGAAACCATCTATTTTTCCGACACCGCCGAATCCTTTTTACCCTTCTTTCTTTTATACTTCCCTTACCCTGTCCCCAATACAAGCAATATTATTGCCAAAATCGCTCCTTTTGCCAGCCCTTCTTTTATCGGCTCGGAGCTAGATCAACGCTTCTTTTTTGGCCGTCTTAATTGGTCAAATTTATCAGATTTACCAACCGAATCCCTAATTGTTGCTCCGGAAAGTAACCAAAATCTTTTCCCCGCCGAACTTAAAATAATTAAAAAAATCGACAAAAAATACATCGAAGCCGAAGCCTTCTATCTGCTCCAAAAACAATGAAAAGACTAACAAATATCTTACCGGTTCTATTAATAATTTTATTGGCTTTTCTTCTTACTTGGCGTCTAATGCGTCCGGGATTCTTTTCCATGCAGGACGACCTTCATTTGTTTCGTCTTTCTGAATTTAATCTTTGCCTAAAATCCGGTCAAATTCCTTGCCGCTATTCACCCAATTCAGCCCTGGGTTTCGGCGCGCCTATTTTTAATTTTTATCCTTCTTTTACCTACGGACTGGCCGAAATCTTTCATCTTTCGGGATTTTCTCTAATAAACAGTCTCAAAATAATCTATATCCTCCCGCTCTTTTTCGGTCCAATATATTTATATTTATTCACCAAAAAATATTTCGGTGCTAATGGGGGATTAATTTCTGCTTTTCTTTTTGCCCTAGCCCCTTATCAGGCCGTTAACCTTTACGTTCGCGGAGCCTTAGCCGAACATTTTGCTCTAAATTTAGTTCCGGTAATTTTTTTCTACTTTTACCGGAAAAAAACTAAAACTACTATCATTCTGCTAAGCTGTCTTCTTTTAACCCATCAGCTTACCACCCTCTACTGCCTCCCGCTTTTATTTTTATTTTCCCTTTTTCAAAGAAAAATCAAGTGTTTTTTCTCGGTCGTTTTGTGGTCAACACTTTTATGCGCCTTTTTTCTCCTTCCTTCCTTCATTGAAAAAAATCTTACCACCAATATAACTATGACCCAGGGCTACTTTAACTATATAAACCACTTCACCACATTAAAACAATTGTTTTTCGACCGTTTCTGGGGTTATGGAGCCTCACTTTGGGGGCCAAAGGATGATATGTCCTTTCAGATCGGTCTGATTCAATGGTTATTGCCCTTACTGGCGCTTTTTTTTGCCTTTCGAAAAAATCAAAAAAATAAATATACCATTTTAACAGTGTTATTTATAGGTTTCTTTTTTCTATTTCTGACTCACAACAAATCAACCTTTATTTGGCATCTTTTTCCGATTATGGCTTATTTTCAATTTCCCTGGCGCCTTCTTGGTCCTGCCCTGCTTTGTCTTTGCTTTGTCTCTGCCTCCCTTAAACCAAATAAGTTTTTCTTAATACTTATCATCCTATCATCTTTTTATCTTAACTATTCCTATTTTCGGGAGGACATTTGGTTTAATAATCTCTCCGACACTCAAAAACTAACCGGCGCCAACCTTGTCGCTCAACAAGGGGCCGGCTTGAAAGATTTTTACCCCAAATTTTCACTTGAGTATCCCCAAAACCCATCATCAAATATACCTATTCTCGTTAATGGAGTGGTTCAACTGGGAGATTTTCAAAAAAACAGCACCGTCGCTTCGGGGAATATATTTGTCAATTCACCTGCCTCGACCATTAATTTACCGATCGCCTATTTTCCCAGAATGGAATTACGTCTCGATGGTCAAAAAAGCTCCTATCGGATTGACCCAATATTAGGCCTAATTCAATTTGATCTACCCCAAGGCAGGCACTACTTTTATCTTCGCTTTTCTGATACCCCGATACGTTCTATTGCCAATCTAATTTCTGTCTTCACCCTTCTTGCCTTTATAATAAAAATAATCCGTGACCAAAAATAAGATTTTCTTTCTGGTTATTTTAATTCTGGCCGCCTTTTTCCGCTTTTGGCAGTTAAATAAACTTCCATTATCCCCAAACTGGGATGAAATCTCCCATGGTTATAACGCCTTCTCCCTTTTAAAAACCGGCCAGGATCAGTGGGGGAGTACCTGGCCGCTTTTTAACTTTCGCGCCTACGGCGATTATCCGACCGCCCTTAATCTCTACCTTACCCTCCCTTTTGTCGCCTTTCTTGGATTAAACACCTTGTCCCTAAGGCTTCCGGCCGCTATATTGGGACTTGCCTTTACTATTGTTGTCTATTTTCTGGCCCGGCTTTTTACCAAAAACCGATCCTTAAGTCTAATTGCTTTTGCTATCGCTGCTTTTTCACCTTGGACTTTTTTTACCTCCCGGGCAGTATTTCAATCCAACCCGGCTCAGTTTTTTTTAAGTTTGGGAATTCTTTTATTTCTTTTATCCAAAAATAATCAAAAATATCAGATACTTTCTGCTCTGTCTCTTGGACTTTCCATGTATTCCTATCACAACTCCCGGATAGCTGCTCCCCTAATTTTTTTCTCTCTTCTTTTGATCTATCGTCAATTTAATAAAAAAAATCTTTTGTTTATCATCGTCTTTCTGATCCTGGCCGTCCCCAATCTTATCAACTTATTTTCTCCTGAATCTTTGGTCCGAAACCGTTGGGTGGGAATAATCAATCCCATCTCTGTCAATATAATCAACGAACGTCGTCGCCTGTTTGAAGGACCGGTTTTATTAAACCTTCTCGCCAACAATAAAGTTACTTATTTTGGCAGTCAGTTCACCTCAAATCTACTAAACTTTCTAAACCCGGTACCCCTATTTTTTACCGGCAGTCAAAATTATCAGTTTAATCCGCCCCGAACCGGCCTTCTTTTTGTTTTTCTTCTACCCTTTTTTTATCTTGGACTTATAGTCTCTTTAAAAAAAGTTGCTAACAACCGACACCGCCTCTTTCTTATAGCTGCCCTCCTAATCTCCTTTATACCGGCCGCCCTCACTACCGGCGATTTCCCCTCTGTCCGTCTGACCATCGCCACCCCATTTATTTATCTTTTTATTACTATCGGTTTTTCTCCAATTACCGCTAAAACCAAGGGTTATCTTTTACCACTTTTTTTAATACTTACCTTAACTTTCTTTTTTAATTATTGGAAAAATTATCAAAATTATGTCCAAAACTATGCCTTCGCCTGGCAATACGGCCACGAGGAAACCGTAAACTATCTAAAATCTCAATATCCCAAATATGACCAGATAATATTCACCAAAAAATACGGTGAGCCCCACCAATTTATCCTCTTTTACTGGCCTTGGGACCCGGCTTCATATCAAAAAGATCCCCGACTAAACACTGATTTTCACGCCGACTGGTATTGGGTTAACGCCTTTGACAAATTTGTTTTCGTCAATGATTGGGAAGTAAAAAATTATTTCTTTAAACCCCGCACTCTTTTAGTAACCAGTCCGGGGAATTATCCTTCCTTAAATTCACAACTTCAAAAAACGATAAACTACCCCGATTTGACACCGGTGTTTGACATTGTTTCCTATGATTAAAAATACCCTGATTTTTATTACTATGGCCGCCTTTCTTGTCCGTTTTATTAACTTCCGTTATCCGCCGCTCTTATGGGATGAAGCCGCTATCGGCTACAACGCCTACTCCCTTCTCCAAACCGGAAAAGATGAATATGGCCGTTTTTTCCCTTTAATTTTTAAATCCTTCGGAGACTATAAACCGGGGCTCTATATCTACGCCGCCATCCCCTTGGTGGCTATTTTTGGTCTAAATGAACTTTCGGTTCGTCTTCCTTCTATTATCGCCGGTTCACTCTTGCCTCTATTATTCTTTCTTTTAATTAAAAAAATATTTCCTAAAAATGATAAATTCGCTTTAATTGCCGCTCTTCTTCTGGCCTTAAATCCCTGGAACATTCATTTTTCCCGGGGAGCCTGGGAAACAAACCTACTTCTTTTTGAACTTGTTTTAGCTTGTCTTCTTTTCCTAAACAAACGTTTCCTGTTATCAGCCATATTTATGGGTCTTGGACTCTACACCTATCAAGCCGCCAAGTTATTAGTGCCGCTTATTTCACTATTGCTCATTATCCAAACCCGCAAATTTACCAAATCATATTTTGTAACTCTTTTTATTTTAGCTATTCCGGCTATTTATGGTCTCGTCTTCGGTTCTGATTCCAACCGACTAAAAGTAATGAGTCTCTTTTCCTATCATCGGCCCCAAACTGAAATCAATCAAATTATAGCTGAATCAAATCCTCTTGATTACCGGCTTTTTTATTCCCACCCCATTTTCTTTTTCAGAAACTTTCTTACCCGCTATTTTAACCACTTCTCCCCCCGTTTCCTTATTTTTGAAGGTGACTGGCAAACTGCTCGGCACTCGGCTCCATATATAGGAGTCATTCTCTTCCCCACCTTTTTCTTTTTTATTTGGGGTTTTCTCCTTTCACTTAAAAACTGGCGCCGGCATCGATTTTTCTGGCTCTGGCTTATTTTTTCCCCGATTCCCGCCGCTCTCTCACTTGATATTATTCAACCGGTCAGAAATTTTGCCCTATCACTCCCCATAATCTACTTTGCCGCTCTTAGTCTAAGTCAATTAAATAAAAAACATCTTAAATATATATTCCTTATTTATCTTTTTTCTTTTATCTATTACCTCGAGCTTTATTCCCACCATTTAACCAAAATAAAACCGGAACAATGGCTGATCGGTTACCGGGAAGCAGTTGAATATGTTCTAAAAAATGGTCAAACTCGTCAAATAGTATTTACGCCTTTTTACGGCCAGCCCTATATTTATTATCTTTTTTATTCAAATTATCCACCTGCCCGCTACCAACCCCAAGCTCAATTAACCGTCAACGGTGTCGATACCGGGACAGTCGACCGAATCGACGATATCTTGTTTCAATCACCGGACATCCGATCCCTAAACTCACGATCATCACCGGTTTTAGCTATTATTTCCTATGATGAAATTATCCGTCAAGGTTTAAACCCAAATGATTTTTTAAAACTTAGCCCCCTATTCTATGTCTACCAAAATTAAACTCTTTGTCATATTAATACTCGCCTTCCTAATCCGCAGTTGGAGTATAAATTCCCTTCCCTCTCTTAACCCCGACGAAGCCGCTCTTGGATACAACGCCTACTCATTACTTCAAACCGGTCGCGATGAACACGGGGAAGCGTGGCCGATTCATTTTAAATCTTTTGGAGATTACAAACCCGGAGGATATGTCTATCTGGCTTTACCGTCGATAAAACTTCTTGGTCTTACCCCTTTTGCTATTCGTCTCCCCAACCTCATCTTTTCCATTCTAACAATCTTTGTCCTCTATCGTCTCGTTCTCCTTTTGACTTTTGACTTTAGACTTTCACTTCTTTCTGCCTTTGTTTTAACCCTTTCCCCTTGGCACATTCATTTTTCCCGCGGAGCCTGGGAAAGCAACACCGCCCTTTTTTTTATTTTAATTGGCCTTTATTGGTTTTACCGCTATTTACTTGATAAAAAATGGTTTTTTCTATTTCTTTTTCCGTTACCCTTGGTTATTTCTCTTTATACCTATCACTCAGCCAGACTAATAGTACCGGTTCTTTTCACCACCCTGATTATTTTTAACCTCAAAAAATTTCTTACCAAAAACGCCTTTCTTTCTTGCTGGCTGGCTCTTCTTTTCATCTTACCACTTATCATCTCTTTCGTCAGTATCGGCACCTCCCGACTCAGCGGTGTGGGTCTGACAGCCGACAGAGGACCCCTTTCCCGCTCTGAAGAACTATTAAATCAACACCCGGCTTTTACTTATTTTGACCGTGTTATTCACAATAAACGGCTGCTCTATCTTCTTTCCTGGGGTCAAAAATATCTTTCCCATTTTGATTTAAATTTTCTCTTTCTAACCGGCGATGAAGTTCCCCGGTCTAAAAGCCCGGATATGGGTCAGCTTTATTTGTTTGAGCTGCCGTTAATAATTTTAGGACTGTCATTCCTGTATAAACAACCGTCATTCCCGCGAAAGCGGGAACCTAATTCATTTAAAGCTCTAAAGCTCTTCCTGTTCTCTTTTCTCTTGACTGCCCCCCTGGCCTCTTCCCTGACCTTTCAATCACCCTCAGCCCTCCGATCACTCTCCCTTGTCTTGCCGCTGTCAATTCTAACCTCACTTGGCCTATTTTCTCTTAAAAAACTAAGACATATAAAACCTTTAATATTTATCGTCTATTTTGTCTCATTTATCTATTTTGCCGACGCCTATTTTATCCACGCTCCCCGTCGTTACCCCTTTGCCTGGAATAGCGGCTTCTCCGATATTATTCCTTTTATTGAATCTCAAAAAAACTCTTTTAAAAAAATCTATTTTACTTCGAAATACGATCAACCCTATATTCTCTATTTGTTTTTTTCAAAATATCCCCCGGAAAATTTACAATCCCAAATCAATCTATCCCCGCCGGATATTTTTGGTTTTTCAACCGTTTCCACAATCGACAACATCACCTTTTCCATTCCCGATGAAATACCACCCGGCTCGCTGGTTGTCGACAGCTCCGATTTACAAAATACCGGCCAAAGCTTTAAACTATACATAAAATAATATGATTTCATCACTTTCCGTCGCCATTGCCACTCACAACGAGGCCGAAAATATAAAAAACTGCCTGGACTCAATTAATAAACTGGCCGACGAAATTATCATCTACGATGGCCAGTCAACCGACCAAACCGTTGCTAATGCCAAAAAATATAAAAAGGTAAAAATAATTTCCGGTCCAAATCACCCTCTTTTTCACCTTAATAAACAAACGGCTATCGATGCCTGTACCTCCGATTGGATACTCCAACTTGACGCTGACGAAGTAGTTACCCCAAATTTAGCCAAAGAAATTAAACAAATAATTTCTAACACTAAATTTGACGGTTTCTGGATTAAACGGAAATCTTTCTTTTTAGGAAAGTTTTTGACCAAAGGCGGTGTCTATCCCGATCCCACTCTCCGTCTTTATCGAAAAGGAAAAGGCCGCCTACCCTGCCTTGATGTCCATGAACAGGCTGTTGTTGATGGGCCGGCTGATCAACTTCAAAACGACCTTCTTCATTATGCTGACCCGACTTTTGAACGTTTCCTATTTAGAAATAACCGTTATAGTACTCTTCTCGCTACCCAAATCCAAAATCCCTCATTTGTCGACTATTTCTTCCTAAAACCTTTGGTAACCTTTTTTTCTCTTTATCTTCGTCACCGGGGATACGTCGACGGCTTCCCCGGCTTTATCTTTGCTTTCTACTCCGCTCTTCGATTTCCTGCCGCCTACGTTAAACACTGGGAGCTAATCCATGCCAAAAATCGCCATTAATGTCTCACCGCTCTCCGACGGTAATAAAATCCGTGGAATCGGCTATTACACCAAAAACCTGGTTGACGCTCTTCAAAAGGAGATTAAAACTAATCTCAACTATTCTGATTTTCACATTGAATTAATTGAAAATTGTAAATTGAAAATTGAAAATTACGATCTTATCCACTATCCCTATTTCGACCCCTTCAAGCTTACCCTTCACCCAACCGCTACTCCCTTTATTGTTACGGTTCATGATCTAATTCCCCGGCAATTTAAAAGTCATTTTCCGGTTGGAATTCGCGGAGAAATAAAATGGCTTATCCAAAAACATCGTCTTAAAAAAGCCAAATGTATTATTGTCCCCAGTCTTAACGCTAAATATTCAGTCAGTGATATTATAAATTACCCTTCTAACTTAATTTTTGTCACCACCTTAGCCGCCGATTCTTCTTTTCACCCAATCACCAACCAAAAAAAGCTGAAATCAATCAAAAAAAAGTATCAGTTGCCCAATAAATTTGTCCTATATGTCGGCGATTTAAACTGGAACAAAAATGTTCCCTCATTAGTTAATGCCTGTCTCCAACTTAATTATCCCCTGGTCATTGTCGGATCCGCTGCCGTTAAAAAAGTTGATCAAAATCCATGGAATAAGGATATTATTTGGCTTCAAACTTTAGCTCCAAAGTACCAAAGTTCTAAAACTCTAATCCTAACCGGTTTTGTCCCCGATACCGATCTTCCTTCAATTTTTAATCTAGCCACCCTTTATTGTCAACCTTCATTTGCCGAAGGTTTTGGTCTGCCCCTTCTTCAGGCTATGCAATCAGGTACACCCACCCTTTTTGCCAACACCTCATCTCTACCCGAAATTAGCTCCTTTTCCGGTCTTTCCTTTGACCCCAATTCTTTCTCTGATCTTCAAAAGAAAATATCAAAGCTCTGGACTAGTTCAAAACTAAGAGAAGAATATTCAAAAAAAGGGTTAGCCCGCTCATCTCACTTTTCCTGGAAATATACGGCCCGGCAAACCTTGGCAGTCTATAATTATTCCTGTATCGATGACCAAAAATAAAGAACATTTTTTATCAGTAATTGTCCCCGTCTATAAACAAGCCCAAACCATCCGTCAGGATATCTATTCAATTTTTGATACTTTGGAACGAATCAGATATAGCTATGAATTGATTGTTGTCGTTGACGGTACCGAAGTCGACGACTCTTTTGCTGAAGCCAAGAAACTTCAATTAAAAAATCTAAAAGTCATCGGCTACGAACACAATCACGGCAAAGGCTATGCCCTCCGCTACGCTATGGCCAGATCCAAAGGCGATTATATCGCCTTTATCGATTCCGGCATGGAAATTGATCCCAATGGTCTGTCTTTAATACTTGAACACCTGGAGTGGTATCAGGCCGATATTATTGTCGGCTCCAAGCATCATCCG
The DNA here is from genome assembly GCA_038062455.1 of Patescibacteria group bacterium. Classification (GTDB taxonomy): domain Bacteria; phylum Patescibacteriota; class Microgenomatia; order UBA12405; family UBA12405; genus UBA12158. The sequence goes on from JBBTXE010000001.1 coordinate 268,466, forward strand.
GCCTCTCTGGTTAATTATCCTTTGGAAAGAAAAATCATCTCCTTTGGAGCCTATTTATTCTCTCGCCTCCTTTTGGGAATAAATATTCACGACACTCAAGCCGGCCTAAAACTTTTTCGCCGCCCGGTTTTAGAAAAAGTTCTCCCCCGATTATTAATAAAAAACTATGCCATTGATTTGGAACTTCTTTCCGTTGCCAACCGGCTTGGATTCACCCGTATTTACGAAGCTCCTATTAAACTAAACTATAACTTTAATAGTCTGACCCACGCTTCCGGTCTTAAAATAATATTTAAATGCTTAGTTGATGCTCTGGCGGTTTTTTATCGTCTTAAAATACTTCACTACTACGATGACCGAAACCGTCGCCGCTGGATTTACAATCCAGAGCTGGACATGAGAATTAATACCGGACGCTAATGAAAAAATCTCCCATTTTCTCAATTATTATACCTGTCCGGATTTATACTCCTTATTTGAGAGAAACTCTCTCACACCTAAAAAAACAAACATTTAACTCATTTGAAACCCTGGTAATTACCGACAAAATATCCGGATCAACTAATCCGGCATTTAAACGCAATCTCGGCGCCAAAATGAGCCAAGGTCAGTTTTTAGCTTTTCTTGATGACGATTCCTATCCCTCGCCAAATTGGTTAAAAAACGCTTTTCGGCTATTGACCAATAACGTCTCTGCTGTTTGCGGACCTTGTCTGACTCCACCCCGGGATAATCTTTTAAAAAAAGCTTCCGGCCTGGTCTGGTCATCATATCTTGGCAGCGGCGGTGCCGGTACTTATCGGAATTCAGTCAAATCTAAAAGATTTGTTGATGATTTTCCTTCCGTCAATTTAATTATTAAAAAATCTGATTTTATTAAAATTAAAGGATTTAACACCCACCATTGGCCCGGCGAAGATACTCTTCTCTGTCTGGCCATTGTTTGTAAACTAAAAAAACAAATTTTATATCACCCCAAAGTGGTTGTCTACCATCATCGTCGGGAAATTATTCTGCCCCACCTCCAGCAAATTACCCGTTACGCCCTTCATCGGGGAAACTTTGCCAGGATTTACCCCCAAACCAGTTTTAAAATTGGCTACCTTTTACCATCACTCTTTTTTCTGTATTTATTATTTTTGCCGATTCTAATACTTTACCTACATTATTATTTTTTACTCGTTCCTTTACTAATATATTTTTTACTTTTACTAATTACTTTTTTTATATTTATTTTCGATCATTCATTTCTTCTCTCGCTTTTAGCTACACTCGCCATTCCGATCACTCACCTTTACTATGGTATCTTATTCCTGATCGGATTTTTTACCAAAAACTTAATATTTACTGCCCGCCAAATTGACAAAAATAAAAACCAATATCTCGGCGGTTAAAATATCCGTTTCCTATCCACCGCTTTCATCATCTAAGGGCCGCCCTTTTTTGGGACAAAACCGGCAGTTTCAATGGACCAACACCGGCAATGTCATATTACCGGTAATTCCAGCATATGGAGCTACTGCCCTAAAAAATCTAGGTTTTAAAGTTTATTGGGACGACGCCGTCGCCGAAAAAATTTCCTATCAAAAGTGGCTTAGGCGACTTATTAGACGAAAGCCCGATATTATTTTTATTGAATCCAAAACTCCGGTAATCAAATCTCATTGGAAAATAATTAAAATAATAAAAAAAATTTCATTGAAAATTGAAAATTGGAATTTGAAAATTATCTTAATGGGTGATCATCTCACCGCCCTTCCTCTTGAATCTTTTGACCACTGTCCGGTTGATTATGTCATCACCGGCGGCGATTACGATTTTATGATGATATCTCTATTAAATCACCTGACCAAAAAAACACCTCTAGAACCCGGATTTTATTGGCGAAAAGGAAAAAAAATTCAAAACAGTGGCCCATTCTCACTAATTCACCACCATCTTGATGATTTACCCCTCATTAATCGTCGCCTAACCAAATGGAAACTTTATGGCCACAATAACACCAATTTTAAATATAAACCCGGTGCCTATATTATGTCAGCCCGCGACTGTTGGTGGGGAAAATGTACTTTTTGTTCCTGGACTACCACTCACCCCGCCGGCACCTTTCGGACCTTTTCCGTTGACCACACCATCAAAGAAATAAAATATTTAGTCAAGCTCGGTATAAAAGAAATTTTTGATGATACTGGTACCTTTCCTGTTGGGCCCTGGCTAGATAAATTTTGCCACCAGATGATAGAAACCGGACTTAATAAAAAGATAGTCCTTGGCTGCAATATGAGATTTGCCGCTCTTAACCAAGCCCAATATAATTTGATGGCCAAGGCCGGTTTTCGTTTTTTGCTCTACGGACTCGAATCCGGCAACCAACAAACCCTCAACCGAATCAACAAAAACACCAAAGTCAAAGATGCCCGCGATTCACTTTTAATGGCCAAAAAAGCCGGTTTGCAACCGCATCTAACCATTATGATTGGCTATCCTTGGGAAGATTTTAAAATGACTCAAAAGACACTTAATCACACCAAGGAACTTTTTCGTCAAGGACTCGCTGATAGTCTCCAAGCTACTATTATAATTCCCTATCCTGGAACCCATCTCTTTACCGAATGTCAAAACAAAAACTGGCTAACTACAAAAAATTGGGATGACTACGATATGCGCCAACCGGTAATGAAGTCTCCTCTTAGCCCTCAAACTCAACTTTTTATGGTAAAAAACATATTTAAAGGGATTTTAACCCCTCAATTTATTATTCGAAAAATTGTCTCTATCAGAAATATTGATGATTTAAAATTTCTTGTAAACTATGCCGTCAAGTATCTCCAAAAACTCAAAGACTTTTCCGACGCCTAAACCTAAAATTATTTTGTTTTTTCCTTCCCCTTTACCTTACGAACGAAACTGGCATGGTGTTCCTTTGGCCCTGCTGGCCATCAGCCGGCAACTGGCTCGCGAAAACTACGACATTCAAATTTATTCACGTTATCTTCAAAAGGAATACTTAAAAAATATCCTTAAAGAGGGGGAGGGGAGTCTTTGTCTGGGAATTTCCGCTATGACCGGATTTCAAATTTTTGATGGTTTAAAAACCGCCAAAGCATTTAAGAAAAAATATCCTAAAATTCCCATAATTTGGGGAGGCTGGCACCCTTCAATTCTTCCGTTGGAAACCGTTAAAAACAAATATGTTGATATTATTGTTCGCGGTCAGGGCGATGTTACCTTTACCCAACTTGTTCACACCCTTCAAGACCAAAAAGATCTTGAAAACATTAAAGGCCTTACCTTTAAGCGGGGAAAAAAGATTGTTTCCACCCCCGACCGTGAACCAACTAAACTCTCACTTCAGCCGCCCCTCCCCTATCACCTTGTTGACATTTCCCGGTGTACCCTAAACACCGAATATGGCCTGAAAACCATCCCCTACATTAGTAGTTACGGTTGTCCTCACCGCTGTGCCTTCTGTGTTGAACAAATTGTTAATAAAAGATCATGGACAGCCGTTCCCGCCAAAATGATCATAAAAGAATGGCAAGCCTTAATCAAGAAATATGGCGTTGACTCCTTTGCCGTCTATGACAGTAATTTCTTCGTTGATGAAAAAAGAACCCGGGATCTTTGCTGTGGAATTATTAAAAAAAAGCTAGCCATAAAGTGGGGCAACGCTAATGGCCGCGTCGGTCAACTATGCCGCTATCAAACCAAAACCTGGGAACTGATGAAAAAATCCGGTTGTACCATGATTCTTACCGGCGCCGAGTCCGGATCCCAAAACGCTCTCGATTTTATCAGTAAGGATATGAATGTCAACGACATTATCAAATTTACCCGACTTTGCAAGAAATATAAAATTAAAATCCTTTACTCCTTTCTGGTTGGCCTCCCTTGGTCCGAAGATCCGCTCCAAAATAAAATCTTTGTTCAGGAGGAATATAAAAGTACTCTGGCTCTAATTGATCAACTATTAAAAATTTGTAACCGAAATCGCTATACCTACTACGTATTTCTACCCTATCCCGGCGCTCCGCTATTCACCAGAGCCTTAACTTTGGGTTATCAAGCCCCTCACACTCTTAGTGGCTGGAGCAACTATCTAATGTCACCCGAAGACGCCTTTAAATCAATTTTAAGACAACGGTGGATTTCGCCAAAACAGTCCCGAATGACTGCCATGCTCACTCAATATATTTTTGGTCTTTTAGACCGTGACACTTTCCCCATTCTTAAAAAGAGGGTGTCGTCCCCTCTTGGTAAACTAATTTTCACCTTAAGTTATCGCCCGGCTCTTCTTTTAGTAAAAATTCGCTGGAAATTAAAATATTTTGGTTTACCCTTTGATTACTGGCTTTTTACTCAAGTCCACAAATATGCCGGCCTTATCTAAACCATCAATCTCCGTTATTATCCCTACTCTCAACAGCGGCTCTTTTTTAAATGCCTGTCTCGCCTCCATTAGAAACCAATCCTACCCATCCGCTAAAATTCATATATTAATCGCCGATGGCGGTTCAACTGATTCTACTTTAAAGATTGCCAAAACTTATCACTGTCGCATCTTTCAAAACAAACTCAAAACCGCCGAAGCCGGCAAAGCTCTCTTGATTAAAAAAGTTACCACTCCTTATCTGATTTCTCTTGACTCCGATAACATTTTACCCTCAAAAAACTGGATATCAGAAATATTAAAACCGCTTCTTGCCAATCCTCGGGTTATTGGCTCTGAAAGCATTGCTTTTACCTACCGTCGCCATTCGGGATTTATCGAAAGATACTCCGCCCTTCTGGGGGCCAATGATCCTTATGCCTTTTTTACCGGTGTTTACGATCGTTATTCCCATCTTACTAATCACTGGACCGGGCTAAAGATAACCCAAATTGAAACAAAAGACTACCTTTTAATCGACCTAAAAAACACCAAAAACTTGCCTACTATCGGCGCCAATGGAACTCTCTACCTGACATCTTTCATCCAAAATATTTTCCCAAAAAACTATTTTTTTGACACCGACATTCTTAGCCAGCTAAAACTTTCCTCGCCACTCTTCTTTGCCAAAGTAAAAAACGACATTATCCACTCCTATTGTGAGGCCTCTATTTTAAAATTTATTAAAAAACAAAAAAGACGGGTAATTGATCTTTATTGCCATCAAAGACACCTAAAAAAACTTGCCTCTATCGGAAATCTCCGGCATCAACTTCTATTTCTTGTTTATTCCCTTACTTTAATTATTCCCATCTTTCAATCCTTAATAGGTTTTATTAAAAAACCTGATCCGGCTTGGTTTTTCCATCCCCTGGCTTGTTTTTCTACCGCTCTCATTTATACCTATTACTCAACACTTCATTTCTTCGGAATATTAAAACCGCTTTCCCGAAACCAATGGCGCCAATAAACAAAAAAAATTTACTTATATTTCATTTAACTCCCTTCTTTTCCCCCAACATTGGCGGGGTGGAAACTTATCTTGATGATTTAACTTCAATTACCTCAAAAAATCACCTATCTCAAATCATTGTCACCTATTCACCTCTTACCTCAATAGTAAAAGCTCCTTTTTACTGGACATCCGCTGATAAAATTCAACAAATTTACCGTTTTCCTCATATCGGTTTTAATTTATTCCACAAATTAGAAAAGTATCCTTTATTAAATTTTATATATTTAACACCATATCTATTAGTAGCCTCAATTATAATTTCTTTTTTCCACCGAAAAGAACATAATATCATTCATGCCCATGGCCTAAACTCCGCCATCGTCGGCTATGTTTTAAAACTGATATTTAAGTGGCCCTTGATTGTTAATATTTACTCAACCTACGACAATGTCAATTTCAATTCTTTATTTTATAAAACTATCCGCTTTATTTTAAACAAGTCAGACAAAGTACTGACTCAATCAAATCAATCAATCGAACAGCTAATCCAGTGGGGGGTTAACCCTAAAATTATTGGCCGTTATTATCACTGGATCGATCTCTCCCGTTTCCAACCCGTTTCTTCTCCCAAAAGTCCCCAAAACTTTTTATTTATCGGCCGACTCATTCCCCAAAAAGGCGTTCGGATTGTTCTTAAGCTGGCCCGCATTTTTCCTCAAATCAATTTTCTTATTGTCGGCAGCGGTCCGGATTACCAAAAAGCCATTAAGCTTTCTAAAACATTAAAAAACCTTAAATTATTTGGTGAAGTCCCTTATAAAAAACTCCATCAGTATTATCAAATGGCGGATGTCTTTATTTTCCCCAGTCTTTATGCCGAAGGCTGGGGGAGAACTGCCATGGAAGCCGTCGCCTGTGGCCTGCCTGTTCTTGGGTCAAATCAGGGAGCTATCCCGGAAAATCTTAACTCCTCCGTTTCCATTCTCTTTAAACCTACTCTTCAAAACTTCCAAAGACAAATCGCCAAAATTTTGAAATCACCTAAAGTTTATTTTAAACTTCAAAAAAACTGCCGTTCTTACGCCCTAAAACATTTTTCAACTAAAAACTTTTCTAATTTGAAAAAAATTTACTTATCCATCCCGGAACCCTAAACGGCCAGAAACGGGTTGTCGGTAAGGCCATTTTCACATAATCCCTAACTTTTAAATTATTCGTTACCGCCTTTATTTCCACCGGCATCCGTTTTTCTGGATATGCCGCCAACATATCTGCCAATTCATCAATATAAATCATTTCAAAATGGCGATTTTCATCTCCCGCCATCATTCTTAAACCGCCTTGAGTATTAAATCCCAAAAAGTCTTTTATCCTTCCCGCCACCGATTTTTCCGCTGCTCGATATCTAAAATTCCGGTTTATTACTACTCCCGGATAAATAATATAAAAATTCTTTTTTATATTCCTTTTAAAATACTTCAACCCTTCAAATTTGGTGTCAGTGTAATGGTTTCCACTATTTTTCTTCATCCCTAAAACCATCGTCGTTGAAACATAGACTATCTTATTAAAATGTTTTTTAGCAGCAATTTTTATTAAATTTTTAACTCCTACTACATTTACCTTCCAATAATCATTTAGTTTCTTTGATCTATTTTCGGTGGCCAAATAATAGACTACATCGCCTTTTTTTAAGCATTTATATAAAAATTTATAATCCGCCACATCCCCTTGCAGACAATCATCACTTTTTCTGGCCACCCCCACTACCTCATACCCTTTAGTTTTCAAACATTTCCCTAAACTCCTTCCCACCAAACCGCTGGCGCCTAAAAGCACCACTCTATTTTTTGGCTTCAACATAGAAACATAAATCTTTATGAATCGGTAAATCTAACTTTTTCAAATCGGGACATTCTCCTTTTCCAATTTTATAAAATTTAATTTCCCTAAAACCTCCATCGCTCAATACCTTCCTAAAACTTTTTTCATTAAACATCCACTGATGAGGGCGAATAAACTTTTCCAAAATCTTTTCCTTAAATGTTTTAAATCTCTTTTTTTCATATCCCAGATACTCGTTATTAAAGACATCAGGATCACTATAATTTTTTATCAATATATCCAAATCAGGCATAACTACCCTCAATACCCCATTTTTTTTAAGTATCCGAAAACTTTCTTTTACCACTCCCGCTGTCTCCCAATAGTTTAAATGTTCCAATACATTTGAACAATAAATAAAGTTCACTGATTTATCTTCATACAGCAAAGATTTTCTTATATCACCAAAAGTAATTTTCGGCCAATCTACTCCGTACTCTTTTCCCAAAAACCCAAATTTCACTAATACTTTGTTTATTTTAAACGCTCCCAGCCATGGCAACCAACCCCAATCGATATTTTCCCAGCCTTTGGCGCTGTCAGGACCGCTCCCTAAATTTATTTTAAGCATTATCTAAGATACAATATAAAAGTGATCAAAATTGTCTTTATGGCTAATAATAACATTGGCCAAAGCCAAAGTGGGGGAGACACCATCTTTTTAGAATTCATCAAAAATTGGCAAAAAGACCTGGATATCACCCTATTTGGTTCAGCCGAAACTAAATTTTTAGCCGATAGATATCATCTTAAAATCAACAATTTTATCCTCACTGACAATATCAATCCCAAATGCTTTCCCACCACTAAAAATATTATTTTTCACCAAATAAATAGAAGCTTCAAAGCTCTTAAGTCGATATTTAAAAACCGCCATCTTTTTAAAAACACCGATTACGTCTATTCAGTTTCCGACTTCTACCCCGATCTTTTACCCGCTCTTATGGTCAAACTCTTCTATCCTAAAATAAAATGGTTGGCCGGCTATTATCTTATCGCCCCGCTGCCCTGGCAAAAATCTTCTCCCTACTTCATCAACCGCCAAATTGTAAAAAATATTTTTTACTGGTTTTTCCAACTTTTTAGCCGTTTTTTAGTAAATCTCTTTGCCGACACTGTTCTCATCACTTCCGAACCGGACAAAAAATATTTCAAAGGCAAAAATATTTCAGTAATTCAGGGTGGTGTGAATATAACTGAATCAAAAAAATATTTAAAATCGCCAAAGTCCATTCCGATAACCAAACGAACTTATGACGCCGTTTTTATCGGGCGTCTCCACCCTCAAAAAGGAGTCCTGGAAATTGTCGATATTTGGCAGAAAGTGACCAAACTCATTCCCAAAGCACAGCTGGCCATGATCGGCGACGGTCAACTGGAAAAAGAATTGAAATATAAAATCAAAAAATTAAATCTTCAAAAAAGCATCACCCTATTCGGTTTCCAAACAGGTCAAGCCAAATTTACTATTTTCAAAAAATCTAAAATGGTGGTTCATCCGGCCATATTTGATAGCGGTGGCATGGCCGCCGCTGAGGCCATGGCCTGGGGACTTCCCGGAGTCTCCTTTGATCTCCCCGCTCTCAAAACCTACTACCCCCAAGGCATGATCAAAACCCCCTGCTTTGATCAACAGGCCTTTGCCGACAATATCGTCAGGCTTTTAAAAACCCCTAAGCTTTATCAGAAAACTTCCAAAGAGGCTCTGGATCTTATCACTAATGTTTGGGATTGGTCCAAACGAGCTGAAAATATCTATCAAGAAATTTTTCTTCATGAAAAATCCTAAAGTACTTCTCATCAACCCGCCCAACTCTATTCCCCAAAATAGTGATTTTGTCATCAATATCTTCCAACCGCTGGGCTTGGCCTATGTGGCGGCAATGCTTCAAAAAAATAATATAAATGTTGAAATCCTCGATGCCCTTGCCCTAGGTTTTGATCAGGAACATCGCCTCGGTAAAAAAAAGCTAATTGGTCTCAATTACCAAAACATCAAGCAAAAAATCCAGGCATCAAACCCGGATATCGTCGGTATAGGCACCCCCTTCAGTTTTCAGGCCCTTGAAGCTCACCAAGTCGCTAAAATCGTTAAAGAGGTTAATCCCCGCATTATCGTTGTTGCCGGCGGCTCACATGCGACTATTCAACCCGAAGAACTACTGGCTGACAAAAATTTTGACTATCTTGTCAGAGGCGAAGGTGAATACGTCATGCTTGATATCGTCAATAAGCTCAAAAAAGGTAAAAAAATAGATACCCTGCCTGGTGTATCTTTCTCAAACAAAAATGGCAAAATAACCCACAACCTTCGCCCGCCGCCAATTCTAAAACTCGATGATTTACCCTTTCCCGCCAGAAATCTTTTACCTATGGATAAATATTTCGAAGCTGCCAAAACCGGCCGGGTTATTGAAGGGATGCTTGCCTTTGGCCAGCGGCGAACCGGTCTATTTACCTCCAGAGGCTGCCCATTCTTCTGCACTTTCTGCAGTGTCCACCTGACTATGACCCGAATCTGGCGGGGGAGAAGTCCGGAATATGTACTGGCCGAAATTAAAGAATGTGTCCAAAAATACGGCATTAAATATTTCGATATTTTAGATGACAATTTTACTCTTGATCCGATCCGGGCTAAAAAAATATGCCGGCTTATTATTAAATCAAAGCTTAAAATTCAATGGTCAACCCCCAATGGAATTAGGGCCGATAGAGTCGACGAAGAGCTGATTATACTCATGAAAAAAGCCGGCTGTATTCAAGTCAAGGTGGCTCCCGAATCAGGCAGTCCGGAAGTTTTAGAAAAGATTATTAAAAAACATTTGGATTTAGATAAAGTAAAAAACGTTGTATCTTTATGCAAAAAACATCATCTGTCAGTTGAAGCTTTTTTTGTGGTCGGTTTTCCCGAGGAAAAATTAAGTGACATAAAGAAAACAATCTCTTTTGCCGGGGAACTGCGGCAACTTGGCTGTGATTATTGCTACTTTTTTATCGCCACCCCTTACTATGGTACTGAAATGTATACCGACGCCATTGCCAAAGGCTATCTAAATGAATCAAAATACAACCTAAACACCATCATTACTACTTCAAACAAATCACTTATTAAAAGCCCCAATTTTTCTAATAAACAACTTTTTGACCTTTTAAAACTTGCCTCTCAAGTAAACCCGCCTCTTACCAAAATCAGATTTGTTTCCGGTTTCAAAATGCTTTTACTCAATCCTAAAAGAATTTTTAAGTACTCACTAAATTATCTTAAGAACTTCCTACCTTAACTCCCTCCAATTCAATCAAAGCATTTCGGGCCAGTGAATAATTCGGAAAACGACTGATGGTTGTTTTTAACACCCCTTTCGCCTCCTCAATCCTGCCAAGTTGGGCATAAACCACCGCTAAAATATATAATGTTTGGGGATTATTCGGATCCAATTCAACCGACTTGTTAATATGCTGCAACGCCAAATCATATTTTTTTTCATTTAAATCAATTTGAACCAAACTAATATAGGTTTGGATCAAACCCGGATTAAAACGCAGTGCCGTCTCATAGCTTTCTCTACCCAAGTCAAGTCTTCCTGTTTTAAAAAATATGTTGGCCCGATTGTGATAAGCATCGGCATAATTAGGTTTTACGATCGTTGATTGAGTAAATCCTTTGATGGCGCTGGCATAATCTTTTAATTTATCGTAATCATCGCCGATATTATTCCAGGCATTATGACTATTTGGCGAGACCTGGCAGGTATTTACCCACAACAAATGGTTTGTCGACCAGTCAATATTTCTAAAATATATTCTTAAAGCATAAACCGACACCAATCCCGCCGCCAACACCACCGGAAGTATCTTTAGCCTTTTATACATTACCCCAATAATTAAACTTAAAAATATTGCCAACCCCAGAGACCCTAAATAGGCATATCTCTCCGCCACCAGCCAACTTACCTTTAGCGGTGCCATCGACGGTAAAGTCGCCGCCATAAATAAAAATAAAGCAAAAAACCACAACTTATCTTTAAACCAAAATCGAACCATTAGGGCCAAATATACCAACAAAACTGCCCAATTTAACCAACCGGGTAAAACGTACATGGTGTGATATAAAGTCAGGTCAGTCGGTACCAAAATAAGCTGCAAATATTTTGTTACCGCAATTGGATACTGAAAAGTCGGCGGGTAGAAAATACTTCCCGACTCATTAATTCCTGAATTAACAACACTTACCCGGCTTTTTATATAAGGAAAAGCGATAATAAAAAAGATAACCAATATTGGCAGCAACCACTTCCACATGCTTTTGGCAAAACCGGATATTAGTTTCCATGGGTACAAAGCCAACAATCCCGGAATTATTAAAAATACCGCAAAAGGACGTGGTCTATCCGTCAAAAAAGCTAGAACAAATGCTAAAATAAACACTAACCCGTATTTTAACTTTCGGGTCTTTAATAAATAAATAAAAGAAATCAAAACTACCAATATATAATTTGAAATAATTAAATAAATTTTTCCCGCATTCCAGGAAACAGCTTCTACATGAATTGGCATAAAAGCAAATATTAAAGTTGTCAAAATTGTTAATTTCCCCCGACCGGTAATCAAATATACAAACCAAAAAACTAAAAAAATCGACACCAAATAAGTCAACAAACTAAAAACATGGTAAGGAACCGGTGATACCACCCCAAAAATATTTGCCAAAATATAATTTGAAATATTCATACTATTAAACATGTTTCCCGGAGTCAGCACCGAGGCTCTAAAATCGGCTACCAGCGGATTTTGGGGTACAGTGGCATAATCATCTGACACAAAATCACCTCTAAGACCGTTTCCAAACACCACTACTACCCCCAGACCAATTAAAAACAGTGCCCAATAAAACTTTTTAAAAAAAATTTTAAACTCAGGCACTACCATACTTTCCTCCGGCGTTAAAGACAACATTTTTTTTATTCTTTTTATCTTTTTTTGAGACATAAATCCATTCTAGCAAAAAAATTAGCCATCTTTACTTCGCTGTGACGAATCCGCAAATATTTTTTATCAATCACCGCAATATCTTCAATCAAAACATTTTTTATTCCATTTTCTTTATACCTGATCGGCCTTGAATGTTCCAAACTATACGATTTAAACACATTCTTCAATATTTTTTGGTCTAATTTACTAAAATCGGGCATCAACACTAAATCAAAATCACTTCCTATATATTTTTTGAAAGTTTTAGAGTATTCAATTTGACTAAACAATCTATTTTCATTGGCCACCGACATTATATTAGTCATCAACAGCTTAACTGCTTTAGTTTTTTCCAATTTTTCCTTCATTCCCAATGGTAATAGATTAATAATCACCGACCCATACATACTACCCGGGCAAAAAATAATCAATTTGGCTCCACCAATTGCTGAAAGCGCCTCCGGATTTGTCGTTACTTTTTTTGATAACCATATTCTTTTAACCCGATCAAATGACATTCTCATATCATCAAGATGATGTTCGCCATTATATTTTTTATTACTTTCTGTCTCAAAACATAATTCAGCCGGTTCAAGTGATACCGGAATTACCTCACCCCTTAAATCAGCGCCGGTTAAATCCTTAAACAATTTCTCAACATCGGTTATATTTTTTGCTTTTTCAGCCAAAAATTGAAAAAAACTATTACCAAAATTTCTCCCTCGGCCATCTCTGAATCTTAAAACTTCCCCCCAAACCTGTTTTTGCCTACCGTCACTCCACAAAGAAATTAAAGCCCGCCAATAATCAGAAAAAGCCAGTACCTTCCCTCTCTCATCTGTCCGGATTCTGCCGGTGTCGCCACCACTGTCAAAAGTAGTTACGATTGACTTTATGTTGATAAAACCAGCCTTTATTAATGACCTATTGATAATCGGCATTCCGGTTCCGCCGCCGATAGTACAAATTAGGTCATTATTTTTCACTTACAAATTATACCCTACCGCTAAAAGCAAAATTTTATACTATAATCAATCTGTGTTGCTCCTACTTCAGGAAATAAAATCGATTATTCTCCGACGGGAATTACTTTGGCAAATGGTCGGGCGCGAAGTCAAGGCCCGTTACAAACAATCCATTCTTGGATTTTTCTGGGTGATTCTAAACCCACTGGCTCAAATGTTAGTCATGAGTTTTGCTTTTTCCATTATTCTACGCATTCCCACCAATGCCGCCTCAAACATTCCCTATTCAATTTTTCTCTTTGTCGCCCTCCTTCCTTGGAATCTCTTTGCCAATTCCCTCTCTTTCTCTGCCGGATCTCTAGTAAGCTCCGGCCCGTTAATCACTAAAATATATTTCCCCAGAACTATTTTAGTCCTATCGACCATTATCGCTAAAATCATCGATTTTGGTTTTGCTCTTATAATTCTGGTTATATTTATGGTTGCCTACCAAATCCCCATAACCATAAATATTCTTTGGGTTCTACCCCTCTTTTTTATCCAACAAATTTTTACACTTGGGTTATCTCTCTTTTTTGCCGCCGCCAATCTTCTCTACCGCGATATCCAATATCTTTTAAACATGGTTTTACTTTTATGGATGTATGCTACTCCGGTTTTTTACCCCGCCGATTTAGTTCCGGATAAATATCGTCTGATCTTTCAGCTAAACCCCATGTCCGTTATTATCAACGCCTATCGTCAGGTAATCTTGGGGGGAGGGGAGCCCAAATACAGTAGTATCATCGTTGCTTTTACTCTTTCCCTTATTGTCCTACTTCTTGGCTTTTCCTACTTTAAATCCCGGGAAAAAATCTTCGCCGACAATATCTAAAAAAATCCTCCGAAACATAACTATTATGTCAAAAGATACCACTAAAAAACCCACTACATACGCTTTTATCGATAGTCAGAGTAGACTTACTGAGAAATTCTTTAGAAAAGAAAAAGACCAAGATCAGCGTTCGGTCGAAACCTTAGGCTGCTTAGCTTGGTCATCGTGATAAATTATATTATATAAAACAAACCCCACTATGTCAACCGACTCCATCATAAAATTTGACCATGTTACCAAACGTTTTTCCCGAAACTATCACAAAACCTTTAAAGAGTTTCTCCCCGCCCTAATCAAAGGCGAAGATATAGTCAACACTTTTATTGCCCTTAATGACATTAGCTTTGAAATTAAACGCGGCGAAGTAATTGGTATCATTGGTCCCAATGGATCAGGTAAATCAACTATTCTCAAGCTTATTGCCGGAGTCATGTCACCCACTTCCGGCTCAATTACCGTCACCGGTAAAGTATCACCTCTCATTGAATTGGGCGCCGGTATGCATCCCGAGCTTACCGGCCGGGAAAATGTTTTTTTAAATGGCTCTATTCTTGGCCTTAAACAAAAAGAAATCAACCAAAACTTTTCAAGTATCGTCAAATTTTCAGAACTTTCCGAATTTATTGACACCCCCGTAAAACATTATTCCTCGGGTATGTACATGCGCCTGGCCTTTGCCATTGCCGTCCATGTTAACCCGGAAATTCTTTTAGTCGACGAAATTTTAGCTGTTGGCGACACCGCCTTTCAGGCCAAATGCTTTAAAAAAATGGAAGAATTTAAAAAAGACAAAAACATTACTATAATCCTGGTATCTCACAGCTTAAAACAAATTGAAGAATTTTGCCAAAAAACAATTCTCCTATCCCATTCTCATCTTATTGACTATGGCAATTCCAAAACTATTGTAAAACAATATACAAAAACTCAGTGAACATTCTTCTATCAACTCACCACTTTCTCGGATACACCGGCAATGAATTATGAAAAATATTCGTCGCTTTTCTAGAATTTTACTTATCAATCTTCCGAGTACAATCCAGGACGGATACAAACCCAGCCCTTTGGGTATTCTTTACCTGGCTTCGTACCTCCGCCAGAATGTCCCTCACATAAAAGTTAATGTTGTTGATGGTGCCCTTCTCGGATCTGCCGCCATTTATCGAAAAGTAAAAAAATTTCACCCCGACCTCACCGGTCTTTCCGTCATGACTCCCGGCCGCATCGAAGCCGTCGACATCGCCAAAAAAATAAAAAAAATTTTACCCCACTGCCGCATTGTCCTCGGCGGCATCCATCCCACTATTATGTGGCAACAAATGATGCAACACTACTCAATCATTGACTACATTATCAAAGGGGAAGGTGAAATCACTCTATCCGAACTCGTCCAAAATAGTTCCCTACCACAAATCAAAGGTTTGGTTTGGCGTAAGTCATTTCAAATTATCAACAATCCATCTCAACTATTGATTCAACACCTCGATCAAATTCCCTTCCCCGCCTGGGACCTGATTGACCTCCAGCAATATCCTCCTCGAGGCCAAGGTGTCTTTAACGGCATCAATCTTGAAAAAGAAATCCGAGTTCCTATTATTTTTTCCCGTGGCTGTATGGGTGCCTGCACCTTTTGCTCCACCTGGAAAATTTGGCGAGGTTATCGTTATCGCAGCGGTAAAAATGTCGCTCGAGAAATCTCTCTTTTAGTCCGAAAATATCACGCCAAACACTTCGTTTTTCAAGACGATACTCTCACGGGTAATCGCCAAGAAATGGTTGATTTCTGCCAACAAATCATAAAACGTAAACTAAAAATCGCTATAATTGGCTGTACCCGAGTCGACCACGTCGACCTCCCCCTTCTAAAACTTATGAAAAAGGCGGGCTTTTATGAACTTAGTTTTGGCATCGAATCCGGCTCACCCGATATGCTTAAAAAAATAAATAAAAAGACCAATATCAATGAAATCATCACCGCCGCCCAAAACACTAAAAAAGCTGGCATTAAATTCACTGCTCTGATGATGAGTAACCTCCCCACCGAAACAGAAAAAGACAAACAACTTAGTCAAAAACTGCTCGACCAACTCCAACCAGACAACTGGAGCACCTTAGGCAATGTTTGGATTTTCCCCGGCACCGCCCTCTTCCAACAGGCTAAAAGCGCCAAAATAATTACCGATTCTTTCTGGCTAAGCCGTCGACCCTACTACATTTATCGCGGAGGTATCGGCCATGACCCCATCCAATACGAACAATTGATTGACGACTGGTATCAGTCATATCAAAGCACCTTCTGGGGAAGAATATTTTATCGTTTCCTCTCCCTTTGCAACCAAAAAATGAAATATATAAGCTATAATAGCCTCAGACTACTTCTATCCATCTAACTATGATTTATGATTGTTTTACCTTTTTCAACGAACTCGACCTGCTCGATCTCCGACTACACGAACTCAACGACACCATTGACTATTTCGTCCTGGTAGAAAGCCGCTACACTTTTACCAACCAACGAAAACCCCTATATTTCGAACAAAATAAAAATATGTTTCAAAAATTTCTCCCCCAAATTATCCATGTCATCATCGATAATTTTGACCAGACCGAAGACATTAAAAACACTCCATTTTACCAACAGGCTAAAGACACCGTTGATCAAAATATAGATACCTGGAAACGTGAGGTCCAATCCCGAAATGCCATCCTCCGTGGCCTAACCCAATGCCAAGACAACGACATTATTATCATTAGCGATCTCGACGAAATCCCCAACAAAGACAAAATTAAACTATTAAAGAAATTTACCGGTATTAAAGCCTTTGAACAAAAAAACTACTACTATTTTTTTAATTGCCAAAGCGATCAGTCTATTTATTGCTGCCGTGCCATCCTTAAAAAAAATCTAATCAGTCCACAAGAGGTTCGCTTTTCCCCCAATTATCAAATCATCAAAAACGGCGGTTGGCATTTTTCCTTTCTCGGCGGTCTAAACAAGATCGGCCAAAAAATCAGCTCCTTCAGCCATCAGGAACTAAACAACCCCTACTTTACCAATAAAAAGCGACTGCTTTTCAATATCAACAACCAACTCGACATTTTCGACCGTCCAATTAGATTCAAAATCAACTCCGGTCTCGATCATCTCCCCACCTACATCCAAAAACACCCAAAAAAATTCCAAAAATACTTTTTTAAGAAAGCTGCTTCCAAAGACACTAATACCCGCTGGCTAATTCAAGAAATCCAACGTCTTCGCCAAAAAATCATGGAGAATCACCCTGATCAAATCATCACACTTAAAACAAAAATCATTTCACTTAAAGCAGAAAATCTCCGTCTTCTTCTCCGCTTGGCTGAAATAAAAAACTCCAAAATTTTAATTGAGGAAGAATTGGCTGAAATAAAAAACTCAATCCTTTTTAAACTCTGGCCGTTGTATAATTTAATCAAAAATATACTCAAAAATGAAAAAAAACAATCCTGAAATTGAAAAATATTTTACCAATTTGAACAAAATCGCTGGAGAATTATTTGTTACCAAGGAAAATTTACAACTCCTTCAATTTAAACTTAATACTATCTATCAAAGCCCGGCATTTATATTTTACAAATTTACTAAACCAATTATCAGCCATCCTTACAATATGATCAAAAATATAATACCAATTACTTTACGAAAAAAAATCAAAAAATACCTATCTAAAATCATCATTTTTAATCAAAAGAATCAAATCAACTATGCTTTAAAGCAAGAATGGAAAAAATTTACAAAAAAACAACCCCAAGAAATAAAACACGATATAATAATCTTTAGTCTTATTTCCTGGAACTTTCGCTTCCAACGTCCCCAGCAACTTGCCACCGAGTTAAGCCATCTCGGTCACCGTGTCTTTTATATTAACAACGAGTTCATTCCCCAAAGACTGTCCCGCTCCGGCTTCCAGGCCATTAATGCAGAAAAAATTTCTGACAATCTCTATCAGATTAACATCTCTTCAGGTTCTCGACACTTTATCTACCATGACACCGCTAATTCCAAAGATGTTGCTATCATGCTGGGTTCTATTAAAACTCTCCTTAACAAAGCCCGCATCGTCAATCCTGTCGCTCTAATTGAGCACCCGTTTTGGTATCCATTAGCCCAAAAACTTTCCATGCCTCTCGTCTACGACTGCATGGACAATCACTCAGGTTTCCAAGAAACATCACCGGAAAATGTCAAAGCCGAATCGGAAATGATCCGGTCAACAAATTTCAATATTGCCTCTTCCGACTATCTCCTAAAATATCTAAAGCGCCACCGTTCAACCGATACCCTTCTTGTCTGCAATGGTGCCAACCTTTCCCATTTTCAGGAAAAAAGACTTACCCCGCCTGATGACATCGCCAAACTCCCGCCCCCGATAATCGGATACTACGGAGCTCTTGCCAACTGGTTTGATACCACTTTACTTGAAAAAATTGCCCAACACCAACCCCACGCCTCTATTGTTCTTATTGGTGAAGTCACTAACAAAAAAATTTTAAAACTTTCCTATAAATATCCAAACATAAAATTATTAGGTGAGAAACCATATTCCTCCATTCCTTCTTGTTTAAAAAAATTTGATGTCGCCCTCATCCCTTTTAAAATCAACCCGCTAACAAAAGCCACTAATCCGGTTAAAATCTTCGAATATTTCTCTCAAGGAAAATCTGTCGTCAGTACCAACCTACCAGAGCTAAAAAAGTACGAAAAAATTCTTTATCTCTCCCAAAATCATACCGAATTTCTAAAAAATATTGACCTCGCCCTATCCGAAAACACATCCAAAATAATTTTACGTCGCCAAGTTGCTTCCCAAAACCAATGGTCCGCCAAGGCTAAACAAATTTCAGAAAAACTGTCTTCCTACTTTCCCAAGGTCAGCATCGTCATCTTAGTCTACAACAGCACTCAAATGTCCAAAGATAGCATTGACACTGTTCTCAATCGATCCTTTTATCCCAACAAGGAAATCATTGTTGTTGACAATGCCTCAAAGCCGGACACAGTCAGAATGCTTAAAAAATATCAAAATAATCCGGAGATAAAATTGGTTTTAAATGAGGAAAACTACGGCTTTGCTAAAGGCAACAATATCGGCACCCGTCTGGCAACGGGAGAATATATAGTACTACTAAATAACGATATATTAGCCACACCGGGATGGATTGAAAGATTGGTTTACTGCGCCTCAAAAAACAAGATAGGCCTCGTTGGTCCGATAACCAATAGCATTGGCAACGAAGCCAAAATCGATATCGAATATGACCATACCGATCGAAAACAAATGGAACGAAGAGTTCGAAAATACACTTCCCGGCACTGGGGTGAAACTCAAAATTTACAAAATCTTGCCGCCTTTTGTTGGATCTGTCCTAAAACAGTCTACGACAAAATAGGGGAGTTAGACGAACGTTTCGGTCGGGGTATGTTTGAAGATGATGACTATTGCCACCGCCTCAAAAAAGCCGGTTATCAAATTCTTTGTGCCGAAGATTCGTTCATCCATCACTTTGGCGGAGCTTCCTTTAAACAAATCGTCTCGCAGGAATATCTTGACTTATTTGAATCAAATAAAAAGAAATTTGAAGCCAAGTGGAAAATTAAATGGCAACCCCACCGTTATCGCCAAGGTCTATGAAAATTGCTATCATCCTTGGAACCAGACCGGAAATCATCAAGCTTTCTCCTGTCATTCGCCAATGTCAGAAAAGTAATATCGATTTCTTTATTATTCACAGCAACCAACATTACAGTCCTGAAATGGATAAGATCTTCTTTAGTGAGCTAAAACTACCCCAACCTAAATACAATCTCAATGTCGGATCAGGCCTTCATGGGGAAATGACGGCTAAAATATTAATTGGTACTGAAAAAATTTTGCTTAAGGAGCTTCCTGATTGGGTTCTGGTTCAAGGTGATACCAATACTATTTTGGCCGGCGCTTTAGCCGCTTCCAAACTTCAAATAAAAGTTGGCCATGTCGAAGCCGGACTCCGTTCCTACGATCGGACCATGCCCGAAGAGACTAACCGAATTATTACTGACCACATCTCTGACGCTCTTTTCGTCCCCACTCAAAATCAAAAAAAGATTTTATTGAAAGAGGGGATTGAACCCCGAAAAATATTTGTTACCGGAAATACTATTGTTGACGCCATAATCCAAAATTTAAAACTAATCTCCCCTCAAAAACCTACTCAAAAATACTTTTTACTCACTCTTCATCGTCCGTCAAACGTCGACGATGCAAAAAAACTAAATCAAATAATCAAATCACTCGAAAGCGTTTCTCAAAAATACAAATTACCTTTTATTTTCCCCATCCATCCCCGAACCAAACAAAATCTTAAATTTTTTAAAATTAATTTAAACCCTAAATATTTTTCCGTATTGAAGCCATTAAGTTATCTGGAAATGCTATATTTGGAAAAAAATGCCACTCTAATTTTTACCGATTCCGGCGGCATTCAGGAAGAGGCTTGTATACTTAAGATCCCCTGCGTCACTATTCGTGACAATACTGAACGACCGGAAACTATCAAAGTCGGCGCCAACACATTGGCGTCAGCAACCAATCTCTCTTCCCGAACAAAAAAAATGCTAAAAATAAAAAGGGACTGGCCCAATCCTTTCGGCGCCGGCCAATCATCTCTAAAAATATTAAAAATCATCACCTCTTAAATGTTTTCGTTCACTAAAAGCTATCAAGATAAAATGGCGGCGGAAATATCTCACTATGAAAACGTTTTTAAAAATTCACTCTGTCAGGCAGTTCCCCCTTCCTGGCACTATGTCGAAAAATACTTTTCTCGCCGCATCAAAAAAGCCACCGCAGTAAACAACCTATACCAATACGTTTCACGCTTCGCTCAAGGTAAAAAACATCTTGATATCCTCGGCCTTGGTTCCGGTGCCTGCGGCCCGGAACTTGAAGGTATTATTCCAGAACTAAAAAAACAAAAGAGCAAAGTTCACCTTTCCTGTTTGGATATCAATCGTCAAGCTCTAAACACAGCCAGAAAAGAAGCCAAAAAAAGAAAAATTGACTTTACCGCCCTTATCCGTGATATTAATTTTTTTTCTTTCCCTCAAAACAAATATGACATCATTGTCGCCCACGCCTCACTTCACCACTTTGACAAACTAGATCATGTCATTCAAGGCGTCAATCAAGCGCTTAAACCAGATGGCATCTTTATTACAGTTGATATTCCCACCAAAAACGGCTATCTTATGTGGCCAGAAACTTATCAGTACGTCTCTGATATTTGGAAAATTCTGCCTCCTAAATACAAAATTGATCACACTAAACATGCCAAACCTGTTTTTGCTCCAAAATACGAAAACGTTGACTACTCAAAAACATCTTTCGAATGCGCCAATTCCGAAAAAGTTTTACCCACTCTCCGCCGTTATCTTCGGGAAATCGTCTTTGTCCCCGGAATGTCAATCAGTCGCCGATTTTTTGATACCAAATTTGGCCCCAATTACAACCTAAAGAACCCCATCGACAAATCAATTATGGACTTTATTTTAAATCTTGATAATTATCTTCTTGATCAAAACATTTTAAAACCCGAAACCTTCTTCGGTGTTTATCGAAAAATATGAGTTTTCTACCCATTTTTTTTCAAAACCGACCAATCCTTGTTATCTTTATTCTGGCTGCAATATTAAGTTTTCCCCTTTACTTATTAACCCATGTTAATAACCGCCGACTCCAAATAATTATTTCCCTTACCTTTCTGGCCCTAGCCTTTTTTTACTTCGGCCTTCTTCCCACCGCCTTTCTGATCATTTTATTACTGGCTATTCTCTCGTTTTCCCAAAAGTTTTCCCTTTCTTTAATTGTCGTCTTTTTTTTCACCATTCAAACCTACATTATCCTCGGCCTGATATTTTCTCCCCTCATTTCCCTCTATTCCCTTCTTTTATTTTGCCTCATCTACCTTATCTTTAACCTACCTCGCCTTTCTTATTCCTTCCTCCACCACCTCAATCTGATTGACTGTTTCTTTCTGCTGACTATTATTATTCTCGGCTCCTTTCCCCAAACCCATTACGACGCTATCCACGCCAATTTATACACCGCCAAATGGTATGTCAACCTCAACTCCTTCTCACCCCTTCCCGAAGCTACTTCCTCCCTTTTCCCTCAAAACAGCATTTTTTACTACTCATTCTTTTACGCCCTCGGCCAGGAAAAAACTCTAGAAATCGCCTTTCTGATACCAGCCTTAATACTTCTTTTTTGGATAAAAAAACTATCCTTTCGCTCTTATTTACCCTATCTTTTGCTTTTAAGCCCAATCGTTTTTTTTGAATCCACTACCGGCTACTATGACCTCTTCACCGCTTCTCTGACTCTTTCCGGTCTTCTTCTTCTCCTAAAAAACAAACCACTATCTGCCGCCTTACTAATTGGAATAGCTGCTGCCACCAAATTTTTCCCTTTGATATTTTTTCCTCTGCCCCTTCTTTTTATTCTTAAGAAAAAAAATATTTCCTCCCTTCTTTTTTGCCTTTTACTTCTCACCCTGCCTCTCGGACTTAATTTTTTTCGCACCTATTTTGCTACCGGTTCTCCAGTTTTCCCCTTCTATCAACAATACTTTCCCACCCCGAAACTTTGGTCGCCCAATGATCACCTCGAACAAAATCCCATGATTCAAACCACCATGAATCACTCCACCTGGATCAAAGGCGGTTTTTTGACCTATCCCCTTCTTTCATTTTTCCACACCTCTGAGTTTTTCGAATCTCCTTCCTATTTTCCTACCTTTATTCCTATCCTCTTTTTACCCTTATCATGTTTGGCACTTTATCTTATTTTGTTTAAAAAAACCTTATCACCCCGAGTTAAAATTATCTTTCTTTCAAGTCTTTTGGGCTATTTTATTATCGGCCTTTTAACTCGCTACTATCGTTATCTCTGGCCATACCAATTTTATCTTTCCTTTTTTAGCCTCCTTGTTATTCATCGACATTTTCTTTTTTCCCGCCCACTTTTCATCAGCCTAAACGCCCTGTCTCTTATTCTCCTCCTTTTTAACCTTCGTTACTCCCAAATCTACTTTCAAATATTTCATCCAACATTACCCCAAATTTTTCAGCCAAATTTCTACCAAATCAACAATATCAGCCGTGATCCGATCAGTGCCCTCAACCAATATTCCAACTTTAACCAAAACATTGCTATTCTTGACTCCTCCTCCAATCCCTCTGGACGTCTTTATCGCTCCGGCCGTACCTATTTTTGTAATTGGTATTGGTATACCTGGCCCCTTGACTCACTTAAGCCAGATCTAATAAAAAAATTTGATTATATAATCACCTCCAACCCCCCAATCGACAATAATATTTGTCGTCCAATGGTTAAAAACACTATTCCACTTTCCCGGCTGATTTATGAAAACAAAGAGTATCAAATTTATCAAACTCCATGGTCAAAATAGTCTCTCTGCTGATTTCTCTTGCCTTCGCCTTTGCCTACAGTTCACGATCTATGGAGATTTATTATCATCATCAAACCCGCGGTGATCTTACCAGCTTTGCCCAAGCCACATGGAATTCCACCCAAGGACGAAGCATGCAAAACACCTTTAATTACAGTGTTCACAATTTTTGGGGAGACAGAAATGCTATTATTCCCGCTGACAGCAACATCTTTGGCATTCATCTAAACCCCATTCTTTATCTCTTTGTCCCTATTTATTCTCTTCGTCCCCACCCCACCACCCTTCTTCTTATCCAAAGCATCCTAACTGCTCTGGCCGGATACCTATTTTTTCTTATTTCATCCTACCTACTAAAAAATCAACCTGTTTCTCTTTTAATTCAAATTTCCTTACTATCATACTTTGCCACTGTGTCGGCAGTTCTGAGTGAATTTCACGCCTTTACCCTATCCATATTCTTTGCTTCTCTCTTTATCTATTTTTATATCAAACAAAAATTCTGGGCATATTACCCGACCCTTATATTATTTTTCTTTGTCCAGGAAAACACTGCCTTGGCTACCATTTTTTTTGGATTATATTTGATTTTCTTCACCAAACGCAAACTCCACGGCCTAATTACTACCATCTTAAGCATTACCTATTTCTTTCTGGCAATTAAACTGATTATTCCCTTCTTTTCTAATTACCCCGCCTATATTTTTGAAAGCGCTTATGGTAATCCCTTGGGTAATAATCTATCAGAAATAGTAATTAACTCGATTATCCACCCCGATATTCTAATCAAGCAAATTTTTAGTCCTGAAAATCTCAATTATCTTTTAAAACTTCTCATTCCCCTATCTCCCCTGGTTATATTTTCTCCGGCTTCTTTCCTGGTAGCCATCGCTTCACTGACCACCAACCTGATCAGTAGTTCTTCACCTCTCAAGTCTCAACTTATGCACTACGAGTCGATTGCTGTCCCCTTCCTTTTCTTTAGTCTTGTATTGGGTATTAAATTTTTTCACCGACTTCCAAAGATTGTCCCCATTCTTATCCTGACTGCTTTTACTCTTTTCGGTTACAAAAAATTTACTTCGCTTCGCCTCAATCCCCATCTGATATTTTTTCATGAATACACTTCCCTTGATCAAAAAATTGACCAAATTATCACTCTTATCCCGCCAAATACATCTGTAACCACTCAAGATTATTTGTCGGGGCACCTCACCAATCGCCGTTTTCTCTATCTTTTTCCCGTCTATTCTGAAAAATCAGATTATGTCTTTATCGCCAACAAACAAAGCACCTGGCCACTTAGCACTGAGGAACACCATCAAATTATCTCTCAATTACTAGCCACTAAAAATTTCCAGACCGTCTTTCAAGACAATGACTTCTATCTTTTTAAAAATCTCCGTTCACCCATGCTTGGTTTTTGATCCCCAATCTTTTTAAATATTCTCTCTCCTTTACTTTGTTACCAGTCGTTAAGGCCGCTATTTTATTCTTATCATTCATCTTTATTAGTTCTTCTACTTCTGTTTGGTTTGGGTTCATCTCGTAACCATAACTGTTTATCGGAGTCACCACCAGATCCATCTTTAACCCCCACTCATAAAACTGGCTCACCGCTCTGACAAAATTATTCGTCATCACTCCTACTTTTATTGTCGGTCTTATTTTCTTTATGATCTTAATACTACTTTCTAAAATTACATTTGTCTTCAATGCTACCGACAGATCAGTTATTTGATCAGAAATTAATATATAATCTGCCTTTTCATCTTTTAACTTTATTAGCTCAATTTGAACTAATAAAAGCACTCCATAAGCAAATTCCATTTTAACTAGATGGGTCAGATTTTTTAAATTCCACCACCCCAAAGTTAAAATCCCCCCAATACCCAAATCTATCATTCTACTCATCAGAGCCCCCAAATTCCCTTTCTCGGACACCTCTCGAATAAACAAAGTCATGTCTGGTATTACCAGTCCTTCCATATTATTTATTTTTATTTTATTCTGCATATTTGTAAGCATCAAAAATCATTTCCTCCACCTCTTTAGCAAAAAAAAGGGGAGTACTGGTATTTTTTCTCAACAAACAATTTTCAATAAATTCTCGATCCTCAAGATAATAAGCATCACCTCCTGACCTGGGATTTAAATTAAAAACTTCCCGCTCACAAGGAATTTCTTCATAATCATATCTCTTTGCATTTACCCACAATTTATTGTCTTTAAAAATTATTTTTCCTTTGTTCCCTTGTATTTCAATTTCTATTTTTAAGACTGGCTCATTTTTAACACTCCAAGAAACTAACAACTCCCCTGCAATTTTTCCATGTTTTAATCCAACTCTTGCCTCATCTTCCACCTCATTTCCATAAATATATTTTATCCGGCTTGACTCAACTTTTCCCTTCCCAAATAAAAATCTTATTACTGAAAAAGCGTGCGGCCCAGGGTTCATCAGTACCCCGCCACCCGATAATTTTTTACAAAACATCCAGCCACTTTTTCTCCCAAACACTTCTCCATGTTTTAAATTTATTCGGTAACTCTCAACCTCCCCAATAACTTTTCTTAATAACATCTTTTTAATAAATCTAATTTCTCGCTTTTGTACCCAAAAATAGCCCGTCATTGATTTGTCCCTTACTTTTTTTGTCATTTTTTTATCAATTTCATACCAATCTTCATACTTTGCCAACACCGGCTTTTCCACCATAAAAGGCACGTCATATCTTAAACACACTTTAACAATGTCCCAATGATTAAAATTGGGGGTACAAATAAACACTGCCTCAATTTTCTCCGTTTCAATTGCTTTTGTGAGATCTTCATAAAATCTGGCACCAAAACCCATGCTTACCGCTGTTTTACCCAGCTTTTTATCAATATCCACCACCGCCGCAATTTCCACCTCATCCATTGTTGCCAATATAGTAGCGTGCAAAATACCCATTTTCCCTAAACCTACTATCGCCACCTTTATTTTCTTTTTCTCTTTTAAATACTTCCTCACCCCCTCAACCACCGATAGGGGATTTATTCCCAGCTTTTTTATTGCTTTTCTTGGACGACAATAAGTATCCTGGTTTGACCCTAAAACATTATCAATACTTACTGGCAAATTGGAAATAATTTTTGTCGCGACCCAAACTGCCAATAAACCTGCTCCAAAAGGAATGTTTATAATTTTTTTTCTTACCCCCAACTCGTTCTGAATCAAATCAACCAACTCGTTAAATCTAATACCCTTCTCACAACCTATGTCATAAACTTTCCCAACCGTACTATCATTTTTTAACGTTTTCACAATTATATTAGCCACATCATCGACATCAATCGGATACAATTTCCACTTTCCGTCTCCAATTACTGGAATAACTGGTAATTTCAAGGCATAATTAGCAATAGTTTTAAATATTGTATTTTTATCATCACCATAAACCAAGCTTGGTTTCAGTGTCGTCCACTTTATTCCTGATGCATTCATGATTATCTGATCGCCTTTTGACTTTGACTTTCCGTACACTCCCTGCCACTTTATTTTTGTTGACTGTGAACTAATATTTACCACTCTCTTGCTTCTGACTCTTCCTTCTCCCACCAATCGAACTATGTTTTGAGCTCCTTTAATACTCACTTCAAAACTTTTTTGGGGGTGATATTTGTTCGCCGCTAAATGAACTACAGCATCAACTACACCCACTCCTTTCATTAATTTTTCATAATCACAAATATCGACCCTTACTACCTCTAGATTTTTATGAGGTTTTAAACGACAAAAATTGTCATCTCGAACCAGTGCCTTTACCAAAAAACCACTGGCTAACAATATCTCGACTGTTCTCTTGCCAATAAAACCATTTGCCCCTGTCACCAAAATTGTTTCTTTCATTTTTGACATACTAACAATAAATTTTCCCCTTCCAGTCCCTCTTCATCCTTCACAATTTCATTATCAAATAAAATTTCCTTGTATGACGTTTTATACTTCAATAAGTTCAAAAAGTTCCCTAACTGCGTCACTTTATCAAACACATTTCTTGGCACTTTATCTCTCACCCATCGAAACAAACCGTTAGCCCACGTTCCTGGTTTTATCTTTTCAACTCCTGCTACAAATATCTTTTTAAACTGATAATTTTTTAACAAGTCAATCTTTGCCTTATCTCGACCGAATACTCCTACTGCCAGTTCCAGTAACTCGTTTTTTGTATATTCATGTAAATGTGGCGGAATCAACCTGCCATCTTCTTTTTCTTCTTTGTTCTCACCATACACTCCTTGACACCATCTTCGCTCCGGAGTCCCAACTAGCACCACTCCTCCATCCTTTACCAACGTTTTTGCCCCTTCTAAAAACTTTTTACCATCCGCTTTTATCAAATGCTCAATCACATGCGACGAAATCACCACATCAAAACTACCTTTGGGCAATATAGTCTTTTTGGCATCTGACACTAAAAAAAATAATCCTTCAGTTTTGTAATTTTTATTGGCATATTCAATACATTCCGACGTATAATCAATTCCCCAAATTTCCGCCCTCGGCACTTCATTTTTTAAAAACGCCAACATCCTCCCCGTCCCACATCCTAACTCTATTATTTTTATCTTTTTCTTTTTTACTTTTTTCAAATACCTCAATGCAGCTAAATACACCGGTAACACCGCCCCATAATGCATCAGCGGAGTTCGACTTTCAGACCCTGCTCCCTGTTTCGCCACTTCAATTGGAACTTTCCCGTCTACTTTGCCCCTCGACCACCACCAATATCTCCTGGCCTCATTCTTTAAACTTGAATATTTAATTTTCATTCACTATTTCAATAATCGATATTTTACTAATGTCCAAATTGCCTCTACTCCATCCCTCAATTTAATTTTTTTTCCATCCACCCTTTTTCTCCCCCGATAAGATATCGGCACTTCCTCTATTTTTTGACCACTTTTTGCTATCTTTGCTGTTACCTCGGGACAAAACTCAAATCTTTTACACTTCAGCTTCAAAGAATCCAATAATTTTCGGTCAATCATTTTGTAGCAAGTAGCTTCATCTGTAATTTTCAATCCATACAGAATATTTGTTAAAAAATTTAGAAAAGTTCCTCCCCAAAAATATATCCAACCTCCATGCTCAATTTTCTCCCTCGTCAATCTTCTTGACCCATAAACCACTCTCGTTCCCTTTATCCCAATCTTCTCCAACATCTTTTTAAAATCTTTTGGTTCATATTCCAAATCGGCATCCTGAACCACCACCACCTCACCGGTACACCGTTCAAAGCCAGTTCTCAATGCCGTTCCTTTCCCTTGATTTTTTTTATGAAAAATTACCTTATATTTATTAGAAAGTTTTTCCAATATTTCCCTTGTCCCATCAGTTGATCCATCATCAACAATTATTATTTCCTTTTTTACTTTCCCAATATCGGCTCTCTCTACTTTTTTTATAATTTTTTCTATTGTTTTCTCCTCGTTAAAAACCGGCACTACCACCGATAATCTTTTTACAATCATATCCAAAGTTTATTATACTTGATAGTGGGACAAATTTTACTTCTATTTATTTTTTCTTTTTTTCGACTATATCAACTTCCCAACTCCCTCTTTTTCTTCAATGACTGGGGACGCGACATGCTGGTTCTTCTCAAATGGCAACAGACTGGTCTCCCCCCGCTTTTGGGTCCTCTCACCAGCGCTCTTCCTTTCAACCAAAGCGCTGTCTATTTCTACCTTCTTTACCCCGGATATCTCCTCTTTGGCGGTCACCCCATATCTTCCGTTTTTACCTTAATCATTTTTTATCTAATTGTTTTTGTATTCCTTTTTGTCTTTCTTAAAAAAAATTCAAATCTTGCAACTTCTCTTCTTATAACTTTTTATCTAATTTCCGTTCACCCCCAATTTATCATCCAAAATCGTTTTGTCTGGAACCCATCTTTTATCCCGCCGCTTATTTTTGTCTCTATTTATTCTTTTTACCAACTTCAAAAAAAATATTCTCTATTTTCTCTCTGGGTTTTTTCCCTCTCCATCAGCCTGGCCATATCCCTTTCATATTCAGCCGCGCCGCTGCTAATTTCTCTCTTTATCTATTGGCTGATTTTTTCCCGCCAAAAGATAAAACAATATCTATTTTCCCTGTTTTCCGGATTTTTCCTGTTTAACCTACCTACCCTCTTGTTTGAAATCCGTCATTCATTTTTTCTGACTAATCAGCTCTTAAACCAAAGCCCGGCCAATCAATACAATAATGATTTTATTTCCCGGCTAAACTCGATCATTTCCAATCTATTCTTCACCAATAACCCACCACTAAATCAGGCCTTGTTTTTTTCATTTATATTAATTATCTTCATCGTTGTTTACTTTCATCGTCACCAGAGGGGATTATCATTTTATTTTTCCTGCCTGTTTCTAATAACTCTTTTGATTTCTCTTCTTTTGCCTCTCACCTTTCACTACCAATATATTTTCCCTCTTCTCTGTCTGGCTATTTTAGTCATTTCCGCTTTACCCAAACTACCAAAAATATTACTGGTCTTGTTGCTGTCGTATCACTACTTAAAACCGGCCACTCTCCAAAACTACTTTAAACCGGCCCGAAGAACTTATGCCCAAATGAATCAATGCGCCAAAGATTTTTGTCAAAATTTCAAAGAACCGATCTTTGTCAGTACCCAAGCCTCTTTTCATTCTTTTCACAACGGACCGGAACATCGTTATCTCCTTCGAAAAAACGGTTGTAATGTCCGCGATATCGAAACCGAAAACGGCCAAGCCCAATATATGGCCGTAGTTATTGACGATAGCAGCTTCAGTTCTCGAACCACCTATTACGAACTGGAACTTTTTGGTAAATTCACCGACCGGAAAACTATCGATTGTCTGCCAAACTTCAAGATAAAAGTCCTGAAGAGAAATTAATATAATTTCAACTTACCTAAAATACGTCTTCAACGCAAAACAATACTGTTCCAAAAATAACCTTTTTACATGATATAGATTATTTGTTTCATAAAACAACAACATCGCCTCTTTGTATTCATTTTCATCCACACTCCGGTACGAAAGAGGGAAGTAATCATTGGCCATCAAAATTGCGTTTGAAAACATCCTCGCCGTTCGCTTGTTTCCATCCGCAAATGGCTGCAAATAGGCTATAACACTGTTGGCAATCAAGGCTTTCTCCAGCGGATATTCCGTAATATTGATCAAAGTAATTAGTTTCTCTAACATTTCTCTTATTTGCCACTCGTTATCAAGAGGACGATAAAGTGTCCCCGTAATACCCACCGCATTCTTTCGAATTCCCGAAGATATTTCCAAATTTTGGGTCAAAACATTATGCAACTCCAATAAGTTATTTAGCTTTAAAACCTTAAAATCGATCGTATTATTCAAAATTACTTTAAACGCTTGTTTATGATTCAAGATCATGTCCGCTTCTGCCTTTGTTTTCCCCTCCGCCTCTTTCTCTTGCTTTATCAGCGCTTCAGTTTCCAAAAGTGTATAAGTATTCCCCTCGATTTTTGAAGACTTCCACGATAACTCAATTAAAAACCTTTCCAACTCTCTAGCTAAAATAGTTTTATCAAGCGTCTTTTTTACCTCACCAAAAGATCTAAAAGATGATTTTAACAACAGCTTTTCATCCCCCACAAATAGGTCTCTTAATTTATCAAAAACATCCGTTTGAAAGACCGTTTTTACATTAACTCGGCGATCAGCTTCAGTTTGAAAATACAAATCCAAATCGACAGACCTTAACAACAAATGTATTGATGCCAAAGAATATGTTCGATGGGGACCGTTCCCGATTGCTTTTATTAAATTGGCGACCAACATCTCTTTTAGATCGCGGGCAACTGTTGCTTTTGAAACCGGATATTTTACTTGCATCGCCAACGAGATCTGTTCCCGTGACAATAAGTTGCTCTCCGACAACAAATTTAAAATTATTTTTTGCCTTTGGCTTAAAGCTATCGTCTCATTCATATGCTTTTATCGTCTCATAATGAGACGATACCTGCAAACACTAATTCACCGACAGAATTAATCAAGTTATGGCTACTAATAAATAAATTTTTTTATCTGCCCACCGAGATATAGTTAAAACCCATTTCCTTCATCTTACTTACCTCAAATACATTTCTCCCATCCACCACATTTGGCTGACTCATTAGTTCTTTTATTTTTTCGAGATCTACTTCGCCAAACTGTTTCCAATTGGTAACTATTACCAGACACTCCGCTTTATCAGCCGAAGCATATAAATCATCTACAAAATCTACGTTTCCCAACATATTTTTGGCTGTTTCCTTAGCCGCCGGATCAAACACCCGTACCTTTGCCCTGCTGTCCTGCAGCTGTTTTATTACCGTCAGAGACGGCGCTTCCCTCACATCATCAGTTTCCGCTTTAAACGCCAAACCCCAAACGGTAATCTGTTTTCCGTTTAAATTCTCACCCAAAAGTCTCTTTATCTTTGGCAGCAATGAAGCTTTTTGCTCTTCGTTAGTTTTTTCCGTCGATTCTAAAATATCAAAGCTTGTTCCGTTGTCACGGGCAATTTGTATCAAGGCCTTAACATCTTTGGGAAAACAGGATCCGCCATAACCCACCCCGGCCTCCAAAAAAGCATATTTTCCAATCCGCCGATCAAGCTTCATTCCTTTGGCCACCTCAACTACATCCGCTCCCACTTTTTCACAAATATTGGCAATTGAGTTTATAAATGATATTTCGGTAGCCAACAGCGAGTTTGACGCATATTTAATCATCTCCGCCGTTTTAACATTGGTCAAAACCCTCTCGCCCGGCAGGGAAAAGTAAAGCTCCAAAATTATCTCCCGGGCTTTTCCCTCCCCATTTCCAATCACTATCCGATCCGGATTCATAAAGTCATAAACCGCACTCCCTTCCCGCAAAAATTCCGGATTGGAAACCACTTCAAACTCACCTTTAAAATATTTTTTAATAATATCGGCCACTACATCTCCGGTACCGATTGGCACTGTTGATTTATTAACAATTACCTTATAACCGTTCATTGACCGTCCGATTGACTCGGCTGCTGACTTAACATAGTCAAGATTGACCGAACCATCAGATAAAGATGGAGTCCCCACCGCTATGAAAATCACCTCACTTTGAACTACTGCCTTAGCCACTTCTATTTCAAAATTCAAATTTTTGGAATAATTCCTTTTTACAATCTCCTCCAAACCCGGTTCATAAATTGGAATAACCCCCTTTTTTAGGGCTTCGATTTTATCTTTATCTATGTCTACCCCGATTACCCGATGTCCAATATCCGCCAGACAAGCCGCAGTTACTAAACCGACATAACCAACCCCGACAACTGTTACTTTTTTCATAATTATTTAGCTTTCCGTTGATGCCACCTCCAGGCACTTTCTACAATTTTGGCAATCTCTGGATATTGCGGCTGCCAACCAAGTTCGGACTTTATTTTATCAGACAAGGCCACTAATATCGCCGGATCACCCGCCCGCCGATCTGTTTCGACTATCGTAAATTTTCTACCGGTCACTTTTTTTATCGCGGTTATCACCTCTCTTACCGAAAAACCTTTGCCGTTGCCCAAATTATAAACATTACTTTTATTAGTCTCCAGAAGTTTTTTTAAGGCCAAAACATGGGCCGTCGCTAAATCCGACACATGAATATAATCTCTAACAGGGGTTCCATCCGGAGTTGGATAATCAGTTCCAAAAATTCCAATTTCACTTCTAGCCCCAATAGCTGCATCCAAAACCAATGGAATTAAATTTTGGCCTGAACCCGGCCATTCTCCCACATCTCCATCTAAGTCAGCTCCGCAGGCATTAAAATAACGCAGGATAACATGCTTAAGACCATAAGCCGTATCAAAATCAGCCAACATTTTTTCTATAATATATTTTGTTTGACCATAAGGATTAATCGGAGCCAAAGGATGCTTTTCATCAATCGGCATATATTGCGGAGTCCCATAAACCGCCGCCGAAGATGAAAAAATAAAATATTTAACCCCTTTTTCTTTCATCACTTCCAATAAATTAAGAGTATTGACTACATTATTCCGATAGTATTTAGCCGGATTTTCCACTGATTCTCCGACTGCTTTTGAAGCGGCAAAATGCATCACTGCTTCAATCTCATATCTATCAAAAATTTCCCATAATTTATTTTTGTCTGCCAAATCAGCTTCCACCAGCTCGCCCCACTTAACCAACTCTTTTTTTCCGGTAGATAAATTATCTAAAACTAAAGTTTTGTAACCCTGTTTATTTAATTCCTTATTAATATGGGAGCCAATATATCCCGCCCCGCCGACAATTAAAATCATAATTAGATTATAAGATGAAAAGATTAAAACTTACAACTTATCATCTTTTCATCTATTTATAACCAAAGTAATAAACCGCCGATCAATGAACTAATAACCCCCAACACTCCGCTAAAGGTCGACACTAACAAAATCTTTTCTACCGGTAACCCCAACTGACCAAAAAAATATAAATATAACTGTTCCCGGGCACCAAAACCGGCAACAGAAATCGGCAGTATCAAAATCAAGGCAATCACCGGCATAAAAATAAACACCTGCAACAAAGTCAAGGGTAAACCAAAAAGCTTGACAATAAAAAAGCTCCATACCATCCAGGCTGGTTCGGCGATTAATGATATTCCCAAACAAGATAATAATCTGCCTTTGTTTCCGCCCCGCAATAACTCAGCCAGCTCGGACAGCCTGGAAAGATACTTAAACTTTTTTAAAATTACCGAAAAATCCACCGTGTAAGTCAAACAGTAAAATACCACTAACCCAAAATTTATCCCCAAGAACAACCATAACAGAAAACCCGGGAATTGATATCCCAGACTCTTCCCGATAATTAAAGCCACCAGCGCTTCCAGTGAAAAAGCGGTCAAACCAACCAAACGGTCAATCAAAGCCGTTCCGGCCAACCTGACTTTACTCACCTTTGGATACTTTTTTAAAAGTGATGTCCACTTTAGTAAATCACCTGCCAACGGCGTCGGGAAAAACAAACTATAAAAAGATCCTACATAAGCCGCTTTAGTAAATGCCAACACGTCCGTTATCCCTACCTTATCCAGTGCCAATAAGCACCACCTCCACCCGCCCAAGATTATTATCAATCCTAAATATATAACCAAACCCAGCGTCGCCCACCAGGGAACCAAAATTAATTCTTTTCCCAGACTCAATATATCAACTTTTCGGAAAGCGAAATATAGTAAAATCGCCGACAATCCCACCCGAAATAGTTTTAAATGCCAGATACGAATCCAAAATTGCATGTAATCTATACTATAACAAATGGCCCGAATTCTGCTTCTTACCCATATCTACCCACCAGCCATTGACGGCGGCTCCAGAGTAATAAGTAAAATTGGGAAATACCTTTCTAAGCAAAACCACCAAATATTAATAGTCACCAGCGACTGCCGCTCAACTGACGACTTTACCCGCCGACACTCTTTGATATTTCACGCCCAACCTCATATTCTTCGTTTACCGGTTTACACTTTTCTTCACCGCCCCCTCAAACTCATGTCAACCACCCTTTCTAAAGGACCAATATTCAAATTAATTTCCTTTTTAAAAGCTCTCAGAAGTATTATCTGTTTTTCTCCTGATCTGATTATCGCTGGCCCCCTGCCAACCACCATCATTTTATATGCCAATCTTATCCGTTTTATCACCAAAGCTCTAACGCACCAAAGCACTAAATTGCTAATTAACGCTTCTTTTCATCCCACCGACCCCGACTTTAATAAACCCTCCCTATTAAAAGTTTTAAAATCGGCTGATTACATTTGGACCCTAACCAAATATGAAACTGACTATTTCCAAAACCAACTAAATATTCCCAAACAAAAATTACTTCTTCTGGGAAACGGTGTCGACAATAACTTTTTACAAAAAAAAGCCAAAAAGATCTCTTTAAAAACTACCAACTTATTATTTGTCGGCTCCTTCGCCGCCCACAAAGGACTGGATACTCTAATAAATGCCTTTGCTCTGCTTCCTCCTTCCATCACCCTCACCCTCGCCGGTCAACCAACCCTCTACTTCCCCGCCATAAAAAAACAAATTAACTCCCTGCCCGCCGGTATTAAAAAAAGAATTAAAATTATTCAAAGTTTTCCTTCTGCTCACCTTTCCCGACTTATCGACATATCATCTATTTTAATTCTTCCCTCCCGTCAGGAAAGTTTCGGACTGGTTTTAATTGAAGCCCTGGCCCGAAAAACCCCCATAATTACCGCCGACATCCCCCAGCTTTTTGAGCTAATATCCAAAACCAATGGGGGACTTACATTTAAACGTAACTCCCCCGGGGACCTTGCCAAACAAATACAAAAACTTATCTCCCAACCCCAACTTTCAAAAACTTTGGGACAAAACGGATTCAATTATGTTTCAAAACACTATACCTGGGATAAAATAGGGAAGGATCTATGCCAAAAATTATCTTTATAATCTTAGTTTTTTTTATTATATTTTTTATATATAGAATCTTTTATTCATCTAAATTTCAAAGCCTAAATATTGACATCAAAGGTCAAAGTTTTAATTTAGAAGTTGCCAAATCACTTACTCAAATTACTAAAGGTTTAAGTAATCGAACTTCTCTTTGCCCCAATTGCGGTATGATTTTTGTTTTTCCCTCCCCGCAAATCCTTTCTTTTTGGATGAAAGATACTCTCATTCCTCTCGATATAATTTTTTTAGACTCAAAAAGTCAAATTGTTAACTTTGTCACTGCCGAACCCGAACCTAATGTCCCTGACAATAAACTGATACTTTTCCAAAGCAAATCTCCTGCTAACTTTGCCATCGAAATCCCTGCCGGTACCATCCAAAAATTAAATTTAACTCCGGGTGACCAAATTAACCTATATGGACTTTAGTGTCATTATTCCCAACTTCAACGGAGCTCAATTTCTAACTAATTTCCTTAAATCATTATTAGCCGCCGCCAAACATTGTCCCGGTACCAATCTGGAAATTATCCTTTCTGATAATGCCAGTACCGACAATAGTCTCTCTGTTTTTAAGAAATATTCAGATAAATTTATTGTCCATCAAACAAACTTGGGTTTTGGTGAAGCCGTAAATCGCGGTGTCAAACTCGCCACCAAACCCTATATAATAGTCGCCAACAACGACCTTAAACTAGATCAAGGTTGGTTTATTGAAATAACCAAAATAATTAACAAATCCCCTAAAGTTGCTTGCTTTTACGGTTTAGTCTTAAACAAAACCGGAGACCGGATCGAATCAGAAGGTTTTAAATTTTTTTCATCCGGCCGCTGCGTAAATATCAACAATGGCCAGAAATTCGTAATTCGTAATTTGAAATTATTAATTCCTCAAAATATCTGGGGTGCTCCGGCTTCCCTTATTGTCTATCGGCGCTCCGTCTTTGAGAAACTGAATGGTTTTGATTCCCGATTTTTTGCCTACATCGAAGACGTTGATCTGGCCTACCGCCTTCATCACGCCGGTTTTATTACCTCCTACATTCCCCAAGCCATTTCTTATCACCTTGGCGGTGCTACCAGCCATAAAATGGGTAATCTTCGTGCTTACATGACTCTTAGAAACTGGTTATTTTTCATTAAAAAAAATTACTCCAAAAAACAAATTATTTTTAATTTTCCGGCTATTTTTTTTGAAAGACTAAAAAACTTAAAATATTTTTTTATTTCCACTCCCGGTAAACTCTGGCTACCTCAAATTAGAACAATTTGGATAGATCTGTTAAACTTTGATCACAAATTATGATTATTGGCATTGATGTTTCCGCTGTTGTTTATGATACTGGAGTCAGTGATTACACTTTAAATCTGGTTAAAAACCTTCTAAAAATTGATCGTCTCAATACTTATAAATTATTTTTCTCTTCATTTCGCCAACCGATACCCGAAGCTTTAAAAAAACTTTCGGAAAACCCCAATGTCAAACTCTATTCATTTAAATTTCCGCCAACACTATTGGAAATCTTCTGGAATCGTCTTCACTTCCTGCCTATCGAGTGGTTTATTGGCAAATGTGACATCTTTCACACTTGGGACTGGACCCAACCACCCACTCTCAAGGCGAAAACAGTCACTACCGTCCACGACTTAGTCCCTTTTTTATATCCTGAAAATCAACACCCCAAAACCATTAATACTTTTAAAAGAAAATTTTATTGGGCAACCCGCGAATGCCGACATTTTATCTGTGTTTCCCGAAACACTCAAAGTGATCTTTTGCGTCTTTTCCCTCACCTCGCCCCCAATCACACTTCGGTCATTTACGAAGCTGCCGAAGACAAATACACTGATTTTTTAAAACTTTCCCCCGCGGATCAATTCCAAAAGAAAAAACAAATCAATTGCCTTTACGGGCTTGACAAATTCATTTTAGTCCAAGGAACCCGCGAACCTCGAAAAAATCTAAAACGTCTAATTGACGCCTTCATTACTTTTCGCCGGCATTATCCCAACTCCAAGGTAGAAATGGCCATTACCGGAAAATACGGCTGGGGAGAAGATATCCCCCAAACTGGAAACCCCTGGATAAAAGTACTCGGATTTATCCCCGAAAAAGATCTGGTTGCCCTTCACGCCTCGGCCCTCTTTTTGGCTTACCCCTCACTTTATGAAGGTTTCGGCCTGCCATTAGTCAAATCTATGAAAGTTGGTGTTCCTGTTTTAACCAGCGCCACTTCCAGTCTCCCGGAAATTACCGGCCGTGGAGGACTGTTAGTTGACCCAAACTCTACCGAAGCTATTGCCGAAGGTCTAGAAAAATTAATCAACTCTCCTGCCCTCCGATCCCGGCTCTCCCGAAAAGCTTTACTTCAGTCATCTCTTTTTTTCTGGTCTAAAACTGCCAAGGAAACTCTAAATGTCTATCAAAAAATCTAATCAATTTGGCTGGGGACCGGATTGTGTTATCCCCAAGAATCGGCTGGAATTTCTAAAATCCCAAATCAAGGGTAAGAAAATTATTGATATCGGTTGCGGACCGGGACATTTATTAAATTATCTATTAGGTTTTTCATATCTGGTTACCGGTATCGATAAATATAAGTACCAAAATAAAAACATCATCAAAGCCCAAGCTTCACACCTGCCTTTCCCCGACAACAGTTTCGACACTGCCTTTTTAAACAATGTCCTCGAACACAATCAAAATGATCAACAAATTTTAACGGAAGCTCTCCGGGTTGCCTCCAGAGTCATAATCACCGTTCCTCAAAACTGCCCCGATAATCTCAAAAATAGGGGAGTGGTCTATCAACATTACCAAGACCGAAGCCACCGGCGCACCTATACCCCCAAAAGTCTGCGTCTTCTGGCCCGTCAATCAAACGCTAAAGTTATTAAAATTATTCCTCTCGAACCGTTACCCAATCGGGAATTGTTTTCCGAACTAATTAAAAGCCCTATCTTATGGCGTAAAATAATTTCCAGAATCATATTCTACCTTTTTCGCCCTCAACCTTACTATTTAGAACTAGCCGCTATCATCAAAAGAAAGTAAAATATACTTATGACAGTTGGCATCGATGGAAATGAGGCTAATGTAAAAAATCGGGTCGGTGTTGGAAATTTTGCCTACCACCTCCTCAAAGAACTTCACCTCCAAAATAAAACCCATCACCTCCTGATATTTCTCAAAAGTCCTCCGCTTCCCGACATGCCCAAAACTAATCAGCGTTGGCGCTATCTTGTTTTTGGACCCAAACCTCTCTGGACCA
The DNA here is from genome assembly GCA_038062455.1 of Patescibacteria group bacterium. Lineage (GTDB taxonomy): Bacteria > Patescibacteriota > Microgenomatia > UBA12405 > UBA12405 > UBA12158. The sequence goes on from JBBTXE010000001.1 coordinate 307,824, forward strand.
AAATTGCCCTGCCGCTTCAACTGATAATTACCAAAGAAAAAATTGATTATTTTCTCTCTCTAAGCCACTATTCCCCCTATCCATCGCCCGTCCCCACCATCCCGACAATCCATGATATCGGCTACCTTCGCGCTCCGGAAGCTTTTACTAAAAAAGATATCTTCAAGTTAAAAAACTGGACTGCTGCTTCCATAAAACATGCTCATCATATATTAGCTGTCTCCGAATTCACCAAAAACGAAATTATAAAAAAATATAAAATCAAACCTGACAAAATTTCCGTCATTAAAAATGGGGTCGGCAAAATACCCCAGCCTAGCCCGAAAAAAGAACGTCAAGTTCTCAAAAAATTTAACATTTCTCCGCCATATTTTTTGGCCGTCGGTACCCTCAAACCCAACAAAAACTACCCCTTTCTCATCAAAGCTTTTTCCCAATTTCTAAAGCTCTATAGTTCTAAAGATCTAAATTTCTCCTTAGTCATTGCCGGTAAAAAAGGCTGGCTCTACGATGAAATTTTCAAATTAGTTAAAGAAAAATCATTGCTAAACAACATTATTTTTACCGATTTTATCAATGAAACAGAAAAGTGGGCGCTTTATCGACAGGCCACAGCCACTGTCATTCCCAGCCTCTACGAAGGTTTTGGTATTCCGGTCCTGGAAAGCCAACGTGTCGGCACACCGGTAATAGCGAGTTGTATTACCCCGCTTAAAGAAATTCTCGGCAGTAGCGCTCTCTATATTAATCCGACCAAAACTTCTTCGCTAGTCACTGCCCTCAAAAAAATTATCCACCCCAAAACTCATAAAAAATATCATCATCTGGGTATAAAAAACTGTCGTAGCTACACTTGGGCCAACAGCGCTCAAAAACTTTTAAAGCTTTTTGACACCCTCGCTGGGGTATAATTCAGCCATGCCAAACCCTCTTCCCCAAATAACCAACCGTCTGCAAACGATTTTTTTGGAGTTTTGGTTACTAATTTTGCGGATAGTCGGCTTTATCCCTATTCACACTATCCGTAAGTTTTTCTATATCTTATCCGGTATCAATCTACCCTTAGATTCGACAATTCATTTAGAGGCTAATTTCTTTAAACCTTCCGGAATCACTATTGGCCACGACACCATTATTGGCTATCGGGCTTTTTTAGATGGCCGGGGAAAACTTAAAATCGGCTCTCATGTCGATATCGCTTCCGAAGTCTTAATTTATACCAACGAGCACAATATAAATTCAGCCGATTTTGGCAACTCTTTTGCGCCCGTTTCCATCGGCGATTATGTTTTTATCGGTCCCCGGGTCATCATTCTGCCCGGAGTTACTATCGGTCAGGGAGCGGTCATCGCCGCCGGCGCCGTGGTTACTAAAGACATCCCTGATTTTGAAATCTGGGGCGGGATCCCGGCCAAAAAAATTACCAACCGCCAAATTAATAACCCCAACTATAAGCTCGGTCGGGCTATGTGGTTTCAATGATCAAAACTCTTCTTAAATTTATCTGGATTATTTTCAATCTTCTGGCCGTTCTTTATCTGGTCGCCCCAACCCCCGCCATCAAAGATCTCCCCGACAGTGTCAAGTCCGCTTTGCCCGGGGATACCGTCCAACTTAAAAATGTCTCGGGATATTTTACCAATCTTAGTCGGACCGAAGTTATGAATTTTTATCAATCTTTCTATAATGGACCTCTTCTCATCCGTTTAAATCACCCGCCGGAAAAATCCAAAACCATTTTTCGTGATACTATCCAAAGCTATTATCTTGAAGAGCTGGTAATGCCTTTTAAAGAATCGCTTTTTATCAACGGTTATGAATGGGAAAAGGATGTTTTTACCAAGCCTGAAAAACGGATTTCTAATAAACTAATTTATAACGGAGTAACCTATTCGGCCAAAATTACTACCAAGACTTTCCCCGCTCCGATTCTCAGTCGACTGCTGGCCTTCTTTATTACGGAAACTTCATTAATTTCGATTTTTTACATTTATCGGCGTTTAATCAAAAATAAATGAAAACTAAACCCATCCTTTCAGTTATCATCCTCTCTTTTAACACCTGCCAAATCACCCTTGATTGTCTTAAGTCACTTAATGCTGATAAGGGTCTGGAATTCGATATGGAAAAACCGAGTAATTCCCCCAGAATCCCCACCGAAGTTATCGTCGTTGATAACCACTCCCCTGATGACAGTGTCAAAAAACTCAAAAAAATCAACTGGATTAAACTTATTGCCAATCAGGAAAACACCGGTTTTGGCAAAGCCAATAATCAAGCTATGAAAATCGCCCAAGGCCAATACTTTCTTTTACTAAACTCGGATACCCTAATTCTCCACTCGGCTGTCAGCCAATCCCTAAATTGGCTCTCGGCTCACCCTGAAGCCCATATATGTACTGCTCAATTACTAAACCGTGATAAAAGTATCCAGGCCTCGGGCGGCTTTTTCCCCAATCTATTAAACGTTTTGGCCTGGTCAACCGGCCTCGACGATCTGCCTTTCTTTAATTATTTAGTCAAGCCCTTTCACCCCCATACCCCATCCTTTTACACTCATGACCGGTTTTTTCTCCGTGACCATCGTCAGGATTGGGTTACCGGCGCCTTCATGCTAATTCGCGCCTCAGTTTATCAAAAAGTTGGCGGCTTTGACGAAAATTATTTTATGTATGGCGAGGAAGTTGAATGGAGCTACCGAATGCACCAGAGTTTTCCCAAATCTCAGTGCCGGTACCTTGTCGGCCCCCAAATAATTCATCTCGGGGGAGCCTCGGCCGTCAAACGCAGCGACCCGATTATCAGAGAATATCAGGGGGTTCTTTCCTTTTTCAAAAAACATCGGCCTGCCTGGCAACTTTCTTTTGTCAAAATATTTTTCAAAATAAGTTGCCTGCTTCGAAGTTTAATTAATCCCATTTATCGTCAAATCCTCAAAGAACTATGAATATATTTCGCCCCCTTTTAGCTGTCTTAATCCTATTTATCCCTCTCTATCCTAAATTTCCCCTAATAAATTTTCCCAACACCTATGTCGCCCTCCGCCTCGATGATATCGTCATCGGATTAATTTTTATTTTTTGGCTGATAAGGCAATTTAAATCCCGTTTTCCCATATTTAAGGAAAAAATTACCTGGTTTTTTTTAGCCTACTTTCTGGCCATTACTTCTTCCACTCTTACCGCCATTCTCATCTATCAAACCGACCCCATAAATATCCTCCTTCTCCACCTTTTTCGCCGCTTTGAATACATATCTCTTTTCTTTATTGCTCTGGAGGCGATCAATTCCAAAAAAGATTTGCTTTATCCCTACCTCCTTCTATTACTATCAGTTACCGGCATCGCCATCTATGGTTACGGCCAAAAATACCTTCAGTTTCCGGTTATTTCCACCATGAATGAGGAGTTCTCCAAAGGACAACTCTTACAAATGAATATTTGGACCCGGATCAGTTCCACCTTTGCCGGCCACTATGATTTAGCTGCCTATCTAAGTTTAATTCTAATCGTCATCCTTGGGGTAATGTTAATTTACAAAAATTTATTTCTTCGGATTTTTTCCTTAATACTCTTCTTAATCGGATTCCACCTTTTGACTTTAACTGCATCCCGAATCTCAATTTTTGCCTTCTGGGGAGGCAGTATTTTGTCTTTATTCTTAATCCGCAAATATCTCTGGATTATTCCGGTCTCTATCTTGGTTATTTTAAGTATGGTTCAATCGGTTGATTTAAACCAACGCCTCCTGGCCACCCTGCCTTTATTTAAAATAAAACCAACCCCAACTTTTAAACCCATACCTACCACCATTCTTACACCGATACCAACAGTCTCTACCCGACCGACCCCCAGCCCAATTCCTTTACCCACCGTCAAACCAATACCGACAATTATTCGTCACGGACCAATCGAAGAATACGTTCCCGTCGATGCTGATGTTGGCGTTGCCCGTTCGGGAGAAATTCGCTTCAATGTCGAATGGCCCCGGGCTGTCGCTGCCTTCCGGAAAAATCCCATTAGCGGTTCCGGCCTGGGCTCCATCTCCTTAGCCACCGACAATGACTATCTGCGGCTATTAGGTGAAAGCGGCCTTATGGGACTGTTGACCTTCTTCTTTCCTTTCTTATATCTCCTGGTTCACAGTCTCCGGCTAATAAAAACCAAAAAACCTGATTCTTCAATATATTTAGAATTAACATTTATTGGTGTTATCTTTTCAGCCCTAATTAACGCTATTTTCATTGACATCTTTGAAGCCTCCAAAGTCGCCTACACTTTTTGGATTCTTTTTGCTGTCTATCACCAACTATCAAAGTTTAATCAAAAACGTCAGTGAAAAAACAACCGATGATTAAACGAAAAATATTAATGATTACTCCCTATATCCCCCGACTCTATCAGTCAGGCGGTCAAAATAGCTCCTATTATTCCATCAAATATTTGTCACCCTATAACGAAATCACCCTGATTTGTTTCAGCCGTGACGAAGAAGGACTAATAGAGATTCAAAAATATTGCCAAAAGGTAATTGTGGTTAAACGGGGTAAAACCTGGAATCTTAAAAACATCATGCTGGCCGGATTTAGCCAATACCCCTTCTTAGTTATTAATTATATCTCCGCCGATTTAGCCAACGCCATTAGGGAAGAGCTGACCAACAACCGTTTTGACTTAATCCACTGCGATAGCTTTTACCCAATTCCCAACATTCCTCCCACTCAAATCCCCATAGTTCTTGTCGACTTAACTATCGAATATTTAGTTTACCAGCACTATGTTGCCAGTCTTCGCGGCTGGAGAAAAATAATTGCCCCCCTGCTTTGGATTGACGTATTAAAACTTAAATATTGGGAAATTCACTACTGGAAAACTATCCACACCGTCGTTGCTTTTGCCTGGGAAGACCAAAAGCTAATTGCCAAAACCACCGGGCGTTCCGACATTGAGTTGTTTCAAAATGGAGTCGACAAAAGCTTTTATTTGTCTACCCCCAAAGTTCCCAAAAGCCCCACCCCCGCCCTTCTCTTTGGCTTCTCTAATATGAAGTGGATGCAAAACCGGGAATCAGTCGACCTCATTTTAGACCACGTTTGGCCCCAAATAATCAAAGCAATTCCCAAATGCCGACTTTACATTATTGGACGCTACGCCAAAGATTTTTATGAACACTTAAATAGCCGCCATATTATTGTTGACGAGGCCGATATTGACGGTGGTAAATTTGACCGCTTTTATTACCTTTACCATTGTTGGGCTCTGGTTGCCCCCATGGGCAGTGGAGGAGGCACTAGAAACAAATTTTTGGAAGCCATGGCCTGCGGTCTGCCAATTATTACCACTCCCGAAGGTATGGGCGGAATTAAAATCAAAAACAACGTTCACTCTATTGTCTGTTCTCTGCCGGAAGTCGCTGCTGAAACCATTAAACTTTTAAAAAACAAAAAACGGATGACCCAAATTGGCAAAAATGCCCGGAACTTAATTACGGCCAATTTTGCCTACGAAAAATGCGTGCTAGATTTAAACAACCTCTATGAAAAAATTACCTCGCAAAATTAAACCCGTTCTTTCCGTTATCATTTTAAACTACAACGCCAAAGATTACCTCAAAAAATTAATCGACAGTCTTGATTGTTCTCAACTCAAGTCATTTTTTATTGAAGTAATTATCGCCGATAATGCCTCAACTGATAGCAGTTTCGCTCTTGCCAAAACCGGCAGTCAGAAAAACTCTCAAATTAAATATATCTTCCATTCCAACACCGACAATGTCGGCTTTGCCGCCGGCAACAACCAAGGCTTAACCGCCTCTAATCCAAATTCCAAATATATTTTGTTTCTCAATCCCGATACCACCGTCGCCAAAAATACTCTTTGTCAGATGATTGAGTTTTTTGAAGAAAATTCCCCTGTCGATGCCGCCACCTGCGATTTAATCTTAGCCCTAAACGGCCGTACCCAACCCGAATCTCACCGCGGTTTTCCCACTCCCTGGAATGCCTTTTGTCACTTTTTTGGTTTTGGGCTGCCAAAATTATTTCCTTATTCAAAATTATTAAATGGTTATTTTATGGGTCATCTGGATTACTCTAAAACCCAAAAAATAGATGCTTGTGTCGGCGCCTTTTTTATGCTCAAAAGATCGGTGGGGGACTCCGTCGGCTGGTGGAACGACCAATATTTTTTTTATGGTGAAGATTTGGATTTTTGCTGGCAGTTAAAACAATTTGGATTTTCTCTATATTTTTTCCCCGAAGCCAAAGCCATTCACTACCAGGGAATTTCCTCGGGGGGAATTGCTAAAAAACAAAAACACTCAAGCGCCTCCCGAGCCACCAAGATCAAGGTCGCCCAAACTTCCACCAAAGCCATGAGAATTTTTTACCAACAAAACTTAATAGAAAAATATCCCCGGTCCCTTCGTTGGATTGTCTGGCTCGGCATCGATCTTCTTGAATTCTATCGTGTCTTTAAAGCCAAACATTTATGACCTCCCTGGATTTTCTCTGATATATTTTCTAACCGCCAAATATTCCTTTTGATTCCGGATAATTCGCTCAAAATAATTCCTCTGCCATAAACGATTATTAAATTTCGGCCAATTTTGATTCCTGACACCCTCGATATATTTTTTGGTCGTCAACATTTTAAATCTCTGCACCACCTCCGCCAATGATATATTTTCCGTACGGGCGGACCCCCGTGTCCGC
>JBBTXE010000001.1:314635-370718 GCA_038062455.1 Patescibacteria group bacterium
TACGGGCGGACCCCCGTGTCCGCCCATTTCCATTCCCATCCATTGGCCTATTATTAATTCCATTTAATGGGCAAATACGGGGATTTGCCCCTACATTTCCATTCCCATCCATTGGCTGCACCACCTCCGCCAATGATATATTTTCCGTACGGGCGGACCCCCGTGTCCGCCCATTTCCATTCCCATCCATTGGCCTATTATTTTTTAATCGAATAATCATATGCACATGATCTGGCATCACCACATATTCGTCCACCCACACTCCCGGATATTTGAACTCCATCTCGCCTATTAATTCTTTAATCATCGCCCCCGACACCGATATTTTTTCTGCTTCATTCTCCCAAAACAATTTTCTTTTATCCTGCACGTCAATCGTCACAAAATAAAACCCATCTCTTCGATAATCATAATTCTTCAACCGAATCGACCTCCGATGACAAAACCCCATATTTTAACTATACTTCACTAACCATGAAAAAAATTATTATCGATGCCCGACTATATGGGCCGGTCAAAACCGGTATTGGCCGCTACACCCAAAATCTTCTTTTGGCTCTCAAAAAATTACCTGATTTCAAAAAATACGATTTTCACCTTATTGTCAACACCGCCGACCTTTCCCAAATTAAAAAGGACCTCGGGAAAAGTTTTACCTATCACCCCACCAATATTTCCCACTACAGTCTTTTGGAGCAACTAGTTCTGCCTCAATTTATTTCCCGGCTTAAACCCGATTTAGTTCACTTCACTCATTTTAATAAACCTGTTTTGTATTCCAAAACCTCAGTCATTACCATCCACGATTTGATTAAACATTTTTATAAAGGCAAAAAAACTACTACCAAAAACCCATTTTTCTATTGGCCCAAATACCTTATCTATCGATTGATTACCGAAATAAATATCAAAAAAAATTACCTCATTGTCCCCAGCGACTATTGGCGAAATATTTTAATTAACCGTTTTGGAGTCCACTCTCGAAAAATAACTACTATTCATGAAGCTGTCGACCCAAATTTTCTTATCAATAAATTGAAAATTGAAAATTCGAAAATTGAAAATTACGTCCTCTACACCGGCAATCTCTATCCCCATAAAAATATTAGAGTTCTTTTTCAGGCCTTAAAAAAATTTCCTGATCTAAAATTAAAAATCATCTGTGCCCGAAGTATCTTTTCCCGGCAAGCTGAAACCTTGGCTCAAAAAATTGGTGTTTTCTCCCAAGTCGAATTTCTAGGCTTTGTCGATGACGCTGATTTCCCTAAGCTTTATTCTCATGCCCTTTGTTTAGTTCACCCCTCTTTTATGGAAGGTTTCAGCCTCACCGGTCTCGAAGCCATGAGTCTTAATTGCCCGGTGATTGCCGCGAATTCCAGCTGTCTACCCGAAGTCTATGGTAATTCCGTCCTCTATTTTGATCCCAAAAGCGCCACCGATTTAGTTAACCAAATCAATCGCCTCCGATCCGATCAAAAACTACGAAGCCAATTAATTGAACTCGGTCATCTTCAGGTAAAAAAATATTCCTGGAAAAAAACTGCCACCGCCACCCTAAATGTCTATGAAAAAATCCTTAACCAATCTTAAGGTAGCTGTTTACTACGACTGGCTAACACAATGGGGCGGGGCTGAGAGGGTACTTCTTGATATTCTGACTCTTTTCCCCCAGGCAGAAATTTTCACCCTCTTCCATAACTCCCAAAATACATCCTGGCTCCCTACTGATTTTAAAATTCATACCAGTTTCATTAACAGCTCCTCACCCCTCCTCTCGCCTTTTTATGATCTGGCAGTCGAAAACTTTAATTTTGCCAAATTCGATTTGGTTATCAGTACCACCACTAATGTCGGCCATTCTCTGTTAACCCCGCCCCAAAGTCTTTTTATCTGCTATTACCACAATCTCAACCGTCATCTCTACCAAAATCAAAACATTCTCCTGTCTCCTCTCCTTAAATTTTACCAAAAAATTGACTATATTTACGCCCGCCGTCCCGACTACTCAATCTGTAATTCTCAAACAGTCAAAAAACGTTTAGCCAAAATTCTAAAAATTTCGGCCAAAGTAATTCACCCCGGCATTGATACCCAATTTTTCACCCCGGGGTCTTTAAAACCGCAAAACTATTTTTTAATTGTCAACCGTTTAGTTCCTCACAAAAAAATCGACTATGCCATCAGAACCTTTCAAAAAATGCCTTTCACCTTAAAAATTGTCGGCGCCGGCCGCGATCTCCCCCGGCTAAAAAACATTGCCTCCTCCTCTAATAACATTGAATTTTTGGGTCAGGTTTCAGAGAAAAAACTCCGTCAGCTCTACCAAGACTGCCTGGCTCTAATTTCTCCTCAACTTGAGGATTTTGGACTTGCCTCTTTGGAAGTTCAAGCCTGCGGTCGACCGGTTATTGGGTATAAAAAAGGTGGAAATTCCGAAACAATCATCGACCATAAAAGCGGCATTCTCTACCCCTATCAAAATCCTTCCTCCTTAACCGAAGCTATTAAACGGTTTTATAACTCAAAGTTAAATCCCGCCAATTGTCGTCAAAATTCAGAAAATTTTAGTCGTCAATCATTTATGCTAAACTTTAAAAAAGAGATTTTATCCCTATGTCAAACGAAAAAAATCATCTGATTGTTATCCTCTGCGGCGGCACCGGACCAAGGCTTTGGCCACTATCACGGGCCAATTACCCCAAACAATTTCTTAAGATATTTTCGGATAATTCTATCCTTAAAGAAACAGTTCTCCGTGCCCGCAAAATTGTTAATCCTAATCAGGTATTTTTAATCAGTAATCAAAAATACCTGCCCCTCATCAAAAAAGATTTAGACAATTTAATCGATTCAAAAAATATTTTTCTTGAGCCGGACAAAAAAAACACTACCGCCGCCATTATTTTTACTTTAGCCAAACTCTGGTCAAAACACCCGGAGGCCATTGTTAGCTTTCTTCCATCAGATCACTTCATTCCCACCCTGTCAAAATTTTCATCTGATATAAACAAATGTTTTTCAATTGCTTCTGATTCTGACAACCTGGTAGCCATCGGAATCAAAGCTACCAGTCCCAACCCATCCTACGGTTACCTGCTTCCTCAAAAAAAAATAAATCACTTTTATTCAGTCCGTAAGTTTATCGAAAAACCAAATAGTTCCAACGCCTTAAAGTTAATCATCCATGGAGCCAAGTGGAACTCGGGTATTTATACTGCCAAGATCATTACCTTTATCAACGAAATCAAAACCCATCAACCCGGTTTTTACCAACTTTTTATAAAACTTATAAGTGACCCGGACAACTCTGCTAATATAAAAAAGCTTTACCAAAACGCCCCCGCCCTTCCTTTTGATCGGGCTATTTCCGAAAAAACTAAAAAACTCATTTATCTTCCCGCCTCCTTTGTTTGGATTGACATTGGCGAGTGGAAATCTATCTATTCGAAGCTCCCGAAACTTAACAAAAACTTTGCTGTTCTCAAAAAAAATACCCAATTTTTAGAAGTCAATTCCGGTTCTTGTCTTATTTCCGGACCGGAAAACAAACTCATTGGTCTTGTCGGCGTTAAAAATTTGGCTATTATTGACACCCCTGATGCCTTACTAATCTGCAATCTTACCCACAATGATTGTTTTAATGTTCGGGATTTGGTAAAAAAAATTACTTCAAACCCCCATCTTATAAAATATTTTTCTTCTGATGAATCGTAAACTTTCTTTTTATCCTCCGATTCACCTATTTATTTTTAACCTGACTAAACGTTTTATCGATTTCTTTGGATCGCTTTTCTTGATAATCATTTTTTCCCCACTAATGCTTATCACCACCGTTCTGATTAAAATATCCTCTCCGGGTCCAATCATCTTTCTTCAAAAAAGAGTTGGCCGAAACAAGGAATTTTATATGTATAAATTCCGTTCAATGTATGTTGGCGACATGGATAAATTTCTAAAAGATAAATACCCGTATCTTTGGAAAAAGTACAAAAAAAGCGACTGGAAACTACCGGCCGGTGAAGATCCCCGGATTACTCCCATTGGTAAAATTATCCGAGCCACTTCAATTGATGAAATGCCCCAATTTTTAAATGTTCTTAAAGGCGAAATGAGCTTGGTTGGCCCCCGGGCTTACCGCGATGAAGAGTTAAAAGAATATGCCCAAAAATACCCCAATACCTTCAAATATATCCGTGATATCCGGTCGGTCAAGCCGGGGATTACCGGCCCTTGGCAAGTTTCCGGCCGAAACGACCTGCCCTTTGAAAAAAGGGCCCGTCTTGATTCCGATTACATCCGTCATCGCTCTCTTTTTAAAGAAATTGTCATTATTATAAAAACACCGCTTGCCATGCTCTCCGGCTGGTGAATATGCTAGACTAAATTATGGAACTGCCACCTTCAATCTCCCCTCATCCAACACCTCCAGCGCCCCAAAAAACACCCCTCATCTTACTACTTTCTCTTATCATCTGTTTTCTCTTCGGCTTTTTTCTTATCTATCTTCCCGGAAAAAACCTTTTGGCACTAGCGTTAACTACTAAAATAGAAACCGAAAAACTAAAGACCTCTATTGCCGACAAAGATATTGCCCAGGCTCAAACCATTATTAACAATCTGAAAGGTCAACTCTCGGTAATTGATGCCAAATTCAAAAAACTGTCCTACCTCAAACCCCTGCCCTACTTTAAAAACTATTATCATGATGGCGGGCAACTAATTTCCATAGCCCGTGACAGTTTGGATACAGGAACTATCGTTATTGAAGCCATCAAACCTTATCAGGATTTTCTTGGTTTAAAAGGAGCCGCCACCAGCAGTGCCAAAACCACCGAGGACCGGATTGCCTTTCTCACCCAATCAATTGAAGGTTTACTGCCCCATCTTGATCTGATTGAAAAGAAAATATCAAACATTGATGATTCGCTCAATAGTATTGATATCAACCGCTATCCGGAAAAATTCAAAGATTTCCCCCTTCATCAAACTTTTAATCAGGGCCGGGAACTAACCAACGGGATCAAAAAATTGGTCACCGACGGCAAACCGATTTTATCTAAAACTTCCTGGCTGCTTGGTAAAGATAAACCCCGAAACTATCTGGTTATCTTTCAAAACGACGGCGAACTTAGACCCAGTGGCGGTTTTTGGACTGCCTATACTACCGTTAAAATTGATAACGGAAAAGTAATTCCTGGTTCTGCCAGCAATATCTACGACCTAGACGACAAACTCCAAAGCACAACTCCAGCCCCCCGCCTAATTAAGTCTTACCATATCAATGTTCCTTATCTCAATCTTCGTGACAGCAATCTATCTCCCGATTTCCCCGTCGATGCTCAAATTTTTCTTGACGCCTACTATAAAGCCATGGGAAAAAGTACTAAATTTGATGCCGTTGTGGCTCTCGACACCAACGTCTTAGTTGATCTTGTTTCGGTTCTGGGAAAACTTGACACTAGAGTCGGCACCTTTACTACCGACCCCGACAAACGTTGTGACGGCTGTCCTAAAATAATTTATGATCTGGAATGGATTTCCGGCCGTCCCCGCAACTTTATTGAAAAAAACCGAAAAGACTTTATGGGACCGGTTATGCAAGCCCTTTTGGCCAACGCCATGGGTTCGGAAAAAAACAAAATCCCTCTATTGGCCGAAGCTTTTATTAATAATGTCTTTCAAAAACACATTCTCTTCTTCTTCCCTGATTCCGAAATGCAGACAGCCGCCGTATTGGCCAATATCGCCGGAAATATAGTCCAAACCGATTCCAACACTGATTATCTTCATCTCAACGATGCCAACTTTGCCAGTGCTAAAAGTAACATTTTTATCCGTCAAAAAATTAAGCACGAAATATCCGTCAAAAATAATCAAGTTGAGCATAAAATTTCAATTACTTACACCAATCCCAGTCCGGCTTCAAACTGTAATCTGGAAAAAGGCGACCTCTGTCTCAACGCCCCCAAATACCGTGATCTTTTCCGCTTCTATGTTCCGCTAGGTAGTCAATTAATTAAAATGACCGGATCTGAAATTGAAACCTTATCTTATGAAGAATTGGGCAAACAAGTCTTTGAGGGTTTTTACGGCGACAAATATCCTCTCTATGCCAAATCCAGTTCCAAAGTTACTCTTCAATATTTAAGCAATGTCAAAGCCTCCAAAAACTATACTCTTTATCTCCAAAAACAACCGGGTACTAAAGGAATTGAATACGAACTCTACCTCAATGGAAAAATTGCCGAATCCTTTGAATGGTTAACCGACAAAACCATCAAATTATCTCTGTGATGTCCCCATCTTTCACCACCGAAGCCATTGTCGTCAATCTCCAAAATCGGGGTGAAAAAGATATTCTGGTCACTCTTTTAACCCCAAATCACGGCAAAATCTTTGTTAAAGCCGCCGGAGTTAAATCTATCAAAAGTTCCCGCGGAGCCAATCTCCAGCTAGGAAATATCGCCAAAATAAGTCTTCGCCAAAACAACGGCATATATTGGCTATCCGAATGTTTGGCCACCGATTCCTTTCTTTTCCATAAAAAAAAACTAATTCAATTAAATCTACTGTTTTATTTCCTGGAAATTGTCAAAAACTTTACTCCCGAAAATGAAAGTTCACCTAAAATCTTTTTTCTAGCCAAAGAAATAATTACCAACCTCTCTTCCGACCACCTGGTTCCTTTTATTTCCCGTCAAATCGATTTTTTAGAAGCCCTCGGTTTTGGTATTCCCGACAACATTAGACAAAATCTCACTCTCAAAAAATATCATCTGGTTCAAAAGGACCTGATCTCTTATTTTGAGAATATTTTGGAAAAACCTCTTCAAAGTAAACGGCTTCTGGCTGATAATATATAATTACCTATGGCTATTGATTCCGACAACGATTTAACCGCCAAAATTGTTTCCCTTTGCAAACGTCGGGGGATAATTTATCAAAATAGTGAGATCTACGGCGGCATCCAGGGTTTCTACGACTATGGTCCAATTGGATCTCTAATGAAAAATAATTGGAAAAACCTCTGGATCCGCGACAATGTTACCCGCCGCGACGATGTGGTTTTAATCGACGGATCAATTATTACTCACCCGAAAGTTTGGGAGGCATCGGGACATGTTAAAAATTTCGCTGATGCTCTGGTTGAATGCAAATCATGTCACCAACGGTTCCGGCCGGATTTAATTAATAACGCTAAAAAGTGCCCCGAATGTAACGGTGTTCTTACTAAAGCCCGCCAATATAACCTCCTTTTCCAAACCGAAATCGGAGTGATTGAAGGCGAAAAAATCCCGGCCTATCTTCGGGGTGAAGCCTGTCAAACCATTTATCTTGATTTTAAAAACATCATTGACTCCACCCGAGTCAAAATCCCCTTTGGTGTTGCCCAAATTGGCAAAGCCTTTCGAAATGAAATTACTCCCAAAAACTTTATTTATCGTACCCGCGAATTTGAACAATGGGATATCCAGTTCTTTGTCCATCCCGATGATATGGATAAATGGTATGAATACTGGAAAAAACAAAGATTTTCCTGGTATCAACAACTTTTTAACCAAAAGAAAAATCTTCGGCTCCGTCAACACCAACAAAATGAATTGGTTTTTTACACCCAAAAAGCCTATGATATTGAATTCAATTCCCCCTGGGGTTGGGCCGAAATGGAGGGAATTCATTGGCGGGGAGATTATGACCTAACCCAACACTCTAAATTCAGCGGCCAGAATCTTTCCTACACTGATCCTCAAACTCACAAAAAATATCTCCCCTATATTACTGAAACCTCCGGCGGTGTCGACCGTTCCTTTTTCTTTTTACTTCTTGATGCCTATCAGGAAGATAAAACCGACCAGGGTGAAATCAGGATTTGGCTAAAAATTAATCCTCAAATTTCTGCCTACAAAATGGCTATATTTCCTCTCGCCAGCAACAAACCAGAGTTAGTTAACAAGGCCCGATCGATTTATAAAAAACTTCAAAACAAATATTCGGTTGATTTCGACGATAGCAGCAATATTGGTAAAAAATATCGTCGCCATGACGAAATTGGTACCCCCTGGTGTCTGGTGGTTGACTATCAAAGTCTGGTGGATAATACCGTTACTATTCGCGACCGGGACTCCATGACCCAAATCCGTCTGGATATCAAAAAAATTGACTCTTGGTTGCGAAAAAAGTTAAACTAACCGATGAAAAAAATATTCACTCTGATTTTATTACCCTCCCTATTTCTTTCTGCTTGCGGTAAAACTCAAACTTTACCGGAACCTACCCCAACTCCGGTGCCCCGGGAATACGTCTTAACTGAAACAGATAAACCTCAAGCTAGCCTCATTCCCCGTAGCGATGGTCACGAACTTACTCTCAAAATCACCGGAATAAAGCCTGTTTTTGCCAAAATCGAATACGAACTTGTTTACACCGCCAGTGATCAGGGTCTGGAAATCGAAAAAGGGGTTAGCGGCATTGCCGAATCTAAAGACATTGTCGCTGGAAAATTTGAACGAAAAATACTTCTAGGCACCGAAAGCTGTACTAATGGTTGTAAATATAAATATGATACCGGTGTTAATGGCGGCACTCTTAATTTGACTCTGATAACCCCAGACCATCAGGTAGCCTCAATGGCCTTGCCTTTTACCCTTAGCCTGGTCAAATCCAAGGGCTACACTATCACCTGGAAATAATGATCTTTCACCAACCTGTCCTTCTCAATGAAGTTGTTAAACTTTTAAATCCCCGAAAAGGTGATATTTTTTTTGACGCCACTCTTGGTCATGGCGGCCACACAATTTCCCTTCTTCGGCATGAAGCCACAGTTTTCGGCCTCGACGCTGATAAAAATAACCTAACTTTTGCCACCCAAAGAATTGCCAAACTTAATTTATCTGCCACTTTTCACCCCCTTTGGGGAAATTTTTCCCATCTAAAAAATATTTGGAAAAAACATATTAATACCCCCCTTGACGGGCTCCTCCTCGATTTGGGTCTTAGTTCTTCTCAACAAAAATCCCTAAACCGGGGCTTTTCTTTTAATGATCGACTATCTTTGGACATGAGACTGGATACTTCCCACCAAAAAATCACCGCCGCCAAAATCGTCAACACCGCTCCCGAAGAAGAACTCTTTACCATTTTTTCCAAAATTTCCCAGGAAAAATACAGTCGACCCCTGGCTCAACGGATTATCCGTCAGCGTCAGCGACAGCCTATTAAATCCAGCTACGATCTAGCTCAAATTATCCGCTCTTTTTATGATGCCAGGAAAATCAAAAGCCACCATGATCCAGCCACCAAAATATTTATGGCCCTGCGAATTGCTGTCAACAATGAATTTGCCAACCTCAATAAGGCCCTTCAGGCTTCCCTTGACACCATCAAAACCAATGGTCGGGTCGTTGTTATTACCTTTCATTCCGGGGAAGACCGTTTGGTGAAGAATTTCATCAGAAATTCCCATCTTAAATCCTTAAAACTATCTCCTTCCAGAAACGAAATAAAAAGCAACCCTCTTTCCCGCTCGGCCATCTTAAGGTCTTATACTATTAGCTAATGCCTACCCGACTGCTTCTATCTGCCACTGTTGGTTTAATCGTTTTTCAACTATTATTTTCCTTTTTTTACTCCAGCCAAATTGTTAAATTCAACCGGGATTTCTCCCTTCTCCAAAAAAAATACCGTGATTTTCTGGATCAAAACCAATCTCTGGAACAAAAATACGTCCAAAAATTTAGTCTCAACCATGAATGATGACCGGATAAAAATACTTCAACTTACTATCATTGTTTCATTTTTTGTAGTCATCTTCCGTCTTTTTTACTGGCAAATCTTTCAGGGACAAACTATTCGAAACCGCCACCAAAATCAAATTTACCAACAAACAAAGGTTCTTCCAAAGCTCGGTCATTTATTAACATCAGATTCTTTTCCTATCAGTCTTGATTCCCGTTTTTATCTTTTATCGCTCTATAAACCCAATCTCACTACCCAACTCGATAAGGTTCTGGTTTCTATAGAAAAAATAAAACCTGGGTTTACTTCAGAATCAGCTAAACAAATTGAGTTTTTCCTCAAACCACATATCAAATGGGTTACTCTGCCTACCAAATTCACTAGTGCTGAAATAAAAAAAATCGATCTGCCTGGTATCAGCTTTGAGGAACAAATTACCCGATACTATCCGGAAGGGGATTTGGCCAAGGATTTAATTTTAAATCTTGAATACTATTACAAACGCAGTCTTTCGGGAAAAATAGGCTTTATTACTTCCCCGATAGACGCTACCGGCCAACCGATATTAAGCCGAAAAAACTGGCACAAAAGTGAAATCGACGGGAAAACTATTTCCCTAAGTCTTAACCGTCAAATCCAAACGATTCTGGTTGCTTCTCTCGAAGATGGAATAAAACGTTTCCGGGCTGAAAATGCTACTGGAATAATTATCAGACCTCAAAGCGGCGAAATCATGGCTATGGCGACTGTTCCTCTGGTGGCCACTCAAAGTATGCCGCTCCGTCCCATTTCTTACCTTTTTGAACCCGGATCAATTTTCAAACCACTGGTTTTAGCCATGGCCCTAAATGAGGGCAGTGTCGGCCTTGATTTCGTCTGCCCGATCTGCGATAAACCGCGTATTTACGGCCAATATACTATTAATAACTGGGACGAAAAAACCCACCCCGATTCCACCCTTAAAGATGTCATCAGGAATTCAGACAACATCGCCATGAGCTATATTATCGAGAAACTGGGACTGGCCACCTTTCAAAAATATTTCCATCAACTTGGTCTTGATCAAAAAACCGGCGTTGACTTGGTGGGGGAATCAATTTCATTATTAAAAAAATACTGGTCTGATATTGATTTGGCCACCGCTTCATTTGGCCAGGGTTTCGCCGTCAATGAACTCCAAATGCTTCGGGCCTTTAACACTCTGGCCAACCTTGGCCAGCTTTCCTCACCTCATCTCAACACCGCCATTCCTTTAAAAGAAAGTCCGGTTTTTTCCACCAATACAGTCGATAGCGTCGTCGACATTCTCAAATATGCCACCGAATTTGGCGCCGTTGGCAGTTTAAAACCAAAAAATCTTGAAGTCTGCGCCAAAAGCGGCACTGCTCAAGTAGCCATTAGCGGTCAATATACTGATACCGACGCAGTTGCTTCCTATATCGGTTTTTCTCCCTGCACTAACCCCAAATTCACCATGATAATTACCTTTGATAAACCAAAAACCTCTTCCTGGGGCTCATCTACCGCCGCCCCGATTTGGTTTGAAATCGCCGCTAAAATCTCCCCTTTGTTATAATAAATCACGCCCTATGTTCCAAAAACTTAAAAACTATCTCTGGCACCTGCCCAGAACGCTTTTTTGGCAAACTTTCTACCTTTTCCCTCAAAAGTCATTGGTGTTAATCGGAGTTACTGGAACCGACGGCAAGACCAGTACCTGCAACCTTATCCACCAAATCTTATCCAACGCCAACATCAACGTTAAATCAATCACCACCATCAACAGCCCCGGACTTCACACCACCAGCAATTTTAGCTCTAAAACTTTCTTTCAACTGTTAAAACAATATCAAAAAGACGGAGTTACTCATGTTATCTGTGAAGCCACTTCCCACGCCCTGGACCAATTTCGATACTTTGGCTGCCATTTCACCGCCAGTGTCATCACCAATCTCTCCCATGAACACCTTGACTATCACCGAAATATGGGAAACTATTTAAAAGCTAAATCACGTCTTTTTTGTCAATCAAAATATAAAATCCTCAACGCTGACGATCCTTATTTTCCGCAGCTAAAAAAACTACTCAAAAAAAACATTTTTACCTACTCAATCAAAAATCCATCAAACTTTCAGGCCAAAAAAATAAACATTTCCCCTGAATCTGTTTCTTTCGTCCTTGATAAGCAAATATATATTTCCGATTCACCCTATAAATACCAAATATACAATCTGCTGGCTGGTATCTCTCTAACCCAAAAACTCAAAATAAATAAAAAAATAATTATTGCCTCTATCCGCCACTTTCCTGAAACCAAAGGTCGACGGGAAATTGTCAAAAACAATTTCAAAATAAATTGTATTGTCGACTTTGCCCATACCCCCAACGCCTTATTTGAAACTTTAACCGCACTTAAAATAATTTACCCGAATGGCAAACTTATCTGCCTCTTTGGCGCCACCGGTGGTCGTGACCAAAGCAAACGTCCTTTAATGGGAAAAATAGTTTCAGAAATCGCCGACGTTGCCATTATCACCGCTGACGACACTAGAAACGAACCAATCGATTCTATCAACCAGCAAATTATTTCCGGAATTAATCCCAAAAAAATTAAGCAAAAAAAATTTCAGTATCACAATATCTTTAACCGTCAGGATGCCTTCAACTTTGCCGTCAAAATTGCTAACCCCGGCGATACTATCATCGCCTGCGGCAAAGGCCATGAACTAAGCATCCTTCATAGTAAAACCGAATACCCTTGGTCGGAAACCGAAGCTTTTAAAACCGCTTTTAGAA
The DNA here is from genome assembly GCA_038062455.1 of Patescibacteria group bacterium. Lineage (GTDB taxonomy): Bacteria > Patescibacteriota > Microgenomatia > UBA12405 > UBA12405 > UBA12158. Next base: position 327,167 of record JBBTXE010000001.1, read on the forward strand.
ATCGGGACCAAAATGTTTAACTTAAAAAATAACTTCTCTGTCGAAGAAAATTACCAAAACGGCTTCCTGCCGCAACGGAATTCCCGGAGTCTTTTTTACCAACAGACTAGCTGCCGATCCAATCTATCTTTATTTAACCTAAGTTCGGAAAATCGACGAATTCTTAACAAAACCGCCGCCTTTGCCTTTGAAGTTTCGCTTCTATCTGATTTTTCATTTTCCTTAGCTACCCAAAAAACCATCTTTAAATGGGTAAAAAAACTCAACTGGGATTTCCCCATGTCCTCAATCAAAAATATCTTTACCAATCATATCTTCAACCGACTTTATATTTGGAAAGACTCACCGGAAAGTATTATTGCCTATTCCCTTTGTTATTTCTCAAATACTCTTTCCCATATTGCTTACGTTTTTTACAATCCTGAGTTTTCCCATACCAATCTTCCCATCCGCCTTACCCTTCAGACTATTATCGATAGTCACCAAAATAAATTAGCTTTCTGCTACCTTGGCCGCTTTGACCCCAAACCGGAAGGCGTTGGCTACTACAAAAGAAACATGCCCGGATTTGAATACTTTTCTCAAAACCGGTGGAGACAATTATGAAAATTCATATTTTAGCGATTGGTGGCACCATGACTACTCCTTTGGCCCTAGCCTTAAAAAACGATGGCCACACCGTTACCGGCAGTGATCAAAAATATATTTATCCTCCTTTTAGCCAAAATCTTTACCATGCCCATATACCAATTAACCCCAAACTCAATTCTTTTTCTCCTGACTTAGTTATCGTCGGTTCTGCTTTTAAAAAATTTAGCCATACTCAAACCGAATTTGAATTTTTCAAAAATAAAAAAACTCCTTATATCTCCGCCACCAAATACATTGCTGACAATTTAATAAAAAGTAATAGTATTTTAGTTGCCGGAAGCTACGGTAAAACCACCATAACTGCGGCGCTTTCTTGGATCCTGACCAAAATCGGCTTTAATCCTTCTTATTTCTTCGGCGGCCAAAGTAAAAACCGTTTCCCGTCACTTAGGTTTTCCTCATCCGATTGGTCAGTAGTCGAAGCTGACGAATCTAAAAACGGTCTCGATACTCAGGCTAAGTTTTTATACTATCCGGTAAAATATTTGATTTTAACTTCATCCCGTTGGGAACATCACGATTCCTACAAAAGTAAAACCGAAAATCAAGAAAGTTTTATCAAACTAATTAAGCGGCTTCCCCCTGATGGCCTTTTGGTTTATAACGCCCAAGATCCGTCAACCAAGTCTCTTATCAAATACGCCCAATGTAAAAGTATCGACTATTCCCTATATACCTCAAAACATCCTTTTCTTTTCGGCCAACACAATCAAAACAATCTGGCGGCCTGCGTTATCCTCTGCCTTAATCTAGGAATAAGTCCTCAAAAAACTGATTTTTATCTTCAAAAATTTAAAGGCATTAAACGCCGGCTGGAATTAATATCAACTATAAAAAATACCTATTTTTACGACGACTTTGGCCAAAATCCGATCCGTATCGATGCCTGTCTTTCGGCACTTGCCGATAAATTTCCCAATCAAAGAATTTTGGTTATTTTAGAACCACATGCTTCTTTTCTCCAATACCCAAACTCCCTCAAAGGCCTCGGTTCGGCTCTCAAAAAAGCCTCTAAAGTTTTTTTGGGTAAAATTCAATATTCTCAAAATAAAAATACCCGAACCTCCTTTTCTGATTATCAAAAGCTTTTAGGTGATAAACTTATCTATCTGCCCCTTTACCCCGATCTCCAAAATTCGGTTTTGTCTTCCCTTAACCCAGGCGATGTTTTAGTTCACTTTAGTTCCGGAGGTCTGTCCGGCCTAAAAACCTTCAAACAAATTATTAATAAATTCAAATATCAAGCTTTAGAAATTAGAAATTAGAAATTAACCATATGTCACGCTATATAATTACCGGCGGCAAAACCCTAACCGGTGAAGTCTCTATCCGTGGGGCTAAAAATGCCAGTTTCAAACAAATTATTGCCTCGCTTTTAAGTGACCAAACTACTCATCTATCCAACATCCCTCAAATTTCGGATGTCAGAATTACCCAAAGTATCGCCGAAAGTCTTGGCAGCCAGATTAACTCAATCGGAGAGCATAGTCTAGAAATTACTACCAAAAATATTACTTCTTCCGTAGTTCCTCATGGAACCGGTGAAAAATCCCGAACTTCATTTATGTTCGCTGCCCCTCTGCTTCTTCGCACCGGTCAGGCCATTATACCCACTCCCGGTGGCGACAAGCTTGGGGCCCGACCCCTCGACCGTCTCTTTGAATGTTTTGACAAAATGGGAATTACTACCGAAGTAACCAACGATACTATTCGTTTTTCCACCCTAAAAATCAAACCAACTACTTTTTGTTTTCCCAAACCATCCCATACTGTCACTGAAGTTTTATTAATGGTCTCCGCTTTAATAACCGGTCAAACAATTTTAGAAAACTCTTCCCTGGAACCGGAAATTGACGATCTTTTAATTATGCTCAATTCCATGGGGGCAAAAATTCATCGTGATCCCGCCAACCCCAAAACCATTATCATTGACGGTGTCAACAGTCTTTCCGGTACTTCTCACCAAGTTATTGCCGACCGTAACGAAACCGTCACCTTTGCCTGCGCCGCCCTGGCCACTAAGGGCTCAATTAATATCCTCAACACCGATCCAAAAATTGTGGCTACCTTTTTAAAAACCATTCAAAAAATGGGGGCTAAAATTTTCTCCGGTAAGGACGAAATTACTGTCTCTTGGAATAAACCCTTAAAGGCAATTGATATCGAAACCGGACCGGAACCTCTCTTTATGACTGATTGGCAGGCTATCTTTTCCGTCCTTTTAACCCAAACTATCGGGGTTAGTTCCATCATTGAACGGGTTTACCCTAATCGTTTCCAACACATTTCTAATTTAGAAAAGATGGGAGCAAAGGCCAAATATTTTAACCCGAAAGTTAAAAACCCGGAAAATTTTTACGAATTTAATCCCCAAAGCGACCAACCCCAATATTTTCACGGTGTCAAAATATATGGACCAGTAAAACTTAAACCCGCTGATTTCAAAATTAACGATCTTCGGGCCGGCGCTTCAATCACCCTGGCCGCTTTGACTGCCGCCGGTACCTCCACTATTGACAACGTCGAGTACATTGAACGTGGCTACGAAAAACTAGCCGAACGTCTCAAATCACTTGGCGCCTTAATAGAGTATATTAAAACTTAAAGTCTATGATTCATCTCTACCTAGGTCTTCTTTTGTTTTCCTTTTTTACCACCAGCATATTAGTTGTCCCCTTTATTAACATTCTCTATCGTCTTAAATTTCAGCGGCAGCGCCAAAAAACTCTCGATTTTCAAAATCGCCGGACGCCAATTTTTGATAAGTTTCACCGGGAAAAATCAGGTACTCCCGTTGGCGGCGGGCTATTAATTATCCTGTCAGTAACGATTCTCTTTTCCTTCCTTTTCCCGATTCTTAAATTCTCCCAAATATTTATTTCCAGTAATTTCCGGCTCAATCATGAAATTGAAGTCATCTTTTTTACCTTTATTAGTTTTGGGCTTTTAGGTCTCTACGATGATATATCCAAATTTTTTGGAATCAAAAAATCCGGTTTCTTTGGTCTTAGGCTGAAACACAAACTTCTTCTTCAACTAATTTTAGCCGCTATTGCCTCCTCCTTAATTTTTTTCCGTTTAGGAATTAATTTTATTTATCTACCCTTCCTTGGCGCCATTAATCTAGGTCTATTTTTTATTCCCATTTCTACTGTCATTATTGCGTCTTTCACTAATTTCTTTAACATTACCGACGGTCTTGATGGCTTATCCTGCGGCATCTTAACCATTTCCCTTTTTGCTTTCTGGATCCTGGCCGGCTCTTCCTTCGACACCCCTATTTCTCTTTTTATTTCCCTCTGGATTGGGGCTCTAATCGCCTTTCTCTACTTTAACGTCTTCCCCGCCCGAATTTGGCTGGGCGATGTCGGTTCTCTTTCTTTTGGAGCTACTTTTGCCGTAATTGCTCTGCTCTTAGGGAAAATAGTTCCCTTAATTATTGTCGGCGCTCCTTTTATCATCGAAGGGCTAAGCAGCGCCATTCAAATAGTTTCCAAAACTTATTTTAAGAAAAAAGTCTTTCCGGCCGCCCCAATCCATCTGACCCTTCAAAAAATCGGTTGGGAAGAACCTAAAATTGTTTTACGTGCCTGGCTGGCAACCATTATTCTGGCTATCTTTGGCTTATGGCTGGGTCTAAACTAGATCTTCTCTACCTTGAAACTCAAAAATACCTTGGCTTACCCTACTTTTCTAATCTAGGTCGACACCAAACCTCATCTTCAAACAACGCTGATGTCGGAAAAGGCAGTGCCAAAGAAATTGCTCTCAGAACAATTGAGATCGCGAACCTTGAAAATATTAAATTAGTTAATCTGTCCCCAATCCAAATTTACAACTTTCAAAAAAAGCACCGTCTCGGCATCGATTGTTCCGGTCTCGTTTGTCATCTTTTAAATTTTTATTTCTCACTTTCACTGAATCCCCGAAAAACCTCTGCCAATAAATTGACTTCCTTACCTCTCTCTACCACTATCAAACTCGGCGATATTCGCACCGGGGATCTTATCCGTCAAAAAAACGGTCGCCATGTTCTCTTCGTCATCAACCGTTTAGGCGACACCGTCAGCTACACCGACAGCCGTAAAGACAGCCGTGGAGTCAAAACTGACTCCTTTTCCCTGTCAAAACCGGATATTGAAATCGGGGGAGTATTTCGGCTTACTTCTCTTCTATCAATACCTGATATTTCCACGGATTAAGCGACACCATCTCTACTTCGGTCCCACACTCGCTACATTCTAAAATATCACCTATCATTGTTTTATCACTATTTTTTATTTCCGCCTGACAATCAGGACAAATTACTTTTCCCATCATAATATATTAAAATGTAATAGCCTATTATATGACACCTTTAATCAAAATTGACTCAATCTTTCTAAAAAGGGAAGATCAAAACCCCACCGGCTCCGCCAAAGACAGAGCCCTTTTGCCTCAAGTCCAAAATCTAAAATCTAAAGGTTTTTCAAAAGCTGTCATTTCCTCAACCGGTAATGCCGCCATATCCGCTCAATTTTATTGCCGAAAGTTTCAAATTCCCTTAACTATTTTTCTTCCTCCGGCCGCTTCTCCTGAAAAACTCAAATTACTTGGCAAATTCACTATCTCCCCCAGACCAATCAGTGACGCCATTAAATTTGCCAAAGCCAATCACGCCTATCTTCTCCGGCAATCTACCGATCCGGTTGCCCTCGAGGGTTACCAACAAATCGGTCAGGAGCTCATCTTTCAACTTCCCCAAATCAGCAGCCTTTTTGTTCCGGTTGGCAGCGGCACTACTCTGTTGGGTATCTCCCAAAGCCTACCTCAACCTGTCAAAATTTTTGCTGTTCAACCGGCCTCCCATTGCCCGATATCTTCATTATTTGACAAAAATTATTCTTCTGAAACCAGTTCACTAACCGACTCTCTCGGCGCTAAATATTTACCCCTAAAAAACAATATTTTAAAGGCTATTAGAGAAAGCGGGGGCGGGGGAGTTGTAGTTCAAAATCGAAATATTGAAATTGCCCAATCTTTCCTCATAAATAACAAAATCATTACTTCATCTGAAGGCGCATTGGCCCTAGCCGGATACCGAAAAATAAAAGAGGTTTACAATGTTGGCAACTATCCGGTTATTTTATTAACAGGGGCCAAAAGATGAATCTAGAAAACATTCTTGCCCATTTGCCGGTAGACTTTTTCTTTTTAGTAGTTGATAAGTTTTTAGATATTAACCTGCCCCGTCTTCCCAATTTCTATCCTATTTATCACCCCCATCTTTCCGTCAAAAACAGTGGTTATCTTTTATCGCAACCCGAAACTTTTGACTTTATCCAAAAAACAATCTCTTATTCCGGGCACAAAGTGGCCATTATTCCTTTCAAACCTTCAGCTAAAATCGATTTTATTTGTAAAAAAAATAATTGGATTTGTGTCGGCAACCCTCCTTCTTTAAATCGATTTTTTGAGAACAAAATAAATTTTCCCCAAATTATTACCAACTCCCATCTTCCCCAAATTCCCCATATTTCCGGCCCCTTAAATTCTAAACTATTATCCATTGCTGAAAAAAAATTCAATCTGCCCCTTGTTATCCAAACTCACTCCGGTTGGGCCGGCAACAGCACTCATTTAATTAAAGATTTAAAAAAAATATTTCAAATAATTCCCCATGACACTCCAACAAAAATTTCTCCCTATCTTATCGGTTACACCCTCCTTAATAATTGCTGTCTAACTAGCCGCGGACTTCTCCAAAGTCCTCCCGCTCTCCAATATACCGGCATCCCCACGTTAACTTCAAACCCCTTTTCTACCGTTGGCCGCCAATGGCCCTCCCTGGCTCCTCCTAAAATTATTGCCAAAATCCAAAAACTCACCACCAATTTTTCCGAAACTCTAAAAAAATATAAATACCGCGGTTTCTTTGGCCTGGATTTTCTGGTTTCTAAAAATATAGTTTATCTTTTAGAGTGCAACCCCCGCCTGACTGCCTCTTTTGCCTTTTATACCGACATCGAACTAAAAAATAAGCTAAACCCGCTTTTTTATTTTCACCTATTAGAGTTTTGCGCCCCGGATCAAATCAAAGATCTGACAAACGAAAACCGTTTTGACAACAAAAATATTATTGGCTCGGAAATTACCCTAAAAAACAAGCTCTCTGTAACCATTAATAAATATCACGATTACAAAATATTTTGCCATCATCTAAATCCGCAGCATATTGATCTGTCAATTTTAAAAAATCTCCAGAATGAAAAAAACTAAGTTTCACTCCCCGCTTTTAATCTACATCTTCAGTCTGGTGACTATTGGTTTTTTATTTATCTCAGTATCCTCGCTTTTTGAGGCCCAAAGCAGTCAGGGTGATCCTTTTTTCTTTCTTCGAAAACAGGCCGTCTGGATTGGCAGTGGCTTTCTCCTGTTGTTAATTTCTTCGGCGTTTAATCTCGAATTTATTCGTAAATATTCTTTCTACCTCTATCTTTTTTCGATTGCCCTATTGGTTGCCGTTCTTATCCCCGGGTTAGGAGTAAAGGTTCTTGGCGCCAGACGCTGGTTTGATCTTGGGCCCATAAATATTCAGCCTTCGGAAATTTTTAAACTAGTCTCCGTTATTTTTTTCTCAGCCCTTTTTGCCGACCCGAATCAATCAACTTTTAAAAACCTCTTTTTCTTCCTCATCCCCGCCTTTGCCTTAATCGTCTTCGAACCAAACCTAAGTACCGCTCTTCTCTGTGCCGCTATTGTTTTTTCTATCTATTACCTATCCGGTGGTCCCAACCTTCCTCTTTTTACCACTTTTCTCATTTTCATCGCTCTGGGAATTTTCCTGGTAGTTTCTTCTCCCTACCGTTTAGCCAGATTTAAAACTCTCTTAAATCAGGAAGGAAACCCTGACCAAAACTATCATAGTCAGCAAATAATAATTTCTCTGGCCTCCGGCGGCTGGTCAGGGAAGGGAATTGCCAACTCTGATCAAAAATATAGATTTTTACCTAAAATCAGCACTGATTCTATTTTAGCCATTATCGGTGAAGAAACTGGATTTATCGGATTAAGTGGTCTTTTATATCTATTCGTCTCTCTCGTTAATTATCTTTTCAAACTATCCAAACTCGTCAAGGAGCCTTTTGAAAAACTATTAGTCTCCGGTCTGGCCTGCTGGCTGTCATATCAGGCATTAATTAATTTTTCGGCCATTGTTTCCCTAATCCCTTTAACCGGAATTCCTTTCCCCTTTATCTCCTACGGCGGTTCCTCTCTTCTGACTCTTTTTATTGCCACCGGACTGGTTAGAAACATAGAAAAGCGACATCTTCCCTTGCTATACTCTCTTAATGCCAAGATCAAAAAAAATCGTCATCACCGGCACTCACCTCACTCCCGCCCTTGAATTTATCCGTCAGCTTCAAAACGACCCTGACATCAACTGGGAAATTTATTACATCGGCCGGATTCACAATTCCGGTGTCAACTCCACCCCCGCCATTGAGTCAAAATTAATTTCCAAAATTAAAATTAAATATTTTGGAATTGACTGCGGCAAATTCGACCGACGTTGGTTTCCCAACACTTTAAGCGGAATACCTCAAACATTTTCAGCTTTTTTTAAAGCTTTCCGAATCCTGGAACTTATTGAACCCCATCTGGTCTTATCGTTTGGTGGATACCTTTCCGTACCGGTAGTTTTCGCCGCCGCTATCAAAGGCATTCCTTCCGTCACCCACGAACAAACACCCACCCTAAGCCTTTCTACCCGCCTCAACAGTCTTTTTTCCAAATATGTCGCCTTATCATTTCCGCCGTCATCCCCGCGCAAGCGGGGACCTAAATACATCGTCACCGGTAATCTACTTCGACAAGCAATATTTTCCCAAAAAAGCCCGATCTTCACTAAACTAAAGATTGACAAACCTATTATCTATGTCACCGGTGGTAACCAGGGATCTCTGTCTATAAACAATCTCCTAAAAAAATCTCTACCTTTACTTACTAAAAATTATTTTATTATTCACCAGTACGGTCAAAAATCCAAGCCCAAAACTTCCCAAAACTATTTGCCCCTTGCCTATATTAACAGTCAAAATATTGGTTGGGTATTAAACCGCGCCTCCCTAATAATCAGTCGGGCCGGCGCCAATACCTGTCAGGAAATTGTGGCGCTTAAAATCAAATCAATTCTGATACCTTTGTTAACCAGTCAACAGGACGAACAGTTAAAAAACGCTGATTATGTTAAATCTCTTCAGCCGGACATCACTATTATTATTCCTGAAAAAAATTTAAATCCCAAAATATTACAAGAAAGCATTGCCAAACTATTAATTATTAATTCTCCCAAAAGCTCTCCGGTAGCCCAAGAAAATCTCAAACTACTCAAACTCATTAAAACCATCTAAAATCAATCTATGCAACGCTCTCGTCTTTTTACTTCAATCGACATCGGCACCTTCAAAATAACTACTTTAATTGGCCAGTATTTTGACACCGGTCAAAAACTTAATATTATCGGTGCCGCCTCCGTTCCCGCCTCCGGCTTTAAAAAAGGCCAAATCATCAACCTTGAACAGGCCTCTCATACCATCACCGAATCAATCGAATCCGCCGAAAGAATGGCCGGGGTTGAAATTAATTCCGCCTTTATCTCCCTGACAGCTCCCCATTTTGAATCTCTAAATTCCCACGGGGTGACTGCTGTCGGCAACCAAAACGGTGAAATCTCCACCGAAGATATCACCCGTGCCGTCGAAGCGGCCAAAGCCATTGCTCTCCCTGGCAACAAAGAGATAGTTCACATTATTCCTCGGGTCTTTAATGTCGACGGTCAGGAGGGAATTATCGACCCAATTGGCATGAACGGGGTTCGTCTCGAAGTTGAAGCTCATTTGATTTTGGCCTCCACCCCGGCCTTAAAGAACCTAAACAAGTGTCTCGAAGATATCGGCATTAAAACTATTTCCCTGGCCTACTCCGGTTTAACTGCCGCTAAGGCCTGCCTCTCGGAGACCGAAACCGAATTGGGAGTAGCCCTGGTTGATATCGGAGGCAGTAACACCACCATCACCCTTTTTTCCGAAAACTCACCCCTGTTTTCCTCTTGTTTGCCCATTGGCGCCAACAATATTACTGCCGATCTGGCCATTGGGCTTCGCCTGCCTTTAGTCGATGCCGAAAAAATCAAAATTCGTCTGAATCATTTCTCCGAAAAGAAAGGTTTTGAAGATGAAATCGACCTCCAGCAATTTGGAGTAATTGGGGACAATAACAAAATTTCTTTTTCTACCACCCTAAACGGAATAATCAAACCCCGCTTAAATGAAATCATCGGTCTGGTTTGGAACGAAATATGCTCTCATGGATATCAAAGCTCAATTCCCGCCGGCTTGGTTCTCACTGGTGGGGGAGCCGAAACTCTGGAAATCAAAAATGTGGCTTCAGAAATTATTCCTTTGCCGGTTCGTATCGGAGAACCCCCCAAAGTTGGTGGAATTGTCGATGATATAACCAACCCCTCTTACAGCAGCGCCATCGGCGCCCTTCTCTTTTTTGCCAACTCCAAACTGGCTTCCAAAAGTTCATCCCGCCAGATTAATTTTCCTTTAAGCGGAATTCTGGGAAAAATTAAAACTTTTCTTGAACCACTTTTACCCTAATCTATGGGACTAGTTAAAACACTAACCGGCCAGTTTGCCAAAATAAAAGTCTTGGGTATCGGTGGCGGCGGCAACAACGCCATCAATTCCATGATCGCCGAAGACAATATCAAAGGAGTCGACTTTATTGCCGTCAACACTGACTCTCAGGCCCTCCTCAACTCCAAAGCCCCGATTAAAATCCAAATTGGAGAAAAACTTACCAAAGGTTTAGGAGCCGGCGGTGATCCTCAAATTGGTCAACAGGCCGCTGAAGAGTCCCGGCAACGGTTAAAAGAAGTCATTGAAGACACCGACATGCTTTTTATTACCGGCGGCATGGGTGGAGGCACCTGCACCGGCGCCGCTCCGATTATTGCCGAAATTGCCAAAAAAGAACTGGGGATTTTAACCATTGCCGTAGTTACCAAACCCTTCCTCTTCGAAGGTACCCGCCGGATGAGCCGGGCCGAAGAAGGCGTTGCCCGGCTTCGTCAATTTGTCGATACCTTGATTGTGATCCCTAATCAAAAAGTTATGGAGGTGGTCAATTCAGAGGCTACCCTGCTTGAAGCCTTTAGAACTGCCGATTCTGTTCTTAATAAAGGTACCAAAGCCATTGCTGATCTGATTACCGTTCCCGGCCTCATCAATCTCGATTTTGCCGACATCAAATCAGTTATGAGCAATGCCGGCTCAGCTCTGATGGGAGTTGGTGAAGCAGAGGGGGTCGGCAAAGCCAAAAAAGCGGTTGAAGCTGCTATTGCTTCACCCTTAGTTGAGGTCGATATTAACGGTGCTCGTGGCGTTCTGATCAATATCACCGGCGGTCCCGATATCACTATGGCTGAAATCGAAGAAGCCGCTAAAATCATCACTTCTCATGTTGCCCCTGATGCTAATATTATCTTTGGCGCCTCGATCGACGAAAACCTGACCGGTAAAATAAAAATCTCGGTAATTGCCACCGGCTTTGATTCGTCTAAATCAGCTTATCAAAACTATAAAAAAACTACAATTTCAACCGATCTTTTGGATGAAAAACCAAAGCCCCTGTCGCCAGAATTTCAAAACCTTCTTAAAGACCAAACCATTCCCGAAGGTGTTGATATCGAAGACGAGTTCGACATCCCCGCCTTTTTGCGCAAAAATCAATAGTTATGTTAAAATAATCCCAATATGTCAATTGAAGAAAAACCCAAACAAACCCCTACCTTAACCAAAGCATCAACAAGACTTGCCGCAGGAATTAATGAAATTTTTAAAGCATATGAAAATTCTCTTCCTAAAAGTTCAACCCCAAAACCAGGCAAAGTATCTGATGTAACAGAACAACAATCAGCCCAAATATCTAAACCATAATTATGCAAAATAATATCAATTCTCAAAATTTAATTATTCTTTAGCTCCGGATTTTTTCCGGAGCCATTCAATCCCGCACCAGCGGGATTTTTTGATTCGACGTACATTATACGAATCAATCCGCCTCTGGCGGATAATTACAAATAAATTATAATAAACTATGGCTTACTTTAAGGAATTACCATCAAATCCCAATTTTCCTGAAATGGAAAGAGAAATTCTTTCCTGGTGGCAGGAAAACGACATTGTCAACAAATATCTTCATAAAAACGATGATTCCTCCAAAATCTTTTCATTTATTGACGGTCCCATCACCGCCAATGCCCCCATGGGGGTTCACCATGCCCGCGGCCGAACCATTAAAGATGTCTTCCAAAGATACAAAAATTTAGCCGGATTCCAGCAACGTTTTCAAAACGGTTTTGATTGTCAGGGGTTGTGGGTTGAGGTGGAAGTCGAAAAAGATGCCGGATTTAACTCCAAAAAAGACATTATTAATTTTGGCCTCGAAAAATTTACCAATGCTTGCCTTGATCGCGTCTCTAAATATTCCCAACTTCAAACCGAACAATCTAAGCGTCTTGGTTACTTCATGGATTGGGACAATAGTTATTACACCAACTCCAAAGAAAATAACCTTTATATCTGGCACTTTTTTAAATTAATTTCGGAAAAGGGGTGGTTAGTTAAAAGAAAAAGCGCCGCCACCTGGTGCCCCCGCTGTGAAACCGGTCTCTCCCAACATGAACAAGCTGATGGTTACAAAAATATTACCGATACTTCCGTCTATTTGAAATTCAAACTTAAGAACAAAGATAATGAATATGTCTTGGCCTGGACCACTACTCCCTGGACCTTATCAGCCAATGTTCTTTTAGCCATCAACACCAAATTTGAATATGTCAAAGCCAAATATGAAGGTTCCGTTCTTTATCTGGCCCGCCTCGCCGCTGATCGGCTTAAATTAACTGACTACGAATCCATCGATGCCCAAAAACTTGTCGGACTTGAGTATGAACCCCTTTACGATATTCCCGCCCAAAATAATATTAAACACCATATTACTAACTGGAAATTAGTCGATCCGACAGAGGGTACCGGCATTGTTCATATTGCTCCCGGCTGCGGTCAGGAAGATTTCGAACTTGGAAAAGTTTTAAAAGCCCCCATGCCCTCACCCCTTGACGAAACCGGCCATTTTACTTCCGATTACGGGGATCTTTCCGGCCTTTACGCCCATGATGTTGCCCCGTTAGTTTTTGAATATCTAAAACGACAGAATTTATTATTTAAAACCGAACTGGTTACTCATCGCTATCCTCACTGTTGGCGCTGCCATACCAAATGTCTTTTCCGTCTCGAAGACAGCTGGTATATCGACACCAATCAAATCCGGCCGCTTATGAAAAAAGCTGCCGCCACCGTCAATTGGCATCCCAAATTTGTCGGCCGGCGGATGCAAAACTGGCTTGATTCCATGGAAGATTGGATGATTAGCCGTAAACGTTTTTATGGCTTAAGCCTGCCTTTTTATGAATGTGACTGTGGTCAACTCACTGTTGTCGGCAGTTTAGAAGAATTGGAAAAACTGGCAATTGACCCCAAACCGATCAAAAACCTCATCTCTCTTCATCGACCTTGGATTGATGAAATAAAAATCAAGTGCTCCAAATGCGGTCAAAGTGTCAACCGGGTTCCCGATGTCGGTGATTGTTGGCTCGACGCCGGTATCATTCCTTTTTCTACCCTCAAATATTTAAGCGATAAAAACTATTGGCGGAAATGGTTTCCGGCCGAATTAGTTACTGAAATGACCGAACAAGTCCGTCTCTGGTTTTATTCCCTGCTCTTCTTTAGTGTCACCTTTGAAAACACCACTTCTTATCAAAATGTGGTTACCTATGCCGAAGTCCGCGACGAACATGGAGAGCGAATGAGCAAAACCAAAAAAAATGGCCTTCCTTTTGATGACGCTGTTGCCAAGATGTCAGCCGATGCCATGCGCTGGCTCTATTGTCTCCAAAAATCCAGCTCAAATGTCAATTTTGGATATCGAATTGCTGACAGTGTCAAACGTGAATTTATCCTTATTTTATGGAACTCCTATCGTTTTTTCACTCAACACGCCAATTTGGAAAATTGGCATCCTAATTCAGACGTCATTGCGAGCGTAACGAAGCAATCTAATATCCTCGACCTCTGGCTTCTCTCCCGACTCAATAGTACGATAAATCAAGTCACTAAAAGCTTAGATAAATATTCCACCGCTAAGGCTACTAAAAACCTTCAATCTTTTGTTACCGATCTTTCCACCTGGTACATCCGTCGCTCCCGTACCCGATCTGATAATTTAAATCTTCTTTATTACGTTTTTAGAAAAATCTCAACCTTGATTTCCCCTTTTATACCCTTTTTAAGCGAAACAATTCACCGTAATTTATCCACTCCCGTTCTTTCTGTCCACCTTGAAAACTGGCCCAAAGCTGAAACCAAACAAATTGATTCCGCCCTGGAAACCCAAATAAATCTTGCCCGAAAAATCTGCCAATTAATTCACGCCGAACGTCAAAGTGCCGTTATCAAAATCCGTCAACCGCTCTCTTCGGCCGCGGTCACTTGTCCCCAAAGTCTCTCCCCGGATTTAATCGACATCATTAAAGAAGAAACTAATGTTAAAAAAATTATCATTTCCGCCTCTGACAAACTCAAGGCCACCCTGGATACCACTCTCACTCCCGAACTTTTAGCCGAAGGTGAATACCGCGACTTCGTCAGAGAGATTCAAGTCATGCGGAAAAATGCCGGCCTTCTTATTACCGACCAAATCTCTATCAGTGCCCCTTCCTGGCCTAATACTTTCGAAAGAGAAATTCTTGCTAAAACTCTAGCCGTTTCCGTTACCAAAAGTAATACCCTGTCTATTAAAAAAGTCAATGCTTCTTAAAAACCGCTTTTTTCCTTTAAGTATTTCTCTTCTCATCTTTTTAACCATCAACCTTTTAATGGTCAGCTCTCTTGCCCCTCAAGTGTTATTAAAACAATCACTCGCCTGGATGGTCGGTATTTTCTTGTTCTTTATCGGCACCCAAATTAACCCTAAGCAAATTTCCGGCAACCGTTGGCCTATTTTTATAATTTCCTGCATTCTTCTTTTGCTTCCCCTAATTCTGGGGAATATCACTAGAGGATCCCGCCGCTGGATCGATATCGGCCAAATCTCTCTTCAACCTAGTGAAATTGTCAAACCCGGACTGATGTTATTTTTGGCTTCAGGAAAATACTCTCTCCTTCATCTGCTCCCGGTGGCCATCATCATAGCTCAACCAGATTTAGGCAGTGCCCTTACCGTTTTGGTACTACTTATTCCTGTTGTCCTCTATACCCCAAAACTCCTGAAACTGTCATTACTTTTAGCCTTATTTGGCCTAATACTCTCCCCCATTACTTGGCGCTTTTTGCTTCACAACTATCAAAAAAACCGGATCGAAACATTTTTAAACCCAACCCATGATCCTCTCGGCCAAGGTTACAATCTGATTCAATCACAAATTGCTGTCGGTTCAGGCGGCTTTTTTGGTAAAGGCTATCGGCAGGGGACTCAAGGACAACTTCTTTTTCTCCCTGAAAAACACACTGATTTTATTTTTGCCGCCACCTCTGAAGAACTTGGCCTCGTTTCAATTCTACTTATATTCCTGGCTTACTTCCTCCTTCTTCGGACTCTCCTCAATAAAGCTTTTAACACCCTTAATAATCGCCCCCTTTTTCTTTTTACTCTCGGCATCACCCTCGAAATTTGGATTCAAATGGTAGTCAATGTCGGCATGAACATCGGCCTTCTGCCAATTACCGGCATTCCTCTGCCCTTTCTCTCGGTCGGCGGTTCCTCACTTTTAGCCCTTCTTTTTTCCCTGGGAATTATTTATTCCTCCTGATTATACTTAATACTTAATACGTAATACCTGATACTTGTTACTGATATGTTATAATCTCCAGGTATGAAATACGCCATAATCGGAATTTCCGGTTGCCAATATAAAGTTGAAGAGAACCAAACAATTACCGTTGACAAACTTGATCCCTCACTCAAATCAACTACCGAAGTTTATCTGGTTGTTGATGATAAAAAGATAGAAGTTGGCCAGCCAACGGTTAAAAACTCTAGTGTTGATTTTGAATTAGTCAAAAATTTTCAGGGACCAAAACTTGACGTTAACAAATTCCGGGCCAAATCCCGTTACCGAAAACACATCGGTTTTCGCCCTCAATTAACTGATATTAAAATATTAAAGATTAATAATTCGTAATTTTGAGTTTTACGAAATCCTGTGGACATAATTTATAATTCGTAATTAATTTACATGGCTCACACCAAATCCCAAGGTAAAACCCGTCAAAAATCAAATCGTCCCGGCCAGCGTCTGGGGGTCAAAAAATCCGGTGGCCAAAAAGTGGCTGTTGGGCAAATAATTGTCCGCCAGGTTGGTTCCAAATTCCATATCGGTCCGGGCACCAAAGCCGGCAAAGATTTTACCATCTACGCCATCCGTCCAGGGATTGTCAAATTTCTCAATAAATTCGGCAAAAAACTCGTCTCCGTCATCAAGGCTTAGATAATAGTGGAACTCTATGAACTAACGTCTTTTTACTATTAACCGTTAGTCTATCCCAAAGCCCGTCCAGTGCCGGAAAATTATAGTCCAAACCATAACCGTTTCTTATGTCCTTTCTCTCTCCGGTGCAAACGAAATGTATTGACAAATTTTTAATTCTTACCACGGTCCCCAGTGGCACTTTTTCGACTTTCTCCCACTCCTCCGACATATATCACATTATACTACTAAAGAAATTATCGGGGTTTTGTTCTCACCACCATTGATCCATTTGATCTCTCTTTTTTCACGATCTTTTTCATGATAGTCTTTTAACATGAAAGACATCGCCCAAATCCCAACTAACCAACTTGAACCCAATCCTCTTCAGCCCCGGGGAATCATTAGCCAGGAATCAATCTCCGAGTTGGTCGAATCAATTAGGGAACACGGCATTTTAGAACCTCTCATTATCGCTCAAACCCCGGCCGGTTATCAAATCATCGCCGGTGAACGCCGCTGGCGGGCCGCCCGCACTCTCAAGCTTCCTTATGTCCCGGCCATCATCAAAAAAACCACCCCCCAGCAAATGTTAGAAATGGCTATTGTCGAAAATGTTCAACGCAAAGACCTCAACCCAATTGAACGGGCTAAAGCCTTCCAGCGCCTCAAGGAGGAATTTTCTCTTGATAATCCGACCATCGCCCGTAAAGTCAGCAAAAGTATTCCCTACGTCATTAATTGCCTTAAACTTTTAACTCTCCCTGACGCCATCAAAGACGGTTTATTGTCGGGACTTATTACTGAAGGCCACGCCCGGGCTCTGGGCGGAATCGGGGACACCCGCCTGATGATTGAGGCCTACAAAATTGTTTTGAAAGAAAAAGCCTCTGTCCGCCGGGCCGAAGAAATCGCCCGCCGGATGCGCCAAAAAATTGAAGAAGGTCTGGTACCGATTACCAAAGAAAACATCCCCCAATTTCTCCGTTCCCGTCTGGACAATATTAGTTCTGATTTTGAGTCAAGTTTTGAAGACCGGACAGCCAAAGTTAAAATTTCCCAAACCAATATCTTCACCCGGGTTATTTTTCAATTTCGGGGACCAATCGACAAACGCTTTGATCAGCTTCGTGATCTCTACCAACAAGTTTGCCACAAAGAGTTAACCCCTATTGATACCGAAAACTAAAACCTGATCGTTGGTATTAATCCAACCGCCGATACCGGCCAATATTTTAAAAAGGCTCGACCCACTATTAAATCTTTTTTTATCGGCCCAAATTCCCTCCCATCGCGGGAATGGGAACGGTTGTCACCAAAGGGCAAATACATTCCTTCCGGTATACTTACCTCTTCTCCTTCCTGGCAAAATTCCCCAGCTTCGGTGACAAAATCATCCGGCAGAAATTTTTCGTCAAGTAAATTACCGTTTAAATATACCTTCCCGCCTTCTACCTTAACCCTATCCCCGGGAACCCCCATAATTCTTTTGACATATTCACATTCATCTTCAGCGCAAGGTTCTGAGGGCGGCGCCTTAAACACCACCACATCCCCCCTCTTTGGTTCAGAAAATTGATAAGTTAATTTATCCGTCAACAGATATTCAGCGTTAACAAAGTTGGGCAACATTGAATTTCCCTTAACTTCGTTTGGTTGAGCTACAAAGAGGTAAATTAGCACAAACACCGACAACGCCAATACAATTGACTGAACAAATTCCAGAATAAAATTCCCAAAAGAAAAGCCTGCCTGATTTTTTAATCTTTGTTTCATAGACTCCAGTTTATATTTTCCCCATTGTATAATCAACCAGCGGTTGTTTAGCTCAGTTGGTTAGAGCGTTCCGTTCACATCGGAAAGGTCGCAGGTTCAAGTCCTGCAACAACCACCATCCTCTACTTCCAGACTATTTCAAAAATTTTTCCGGCTAAAAAATACCGGGCATAGCTCGGGTTATTTAACAGACCTTCTGCTTGACTATAATTTAAAGATTGCCAATTTGTCGGATTGATCCGTCTCCGTTGCAGTAATAGCGCTGTTCTGTCAGCCAAAGACTTAAAAGATAACGCATTAATACGAGCTTTTTCCAGTTCATTACCGTTTACACCAGCCTTTTCAATCCCCAATATTTTTTCCAAATAATTAACCGTTCCCAGAGTAATCTTAGTCTCTTTTTTTTCTTTGCGGAAAGCAATATAAGCGTCCAAAAGTTGATTTAAGTTTTTCCCTTCTACTGCCGTTTTCATTATTAACAAATTCTTATTACCGCCAAACTGACCTAAAAGTTCATTTGTTTCTCTTAATACTTGGTCATACCAAAAGTTCTTGTCGACAATTGATATATTTTTGGTTTCTCCCACCCCAATTTCTCCTTCCGAATACTGCCAACTTGAGCCATCGCTACTATTTCCCATGACCAAATGATATGTTCCGCTTCCGGTTCCTAATAATCCAACCTGACAATCGGCAATGTTTTTATTGGCCATTGTTACCCAACCTTCCGCATCAGTCACACCCACCCCACCGTTACAATTAACCGTCATTTTTGCCGGAGAACCCAAATAAAAAACTGCCATTGGATCATTTTGCACCGCTATCTCCACTATGGTTTTACCAAGTCCCAGTTCTGACAAAACAAAATTAACCGACCTGTCCGATATCGTCCCATGCTCACTCGCTTTTTCAACATAAATATCGCCTTCAAATTTAGCGCTCTTCTTCAACACCGTTCCATCACCTTCTCCGTATAAAAAACTCACCGGCTTTCCCTGTTCCCACAACCCCAAAATCTTGTCAAAAATACTCCTTTCTCCCAAGTTTATCCACTCTTTTGTTTGTTCACCTCTCCCCACCACCGCCGTAAACTTTTCAAAAATATTTGACACTGTCGTGTTTTTACCACTCAAATACAAATTTTCCGGAGGTATTTTTATCTTTCCGTTTACTTTTAAGTAATTAAAGGTCGGTAGTAAATCCTTTAATATCTTGGCATAATTTCTGACTGTGTCCACTAAATTTTGATTATTTCTCTTTTGCAGTTGTAAAAACACATTTAAAGCAATTGATTGGGCATCAAATTTGTCTCCCACTGACGCCCCATTCCAAGCCTCATATGCCTTGACTGCTCCGGCGTGAGGACTTCCCAAGGTTAAAACCTTTCCGACTTTATCCGGATTTTCCTGCGTCCAAATCCGGGCCACCAACCCACCCAAGCTATGACCCACCAAATCTATCTGATCACCGCTACTAATTCCCAAACCGGATATAAAAACATTGAAGTCGGTTACGATGTCGGCCAGCGGTTTTCGCCAGTCGTAGCTCCAAACAAAATAATCACTACCTTTGACTAGACCATTTTGTTCCAACGCTCCAACCAAGCTGTCGTAGTTACGAACAAATAGCGTCATTTTCCACTCATTGGCCGCCACTATCTGATTAAACACCATCGCCTTTTCATTCCAACTCGCCCCCAACCCCGGCAGAACAATGATTTTGTTTCTTTCCGGCAATTCATATGTACCATCATGAATCCTCACATAATCAACATTTAAACTTGTCCAAGTTGATGAACCGCCCTCCAACGGGTTCCCTAAAAACACAACCTCGGGAATACATTGATTATCCGCAGAGGAAAATATCGGAACATCGTTAATGTCCTTATCAATGTAAACCTTATACTTCTTCGCTGTCTTCTCTATCCTCAACACATGCCACTCTCCATCCCTAATTTCCAAGGGGGTTATTCCACGTCCATATAAGCCGTCTCGTGAGTTTGCTACGTTACAGTAGTTATAGAAAGAGTTATTAAAATCATTGTGAATAAAAATAGTATTGTCGTTTATCCCATTCCAAACAGCAAACTGATAAAGCGGATATCCGCTCGAATTAGTAAACCCGACACCAATTCCATCACCCATATAATTTCTATCTGTAAACATAAACTTGGCCTCAAACACCAGATTTTCTTGAAATTTAAACAAACCATTATTCAACGAATACACAATAGGGAAAGACGGTGTGCTGCTTTTCAACTCAAGATAACCGCCGCTAAACCCTATCGAACCAGTTTTTTGTACATAATTCCATTTGCTATCATCCTTGTAATTAAAAGAATCATCAAAAAACGTAATCGCATTAGCAGATCTACACGACAATAAAATGAAACACAAGAAAAAAATTTTCAGTGCAACAAATCTTACAGACATTAAAACATACTAAAGTAGCTGTATGAAAATTGCAATATTCCACAATTTAAAACCAGGGGGAGGCCTAAACTTAATAAACTCCCTAACTAATTCATTTAAGAAGAAAGGATACAAAATTGACATTTTTTCACACCAGAAAGTCAAATTAAAAAACTCAAAAAACCATTTTCCCTTCCCAATAGACGAACCAGCAAGCTCATTCGATCACTTGATAAAAGCCACATTTACACTTAAAAAATCTCAAAGAAATATTTCAAAACTTATAATCCAAAAAAAATACGACTACATATTTATTTTTCCATGCAATGTCACACAAGCTCCACACATACTACGGTTTTTACCAAAAGAAAAAACATTCTATTTTTTTCTAGAACCAAAACGAGAATTCTACGAAAAAACATCTTTTGACTACTACACTCCAAAAAGATTTTTGTCTCGTCTAATAAGATATCTAGAAAAAATAATTGACCAAATCAACTGTAAAGCATGTACTCATATCATCTCAAGCTCGATATTCTCGCAAACAAACTTAAATAAAATATATAAAAAAAATTCTGTTGTTATTTACCCAGGAATGAAACCAATAAAACCTAAACAAATCACTGTAAAAAATAATCACAAATTCCTCTCCTTTGGTCTACTGACTATGTTAAAAGGTCATCATATTTCCGCCCAAATAATACCAAAGATCAGTATATATGGACAAAAATCTCATGAAAATATTCAAAGATACCTTCCAAGAAACATAACGATAAAAACCGATGTTAAAGAAAAAGACATAAAAAATATATACAAAAAACATACTTTCTTCTTAGCCAATCAAATAAACGAACCATTTGGCCTCACCACTTTAGAGGCTACATCAAATAATTGCTACGTATTTGGCAAAAACGAAGGAGGAACTCCAGAGATTATAAAGGACGGTTTTAATGGAACACTCATTTCAACCGACAATATACCAAAGGCACAAAAAATAATTGAAAAATTTAATAAAAAAAAGACCATTACATTCAAAAAAACTTGTATAATTGACTGGGATTACACAGTTGACCAAATTCTTCAGTACATAAACAATGTCTAACATCTCCCTCCTCCTCATAATCAAAAACGAATCGGAAAATTTAAAGAGGTGGTCAAAATGGTTGAAAAAACTCACCCGAGTCGATGAAATTGTGGCCATCGACGACAATTCCATCGACGATACCAAAGAAATCCTCAAAAGCCTGGAAACCAAAAAAATCAAAGTTAACATCTTCAGTAGGGGATTGGAGGGTAACTTTTCCACCCAACGAAACTTTGCCGTCTCCAAAGCCAAAAACGATTGGATCCTATTCATCGACGCCGACGAAGAACCGTCCGACAAACTAATCCGCTTTCTTAACACCGAAAAACTTAACCCCCGTATCTGTTACGCCTTCAAACGAAACCTGATTTATATCGACCAAGTTATCGCCCACGGTCAAGCCCAAAACGACTATCCTGTCCGTCTTTTTACCAAAAATTCAGGTAAATTTACCAACCTTATTCATGAAATCTGGAACACTGAAAATTGTGTTGTCAAAATACGTCACCCTCTTCTTCACTACTCCGCCCCTAATCTGAAAGTATTTATTAGTAAACTCAACATTTATTCAACCCTTCGCGCCCGGGAACTTTACGAAAAACACACCCCCGTTAATTTATTCCAAATTATTTTTTATCCTCTGACCAAATTTCTCCAAACATATCTTTTCCAGCTTGGATTTCTCGACGCCATCCCCGGAATCATCATCTGCACCGGTCTTAGTTTCTATAGCTTCCTTGTCCGCTCAAAACTATGGCGACTTTATCACGCCTGATCATTATTATTATCTACCCTGCCCTCTTTTTCTTCTTCCTGGGGCAACTAGGACGCCTAAACTTTGGTCAATTTAGTTTTCCTATCCTCGATATCTGCATTGTAGTTCTTTCCCTGACTAATTTTCTGGTTCAAAGAAAAACCGTTAAGCCAAACAAATTTCTTCTCATCTTTTTAGCAATTGCCATCATCTCCAACCTAATTCACCTCTCTCCATACCCTTTTCCTCCTTTCCAATCCTGGTTTTACCTTCTAAGGCTTATCTCTCTTACCCTGCTTATTATTTATCCCCCTAAACTTACCCGGAAAGAAAATTACCTTATCGAAATTATTCTCATCTCCACCCTTGTTTTCGGATTTATTCAATACCTTTTCTGGCCGAATTTTACCTACTTTAAGGCCTTTAATTGGGATCCTCATCTCTATCGTCTTGTCGGCGCCTTCTTCGACCCGACCTTCACCGGACTTATTTTATTATTTTTCCTCATTCGTCTCTATTTTTCTGACTATCGTTATCGTTTACCTTTTATTATTTTATCCTACCTCGGCCTCGCCCTCACCTACAGCCGCGCTTCTCTACTTTGCTTTCTTTTAGCCTTCACTTTTATTGCCGTCAGAAAAAAAACTCAAAAAATATTTTTTACCGCCTTTTTTTGCGTTCTATTAACTATAGTTCTTCTCCCCCGGACCCCCGGGGAGGGGACTAAACTCGAACGGACCAGTTCCATTTTTGCCAAAATAAAAAATTATCAGGAAGGGATCAGTCTCTTTGTCACTACTCCGATTACCGGAGTTGGCTATAACAATCTACCTTACCTTCGCCTTAATCCTACCTCTCATGCCAATTCCGGCTTCGACGGTAGCCTGCTAACCATTGCCGTCACCACCGGCATATTTGGTTTAATTTTTTTATGTCTCGGCCTCTACCGTGAATTTATCAACGGATCCTTTCTCTATCAAACACTACTACTGATCCTTTTAGTTCACTCCCTATTTTCCAATTCTCTTTTTTATCCCTGGGCTACTCTTTTACTGGCTTTATCCAAACTTAAAAATCATAGGTAATAACAATTTTTTTCCGGGTCTCATTTCCCGCTAAATCTGAAACTATAATCTCTATGTCATTTTTCCCGGCATTAAGCTGAAAACGGATTTTAAATTGTCCTGAATCATCAACCATTGCCAAACGGTTGTTCACCGTCACACTTACTCCTTTTTCACTTTTACCAACTACATTAAATTCGGCCGCATCAACTTTGGAAGCTTCCTCCGCCGGATTTATCATTAATAACTCCGGTGCCACATTGTCATAAACCACATTAACGAGTCTTGATAACTCACTGCTCCCGCCATTTTCCTTCGATACCAGTGCCACAAAAACATTATCACCATTTTCTAATATCACCTGAAGAAAGGTAAATTCGCCCTTACCATCAACTTCTGCCTTACCCACAGATACATCGTTTTTCAAAAGCTCCACCGTTGTCTCCGGCTCAGCCACTCCGCCGACTCTGATAACACTGCTATTAGTTGCTTCAAAAGGAATTAACAATCGCGGCGGTAGTGGCGGCAATATTTTTTCCACCTGATCTTTAACACCACGGTTCTTCGCCTCCCCTAAAAGCACCGAAAACTTAACTAAAAACGGTAAACCAAAAACTAATAAAAACAAAAAAGTGGCTATCGTCACTAGTCCTAAAAATACCGTCTTTTTGGTAATTTCTTCATCCCGCTTTCTCTCCAACCTTGATTGATAAAATTCTGCCATAACTTTCTCATTATACTACGGAGCCGATAGGTAGAATTGGACTACCATCGACGGTTTACGAAACCGCTGCTCTACCGTTGAGCTATATCGGCCAGATACCCGCGTTTAACGCGGGAGCGGCTAGAGGGAATCGGACCCTCGACTAATCCTTGGGAAGGACTCGTTTTACCACTAAACCATAGCCGCAACGTAATGCCGAAAAATCGGCAAACGTTGCAGAGACGTTTAAATTACTTGGTAATTTATTACGTCTCGCCAACTTCATTTCAATTTTATCATCATCCCAATCTCGAGCTTATCCGGATCTCTTAATACACCTCTATTCAATTCCCATATTTTCGTCCATTGAAAACCATCGGCATAATAAATCGTGGCAATCTTCCATAAACTTTCACCTCTAAGTACTTTGTGTCCACTGGGTATTTCCGCCACTTCCTTCTGTGCCGGAGTCAGTGTCGGCACAATTAGCTTTTGGCCAACCTCTATTTGATCAGGATCCGAAAGATTATTTTCCTTGGCAATCAACTGCCATTTATATCCGTCGCCGTACACACTACTGGCAATTTTCCATAAACTATCACCTTTCTTTACATCATACTTACCAGAGTCTTCCTTCACTTTTTCTGCTTCATTTTTTTGGCTAATACCCGGCAAACTAATGTTTCCCTTTCTCCTTTGGATAAAATTAAAAATTAGAAAAACTACTATTGCCACCACCGTTAAACCCAACAACATACTAATTGTTTCTTCTCTTTTATCGCCAAGCGAAATTTTACTCATAACTTAACATAGCGATTCGGTGACCTATAGTCAACCCCAAACATCCTATTATCTCCGAACAATAATCTCATCACCATAATCTTGTCCCAATTCTTTTAAAAACCTATTTAATTCTTTTACAAAAACTTTCATCGAATTACTATTTATCTTATATATTCTTTTTTTACCACAAATTTCAAATTCAACTAATCTCTTATCTCTCAACTCCTTCAAAATCATTGACACCTGCGGTTGAGAAATATTAATTTCCTTTACAATTTCCCCCACCTCCAATTCCTTTTTAGACAACAGCCCCAAAATTTCTCTTCTCTTATTACTCCTTATCACATTAAATATATTATCCATATTTAGATTATATATTAAAATACTAATATATATATATGTATTTAACAGTTGCAAAAATATTCCTTTCCCGCCACCATACTTTCAATAAGTCTTTTTTCTGCTATAATAGTCCCATCTACCCCAATTTCTATTACCTATGACAAACGATTTCACTGTTGGCGACTACATTGTTGATTTTGAAAATATCTATCAAATTTACGCCGCCAAATCTCAAAAAGACCTTAAAGGGGTCTACCACCAATGTTTTTTCTATCGGCCAACTCAATCGAGCGAACGGGACAAATCAGTTACTGCCTCAGTTCCGGTTGAAAATGTAGCCAAAAGTGGTCTTAGACATCTTATTTCTAAAGACGAAGTAAAAGAATTTTTTAAGCTTTTATCAAAACCTCTGGATACCACACTTTTATTTGAACCAAAACTCACCAAAGAAGCCCTCTACCTCAATGACCCCATTAAAACAGTACCCATTCTCAAACTTCTTTTTCAAAATAAAATCCAAACTGCGGAAAAATTTGCCCGAACCAATAGTGAGGTCATGGAAGGAATCGTTAAACATCTATCAGACGAAATCGCCTTTGTCTCCAAAAAATCATTCAAATCAGTCCACGATCAAATTCTTGCCACTCTCAAAAAATCCTCCGCCTGTTCACCGCCTTTGTCGACTGGACCAAAGCAATCCATTTCTTGACAGTGAGATTCTACACCTAAGCGGGCTTGCCCGCCGAAGTCCGCCTAGGCGGACGAAGGCGGGCCCGATGGGATTTGAACCCACGATCTTCCGCGTGACAGGCGGATGTGCTGGACCGCTGCACCACGAGCCCTGGTCTTGCCTTGCTACTATACCAAAGATTACTCAAACGCACAATAAAAAGGTGTTATAATTTTCTATTAACAATTAATTACGCTATGTGGATTATTCTTACCGTCCTGGTTGTTTTGGTTCTTTATATCGTTGGCTTTTTTAACAGTCTTAAAACCCTTCAGGTCAGAATCACCGCTTCTATCCAAGAAATTGGTAATCAATTAAAACGCCAATCAAACTTAATTCCCAACCTGATTGAATCAGTCAAGGGATACCTGAAACAGGAAAAAGGTATATTCGAAGATTTAACTTCAGCCCGAAAAAGTATTGATTCAGCTATGGAAAACCAATCCGGTGCCAAAATTGATGAGGCTCAAAAATTAATTTCTAAAGTTCTTGGCTCCATTAAAGTTATCATGGAAAGTAACCCGGAAATAAAATCAGCCGGACTGGTTGGGAATCTCATGGACGAACTTCGGGATACTTCCGACAAAGTTATGTACGCCCGCCGAACCCTCATTGATTTGTCGGCCGACTTCAACACCAAGATATCCACCATCCCCGGTATCTGGATTGCTCCACCAATGGGCTTTACCGCTCAAAAAGGTTTAGACACCCCTATTTCCGGAGAATTTCTTGAAGTTTCGTCAACCGAAACCAAAAATCCTGAAGTAAAACTCAACTAAATAGTCATGAACATTTATCAACAGATATCTTCTAATAAAAGAAGATCACTTTTAATTATCTGTTTATTCATCGGCTTTATTACTGGAGCCGTTTATCTTATTGCCCAAAGCTATTCTTCCCCCGAATTGATTCCCTTGGCCATTATTTTTTCCACCGGATCGGCTCTGGTGGGCTATTTTGCCGGTGACCAAATTGCCCTTAAACTTAACCATGCCAAAATCGCTACCCGAAAAGAATATTTTGACTTTTATACTGTCACCGAAAATCTGGCTCTAGCTGCCAATATTCCCCCTCCTAAAATCTTTGTCATCGATTCGGCCGCCATGAATGCCTTTGCCACCGGTCGTGACCCCACCCACGCTTCTGTCTGTGCCACCACCGGCCTTCTTTCCAAACTTAATCGCACTGAACTTGAAGGGGTCATTGCCCACGAATTGTCTCATGTTAAAAACTACGACACCAGGCTGATGACTCTGGTTTCCGTCTTAATCGGCACCCTATCTATCCTGACTAACCTAAGTACCCGCCGCCATTTTTTCAACTCCGGCGATGACCGTAAAAACGGTGGTATCTTTGTAATTATTGGTCTTATTTTAATTATCTTCGCCCCCATCATCGCTCAACTAATTCAACTGGCTATTTCCCGCCGTCGTGAATTTTTTGCCGATGCCAGTGCCGTCATGATTACCCGTCAACCCAGCGGTCTTATTGAAGCCCTTAAAAAAATATCCACCGACCCCAATCCTTTAAAAAGCGCCTCCACCGCCACCGCTTCTCTTTACATAAATAACCCGTTTAAGGGAAATAAACTCGCCTCTCTCTTTTCCACTCACCCTCCCATCGCCGCCCGCATCAAAGCCCTTGAAGAGATGATGTAATTACAGCATTTTGTCCGTACGGTTCGTATTTGACCCATTCTGCTTTATTGATAATTGATAATTGAAAATTGATAATTATTTTTGATGTCCGACTTTGTTCATCTTCATCTTCACACCGAATACTCACTCCTCGACGGTCTGACCAAAATCAAAAAACTGGCCGCTACCCTTAAAGACTTCAACATGAAAGCCTGTGCTATCACTGATCATGGCAACTTATACGGGGCCATTGAGTTTTACAAAACCATGGTTAAAAATGATATTAAGCCCATCATTGGCTGTGAAATCTACACCTGTCTTGGAGACCGTCACAACAAAACCAGCCAAAACCGCAAAAGCTACCATCTAATCCTTTTGGCCAAAGATCGTCAGGGTTACCAAAACTTAATCAAAATTGTCTCGCTCGGTTACTTTGAAGGCTTTTATTACAAACCCCGAATTGATTGGGAAATATTAGAAAAATATCATCAGGGTCTTATTTGTACCAGTGCTTGTCCGCAGGGAGAAATTGGATCATTAATCCTAAACAATCAATACGACCAAGGCCGCGATAGCGCCGCCAAGTTTCAACAGCTCTTTGGCTCCGATTACTATTTAGAAATTCAGCGCCACCCTGGCGTCAAAGACATGGAAAAATTCGGGGAGGGAATTATTAAAATCAGCCGGGAATTAGGCATTCCTCTAGTAGCCACCAATGATTCTCACTATCTTAAAAAAGAAGAGGCTTTTGCCCAAGATGTCCTGGTAATGATCAACACCCAAACTACCACCAGCACCCCAAATCGAATGTCCATGGTCGATTTCCCTGATTTTTATGTCAAAAACCAGGATGAAATGGTTTCCCTCTATCCGGATCTTCCTGATGCCATCAAAAACACCAACAAAATTGCGGAAATGTGTAATCTGGAAATTGAAATTGGCAAATGGTTTTTTCCCAAATTTAAACTTCCCCCCAAGACCACCGCCGAAAAATATCTAAAAAAGATTACCTACAAACAGGCCAAAGAGCATTTCGGCCAGTTGACTCCGGCCGTAAAAAATCGTCTCGATTACGAACTGTCAGTTATCTGCCCCAAAGGCTATTCTCCTTACTTTTTAATTATGAAAGATTTTATAGAGTGGTGCGAGCAAAACGATACCCCCACCAACACCCGGGGTTCAGCTTCCGGCTCACTCGTCTCTTTTGTTCTGGGTATTACTTCAGTTGATCCCCTTGTTTATCAACTACCCTTTGAACGCTTTTTAAATAAAGACCGACCATCCCCCCCGGATATTGATCTCGATGTTGCCGACGATCAACGCCAGGCAATGCTTTATCACATTAGCGAAAAATACGGCCAAGACGCTGTTGCCCAAATCTGCACCTTTGGCCGAATGATGGCCCGCGGTGCCGTTCGGGATACCGCCCGGGTATTGGGTTATGAATATGCCATCGGCGACAGGATCAGTAAACTAATTCCCCTGGGAAGCCAGGGTTTCCCTATGTCTATTGACAAAGCCCTCAACACTACCCCTGAACTCCAGATGATGTTTGACACCGACCCCGATGCTCAAAAAATTCTCTCTACTGCCAAACAAATTGAAGGCTGCGCCCGCCATATTTCCGTCCACGCCTGCGGTTTAGTTATTTCTCCCACTACTATTAACGATTTTTGTCCGACCCAAACCGAAACCGGTGGTGATAAACCTATTACTCAATACGAGTTTCACGCCTGCGAAGATGTTGGTCTAATTAAATACGACATCTTGGGAATTAGAAACCTTTCCTTTCTTCGTCAGGCGGTTATTAATGTCCGAAAGACCAAAAACATTGACATTAACCTTCGAAAAATTCCCCTTGATGATAAAAAAACTTTTGAAATGCTTTCCCGGGGCAATACCATGGGCGTTTTCCAACTCGGCGGGGAAGGAATAACCAAATGGCTTCGGGAACTAAAACCCAATCGGGTCGAAGATCTCATGGCCATGGTCGCTCTCTACCGACCCGGTCCTATGTCCATAATTCCCGAATATATCGCCCGCAAAAACGACCCTAAAAAAATTTCCTACTTCGACCCTAAAATGAAAAAATTTTTAAACAAATCCTACGGGCTTTTGGTTTATCAGGATGACTGTCTTTACACCGCCATTGAACTGGCCGGTTACGATTGGGTTACGGTTGATAAGTTTCGAAAAGCTATCGGTAAAAAAATCCCCGAAGAAATGAATGCCCAAAAAGAAAAATTTATCGGGGGTTGTGTCAAAAACGGTTATACCAAAGAAAAGGCCGAAGAAATTTTTGGCTTCATCGAACCCTTTACCTCCTATGGCTTTAACAAAGCCCACGCCGCTTCCTACGGCATGCTGGCTTACCGTACCGCTTATATGAAAGCCAACTTCCCGGTTGAATACATGTGCGCTCTTTTATCCGCCGAAGCTAACGACTCGGAAAAAGTCAGTGCCGGAATCGAAGAATGCCGCAATATGAGCATTATCGTTTCCCCTCCCGATATCAATCTTTCCCAAAAAGGTTTTGAAATGGAGGATAACCCCGACTCATTGGAAAAAATGTCTATTCGCATCGGACTTTCAGCTATAAAAAATGTTGGCGATGTCGCCATTGATCTTATTCTAAAGGAACGGAATACTAAAGGAATTTTTAAAAATTTTTCCGACTTTTGTCTTCGCGTCAGCGGCCAAAAAGTTAACAAAAAAGTTTTGGAAAGTTTAATTAAAGTCGGCGCCTTTGACATCTTTGCTGAAAGAAATGCCATTTTAGCCGGACTGGAAATTATTCGAAACAATTGTGACCGAATTACCTCCAAAAGAAGTAACGGCCAATTTGGACTTTTTGACGGCGGCGAAGAAAAAGGGGAACAAACCATGGTTGATAAGTTTCCTATTGTTTCCCCCATGACCGAAAAAGACAGACTGGACCAGGAAAAACAACTTCTGGGAATTTATGTTACGGAAAATCCAATCTCCAAAATCCTATTGCCTTTCCTCCAAGCCTCACTCCCTAAAATTAGCGAAATAATAAACCGTGAAGATAATCTTACCGTCAAATTTGTCGGAGTTGTCACCCGTTTTAAGACTATCCGTACCAAAAAAGATAATTCGTCCATGGCTTTTATCACTATTAGCGATGGAACTGGGGAAGTTGAGGGGGTAGTTTTCCCCAAAGCTTACCAAAATCATCAAGAACTGTTAAAAGAAAACCAAGCTGTCTACGTTGAAGGTAAAACTAATTCCCGAAATGACACTAAATCAATACTAATCGATCTTTTAGCGGAAAAGCTTCCCGACACTGTTAAGAAATTTGATTTCGTCATTGAAGTACCCGAAGGTTCCAGCCAAAGCCAGCTAATGGAATTAAACCATCTTTTAAAGGACAACCCCAACGGCCATCGCGGCCTGATTGTTCTTCCCAACGGCAAACAAATACCACTTTCCTATGGTGTTAAATATTCCCCCTCTCTCCAAAAACAAATCGATTCTATCCTAAATACGCAAAACATTGATTAGCCGGAAGCTTTAATATAAAATACCCCGTACCACTATGGCGCTTAAATTTACCCACCAAGATTTAGAATTCAGCGTTGGCGATACCGTCAAGGTCAATTACAAAATCAAAGAAAAGGATAAAGAAAGGATTCAGGCCTTTGATGGAATAATCCTGGCCATCCGAGGGGCAGGTGACAGTAAATCCTTTTTAGTTGCTAAAAATGCTGCCGATGGAGTTCGGGTTGAACGTATCTTTCCGATTAATTCTCCCTGGATTGATTCAATCAAGAAAATCCGCTCTCCTAAAACCAAAATCCGTCGGGCCAAGCTCTATTTCCTGCGCAAACCACACGCCAGAGCTATCTAATTATCTCTATTTGTCATCTATCAACCTCTTCATTTCTAATTAATTGATAATTGATAATTGATAATTGATAATTGACTCATCGGGTCCTTAGCTCAGCGGTAGAGCAGCTGCCTTTTAAGCAGTTGGTCGCGAGTCCGATCCTCGCAGGGCCCACCGCGTCAAACGCGGCTTCGCCAGAAGACGAATTTGACCGAGTCGCGTTTGACGCGACCGAAATGAAACAAACTCAATATTATTTCTGACCGAGTCGCGTTTGACGCGACCGAAATGAAACAAACTCAATATTATTTCGTGTACATTCTTTTTTGCTATGGAAATGGTCATTTATACATCGGATTCTCATCAAACTACAAACAAAGATTGCTTAAACACCAACAGGGGAAAGTGACCTCAACTAGAAAAAGTTTACCTGTAGAATTAATTTATCTCGAGGTGTTTAAAAATATTAAAGACGCTAAAAGTCGTGAGGTGTATTTAAAAAGCGGTAATGGCCGAAAACAACTAAAAGAAATGTTGAAGAACACTTTAATTGAAAAAAACTATAAATATTTATGAGTTTTTATGGTTTCATTATCGGCCTTTCCGTTTCCTTAGGTATCTATCTTTTTGAAAAAAGCAACACTCTTATCCCCAAAAAACTGGTTAACTTTTTTGTTTTTGGCTTTTTAATTTCCCTTCTTATTGGCGCCCGCCTCTATCATGTCTTTGATCAGTGGAATTATTATTCCCAAAACCTCCTCCAAATTCTCAACACTCGGGGCGGGGGATTAGGAATCTATGGCGCCCTGATAGCCGGATTTATGTTTCTCCTATTTTTTGCCAAAATATATAAAATTCCCTTTCTAAAAATAACTGATCTGTTGACCCCCATCCTACCGCTTTGCCAATCTATCGGCCGTTTTGGCAATTTTTTCAATCACGAAATTCCCACTTGGTGGCTGGAAGCTTCCCTAAATTTACTTCTCTTTTTTCTTCTCAAAAAATCCAAAAACCCCACTGCTCATTATTTAATTGCTTATGGCTTAATTCGCTTTTTTATTGAATTCTTTCGAAATGACACTTGGACCATCAATCACCTCAAAATCGCCCAACTGATCAGTTTTATCTGTATTTTTTTTGGTTTATTCCTTTTGCAAAAGCCTCGTCGAATAGGGGATTAGCCTTTCATAAACACCTGCTGATTTTGCCTTATTTACGGTAATTAGGTTGCAAATATTTTTCAATTCTTGATTACTCAAACCCACACTTTTTAATTCCTCCTCTGAGGCTTTTAATGGCATTTTCGGCCCTCCCAAAAATGTCCCCGTCCAATTACAGCGAATACAAACCTTATTCAATTTATCTCCAAAAAATTTTCTAATAAAACGATGTAATTCCTCGTCTACCACCTGATTTTTATTCGCCGTCGGGTAAGGGGAATAATATCGCAAAGGTTTGGTACTTTCCAAAAGAGCACTGCAACAACCACCCACAAACTTAATTCCCATTTCTTGACAAGCCAAACTAATCACCCTCATCCCAAAAGCGGTGGCCATTGG
Organism: Patescibacteria group bacterium; assembly: GCA_038062455.1. Classification (GTDB taxonomy): domain Bacteria; phylum Patescibacteriota; class Microgenomatia; order UBA12405; family UBA12405; genus UBA12158. The sequence continues at coordinate 360,091 of JBBTXE010000001.1, forward strand.
GGCAATTGTCACTACCGTCTTGGGAACACAACCAATATTTAACAGTTCCTCCAACATTTTAACATGCTGCATCCCTGAAGCTACCGGATCACTAATATATAAAACTTCCAAATTTATTAAATTGAAACCTTCCAAATTAGGCTTAACCGACAATTGCGATTCTCGGGTATAGATATTCCCTGCCGCCTTGTGACTCATCGCCACAATTGTTGAGGGAATATTTTTCTTTTCATCCACCAAATAAACTGCCCTTTGCCAATTAGTTAAATGACCCTCCCTAGCAAAATAAATTATTCCCGAATTATCAGCATTCGACTTTTCAATTAGCTCTCTCATCTTCGGACTATTGGCCAACTGATACATAGCTACTTCCATATCTAATTGTGCCAACGGTCCAAAGTGATACCTTGGTAAAACAAATTTATTATCATGATCAAAACCTCCCGCACCGCTAATAATTTCCATTTCCGGACTGGAAACTGCCACTACTCCCATTGCTTCCATAAAAGCAAACTCGCTTTTTTCCCCCAAAACAGACAAATAAATCCGGTGATTTTTTATTCGGTATTTACCCCTTACCCCAATTCCAACTATTTCACTTAATTGTTCTTCTTCGACCTGCGCCGCAATTTTAAAAAAAATACTTTGTTTATTTCCAGGTTGATTATCTGTCATCCTGAAATTCCATTTTAACAGAATTTATATCCCACCACAATCAAATAATTTGATAAAATATCAGCCACGGCTCCACCGTTGCCGACCTGGCTCCATCGTTGCCGGTTGCAGCAAAGCTGCACCGAGCATTCTCGGTCCGGCTAAAGCCGAGACCGGAACTAGTGGCTTAAGCAACATGCATTGCTGTTACATTCTTAAATCCTTCACTGATAATTCGTATTATGTGGGGTCTACCAACAACTTAACCAATCGTCTCAATTTTTACAACCGGGGAAAATCCCGATATACCAAAAGAAAAATACCTTGGGTTTTGATATACTCAGAATGCTTTTCAACCCTATCTTTGGCAAGAAAAAGGGAATATCAATTAAAGTCTTGGAAGAATAGGGATTCATTGGAAAGATTAATCAAAAAATCTGGCTCCATCGTCTAGTGGCCTAGGACACCTGGCTTTCATCCAGGTAATCGGGGGTTCGACTCCCCCTGGAGTCACACAGAGGGAATTCGCGTCAGGACAGGGTACGCGACGCCGCGTGAGTACGGCCGCGCGAAGCGTCGCAAACGGCTTTTTTAAATCGTCCTTCAAAAAAAATGAAAACGAAAAATTTGAGTAACATATGAAAAAATTTATTATATATTGTAGAAAATCCACAGATGAGAAAGACAAGCAGGTTTTGTCGATCGAAGCCCAGATTACCGAACTTACCGAATATGCCAAACGAGAACGACTCGAAATAGTTGAAGTCATCAACGAAGCCAAAACCGCCAAAGTCCCCGGCCGAGAAATATTTAACCAAGTCTTGTCCAAAATCGAATCAGGTCAGGCCAACGCCATTTTATCGTGGCATCCCGACCGATTGGCTCGTAATAGTATCGATGGTGGAAAAATTATCTACCTACTTGATACTGGCCATCTTGTCGACCTTAAATTTCCCTCTTTTTGGTTTGAAAATACACCACAAGGCAAATTTATGCTCTCGATAGCCTTTGGCCAGTCCAAATATTATGTCGATAATTTATCCGAGAATGTTAAACGAGGCAATCGACAAAAAATCCGAAATGGCGTTTGGCCCAACAAAGCTCCCATTGGCTACGACAATGACAGGCTAACCAAAACTATCCACATCAATCCAGAAAAAGCTAAAGCTGTCAAAAAAGCCTTCGAAATGTTTATCGCTGGTCAAACATTTACCCAACTATCCCTATTTATGGCCAAATACGGCATTACTCGAGGTAACGGTAAACCAAAGGCCATAAACCAAGTTCGCAGAATGTTGTGTAAAAAGTTTTACATCGGCATTCTTGATTATGGCGGTGAGAAATCAAAAGGGATTCATAAATGTTTTATTGATCGAAAGCTTTTTGACAAGGCCCAAGAACGACTCGAATATTTAAATCATCCTCGACCTCATGGCCATTATTTTGCTTTTTCTGGATTGATGAAATGTGGGGAGTGTGGTGCTTCGATAACTGCCGAGACAAAAACCAAACATTATCTTCGCACCAATCGCGACGCTACCTACACCTATTATCGCTGTACCAAAAAACTAAAACCTTGCTCCCAGCACTATATTAACGAGTCAAAGTTAGTTGACCAGGTGGCGCAGCAAGTTAGTCTCGCCTCACTCCCCACATCGTGGGTAAAACAATGGCAGCAATGGCTAGAACGAGACAGAGTAGCCGAGGAGCAATCTGGGCAACAAAACCTGTTGTCTTTGGACAATGATATTCAAACAATTGATCTGAAAATGGGCAAACTACTTGACGCTTACCTTGACGACACCATTGAAGAAAGCATTTACAAGAACAAAAAGAATCAATTGTTTGAAGAAAAATTAAAAATGGAAGAGAAAAAAGCCAAAACAGAGGGTTGCGGTTCGAGTTGGCTCGAACCTTTTTCTGAATTTATTATTGGCGCACAGAATGCGCCAAATCGCGCGCGCAAAAAAGAAAATTCCGCGAAGGCGGAATTATAGATAACGCGAACAGCTAGGCCCACCGGTGCGGGCGGCGGGCCGACGCTGTGAGCTCAATATTTAAAAGTTATTTTTAAAAAACGTTCGAATTTCGTTATAACAGCTCACCAAAAAGGAAATCGAGTCGGAAGTGGGGGCAGCGCTGGCTGCGCCCCCCTCCGCAGACAGCGCTGCCCCTTCCACTTTTGCGATTTCCAAAATGGTGAACGTTTTTGAACAAATTCGAACGCATTTCAAAGATTCGTGCTAGCTCGCCTCGCCCTGCTCGGCTCGCACTCCAGCGCGGCGCCCCCACCCGACGCGCCTCCGAAAAAGTCGGCTCGAACATTCCGCTGAAAGCGGAACAAAGAAAAACGCAAAAATTTTAAAGAGCTTTTATCAACTTAAATGGCGCAACCGGTGGTATCAGCAAGAATTGCGTCTCACTGTCCGATTGCGCCATTAAAAAAAGCAATTTCAATAATAACTGAGTCCAATATAACTATACTAAAAATGAACAAAAAAAGAAAGAATTTAATACTTGATTTCTAAAAAAGTGATATAATAAACTCTATATGGAATCATTTCTTTTTGTTTTGGGAGCCTTATTCGTTGTAACGTTCGTAATACTGTATTTTTGGAGCGTTGTTTGGAGCTATAAGGATGCTTCAATTAGAGGTAAGAACGGTTTCGCGGTAGCGACTTTGGTTGCGCTGTTCGCATGGCCATTTGGTTTATTGTTTTGGACCATCATTCGTCCTGAAAATGTTAAGCTAAAAGATAGCCCCTCGGCTATTAAAAAAAATACCCAACCTAACAAGTACATATCTGATTTTAAAGAAATGCCTTTTTTGTTAAAAATCCTTTTTCTAATTAGTGTATATTCATTCGTCACCACACTATTGAATTTTATTCAGATGAAACCTGTTGTCTTTGAGTATTTTAATACAGGATTTCCAAAAAACTTTCCTCTAATCTGGTATTCATACTACCTACTATTTAACATTTTTACGATAATAGTATATTTCAAACGATCTTATTCCGTTTTGAAAAAATATCTGTATGTAACTCTAGGCGTTTTAGTCGTTGCTTTACTTAACTCAATTTACTTCGTAATTAATCTTCCTGTAGAACAAAGATTTGCTACCACCTTAGTGTATCTATTTACCTATATCTTTGGTGGTTTAATCTTCATATACCAACTCAAGCAAAAGAAGTATTTTAATCAAGCTTAAATCTTTTTTGGACTTATATTATTTCATTGTTTGCTTCGCAAACAAAAATCGCGCGCGCAAAAAATGAGCGGAGGCGCGGCGGGTGGGGGCGCCGCGCTGGAGTGCGAGCCGAGCAGGGCGAAGCGAGCTAGCACGAATCTTTGAAATGCGTTCGAATTTGTTCAAAAACGTTCACCAACTATATCCATCTGCGGTATCATTAATTGATGGCAAACGATTCTAAGTCCCTAAAAACCATTTTTAAAAACACCGCCTGGTGCCTTAGGTTAATCTATCGGAGCAATAAGGTATTATTCACTGGCGTTTTTATTTTCGGCATCTTTGTTTCCGTCGTCCCCTTTTTCCAAAACCGAGTTTTTTCCCAACTCATCGATAGTTTAGTTTATGGCCAAACTTACTGGATAACCACCTTCTTTTTGTTTATTGGTATCATGGCCCTAAACTCAACCTTTTTTTATCTTCAAAGTCAGCTAAACCGGGTTCTCGATATCCAACTTCAAGCCCATCTCCGCAAACTATTCATCGGCAAAGTCACCACTCTTGACTATCAACACCTAGAAGGTAAGGACACTAGTAATTTAATCTCCAAAGTGGACGAAGAATTTGGCTGGCGAATCCGCCAGACCCTTTCCGACGCCAACAGCATCTTTACCAGTCTTCTAAGCCTTCTGACTGTTTCTATAATTCTTCTACCGAAATTCCCCTTTCTTTGGTTAATTATTTTTTTAAGTCAAGTTCCTCAATACTTTTTTCAAAAACATTGGGTCCAAAAAGACTGGCAAATCCATGAGAAAAACAGCGATAAAACCAAATTAATGTGGGATCTTAACTATCAGCTTCGCCAAAAGTTCTACATTTCTGAACTAAGAATTAACAACGCTATTAAATATCTATTCAAAAAATTTTCTGATAACTTTGATTTTTTTGCCATTTCCCGAACTACCCTTCGGATCCAACAAACCCCCACCGAATTCGGCCTGATCACCTTTTCCACCTTAATTAACGCCTTTTGTCTCTATACTCTAATTTCCAGCACCCATTCAGGTCTAATCACCATTGGCCTCTTCACCTTTTACTTCCAATCAATTACCCAAACCGGCAATTTCTTCCGGGGCCTTGTTTTTAGCTCTGTCAGTGTTACTGAAAATAGTTATCATATCGGCAACTTTAAAAAAGTACTTAATTTAAAAAATTTAATTAAAAGCGGATCCAAACTTGTTCCTCGTCCCCACCCCCCCAAAATTGAATTTATTAACGTTAGTTTTAAATATCCCAATTCCAGCCACTATGTCTATCGCCACCTCAATCTAACCATCAACCCTCAAGAGGAAATTGCCATTGTCGGTCAAAATGGGGCCGGTAAAAGTACTCTTATCAAACTCTTGTGTCATTTTTATGAACCCAGCTCCGGAAAAATCCTTATCAATGGCATCGATTTAAGACAATTAAAACTCGAAAACTGGTATCACCAACTTTCCTTTTTGGCTCAAGAATTTAACAGTTTCTACAACTTAACCCTCCGCGAAAATATATTTTTGGGCCGGCCCCAAAAAATCAACAATCAAAAAATTATGGCAGCCTTAAAACAAGCCGATGCCACCTTTATCAAAAGATACCCCCGGAACTTAGATACTCCCATGAGCCAGCGTTATGGCGGCGAAGAACCCTCCTGGGGACAAGCCCAAAAAATTGCCATCGCCCGGGTTTTTTATCGTAATAGCCCAATAATTGTCTTAGATGAACCCACTGCTTCTATCGACGCTATTTCTGAAAGTAAAATTTTTAGCCGGCTTTATAAAACTATTAAAAACAAAACCTTAATTATCGTCTCTCACCGTTTTTCAACTGTCAGAAACGCCCAACGGATTATCGTTATCAATCATGGTCAAATCATTGAACAGGGGACTCATCGGCAACTTCTAGCCCTCAAAGGTCTCTACGCCCGCTCTTTTCATCTCCAAGCCAAAGGTTATACTCAAGAATAATGCCAAATACTTTTCAAAGTTCAATTCCTAATAAAATTCAACAATATCTTTCAGACCAACTCCAAAGTCTGAAAAAATCTTCCAATATTAACCCTGGTTCCCAAGATCTTTCCTCTTTCATTTATCAAGCCCTAACTACTACTAAGTATCGCCGCCACTCCATTTCCCTTGAATATCAGACCCACATAAAAAACGTTATTGGTTTCTCAATAAAAAACAATCGACCTATCCCTTTAGTTTGGGTCTTTGGTTGTTACAAACTTTGGCGACTTCCAGAATCGCCTTATGTCGATTGGGCTGAGCTTTTCTTTTTAATCCATAAGGTCAATTGGCTTAGGCCTGTCCTGGAGGTATATAAACCCGGAATTTGGTTTGATTTTTTTGCCGACGGCATTGTTGTCCCACTACTAAATCATATTCCCGAATCAGATATGGATACCTATCAAGAGAGTTTTAAAGACTTGCTGACAATTTTTGAAAAATATATACCCAAAAATTTAAAATTCACCCTACACACTCTCGAAAAACTTTATAGTTCAAAAAAAGATTTTCAAAAAGAATTTAAGACAAATTACGATATTGTTGTCCAACAAGATAAAACAAATCCTTTTATTTTATCTGACCAGCAGAAATCAGTTATCAAAATGAACGTCAAATCAGACAAAGAACTAAGTGAGGCCAAATTACATCAATCCCAATTAATTTTCGAAGCCTTTGTTTTAAGCTCTAAACGCCGGCCATATTATCGAACCCCTGATAAAATTTTTTTGGACAGTTTTCCCATAAAAAATTGCCTTCCCATTGGCACCACCCGAACCTCCTCTGTCAGGTTTTGGGTAGGCAAGGGGGTGTTAGAAAAACACCAAGACTCATTTATAGAAACCATTCTATCTGTCAATCAAGTCCAAAACTCCCGATTCTCAAGTTGCTCTGTTAATCTCCCTGATTTTGACAACCCAAATTATAAATCGATCAGTATTTTAAAATAATGCTTTACATTTTTCATGGCGATGATCTATACCACAGCCGGGAAGCCCACCAAAATTTTCTTGATCAATTTAAAGACAAAGAAATTCTGCGCCAGGAATACAAAGACTTTGATTTTGAATTACTAAACCTTTTTGTCAACTCTCCCTCCCTTTTCCAAAACACGCGGATTCTCGCCCTCTACTCTCCCTTTTCTCTTCTAAAAAACCAATTAGAAACGCTGTCTTCCCTTATAAAAGAAAATCAGTACACTGACACCGTTATCTGGCAGGACCGGCCTCTTCGTCAAAACGAAGTTTCTTTTTTTGGCCCAGCCAAGCTTCAAAAGTTTCCCTTAGACAAACAGCTTTTTTTCTGTCTGAATTCCCTAAAACCTCGAAATCACCGTCTCTTTACCCAAATATTTTTAAAAGTCATCAAACAGGAACCATTTGAACTGGTCTTTTTTTGGTTTAAAAACCGTCTCCGCCAAAATTTGTCATCTTTTTCCCCTTTTCCGCCAGAAAAGCTCAAATCAAGCTATCTAGCCCTGATTGACCTTGATTATCAAATTAAAACCGGCGCTCTTTCGGAGCCCAAAGAAAACGCCCTCCTCAATCTCCTTTTTAATCTAATGTCTTAGTATCGCCTCTTTTTTTCTGGTATCATTTTTTAATGTCCCCAAAAATTATCAAACCCTGGGGGTTTGAAATTCTGACTACTCCAAAAGATCTCCCTTATTCCGGCAAAATTTCTTTTACTCAAGCCGGCCATCGTTGGTCACTCCAATATCACGACCAAAAAATTGAAACTCTGGTTCTCCTTTCCGGCCAAGCCAATCTAAGCCTCGGTCCAGACCCCAATTCTCTCGTCACCCTCCCCATGGAAATAAATCAAGAATACACCATTAAACCCCCAACTATCCACCGTTTTCAAGCAATTACCAATTGTGTCACTGTTGAATTTTCCACTCCGGAAACCGGTACCACCATCCGCCTGGAAGACGACGATTCCCGTCCCAATGAAACAGACGCCACCAGATTATTACCCAACCGTGGTTGGCAACCGCCAAAATAATATGAAAACCCCTGCCCTTATTTGGTTTAAAGATATTAAATTCGCAGATGTCGCTGTTGTCGGCGGCAAAGGTGCTAATTTAGGAGAAATGTATAGTCTCGGTATCCCCGTCCCCAACGGTTTTGTCGTCACCGCCAAAACCTACTTTGACTTTATCGACACTAATAGTCTAAAACCTCAAATAAAAAACATTTTAGACTCGGCTAATGTTGACCATCCCGACGAATTACTGACTGCCTCCAAAAAAATCAAAACCATTATCAAAAAAGCCCCGATTCTCGATAGTGTCGCCATTGAAATTATGACTGCCTACAAAAAGTTGGGGGGCTTTGGCGGTCTGAAAGATTTACCGGTGGCGGTCAGATCATCGGCTACCGCCGAAGACAGTGCCGATGCCTCTTTTGCCGGCCAACAGGAAACCTTTCTCAATGTTATCGGCGAAACTAATGTCCTAAATCGGGTTCGTGATTGCTGGGCCTCGCTTTTTACCCCCCGGTCAATTTTTTACCGGGTCAAAAAAAATTTTGATCACTTCAAAGTTGGTGTAGCCGTTCCGGTTCAAAAAATGGTTCAAAGTGACATTTCCGGAATTATGTTCACTGTCAATCCGGTCTCCAACACCAAAAATGAAATTGTGATTGAAACCGTCTGGGGTCTTGGTGAATATATAGTTCAGGGAATTATCACCCCTGACCAACACATTATCAACAAATCAACCTGGGAAATCCAATCCAAAAATTCGACTTTTCAGGACCGGCAGTTAGTCAAATCCGAAAACGAAACCCACGAAGCCAAAGTTCCTAAATACAAACAAAATAAATTCAAAATCGATGATCGGACCGCCGTTAAGATAGCTAAGATTGGCCAAAAACTCCATAACCACTACGGCAAAGCCCAGGACATTGAATTTGCCATCGAAAAGGGTAAATTATTTATTGTTCAAACCCGACCCATTACTACCTTAAACAATGTCAATCTCGCTAACACTGTCATCCCCGCGGACGCGGGGACCCCATTCTTAATTGGAGAGGCTGCCAGCCCCGGATTTGCCTCAGGACCGGTAATCCTTATTGATAGTCCCAAAGAAATTAACCGTGTAGTTTCCGGCCAAATTATGGTCATCAGCATGACCACCCCCGATTTTGTTCCCGCCATGAAAAAAGTTTCCGGAATAATTACCGACAAAGGCGGCCAAACCTCTCACGCCGCCATCGTTTCCCGGGAATTAGGAGTTCCCTGTGTTGTCGGCACTAAAACCGCTACCAAAGAATTAAAGGAAGGGGATATCGTCACTCTAGACGGTGCCAGTGGCCGAATTTGGAAAGGAGATCTAACCGAAAGTAACCCTCAAATTCCCAAAGATCTAGAGCTCCATAGCTCTAAAGCTCTACTAAAAACTGCCACTAAGCTTTATGTTAATTTAGGTGAACCGGAACTGGCCAAAGATATCAGTAAAAAAAATGTTGACGGGGTCGGGCTTCTGCGGGCTGAATTCATGATGGCCAACATCGGCATCCACCCCAAGCGGATGATCTCTGAAGGTAGAGAAAAAGAATATATTGAAACTCTGGCTAAGGGGATTCTCGAATTTTGCAAAAATTTTAATCCCCGGCCGGTTCTTTATCGAACTACTGACTTTAAAACTAATGAATACCGCTTTCTCCGCTACGGTAAACTCTACGAACCGGAAGAACCCAATCCTCTTTTAGGTTTTCGCGGCGCTATCCGCTATATTAATTCCCCTGAAGTCTTTCAAATGGAACTGGAGGCCGTCAAGGTAGTCCGAAACCGCTTTAGTCTAAAAAATCTCTGGCTGATGATTCCTTTTTGCCGTACTCCCGGGGAACTTTTCGAAGTTAAAAAAATAATCGCCGCCGCCGGACTGCTCCGCAGCCCCAGTTTCAAACTTTTCATGATGGCCGAAATCCCCAGCAATGTCATTCTTCTTGATAAATTTATTGACGTCGGCATCGACGGTATTTCTATTGGCAGCAACGATTTAACTATGTTGACTCTGGGTCTTGACCGCGACAATTCTGAAGTCGCCAAAGGTTTCAGTGAAATGGATCCGGCCATACTTTGGAGCTTAAAAAGATTAATTACTAAAGCCAAAAAACGGGGCATTTTAGTCTCTATCTGCGGCCAGGCGCCAAGTAATTATCCTGAACTCGTCGAAAAATTAGTTAAGTGGGGAGTTAGTAGTATCTCCGTTTCCCCTGATGCGATTGACCGCACCCGCGAAATTATCTCCTGGGCCGAAAAAAGAAAAATTCTATCCCCGCGAAAGCGGGGATCCACACTCTGAAATTTGCACCACTACCTGTTAGCAACGAGCTTCGTCATTCCCGCGAAAACGGATGTCACCCTCGCGTATGCGGGGGCCTATATCTACATCAATATTTTTTCATACAAATCATTCCAATCTTTATTTTGCTTCTCAATCAACTCAATTTTCCAAATTCTTCTCCATTTTTTCAATTGTTTTTCTCTTTTAATTGCTTGATTTATATTGTTATGTTCTTCAAAGTAAACCAACCCATGAACACCATACTCTTTTGTAAATCCATCGATAATTTCATTTCTATGTTCAAATACTCTTCTTTTTAGGTCAGATGTCACTCCAATATACAATGTCCCATTTTTTCTACTTGCCATCATATATACAAAACAATTTTTCATTATTTAAAAATTAGCATACTTTAGCAACACGCCTGTCATTCCCGCGAACGCGGGAA
>JBBTXE010000001.1:370818-461178 GCA_038062455.1 Patescibacteria group bacterium
CGCGGGAATGACAATCCTATTTAAATACAACAGTCACTTCCCCTCGACCGTCTCCAACAATGCCATTCCTTATCTCTTCAAATTTCTTCGTCATCTCCCGACAAATTCTAATCTCGACCATATTTCCATAAATCTCTTTTATCTCATTGATTAGTTTCCCTAATCTTTGGGCCGATTCATAAACCACCTTCGCCCCTTCAACCATTTTATACTTTTCCAATATTTTTTTTCGCTCTCCCTCTTTTTTTGGCAAAAACCCTAAAAATGAAAATCTCTGCATTGGCAAACCGGATAAAACCAAAGCATTAATTACCGCATTGGCTCCGGGAATGGCTGTATATTTTAATCCCAATTCCTGGCATTTTTTAACCAAAAGCCACCCCGGATCGGAGAGTAGGGGAGTACCGGCGTTAGTCACCAATCCCACCTCCAAACCCTCTTTTAAATACTCCACTACTTGAGGTATTTTTTGCCTTTCCACTTCATCGTAAAAAGACACTAATTTGATCTTATTTTTTATTCCCAACTCTTTTAGCAAAATCCCTGTCTTTCGGGTATCCTCGCATAATAAAATATCCACCATTTCCAAAGTTTTTACAGCCCTTAGTGTTATATCCCCCAAATTCCCGATTGGCGTTGAGATTATATAAAGCATTTCAATTAAATTGCCTAATTACCGCCACTACCCGTCCTTTTATTTCGACTTCGGTCACATACATTGGCGCCATAGTGGAATTGGCCGGTTGCAATCTAATTCGCGTTGCTTCCCGATAATAACGTTTTAGGGTAGCAAAACCGTTTCGGAGTACTGCCACCACAATATCCCCGTTTTTGGCTTCCTTTTGCTCTTTGACCACTATATAATCACCACTCAATATCCCATCATCAATCATCGAGTCACCTTTGGCCTGCAGCACAAAAGATTTTCCTTTGGGAGTCAGGGCCGAATTCACCATCAGGGTCGCATTTGGATCTGTATATGGTTCCAGTGGCGCTCCGCAGGCAATAAAACCCAATATCGGCAGTTCAACTTGACCATCTCTGGCTCTCTTTTCTTCTTCACTTTCCAAAATCTCAATTCCCCGAACCGCCCCCCGATAACGGCGAATTAATCCCTTCTTTTCCAACACCGCCAAATGTTCATGAACGGTGGCCAGAGACGATAAACCCAACCTATCAGCAATTTCAGTCAGTGTCGGAGCATAACCGTACTTGTCAATTGACAGGCTTATTAAATCAAGAATTTCCCTCTGGCGGCGATAAACAATGGCTGGCATATAATCAATGATACACGAACAATACCCGAAGTCAAGTATATTGATATGCTACCATTTATTCATGTTTTGGTTGATACTTGTCTTTTCTTTTTTATCAAACCTTATCCCCGCCTTCGCCACCGACGAATTCTCCGTTACCCAAAATGTTGATTATACCGTCAATCAATCAGGAGATGGTGAAGTCGCTCAAAGAATAGATATCACCAACAATTTTTCTCAGTTTGTTCCCAAAGAATACCTCTTTTCCCTCACCGGCGTCAAACCTCTTGATATCCAAGCCAATGATGACTCCGGCCCTATTACTACCGAAATTATTAACTCACTCACCGACACCCAAATTCGACTCATTTTAACCCGTACTAAAGTCGGCAAAAATCAAACTACTTCTTTTTCCCTCCGCTATCGTCTTCCTAAATTAGCTACTCCCAAAGGCAAAACCTGGGAAATCACCCTGCCTCAATTTCAAAGTAGTCTTAGTGGCAACTTAACCATCAACCTAAAAGTACCCTCTTCCTTTGGCCGCCTGTCCTTTGGTCCTGATGGCAGCTTAGTCAAAAACGATTCCCTTTACTCACTTATCCAACTGAATAAATTTAACCCTCTCCAAAAAAATGTCTTTGTTTTTGGCAACATTCAACTCTTCAATTTTAGTCTCAAATACTATCTTAATAATCAAAATCATACTTCCTCCCTTATCCCCATTGCCCTGCCACCGGATACCACCAATCAAAAAATTACTTTTACCAAAATAAATCCTCGGCCTCAAAGTATTGAAACCGATAATGATGGAAATTGGCTGGCTTACTTTCTTTTACCATCAAAATCTTCAATTGATATCGAAGTCACCGGTCAAGCCAAAATCGGCAGTCGCACCACTAAACCTGCGCCCACCGACACCTCCTTAATCGAACAACTTTACTGGCCAATTAACCACCCTGACATCAAGCTTTTAGCCGCCAAATATTCTACCCCAAAAAGTATTTACGATTATGTCGTCGGTGCCCTAAGTTATGACGATAACCGTCTTGATTCGGCCGCCCGCCGAGGCGCCCTTGAGGCCATCGCCAAACCTGCCAACTCTCTTTGCACTGACTTTACTGATCTTTTTATTACCATTGCCCGCTCAGCCGGTATTCCTGCCCGCGAAATTGAAGGTTTCGCCTATTCAAACAACCCTAAAATCAAGCCCCTTAATCCCGGTACCGATCTTCTCCACGCCTGGCCCGAGTACTACAACTCCGATACCCAAAATTGGATCGGCATCGACCCCACCTGGGCTAAAACAACCAACGGTGTCGATTTTTTTCACGACCTTGATCTAAACCATTTAACCTTCGTCATTCACGGCTCAAAAAGTGATTATCCCCCTCCGCCCGGATCATACAAACAAAATCCGCAACAAAAAACAGTTAATGTCGTTTTTGCCAATACTGAAATCAACCCCAGCCTGTCTCCTCCGACCTTTTCTATAAAATTTAACCCTTTTTCTTCGAGCCAAATAATTATTAGCAACCCCAACCTCCAGGCTCTCGACAACCTCCAGATCACCTCTTCTCTATTAAAACTGAATACAAAACTTCCTTCTCTCCCTCCTTTGTCTCAAAATACCATCAACCTGTCCCACTTTCCTATTTTTAGCTCCATTCTCCCCCAAAACCAAAAAATAAATCTATCTGTTTCCTACTTTCCCGACCACCAAAATACGGTCGATATTTCAAACCCATTTCACTACCTAAGTCTCTTGGGGTTAATCATTACCGGCCTCACCATCATCAGTCTAGGAGGTATAATGTTAACTAGGAAAAAATTTACATGAAAAAATTCTTTAAATACGCCCTCTACCTTTCTTTCGCCCTGGTTCTCCAGCAGGAACTTTTTGGGAATTTAAGTTTTGGACCGGATCGTCTCTTGGTCATCATTAAAGTCGGCCTCATTCTGGCTTTTTTTGAACTTTTTCTCAAACCGCTGGTCAAAATTCTACTACTTCCCATTTCTATCCTAACCCTGGGTCTTATCCGTATTATCATCAACACCCTTGGTCTTTATCTGGCCGTCTTTCTTGTCTCTGCTTTCACCGTTTCTTCTTTTACAATTTATGGCTGGAGCTTAATCGGTTTTTGGGCATATTTAGGTACTTCGTTTTTTATTAGTTTCTTTCTTTATTTTTTCAAAATCATCTGAAAACCGTCTTTAGCATTGTCCAAATAATTTTATCCCTGATCCTATCCACTCTTATTTTTCTTCAAGCCCAAGGGAGAAATGAACACAATTCCAACATTCTCTCTCAAAGCGGTTCGGAAAAACGTGGTTGGGAAAAAATGATGTTTGAATTAACTATTTTTATCACCCTTTTGTTTCTGATCTCTTCAATTGCCCAACTAATCTACTAATGTTCACCAAAATCCGTTTCAAGCTCGAACTTTATTCCTATTATTTGAAAAAAAACTTACCCTATATCTTTCTCGGCCTAACTGTCGGAGTCACAGCCTATTTTCTTCAGGAACCCCTTAAGGACCTCTATCAAAAACTGAATCGTCCAATGCTGAAAATCGGCATCGAAGGCCTCTTTAGCACTACCAATCTTCCATCAGACATCACCCAAAAAATATCTTCTGGACTTACTATCATCGGTGAGAACGACCGAACTTCACTCTCCCCCTTGGTCAACAAATTGAATATTAGCCCGGACCACCTTCAATATACATTCGATCTGAATACCTCCGCTGTCTGGCATGATGGTAAAAAATTTAGTAGTTACGATATCAACTATCAGATTCCGGGGCTTACTTTTACCCCCGACGGTCCCAATAAAATTGTTGTCACTTCCGACAAAGCCTATGCTCCCTTAGAAAGTCTTCTTTCCCGCCCCTTATTTAGAAAAAAATCCATTGGCTTGGGTACTTATTCTGTCCGGGACATCCGCTACCAAGACGGTCGAATCCGATATCTCAAACTTAAATCAGCCTCCGACATCCTTATTTATCGTTTCTATCAGGACCAAAATGATCTTTTAAATGCCTTTAAAATCGGTGAGGTTGATCAAATCCAAATTACTTTTCTTCCTCCGGAATTTGAATCCGGCTGGAAGGTAGCTATAAATCAAAACATTGCCAGCTCCAAACGTTACTCGGCTATTTTTCTCAACACTCAAAAGCTTGGAAACAAACAACTTCGCCAAAGTCTGGCCTACGCCACCCCTAAAAGCACCGATAAAAACGAACGCTGCCTCTCACCTATATCCCCCTCTTCCTGGGCCTATAATTCCAATGTTAAAGAATATATTTTCAACCCCGCTAAAGCCCGCGAATTCTTTGAGCCAAATAAAATTGAATCAGTCAACTTGACTGTAGCTGACCGGAATCTCTTAATCACCGCCGAAGACATCAAAAAAAGCTGGGAAGAAATATTCAAAATAAAGGTTAATGTCAAAGTCGAAAACCAGATTGATACCGACAACTACGACGCTCTTCTGGCTTATGGCAGTGTCCCCGCTGACCCCGATCAGTACATCTTTTGGCACTCAACTCAAACCAAAACCAATTTAACTAAAATAAATAATCCCAAAATTGATAAACTTTTAGAAGAAGGGAGGCTCACCTTCGATTCCCTGGAGCGGAAAAAAATCTATCAGGAATTTCAAAAAGTCCTTTCAGAGGAATCTCCGGTAATATTTTTACAGTATCCCACCATCTACTCCATTACCCGAAATCCATGAAACCCAAAACCGATTATGTCGCCATCATTCTTTTAAGTTCTTTTTTTCTGCTTTTAACCTATGCCGGTTACCTTTCCTATCAGAGCATTGATTGGGATGTCCTCAAACGTCTGGAAAACTCACCCATCGTTCTTCCCACCCCTCTCCCTCAACCGGCTATCTCCACCACTTCCGCTACCCCCCAACCTAAAAGATAAAACTAATCTTTCCTTTTCCGCCCTTGTCATCCTTTTAATCTCCGCTTCTCGTCTCATCGCTTCCGACCTATTCCCGCACTCTTCACAATACACTAAAGAAAAGCTTCTAAAACACCTCATATATTGGGCCGATCTCTTTGTCTTACCCTGATGTTCTAATAATCTTTTTTTAAGATTCTTCGTCTGTCCGGTATATAACGTGTTCTTCGATGTCCGTAAAATATATACCCAGCATTTTTTCCCTACCATTTCACTCATTTTTCGATTTGCCCTTGCTGTTGCCCCGCATGGATTCGAACCACAGTACCCTCCTCCAAAGGGAGGTGTCCTACCATTAGACGACGGGGCAATATTCCCTATCTTTAGGCAATACTAGGTGCAGACGAGAGGACTTGAACCTCCACACCTTGCGGCATACGCACCTCAAGCGTACGTGTATACCAATTTCACCACGTCGGCAAATTGTCTAAAGAACAAGCTATTATATCCTAAAGAGTGGGTCTAAGAGGACTTGAACCTCTAACCTTTCGGATGTAAACCGAGCGCTCTAACCAATTGAGCTATAGACCCCTTGTGCCATACCTCTGTATTTTACCAACAAACAAAAAATCCCCAAAATAGGGGATTGGTCCGGAGCGGGCAACGGGGCTCGAACCCGTGATACGTCCTTGGCAAGGACGCGTATTACCACTATACTATGCCCGCGTTTCGTCAAACCCAATGAACGGTGAAACGTACAAATTACTTCGTAATTTTACGTTTCTAACAACGTTTAATCCGCCTTGGCGGATTATTACGTTGTGCCGAAGGTTGGAGTTGAACCAACATCCCAGGTTTTTCAGACCAGTGCCGTGACCACCTTGGCTACTTCGGCTTGTCTCGCCTTTCGGCGGACTTGAAGTGCTTTTATTATATCAACCTTTTTTTCTTTTTTAATTCAAAAATTTCCCTCTCAATTCCTTCTATCATTGATTGAAGAACTCGGCACTGAATATCATAATATTCCACTCCATAAGCACTTCCTGCCTTTGTCGCCGCAAATTCTCCCGACATATGTATCAACCTTTCCTGATTTTTTTTCAGCTCACTTTCCAGATGAGCCAATTTATCCACCATCTGTGCCGCTGAGAGGAGTCGAACCTCCACACCTTTCGGCATACGCTTCTGAAACGTACGTGTATACCAATTTCACCACAGCGGCAGGAAACCTTGAGCGGGTAGAGGGAATCGGACCCTCGCCGAAAGATTGGAAATCTCTCGTTCTACCACTAAACTATACCCGCAACGTACAAATTACTTTGTAATTTTACGTTGCAGAAACGTTAATTTGTAAAACAAATTTTACGTTCCGCAATTGTCATATTTTAACAAATTTAAGGTAAAATACATGTACGCCGCTGTGGTGAAATTGGTATACACGCAAGACTTAAAATCTTGTGGTCTCAACAACCGTGTGGGTTCGATTCCCGCCAGCGGCACAACGTAATGATCGCTTTGCGATCAAGCGTTGTTAGAAACGTAAAATTACAAAGTAATTTGTACGTCTCACCGGGGATTGGCGCAATTGGTTAGCGCGCACGGTTTGGGACCGTGAGGCTGCTGGTTCGAATCCAGTATCCCCGACAAATGCTTCCTAAATTCTTCGAAACCTTGTCCGGTGAAAAAATTCCTCTACCCGTCTTTTTTCCCGACGCCACCAGAGCCGTTCTAAAAACCCTTGATTCTACCGATATTAAAAACACCCAAACTCCGGGTATTTTGGTCAACTCCTTTCATCTACTCTCCAGTCCCGGCAAAAATGTCATTAAAAGTTTCGGCGGGATCAAAAAATATATGAACTGGAGCGGCGCCGTCATTTCTGACTCCGGCGGCTTTCAGGTCATGTCTCTGGCCAAAATTATGGGTGGTAAAAACAGTGTCACTGACACCGGCGTCACTTTTAAATTTGCACCCACTATTCCCGTTCTTATTTAGCCCATCTTTTCCGAATAAAAAAAATAACAGCCCTCCGCCTGGCTACCATCCACAATCTTCGCTTTTATTCAGAGCTTATGAGAAAATTAGCACATGAGTAAAACAATTTTAGTCACCGGCGGTACCGGTTTTATCGGTACCAATTTAGTCCACCGCTTAATTGGTTTGGGCAGCACAGTCATCTGTCTTGACAACCTTTACACCGGCTCTTTAGATAACATTAAAGATCTTGAAAATAACCCTAATTTTTCCTTCATCAACCATGACATTACTAAACTACTGACTCTTGATCAAAAAATTGACCAAATCTATAATCTCGCTTGTCCGGCCTCACCACCCGCCTATCAAAAAGATCCGATTTTTACTTGGAAAACTTCTGTCTTTGGTATTTACAATATTCTTGAATTTTGTCGCCTTCAAGGTAACATCTCCCTACTTCATTCTTCCACCTCCGAGGTTTACGGCGACCCTCAAATTCATCCCCAAATAGAAGAATATCGCGGTAACGTCAATCCTGTCGGTATCCGTAGCTGCTACGATGAGGGCAAACGGGCCGCCGAAAGCCTCCTCTTTGATTACTATCGCGCTTATCAGACTCCGATCCGAATCATCCGAATTTTCAATACCTATGGACCTTACATGGACCCCTACGACGGCCGGGCAGTCAGCAACTTTGTCATGCAGGCATTAATGAATTTGCCCATAACCATTTACGGTGACGGTTCTCAAACCCGCTCCTTTCAATACATTGATGATCTTTTAGAAGGTATGATTAAAATGATGGATAACCAAGAATTTTTCACCGGCCCGGTAAATCTGGGAAATCCCAACGAATTCACCATCAAAGAATTGGCTGATTTAGTCCTAAAACTAATCCCGGATTCTAAAAGTCAAATAGTCTTTCAAAACCTGCCGGATGATGACCCCATCCGCCGTTGTCCCGATATCACCCTAGCCAAAGAAAAATTAAATTGGCAACCAACAGTAATGCTGGAAGAAGGTCTTCTTCGGACCATCGACTATTTTCGCACTAAACTCTGATGAAGTATTTCTCTATCTATACCCTCGGTTGTCGGGTTAACAGCGCCGAAACCAATCTTTTCGCCCAAACATTATTAAACCAAGGCCATATTCACCGTCATTCCCGCGAAAGCGGGAATCCACCAAATATCATTTTTATAAATACCTGCTCCGTCACCGCCAAAGCCAATGTTGAATCCCTAGGTCTAATTCGTCATCTTCAAAAACAATACCCCAAAGCCAAAATTATTGTCTCCGGTTGTGCTGACACTAATAATATTCAAAATCTTAAAAATATCGCATTTATTTCTAACACCAACAAAGAGGCCAAATTAAATATCTTAAAATCGTTATATAACCCCATAATAGGCGATAAGTTTTCCAACACCCATCGCTACCTTCTAAAAATTCAATCCGGCTGCACCGCCAACTGCAGCTACTGCACCGTCCCTCTCCGCCGCCCCTATCTCTGGTCACTGCCAATTATTGATGCCGTCAATACTGTCAATTCCGTTCTAAATTATGGCTACCGTGAAATCATTATTACCGGAGTAAACCTTCTGCAATACGCCCCCGGTTTCTCCAATTTAATCGAGGCTTTACTGACCCAAACTAAAGTCCCGCTTATTAGTTTCGGCTCTATTCCACTTCTTTGCATTGACAATAAATTTATAAATTTATATAAAAGATATTCCGCCCGCCTTAGCCACTTTCTCCACATTCCCCTCCAGTCCGGCTCTAATAAAATTCTTAAATTAATGAACCGACCATATGATAATTTAAAAATTAAAAAATTAATTGATAATTGTAAATTGAAAATTGATAATTTGTCTCTGGGCACCGACATCATCGTCGGCTTCCCCGGTGAAACTAATGTCGATTTCCAACAAACTTTTGACCTTTGCCGCCTCATCGGTTTTCAAAAAATTCACGTTTTCCGCTTCTCCGCTCGTCCCCACACCCCGGCTCAAAAACTTTACGAACAATCAGAAAAAATCACCAAAAATGAAATTCTCAAGCGCTCGAAACTACTCCGAACACTTTCGTCTCCAGTTTCTCAATCCTTCTAATGTTTCCTATTGTTTGGTGACTGCTAATTTCTCTAAATTCTCTCTCATCTCGAATTTCCTTGGCCATCGCATCAACCGCATCCACAATTTCCGATTTCCACTTCAACATCTTAACCTCAAAATCTTTAGATATTTCATTCTTTAAATTTTTTAACTTTACATCCATCAAATCAATTAACATAAAATTATTTTTAATAACTTCAGCTCTCACTATTTCCCCAATTTGTTTCAAATCCTTTTGATCCATAATCCATATTATCACTTCTTCATCTCCCAAACCACACTTCCATCTCATCAAAAGCCGGAAATTTGAAACTGACCTCCTGACCGGGAAACCTCGCATTTTTACCCCAAATACAGGCCCGATTGACATCATCCCGCATCTCATTGGAAATCCTTTTAAGCACATCGTTTAAAGTATTTGTCTTCTTCATAATCAACGGCTCTTTTTTATCAGCCACGCTTACTCTCTCCCTTTTTAAATACACCCGTATCAATCCCAAACCCTGCCACAAAGCTTCTTTAAACTCTTCAATTCCCACCCCTTCCTTGGCGCTAAGATATAGTACTCCCTCCATTTTTTTAAACTTCTTTACTTCATCCATTTTGGTGACAATCTCCACCAACGGTAAATAGGTCCGGGTTTTTGATAACCCATCTATATATTTATCAATCGACTCAATCTTTTCCGAGAGCTCGATCACCGCATTATCCAACCCCATCTCTTTGGCAATCCCCACCATTGTCTCTTCTGGCAACGATCTAAATGGATCAATAATTTGAATCGCCCCTTTCCCCATCCGGTGGACATGAATCTTTGGCGGTCTTTTATTAAGCCTTATACCACTGTCTTCCAGCTCTTTTTTAATTTTAGCCAGCCACTCCGATCTTTTGTAATCAGTCATCAACACCACTAAATTTGAGGCTCTAACCACCGATAATACCTTTCTGCCAAAACCCTTACCTGACGCCGCCCCTTCAATAATTCCCGGTAAATCCAACATTTGCATCCGCACTCCTTTGTATTCCATCATCCCCGGTACCACCCCCAAAGTTGTAAAATCATAGTTTCCTACTTTCGATTCGGCATTGGTTACTGCATTTAAAAGAGTTGACTTTCCCACCGACGGCAATCCTACTAATACTACCGACGCGTCACCCGAATGTTTAATGGCATAACCAACTCCGCCACCACTCCCGCCCCGACTGGAATTACCTTCAAGTTCATCCTTAAATTTGGACAGTTTAGCCTTAAGTACTCCGTGATGGTGTTCACTGCTTTTGTCGTAGGGCGTATCCCGAATTTCTTTTTCCACCCGGGAAATTTTCATTTTTATTATTTCTTCTTTAGTCATTTGTTAAAATAGACCACCATGTGGTTTTTTTTGTTTTTTCTCCTACTAATCGCTAAATCTAATCCTATTTTAGCATCAGACCGATCCATCTTTGGCCTTCATCTTTCCCAAACCTCTGATATTACCTCTGCCAAAAACATCATTAATTCCAATGGTGGCGATTGGGGTTATATCACCATAGTTCTCCGAACCGACCAATTTAACCGCCAAATGTGGCAAGATTTTTTTGACAATTGCCGCCTCTTCCACCTCACTCCCATCATCCGTCTGGCTACTATTATGGAAAAAGATTATTGGAAAAGACCAAGCTTTTCCGATGTTGACAATCTGATCAATTTTCTGACATCCCTAAACTGGCCCCATTCCCGCCAATATGTCAGTCTCTTTAACGAACCCAATCAGGGTAAAGAATGGGGTGGGGGAGTCGACGCCAAAAACTATGCCGAAATCTCCATCTATGCCGCCAAACGTCTAAAAGAATCAAACCCTAATTTTTTTGTCTTAAGCGGGGGTCTGGATCTGGCCGCTCCTCAAAAAGCACCCAATTTTGAATCAGCCGGATCCTTCTATCAACAGATTCACCAATATAAACCGGAGTTTTTTGATTTAATTGACGCTTTAGCGTCTCACTCCTATCCCAACCATGGCTTTGTCGGCCTCCCCACTGACAATGGTCAGCATTCCATCCGCGGTTATCAATGGGAATTATCTTTTTTGAAAAATCTTGGAGTTAAAAAAGAACTGCCGGTTTTTATCACTGAAACCGGCTGGCCCCATCGGGAAGGGGAAACCCGGAACAACAGCTTTTATACCTCCAAAACTGCCTCTAAACTTCTACTTACAGCTTTAGATATTTGGCAAAAAGATCCACGTGTTTTAGCTGTCACTCCTTTTATTTTCAATTTTCCTTATCCCCCCTTTGATCACTTTTCCTGGCTGCAAAAAAACGAAACTATTTACCCTGAATACCAAATAATTGTTGACACTCCCAAGTCCAAAAATTCGATCAATCAAATAAACGGGGTTAGGGTCAAGACAATTAATCTGCCTTTAATCATTTTTGCCGGTACCAAATACGCCTCCACCCTCGAACTGGAAAACACCGGCCAGGCTATTTGGGGTGAAACTACTTTTTGCCTAAATCCTTCACCCTCCCCCAACATCACTCTCACCCCTCTTTGCCTTGATCAAACCCGCCATGTTCTCCCCGGCCACTCAATCAAAATTAGTTTTGATTTTCAAATTAACACACCCAATCTTTCCCTAGAAAACTTTTTATCTTGGGACAAATTACCCCGCTACAACCTCTCACCCTTTAGCCCCAACTCCCGTCTTTACCATCCCCAATCCGACTTTTGGGAAAAAATCACCCAATTTTTTCAAAGGCTTTTTAAATAATTTGTGAGCCGTGAGAGACTCCACATAAAAAAGTTTCGTGTTATTTGACTTATGAGCTTAATTAATCTAAATTCGTGTACTAAATAAAATATGGACGGAAGAGAGCAGCTTCTATCACAAATGGTTGATCACCAGATATTAATCACTGATCGTTTACGGGAAGACCTCGGCACTCGTGATAAAAGTTGGTTTGATATATATGGAAGAAATTTTGATCCATCGGCAATGATATATCCGTTGACAATACGAAAGAGTACGGATAAGAAAACGAATCGTGTACCAGATTTATGGGCCATCCGAGCAGTAGCTGCTCATTACTTAGGTATGGCGCATCATCCTCCAGTCTTTTTTTGTGACCATCGCTTTGATAATCCCAAACCTACGGAAAGCGACAGGCTTTTATATACTGACTGGGTTGAGTTCTGTCTTACGATGACCGGCTTATTAAATTCCCAGGAAATTCAAAAAATTAGATCAAGGGGATGGTGGAACGAAGATATCTCATCGATACCTCCCGAACTTATTAATAAAAAAGATGCAAATCTTTCCAATTTTGAAGAGGTTTGTGAAAAAATAGCGTTATGGAAGAAGGAGGGGTGGAAAGTAGCTTTGTTTCATGGAGCTTTTGACCCGGTTACCCTCACGCATCTGGAAAATGCAACCCATGCTTACTCATATGGGCCGATAACGGGGACTCCGCTAAAGTTAGTAATTGGGTTTGATTCAGATGAATTAATACAAAGAAAAGGAAAAAATCGTCCCAGATACCAATTGGATGAAAGAAGAAGTCAGTTTGGTGCGTTTTGGATGGTGGATGGCACAGTTGTCCTGCGAACTAATAAACCGACAACAGAAAAATTTGCTTCGGATTATTTAGCCTTAGGGGTTGATTATATTGTTACCACTAATAATCCACATGAAATAAGTACCAGGAGAGGGGCAATACTAAGATCATGTTTAGAACCGATTATAATACCTGAAAATCCTTTACCAAATGCAACCCAAATCTTGCAAAGAGCCAGATCAAGAAAATTGTGACAAACAAGTGATCTTATACAAACAAATTCGAACTCAATTTCGCGAAAACGCATTGTCGTAGCTCACCGCTCGCTATCGCTCGCGGTTCGCCCTGATATTTTTTCCAAGCGCGATTTTGCTCGCTTCGCGAGCATATAATAACACAAAACTGCTTCAACTCCAAAAACCTAAACCTAACAATGTATGTTTAACGGGTTACTGTCGAGTACTCAATCAACACCGTCAACTGGACCTTACCAAATCAAATCCAAATACCCAAATTATTTCTTCACAGATTTTACAATTTCTCCTCCATCCAAAGTTATCGAATCTCCAGGATTAAGGCGTCCTGTATCTATAACATTTGAACCATTAGCTTGCCTTACTGCTAATTCACAACCTGAGTTAGTACCTCTAACAATTCCTACCATTCCGCCTATTGTACCTTCATGTTTATTTTTATCGTCCCGTGTAATCTTATTTACAATTCTCCCTCCCTGCCATATTTCTGCTGGTGCCATAATTAATCACCTCCTATCTTTGACAGCGATTATACCACTTTTTACTAGTTGAAAATTTTATGCTTAAGTTTTAAATTAAAAATGGACCCAGATATTAGCGAATTGCTTTTTTTAATGACGCATTCGGACAGAAAGAAGCAATTCGATCTGAGTCCACCGGATGCGTCATTTAAGTTTAAGAAGACAAAATCAGGAACAAAAAATTTTTGCGTTTTCTTTTTGACTATCTGTAAAAATTAAGGTGTTCGAGCCGGCATTTAGGGCGAACCGCAAGCGTTAGCGAGCGGTGAGCTACGACAATGCGTTTTCGCGAAATTGAGTTCGAATTTGTTTGTATAAGATCACACTTTCAGATTTCGCAGAGAAGGCGGTGGCAGATGGCCGACTGCCACGCCAAGATTTGACCGAATCAAAGCCCAAATTGGGGACAAAAGAAAAGCGGAAAGATAGAACAAAGGCGAAAACGCAAAAATTTTAATTGATAACTGCCATGAAATACATAGCCTATTGCAGAAAGTCCACTGATGAAAAAGACAAGCAAGTTTTGTCAATTGATGCTCAAATAGCAGAACTTAAAGAGTTTGCCAAGAAGCAAAACTTGGAAATTTTAGATTTTGTAGTAGAATCTCGCACAGCCAAAGTCCCGGGGCGACCATTGTTTAACGAAATCCTCGTGCGAATTGAGAAAGGTGAAGCTCAAGGAATTGTCTCTTGGCACCCTGACCGTTTAGCCAGGAATAGTGTGGATGGTGGAAAAATAATCTACTCACTTGATACTGGGAAGCTAGTTGATCTAAAATTTCCCTCATTTTGGTTTGAGAATTCACCTCAGGGTAAATTTGTACTCAATATTGCTTTTGGACAATCTAAATATTATGTAGATAATCTTAGCGAGAATGTTAAGCGTGGAATGAGGCATAAAGTGAGAATTGGAGTCTGGCCTGTTCAAGCACCTCTTGGCTATTTAAATGACAAAAATACTAAAACGATAGTTATTGACCCTGTAAGATCCAAAATAACCAAAAAGGTTTTTGAGATGTTTGAGTCGGGAAAGCATTCTTTTACCTCAATTTCAGAATATTTGTTTAAACTAGGCATAACTACTCGATTGGGGAGAAAACTTAATCCCGATACCATAAAAAGAATGCTTTCAAACAGATTTTACTTAGGTATTCTTAATTACAAAGGAGAGTTACATAAAGGAATTCATAAACCCATTATTTCAAAAACGCTTTTTGATTCTGTCCAAAAGCAAATAGTTAAGTTTGAACGACCCAGAGAACATGGTCACGATTTTCCCTTTGTTGGTTTGGCTAAATGTGGTGAGTGCGGAGCTTCAATTACCGGTGAAGAACATGCTAGAAACTATAAAAATGGGAATTCTCAAACATTTGCATACTATAGATGTACTAAAAAACTTGGGAAATGCAGTCAAAAATACATTTCTCAAGAAGAATTTGAGCATCAATTAAAAGAAGAGTTACTTGATGTTGCCATTCCTCAGGGCTGGTGGAGTGATTGGCTAGCTTGGGTTGAAAGAGACAAAATTAACGAGACAAAACTTGCAAGTCAAAGAGTTGTTGAGGTTGGAGAAGAAATGCAGGAAGTTGATAGAAAACTAAACAAACTCCTTGATACTTATTTAGACTCAGTGGTTGATGAAGAGCAATACAAGGCAAAGAAAAATGAATTATTTGAACAAAAACTAAAACTTCAGGAAAAAATATCAAAAATTCAGAGTGGTGGTTCAAGTTGGCTCGAACCTTTCGAAGAGTTCTTAAAAAGCTCAATAAATTGCGGAAAAATCGCGCTTGGAAAAAATAATTTGCAAGAATTAAGGATTCTTGCAAGAAATGCCGGCTCGAACTTCTTTCTTTCTGAAAAACGCCTTTCTTTTGTCCCCAATTTGGGCTTTGATTCGGTCAAATCTTGGCGTGGCAGTCGGCCATCTGCCACCGCCTTCTCTGCGAAATCTGAAAGTGTGAGCCGTGAGAGACTCGAACTCTCGACCAATCGCTTAAGAGGCGATTGCTCTACCGACTGAGCTAACGGCTCGTGTGCGCCTAGGGGGAATCGAACCCTCATCACTAGTTCCGAAGACTAGGACTCTATCCGTTGAGCTATAGGCGCCATTATAACGAATATTAGGTATCCCCAGCAGGGATCGAACCTGCGGCCTTCTCCTTAGAGGGGAGACGCTCTATCCAACTGAGCTATGGGGACAAATGTTAATGTAAAACAAGAGTATTTTACCAATTATATTGATAATATTTATTTTTCAATAGATAATACGTAGAGCCGCTGTGGTGAAATTGGTATACACGTACGCTTTAGGAGCGTATGCCGAAAGGTGTGGAGGTTCGACTCCTCTCAGCGGCACTAAAATGTTAAACTGATTCATGTTAGGTCTACTGCTCGGACTAGTTATGGCCCAAGAAGCCTCCCTCCCTGATCAATACCGCCAGGACTATTCCTTTCAAGTCAGTGAATATCAAAAAAAATATATCGATTACATCGATAAAAAAGAGATTTATACCAAATACCGCACCATCACCTCCAAAAAAGACAAAATCGATGCCGCCAAATCTGCTCTGATTGCCCGCAATACCATGTTAAAAAGTTATCTTCTGGCCCTTCGGGTAAATTTTGATTCGTTTAAAACTCTCTCCGGAATCACTACTCAAAAAATCCAAATTGAACTTAGCCGTTGGGAAGATTGGTGCCAGGAACAAAATCTAATCATCGACAACCTCAACAGCCAAAACGACATCAGTAGTTGGGTTGATGATTTTCAAACCAAATACATTCCTATCCAAACTGTGATTTATACCGCTCTGACCCAAAATCAAATCAATCAACGTCTCCTCTCCCTCGAGCTTATTAAAAAACTGGCTGAAAATCTAAAAGCTAATCCCCAAACCGGTGACCTGCTAAACGACTGGCTTAATTCTCTTCCCGTCAAATCGGATCTGGTCTCCGCCAAATTAAAAAACGCCCAGGATCTAACCCAAACTAAACAATTAAGTAATCGTTTTATCAATTTTTACTCCAACGCCAAAACCGAACTAAACGAAGCTGACCGTTATCTTCAAAATATGCTCTCTGATCTTAAGGCAGTTGCCATAAAATTAAACCAGTTATGAGAGAAAACATCTACCAAAATATTGACCAACCTCTCAATAACCCTCTGGATGTCACCCCCAAACCGGTTATTAAAAAAGACCGTCGCCTGATTCTTCTTTTGATACTCACCCTCGCTATTATTATTCTATTAGTCGCCAGTTTAATTGTCTCTCTGGTTCGAAAATCTCCCCGCCGTCTGACCACCATTACTCCTACCCCAATACCCACTGCCATTCCCACTGTTATCAATGAGCCCAATATCATCCCCAGCCCCTATCAATCCCAGTTCAAAAGCATTGAAGAAAATTTTAAATACAATTCCGAAATTCTTCCGCCCCAAATCGATCCCCAACTTGGACTCTAATCACTTTCTCGATAAATAAGCCCCGGTTTCGGTACTGATAATGATCTCCTCTCCGTTTTTGATAAACAAAGGTACCAATACTTTTGCTCCGGTGTCCAAAACCGCGTTTTTCATGGCCGAGGTCGCTGTATCACCTTTTATCGAATTCTACGCCTCCACAACCACACCGGCAATACTTTTAGGCAAAGTCACCCCTACCGGCTTTTCTTCATAAAACTTAATCCGATATAAAAGGCCTTCCTTTAAATAAAGCTTATCATTCCCGATTACTCCAGCCGGAACCGAATACTGTTCAAAAGTCCTCGGTTCAATAAAAACATAACTCGTCCCGTCAAAAAAAGAATATTGGGCCTCGTGGGTTTCCACAATTACTTCTTCAACCTTTTCTCCCGATTTATAGGTATATTCCACCACCCGACCGGTATATAAAGACTTGAGTTTGGTCCGGTAAAAAGCCGACCCCTTTCCCGGAGACACAAAATGAATATCCACCACCATATGCGGCTCGTCATGAAAAATAATATATATCCCTTTCTTAAACTGCGCCGTGCTGATTGTCCCCATAGATGCTAATTTACCTCAAAATAGACATTATTACAACTCTAAAAAACTAAGAATCTACCCTTCTCACCCGATATGTTATCTCTGGAGGAATCAGTTCTCCATTCGAAGAAACTACCTGGCCTCCGGTTGATCCATCCGCACTTTCCTCATACCTTGAGAAAATAATTGCCCCTCTACGCAAAAAAACATCACCCGACAATCTAACACCTCCCACTAATTCCCATTGACCATCTAATAGATGTCGCCCCTGGGCTTCTACTACCACTTTTTGTAACATGCGATACACATTATATCACAAAAAATTCCAAAAAAAAATCCCAGAGCATGCTTTTTAGAGGAGCCACCCCGGGATCTTCGTGTACTATATCAAAATATTATAAACACGTCAACAATGAATCTCCATTACACATTTACCCGCCTATGGCGGGCCTGCCTCTATCTCCTCAATAAACTGATTGACCCCATGCGCCCACGAACCATTAGAATTCGGACAATATTTTTTCATAACAGCTTCGACAGTTAAATAACCCTTATCAAAATACTCCCGTTTTAAATATTCGGCAAAACTCTTTAATGCCAGCTCATAATTTTCGAAACGAAGTGTTCCTTTTTTGTGAATTCCATATCCCCAGCAGTTGTAGGAATTTACCGGAATTTTTTTACATAAATTTGACTCCTGCTGGGCAATCGCCGGAATCCAATAATACTCAAATCCATAAGTATCCGATAATTCTAAAATCAATTTGGAATAGGGAAGCAACGGGGATTTATATTTTCTTAAATATCCCTCAATTAACCCCAATCTGGCATCATCGGCCACCAAATTATCCCTAGCCATAACCACCTGTTCAAAAATGTTTCCGGAAACTTTTCCGGCCACCACCTTGCCCTCCCGACTCTGATATCCGCTAATTAAAACTGATTCTTTTTTCTCCGAAACTTTCGCCCACCACCAAACTTCAACTAACAAAAGTACCATTAAATTTATCCCTATCACCGACACAAAAACTACCTTTGCCACAGTATAAAAAATTTTTTTCATAAGATTTCCTGACTTTATGCTATCATAGCTTTACTTGTGAAGACAAACTCAAAATTAGACTCTTTTCCCGATAAATCCTTCACCCTTAGCCTGACTGTTTCAAAGTCGGAGATTAGCGCTGAAAGGGAACTGGTTTTAAAATCCATTGCCCTTAATTTCGAAAACAAGGGTTTTCGTAAAGGCAAAGCCCCGATAAGTGTCATCGAATCCCAAATCTCTCCCCAAAAACTGCTTGAAGAAATAATTAATTCCCTCCTGCCCAAAATTTACTCCCAAGCGATTTCTGAGCACCAACTAAAACCAGCCACCTCCCCGGTAGTAAAAATAAAAAACCCACCTTTTTCTTTGGATAAAGACTGGGCAATAGAAGCTAACGGCGCCCAAATTCCCGACATTGCTATTAACCCCAAATTTTTTTCTGAAATAAAGACAATAAATCAAAACAAAGATCAAAATAATAATAAAAAAACCGATGAAATTCTCAAAAAACTTATTGAGTTCTCCCGAGTTCAATTAGCCAGACTAATTATTGACAACGATCTAAACCGTAAACTATCCGACCTTATCGACCAAACTCAACAAGCTGGAATTACTATCGATTCTTATTTAAAAAACCGAAACCAAAGTCTAGAGAACTACAAAAAAGAAATGGAGCAAAGAATTTCTGAGGAGTGGACTTTAAATCTGGCCATCAGCCAAATTGCTCTGTCTCAAAAAATTACCCCCGATGCCAAGGAAATTGAAGAAATAGTCAAAAAAAACCCAAAATTATCCTCAAATCCCGATCTGGCCTACTACCTTCTGACTCAACAAAAGGTTATCGACTATTTACTAACACAATAAAGTTCGCAAACTGTCTTATAATCTGATATAATACCTTCCTATGGCAGGTATACTGGCATCCAAAACAAATCCTAAAAAGATTCAATCTCAAAACGCAGCTAACAGTAATGAAATTCTTAAGGACTCTCAATCTGCTCCTAAAACACCCCAAAAATTAACACTTCGTGGAATTTTGGGCCTAAACCAACCGGTGGAAATCCACCCCGCCGCGGCGGGGTGGACTAAAGAAAATCTCGGATTAAACTATCTTGCCACTCAAGAAAAAGTCCTTTTAGATCAAAAACAAAAAGAATTGGAAAAAGCTGTTGCTGATCTTCAAGAAGAGTTGAAAAAATTAGTTTCCGCCTCTGAGGGTATTGGCTCTCAAATCGAAAATGCTGTTTTGGAAAATATCCCCCAAGCCTCTGAATATCAGATTTCCTTCCTGAAACGTCTCAAAAACCTCATTGTCAACTTCCGTAAAAACCTCAACCAAGCTTCCACTTGGCTGGAATGCTTCAATACCAAAAAGAAAAAGAAAAATTATTTTTGGACTATGTCTCGGGACAAAAAGAAAGGTGGCGAAGCCTATATGTTCAGCGACGAACATTCCGCTGCCAGAAGCGTAGCTTAATTTTGCTATAATTCCCTCATCGAATCTGTAGCTCAGTTGGTTAGAGCGCATCATTGACATTGATGAGGTCAGAGGTTCAAGTCCTCTCAGATTCACCACAATATATAATGATAAAATCAATACAATATGAACGATAGATATATTAATACAATAGAAAAATGGGACGAAAAAGCCCGGGAACTAGCCGCGCAGGCCGCAATTCCTGATAGCCCGGTTGCCCGAGCTCTCACACCTTATCTGACAGCCAAAAACCCTAACCTGGAACCATCCATTAAAACTTTCTTAATTGACCTTAAAGCTGGACTTTCGGGTGTCGGATTCCAATGCCGATATGGCGTTCACCCCCAAGCAGTCATTGACGCTAAAAAAACAACTACTACTTCGCCCGATGGGGCATAATTACGTGCCTTAATTCGGGCTCTCTTTTTCCCTTATTTATTCTATAATTCTCCTATATGTCACAACTAGATTCTCAAAAGCACGATTCTGATCAACTTTATAAAATTCGTCACAGTGCCGAGCATGTTCTCCATCAAGCTCTGCTCAATCTTTATCCCGAAAAAATATTTCCTGCCATGGGACCGGCTACCGACGAGGGTTTTTACATGGACTTCGAGCCGCTTGATGGCTTTAAAGTCTCCGAAGAAGATTTTCCTAAAATCGAAGCCGAAATGCAAAAAATCATCAAAGAGAATCTGCCAATTATACAGGAAGAAATTAATATTGCCGAGGCCAAAAAATTATTTGCTAAAAACCCCTACAAAATCGAATGGCTTGAAACTATCAAAGATCGAAGCGAAATTATTTCCATTTACAAAACCGGAACAGAGCTGGTTGACCTTTGCGCCGGCCCCCATGTCACCTCTACCGGTGATATCAAAGCCTTCAAACTCCTTTCCATTGCCGGCGCCTATTGGCATGGCGATGAAAAAAACAAAATGTTGACCCGTATCTATGGCACTGCTTTTGGGTCAAAAGAAGAGTTGGAAAAATATCTTCAAGAACTCGAGGATGCCAAATTGCATGATCACCGTAAAATAGGCAAAGACTTGGGACTATTTGTTTTTTCCGATTTAGTCGGTAAGGGATTACCCACGTTTGGACCAAAAGGTGCCACCATCAAAAGAGAATTGGAACGCTTCACTGTCGACGAAGAATTAAAACGTGGCTACCATCACGTTATTACCCCCGATCTGGCCAAGGTCGATCTTTACAAAAAATCCGGCCACTATCCCTACTACAAAGACACGATGTATCCAGTGATGAAAGTCGATGAAGAAGAGCTCATTCTTCGACCAATGACTTGTCCCCACCACTTTATGTTTTATAAATCTCAAAGTCACAGTTATAAAGAATTACCCTATCGTATCGCTGAAATTGCTCATCAATATCGTTACGAAAAAAGCGGTGAACTATCAGGCTTAACCCGCGTCAGAATGTTTTGCCTGGCCGACGCTCACATTATTTGCGCTAAGGATCAAGCTAAACAAGCAATCAATGAAGTTTTGGAACTTATAGATTTTGCCAACGAAAAATTTGGCCTGATTAGAGGCACTGATTATCGCTATCGTTTGTCTTTAGGAGATAGGAAAGACACCCAGAAATATTTTAAAGATGATGCTTCTTGGGACCACGCTGAGAATGTCCTGCGTGAAGTATTAATCGACCTAAAGGCTCCATTTTATGAAGCCGAAAACGAAGCCGCCTTTTATGGCCCCAAAATTGATATCCAAGTCAAAAAAGCTGGTGGTAAGGAAGAAACCGCTTTTACAGTTCAATACGATTTCGTCATGCCCAACCGTTTTGATCTGATTTTTACCAACAAAGAAGGTAAAGACGAAAGTCCGGTGGTAATTCATCGATCATCCATCGGCTGTATTGAGCGCACCATGGCTCTATTAATCGAAAAGTTCATGGGTAACTTTCCTCTTTGGCTCGCCCCGATCCAAGCTAAAATTATTCCCATCACCGACGCCCAGCACGAATATGCCAACAAGATATTTGAAAAATTAAAGGGGGAGGGGATTCGGGTCGAAATTGACAACCGCTCTGAAAAAATGCAGTCAAAAATCCGCGATGCTCAAATGGAAAAAATCCCCTACATGTTAATAATCGGACCCCGCGAAGCCGCGTCTGACGCGGTTTCTGTCCGCCAGCGCGACAATCAGGATCTAGGGGCAATAAGTGTGAATGATTTTTTAGCCAAAATTAAGGAACAAATTACCACCAAATCTCTTAATCTGATAAAATAAACCAATGTATCCAAGAAAAACTTTTGTCCCCCGCTACCGGATTAATCAATACATTACCGCTCCGGAAATTAGATTAATCGACGAGGATGCCAAACAAATCGGCGTCATGCCTCTCGGAGAGGCTCAACAACTATCGCGCCAAAACGGTCTTGATCTGGTCGAAATCGCCCCCAAAGCCGTGCCTCCGGTAGTCAAACTAATTGAGTTTTCTAAATTTAAATATCAGGAAGCCAAAAAACAAAAAGCCGAAAAAAGAGGCATTAAGGGTGGTGAAACCAAGGAAATTCAAATGACTCCCTTTATCGGCAAAGGAGACTACGCCACCCGTCTTAAGCGAACCAATGAATTTTTATCCACTGGAAATAAAGTCAAAATCAGTATAAAATTCCAAGGTCGCCAAATTCAAAAACCAGAATTCGGCCACCAATTACTTGCCCGCTTTATTAAAGATCTCTCCGAAACCTCCTCGGCTACACCCGACGGCGAATCCAAATTAATCGGTAAAAGACTCCTTTTAACCCTGTCACCTAATAAAAATAAAAATAAAAATGAGAAAACCAAGCAACAAACACAAAGTTAGAAAATCAGTTAGTAACCGTTTTGAAGTCACTAAAAACGGCAAAGTATTGCGTCAATCCTCTTTTAACCGGCACCTCCGCCGCAAAAAATCAAAAAAACAATTACGCCGCCTTAAAGGCAAAAAACTGGTTCTCGGTCGTTTCGCTGTTAAAGTAAAGAAGCTCTTAGGATTGGCTTAACTTTTATTATACTTAATACATAATACTTAATACTTAATACATCCCCACATGAGAGTTAAAACAGGAACAGTTCGTCGCCAATTTCACAAGAAAGTCCTCAAAGCTGCCAAAGGTTATTGGATGACCCGTCATAAGCGCTACAAAGTCGCTGCCGAAGCCATACTTCATGCCGGTCAATATGCCTACAACGGCCGCCGGATCCGCCGCCGCGATCTTCGAAAACTCTGGATTATCCGTCTCAATGCCGCTCTAAAAGATTTTGATTTAAGCTATTCCAAATTCATTAATTTAGCTAAAAATGCCAAAATGGTCTTAAACCGCAAAATGCTATCCGAGCTAGCCATCAATGACCCCACTGTCTTTAAATCAGTCGTTAATACTGTTTCTGCCTTTAAAAAATAAAATCAGGGAACTTTACATTTAAAGCTCCCTAACGGGGGCTTTTTTTTATAATTTTATGAAAAAATTTGGAACACAATCACATAATTTTTCGATAAAATATAATCCAGCGAGCGTAAGCGAGTCGGATAATATAAAATAAAACCAATGAACCTAGACCGAATTAAAAAACAAATCGCCAATATCACTACCGCTGCCGAGTTGGAAAAAATCCGCGTTGAACTTCTCGGCCGAAACGGTCTTCTCAATAAACTCTTTTCCGAAATCAAAACCGCCCCCAACCCCAAACAATACGGTGCTACCCTAAATCAACAAAAAAAAGAAATTGAAGAATTAATCTCTGTTAAACAAAAAACTCTTTCTCCTGAAATTAGAAATTTGAAACCTGCCCGTCCGGCAGGCGGGTTAGAAATTGAAAATTCCCAATTTAGTTTACCTAAATTGGGTCACCTCCATCCCATTACCATCACCGAACGTCAAGTAAATGAAATTTTCCGAAAGTTAGGATTTTCTTTGTACGATGGTCCCGAAATCGAAACTGATGAATTTTGCTTCCAACGCATGAACGTCCCCCAAAACCACCCTTCTCGAGAAATGCAAGACAGCATTTATATTCACGAACCCGAATATCTACTCCGTACTCAAACGTCAAGCATAGAAGCCCGGCTTTTAGCCCAGGAAAAACCACCCTTTAAAGCTGCCTTCCCAGGTCGTACTTATCGTAACGAAAAAGTTACTAAAAGTAATCACTTCATCTTTCACCAATATCAAGGTGTTGCGATTGATAAAAATATAACCCTTAAAGACTCGATTGGCACTTTTAACACTCTTTTTAAAGAGCTTTACGGTAACGATGTTCATGCTCGCTATCGTTGTAAATATTATCCGGAAGTTGAACCTGGAATGGGATTTGATTTAGAATGTTTTAACTGTCACGGTGTTGGTTGTTCAATCTGTAAAGGAGCTGGCTGGATTGAGATGGGTGGAGCTGGGATTATTCATCCCCAAGTCCTGACCATGGCCGGAATTGATCCAAAAATCTGGCGCGGTTTCGCTTTCGCCCTTGGTCTTGACCGTTGGGTTATGGCCAAATTTAATATCACCGATATTCGCACTTTACTTGGTGGCAATCTCGCCTACAAACCAAATCAACTATGAAACTAAATCTATATTTAATCCCCAGCCTTGGCAGTAACTGCATTGATGATGGTTACCAACCAATAAAAAATAAATTAAAAGATAAATTTAATGTAATTTATTCGAATATAAACTGGAAAAACTCATCTATCACCGAATGGTCAAAACAATTTACCCAACATTATCTCTCAACTAAAGCAATAAAAAATATCATCGTCGGATTTTCTTACGGTGCAATGACTGCAATCAACGCAACCACAAATTTATCCCCAAACGAATTGATACTATGCTCTCTTTCTCCCTTCTTTTCCGAGTATCTAAACAAATTACCAAAAACATGGATTAGGTCTGAAAGCAAAAAAAGACTTTACGGTTTTAAAAACTGCTCAATCGAAAAAATCGCCAAATCAATTATCGACAAAAAGATAAACATACACCTAATGGTTGGTGAAAAAGAGTTAAAAATTTGGCCATCGATGAAATCAGCTACTTTCGAATTTAATAAAATTTTAAAACCTAAAGATTTTATTATAGTTTCCAAAGCCAGACATCGTCTCGAAGAAAATTACCAAAATGAATTAATAAAACTTCTTCAACACCTATGAAACTAATATATTCCGAAATTAAAAAATGGCTGCCCGCTCTTCCCGTCGACACCAAAACTCTCCGCGATGATCTAACCCTCATTGGTCACTTCGTCTCCGGTTTTGAAAACATTGACGGCGAAACTGTTCTCGACTTGGAAATTCGTCAAAATCGGGCTGATTGTCTGGGCTACTACGGTGTCGCCCGTGATTTAGCCGTTCTTTATAAAATCAATCTGACACTGCCTCAGATAAATACCATAAATTACGCCGATATTCCCGTTCCTGTTACTATTTCTTCCTCTGATGTCCATCGAATTCAAGCCACCTCAATTTCTGGTATAAAAAATTATCCGTCCCCCGATTGGTTAGTCAAATTTTTAAAACTTCACGATATAAATTCCATCAATACCTTGGTTGATCTCACTAATTACGCCATGTTGGAGTGGGGAATTCCCTGCCACGCTTTTGACACCAACAAGTCAGCCAAGCTAATTTGGGAAAATAATCAAAAATATTCCGAATTTATCTCACTAGATGGCACCAAGATTAAACTCCAACCTCAAAATTTAGTCATTTCTGACGGCAAAGAGGTTTTGTCCCTATCTTTCATTGGTGGCCAAAATTCCGGTATCGACTTAACTACCACCGATTCCATTTTAGAAATGGCTGTCTATAATCGGGTTCGAATCAGAAACGATTCCCGCTCCTTAAAAACTATCACCGAAGCCTCTATTCGTCTTGACAAAGAATTAGACACCGAAACCATCCCTCTAGCTTTCTCTCATCTTATTTCTCTGATTCAAGAACACTGTCAGGCCACGGTCAGCGGACAACTTCTTGATATCTATCCCCAAAGGCCACCTCTTATCTCCATTTCCTTCGATCCTCAAAAACCATCTCTTTATGCCGGCATAAAAATCGATGATGAATTTTCAAAAAAAACATTAACTGCTTTAAATTGTTCTGTTTCCCCTCTTGTCAAAGAGGGGATTAAGGGGAGATTGTTGGTCTCCCCACCATCTCTTCGAAAAGATCTGACTATTGAAGAAGATCTAATCGAAGAAATTATCCGTTTTTACGGCTATAACAAAATTCCTACCAACGACCCAATCGACTCTACCCAATTTCCCGACATCACCCCTCCAATTCTATATTTATGTGAAAAACTCAAAGACGATTTAGTCGGCCTTGGCTACAATGAAGTCCGCTCCTGGCCCCTGGTTCGTCATTGCGAGGAGCCATGCGACGCGGCAATCTCAACCCAAAACTCTATCAATTCTGACTATCCCTACCTTCGACAATCTATAATTCAATCCCTAAAAAATCAACTAGACCAATATTCCAAATATAAACTACCCCACCCTCAATTTTTCGAAATCGGCAAAATCTTTTTTCAAAAAGATGGCAAATATATTGAAAAATATGCCCTGGGGATTTATAACCCCAATATTGACCATCTTAGTAGAGACGTAGCGCGCTACGTCTCTACAGATCAGGTGAAGTTAGATGGTTCTTTTGCTGAAATCATCCTCGATGACCTCCCTAAACCTGACAAATATATCCCTAAGGTTATTAACAACAACGCTATTGAGCTAACTTCCCAAATTATTACTCTCGATGCCAATGTCAACCTTAAATCACCCCAAGATCCGGCCAAATTAATTGCCAAATACTCTGCTCTTATCGATCCATCCATCCTCTGGTCTATAGAAATCATTGACATCTACCAAACCCGCTGCACTTTCCGTGTTTCCTACTACAACTGCGACCACAAAAACGCCAAAAAAATCCACCTTAAAACCTTCAATCTGATTTAGCAGTCCCCGTCGGGGACTGCTAACATAGTGATCAAAATAGAAAGTTCGGTATCTTAGGTAATTAATTTATATCAATCTATGTCGTACCCGATCCTGTCGGGCTCAAAACCGGAGCAGGGGATAAAGTCGGCACTAAAGTTGGTGTCGGAGTCGGGGTTTGAGTCGGAGTCGGGGAGGGGACCCAATCCCAAGGCTTATTCACCCCGATTTTTATCTCTCTCTCATTCGAATTTCCGTCCTTATCCGTCGCCTTGACTTTAATGGTGTATAAACCCTCAACTAAATCCAAACGCGTTTCATAAGGCCTCTCTGTCCAGGTCTTAAATTCCTCCCCATTCACCCACAATTTTACTTCGGTAATTTTTTTGAGAGAATTAGTACCGATTTTAACATCAAAACTACTACCCTGCGTCGAATGATCCCCGGGAGCATCAATATTTACCACCACCTGACCCCCTCCCCGGCAATAATCAGCTGGAGGATTATATTTATCCTTATCTCCCTGCTGATTAATCCAAGAATCAATTCCTTCCTGCCATCGGTTTTTACCGTCAGTCGACACCGGATCAGTTTCGACAAATCTAAAATACTCTTTTTCATCAAAACTGCCGTTAGCTACATCTTCAGGTGTGGCTAAGCCGGCCTTGTCCAGACACACTTTTAACTTCAGATGAATTAAATCCGGCCCGTTGGGTTGAGTTCCGTCAATAAAATATTCGGACCTGCTGGGGAAACTGTCATGGGCCGCCCACCCGGAAACCCGATCCACCTCAACGCTTACTATTTTATCCGGAATCGGGAAGTCCTGCTTGTTTCGAGAAGGCAATGTCGACAACATAATTTTTCGCCAAATCGGCGATGCTCCTGATACCCCTGAAGCTACCTTACCCATGGGTGAATTATCGTTGTTACCCACCCAAACTACCGACAATAAATTCGGCGTCCAGCCGATGGTCCAATTGTCTCGCTTATCATTAGTCGTTCCGGTTTTCACCGCTACCGAATAATTTGGGATTACTAAACTATTAACTGCTCCGAAAGTAATCTCCCTGGCTGAATTATCAGCCAGTATATTGGAAATAATAAAGGCCTCCTGTGGAGTCATTACCGCTTTTCCGTCAACCGACCGATACTCCTCCAACACCCGCCCCTTGGAATCTTCTACCTTCAATACCCCTAAAGGCTCCACCTTCTCACCCCAGTTGGCGAAAGCCGAATAGGCCACTCCCATATCAATCATTCGAACATCAGCTCCGCCTAAAGTTACCGACAAACCATAACGGCGTAAATTTTCTGCTGTTGGCTCCAGGGTCGACAGCCCCATTTCATATGCTTGTCTCAACATGTTTACCAAACCCACCCGCGCCAATGTTTTTACCGCCGAAATATTTATAGAATTACCCAAAGCTGTCCGTAAACTCAAAGGACCGATATATTTCCCGGTATAATTTTGGGGAGAATAATCTTTTAAGGCCGCGTTCGACGCGGGAAAAATCACCGGTGTATCCATAATTAAAGACGACGCCGTATAACCTTTTTTTATCGCCGTCAAATAAGTGATCGGCTTTATCGCCGATCCCGGCTGACGTAAAGCTTGAGTGGCTACATTAAATTTGCCGTCAGTTTTGGTCGAAAAGTAATCCCGGCTTCCCACCATCGCCAATATTTGGCCGTTAGTCGGGTCAATCACTATCGCCGCCCCGTTGCTAAAACCCAATTTTTCCCCCTTATCCACTTCTTCGCTAACGATTTTTTGGGTTTCCCTCTGTATTTTTAAATCCAAAGTCGTCGTAATTTTTAGACCCCCGCCCTCTACTAAATCTTCTCCATATTTTTTAGCTAATTCGTCCTTAATCCAAAAAATAAAATGAGGCGCCAGTAGTTGACTTTTGTTTTCAAAAAATTTATAACCCTTAATCTCTGGCATTGTTTCCTTTTTTTGGTCCTCAGTTATATAACCGTCCTCCACCATTCGGGTCAGGACATGCTCACTTCGGGCGATATAAGCTGTCGGGGTTTTGGAAAAAGGGGAATAGGCATTAGGTCGTTGAGGTAAACCGGCCAATATCACCGATTCGGCAAAATTTAAATCCTTGGCTGCCTTGCCAAAATACTGTTCACTCCCGGCCCCCACTCCCCAAGCCGAACCCCCATACGGGGCTTCGTTTAAATACATTAGCAGAATCTCATCTTTTTTGTATCTGGCTTCAATTTGAACTGCCAAAATAAATTCCTTTATTTTTCGGGTAATACTTACCTCTGAAGTTAACAAAACATTCTTTACTAGTTGCTGGGTCAGCGTCGATCCTCCCGTTAACTTACGAAAATAAAAAAGATTTTTAATAATCCGAAACGGCGTCAAAGGATCAAAACCCCGGTGCTTATAAAACTCTTTGTCCTCAACCGCAATTGTCGCTTTTTTAAAAAATTCCGGCACGTCCTCCCAAAGCACCGGCGTTCTTTTGGCATCCTTATAAACATCATAAATAAGCTCCCCGTTTCGATCATATATCCGGCTCGTGTACCCTTCCCGTCTGACCACCTTAATCGGACTGGGTAAATCTTTGGAAAACCAGACAAAGAGTCCCACTACCGCCACCAATCCCGCCCCGATTGACACCAACAACAGCCAAAAAAAGCCATACCAATTTATTTTTTTTATCAGACTTTGCCAGCAACAACTAAAATAAATTTTTGTCATTTAATCAATGCTCCCAAAAAGGGGATCATTCCTGACAATAATAGAGACAGTGAAGCCACTACCAATATAATAGTTCTTATTTGCTTCTTTTTAAACCGTATTAGTCTCATTAAATAATGATAACATGGGAAAATGCCCTCTCTGGAAACCCTCAAAGGAATTGGTCCAAAAAGTGTCCTTTACCTTCAAAAAATGGGGATTTTTACACCCAAAGAACTTCTCTTTCATTTTCCTCACCGATACCTTGATTTTTCTCACTTCATTAAAATAAAAGATTTAAAAACCGACACTTTGGTTACTGTCAAAGGGACCATTACTTCCTTTCAAAATATCTTTACTCGCCAAAGAATTAATCTCCAAAAGGCTACCCTCAAAGATAACACCGGGGAGCTAAATCTTATTTGGTTTAATCAACCCTACCTCTCAAAAACACTTAAACCCGGTAAAATCACTCAAGTCGCCGGTCAGGTTGGTCTCTTTCAAAACCGTCCCGCCCTGATTTCCCCCCGCATCAGTCTAAACGCCACCGGTAAAATTCTGCCTATCTACCCGGCTTCCATCCGTCTAAGTTCCGCCGTCTTATCAAAAATATTAACTGCCAATCTGGGTTATCTTTTGGCCGATATCGCCGACCCCTTACCCCCAAAAATACTTCAAAAATTTTCACTCCTACCTCTTGGGGACGCTCTTTCGGAAACCCACCAACCTTCCTCAATTAAGCTTCTCTCCCTTGCCCAAAATCGCCTTAAAATCGACGAATTCCTGTCTCTTTTGGCATTCAGTCTCGATCAAAAAGTAAAAACCTCATTCTTATCTCCTGCCTTCATTTTAAAAAACAAAAACAAAGTTGACACTCTCATCAATAAACTTCCCTTTAAACTCACTCCTTCCCAATCTCAAGCCTGGCAGGAACTAAAAAATGACCTTCTCTCCGCTACCCCCTGCCACCGTCTTCTTGGCGGCGATGTCGGCTCGGGTAAAACCATTATTGCCATTTTAGGCTGTTACCTTAGTCACCTCAATGGCTTTCAAAGCCTTTATTTAGCTCCCACCGAAATATTGGCCCGTCAGCATCTAATTACTTTTAATAAATTTCTTCCCCAACTTCCAGTCAAACTTCTCACTTCAAAAAATAAAATAAAAAATATCGCCAAAAATGCCATCATTATCTCCACTCACGCCGCCCTCTACCTTCCTAAAAATTCTTTCCGGAAACTCGCTTTTTTAGTCGTTGACGAACAGCATAAATTCGGAGTCGAGCAGCGCAATTTCTTCAGTCATTCCCGCGAAAGCGGGAACCCATCCAACCCCCACACCCTCACCATGACCGCTACCCCCATTCCCCGAACCCTGTCTCTCACCCTCTTTGGCCATCTTGACATTTCTCGCCTGGAAATTCTACCCTCCCGAAGACAGGTGACCACCTTTTTTGTCCCCCAGCCAAAAATCAGCACCTGTTATCAATGGCTGGACAAACATCTTAAAACAACCGGGCAACAGGCCTTTTTTGTCTGCCCTTTCATTGCCGATTCCGACACTCAAACCAACGTCAAGTCAGCCAGCTCCGAGTTTGCCAACTTAAAAAACATCTTTCCTAAACTGCGGCTGGAACTCCTTCATAGTCAAATTAAAAGTGAGACGAGAGACAAAATCATGTCAAATTTCACTTTAGGTAAAATTGATATCTTAGTCTCCACCCCGATTATTGAAGTCGGCATCGATTTCCCCAATGCTGCGGTTATAATAATTCAATCAGCCGACCGTTTTGGTCTGGCCTCCCTTCACCAACTTCGCGGCCGGGTCGGCCGAAGTTCTAAAAAATCTTACTGTTTTCTTTTAAGTAATAACCCTAAAAAAATTGCCCAAGACCGGCTTTCTTTTATGGAAAATCACCATAACGGCTTAAAAATCGCCGAATACGACCTTAAAAATAGGGGACCGGGTGAAATCTATTCCACCCTCCAGCACGGTTTTCCCTCTCTCAATTTAGCCACCATCGATGACCTCGACACCCTGTCTCTCTCCCAAAAAATCTTTGAAAGTCTAAAAGCAATTCCCGGTTTTAACCCCCAAAAATTAATCACCCACTCAACTAATACTAAAATATCGATAAATTAGTTATAATAACCCCATGACTGCACTACCTAAACATTGGCCATCCAGTCGTCGTCAGGGACGCCGCCGAGCCACTATTACCGGCCCCAAGCTTGCCTCTATCACTACCTGTAAACATTGCGGTCAGGTTAAACGGCCTGGCTTCCTTTGTCAAAACTGCCATCAGTGAAAAGCAAACTTGATCCCCGCCATCAAAAAAGAATCAGCCTTTTTAAATATTTATTTGCCTGGGAATCGGTTAAACTTCCGCCCAGTCTGAAAATTGCCCTGATAGTCAGAAAAATGCCCGACATTGATGCTATCGTTGCTCTTCACGCCCCCAAATGGCCGGTCGATAAAATCAACCGGGTTGATCTCTCTGTTCTTCGTCTGGCCATCTTTGAACTCCTTTTTTCCCAGCACTCCGTCCCGCCAAAGGTGATTATCGATGAGGCCATCGAAATCGGTAAAGAATACGGCAATGAATCATCCGGTTCTTTCATTAATGCCGTTTTAGGATCAATATTAAAGGACAAAAATGACTCTCCCAAAAACCAATCTTGATACCCTCCAAAAAATTCTTAAAGTAAAATTCCGAAATCCCGCCTTCTTAGATCAGGCCCTAATTCATCGCAGTAGTCTTAATGAATTTAAAAACGAATTCCCGGAGTCAAACGAAAGATTTGAATTTTTAGGCGATGCCGCCCTCGAACTGTGGTCCTCGACCGTTCTTTTTTCCAAATTTCCCCAATTAGCTGAAGGTGAACTGACCAACCTCCGCAGCCTCATCGTCCGTACCGAAAATCTGGCTTCGGTAGCCTCCGAATTAAATCTAGGCTCTTTTCTCTATCTTAGTCGGGGTGAAGAAACCCATGGCGGCCGGCAAAACATTTCCATTTTGGCCGACAGTCTCGAAGCCCTAATCGGCGCCGTTTATCTTGATAGAGGCTTTACCGCCACCTGTAAAATGCTTGAACGAATTTTTACCCAAAGTATAGAAAAACTCTCCGCCAAACCTCACTACAAAGACCCCAAAAGTCTGTTTCAGGAAATTGCCCAAGCCCAAGAGGGAGTTACCCCCCAGTATCAGGTTATTTCCGAAACCGGTCCCGACCATAATAAAATTTTCGAGGCCGGTGTTTATATCAAAGATAAATTATTAACCTCCGGCATTGGCAACTCCAAACAAAAAGCCGAAGAGGCCGCCGCCATTAACGCCATTAAAATTTTTAAGGTATAATTCCTCCTATGCTCAAAATAAAACTAAAACCAAACGGTAAAATTCATCAACGTTCCTTTCGGGTTGTGGTGGCCGAAGATCGCAGTAAAAGCAATGGTAAATTTATTGCCGATCTCGGCTTTTACACCCCTCAAACAAAAACTCTAAACCTAGATAAGGAGAAACTAGCCGCCTGGATTAAAAACGGGGCCCATCTTACTGCCGGGGTTGACAAATTATTAAATCCTGAAAAATATCCCAATAAAATCAAAAAAAAACCGGTGGTCAAATCAGAACCTAAACCAGAAACAAAAGTCGAAACTCCCGTAGCTTAATTAAATTATACTTAATACTTGATACGTAATACTATGAACTCAATCACCGATGCCGCCAGTTACTTAATTAAGGCTATTTTACCTCCCGAAGCCAAAGTTGAAGTTAATACCCGCGAAGAAAACGGTACCATTATCATCGAAATTACTGCCATGTCGGAATATATTGGCCAGCTTATCGGTAAAGAAGGCAAGATTATCAAGTCCATCCGAACCCTTTTAAACCTGTCCTTTCCTGACCAAAAATATCTTTTGGAAATCAAGGAATAAAAAAAGGATCGCTCCGCTCGTAGGGTTTATACCGCCCCTCCGTACCTTCTATATTTTCCGCCTCAAAAGCTTTAAACCCTTTTATAGTTGATAGCAGCGTCGATTCTTTATCTGAAAGGATCATCTCCTTTAAGCTAAGTGTTTCGATTTTTATTTTATTTGACTCCGGTTGAAAATAGGCCGATACCCTAATATCAATCGTGGCAATCTCACCGCTTGTCTTCATATCAAAACTATCAATCGACAATACCGGTAAACTTTTTTCCAAACCCTCGATCAATTCTAAATATTTTTCCTTTGGTCCGCTTAATACCAATTGCACCGGTACTTTTTCAAAACCTATTTCTTTTTGATTTACGTCCTGCTTTTTTACCTCACCTAAACTCACCGAAAAATCACTAACCTGATAACCAGAATTTTCCGATATCCTCCGGATAATTTTTACCAACAAATACGAGTTTTTCTCCGGCATCACCCCGCTACTCAGTAAACTGACACTGGCATTCAATTCATTCTGGTCAATTGACATAAAATACTTTCTTTTCTCTATCACCTCCTGCGTTGTCTTTCTCACTTCCATCACCTGTTTTACTATTTCACTTATATTGGATATCTTTGGCCTTATCACCCCTAAAAACGTTAACAATAGAGCCATCAGCACCAAACCCGGAACTACC
Source organism: Patescibacteria group bacterium (assembly GCA_038062455.1). Lineage (GTDB taxonomy): Bacteria > Patescibacteriota > Microgenomatia > UBA12405 > UBA12405 > UBA12158. Next base: position 405,155 of record JBBTXE010000001.1, read on the forward strand.
CACAGCACCAACAAATTTGTATCCACTCCAAAAACCTTATCCGGTAAATTTAGTTTTATTTTGCTCATTAAAGTTTAACCTCTAAATCAACCGTCCAACCACTGTCGGACTTGGAATAACTCACTCCCGAAATCTTGGCTCGTTTTACCCCTTCTTCCATTCCGGAATTTATTTCCTCGACTCTCTTTTCCACCTCATCTAAAAGTTCCCCGCGATTTACTAAAAGTGTCAACATAAATACCGCCCTGTCTTTCAAAACAAAATCTTTAATGACCACCTTATCTGAAAACAATTTTCCCACTTTGGAAAACGCTTCATAATATTCAAATCTGTCAATTAAAACCTTTTCCAGAAACTTGGCTCTGTATTTAATTAATTGACTTGTCACCACACCATCCGAAATCGACAAAAAAGAATTCAATTCTTTTTGATATTTAGCCTTTTCCATCGTCAACCACCACCTGCTCCCCAACCAAGCCGCCAACGCCAACACCGCCGCCGACAGCCAGATTATAGCCGCAATTGTGGTAATCTTTCTGGCCAACAGTTTCATCCTCATCCGAGCCGCCTGAAACTTGGCCCGACTCGGCATTAAATTCAAATCCGCTTTTGTTTTGTTCCCGCTCATTGCCACCCTCTTAAAGCCAAACCGGTAGCCAAAGAAAACCGATAAGCATCTAAATTTAAATCAATTGGAGCTACCACCCGGGAAACATCAATTTTTAAAAAGGGCGCTACTACCTGAACTTCCACCCCTAACACTCTGGTCAGCTCTTCGGCCAAACCCGGCATTTTCGCTCCTCCGCCGCTAAGCATTAATAAATCAACCGGCTTATTAAAACTCTCGGTATACAAAGCCATTGCCCGTCTAATTTCTTCGGCCATACTTCCAAACACCGGCATGATCGCATTTTTTATTTTACCCTCCAGCTCCATTTCCCGAATCCCATAGGCCTTTTTGTATTCTTCGGCCGAGGCCATATCCAATCCCAAATTTACCGAAATCGCCCGGGTAATCGATTCCCCCCCAATCGGCAACGACCTGGCAAAAAAAATGTTTCCCTTGTTAAAACTGATAATATCGGAAAATTTTTCCCCGATATCAAACATCATCACTGATTCAGCGCTTACTCCCATCTGATTAATAAGTCTTCGGGCCGACACCGCCGGCGACTCGATTGCCGCCATTTCCAATCCCGCCATTTTGAATAATTTAATGTAAGCCGCAATTAAATCATTTCTGGCCGCAATGGCAAATACAGTTAATCTGCCGGCGTCATCGGTTTCCATCACCTCATAATCAATCAGTACCTGATCCAAAGGATAGGGGACAAAGGTCTCGGCTTCAAATTTCAGAGCATCACCAATTTCGTTTTCTTTTAGGGGCGGCAGAGACACTAATCGGGAAACTACCTCATTTTCCGGCAAGGAAGCCACTACCTGCCGCTTGTCCACCTTTAATTCTTTTAGAAGGTTTTTTAGCACCTTAGCTACCTCCTCCATCGCCTTTTTACCTCCGGTTTTATACCAATCCAGCCGGGGAGTTTTAGCCTCACCGATTAAATCCAAAAAATAGCTTTCCCCGTTCCGGCTCAAAGCCACCACTTTAATACTCCCCATCCCTAAATCAATTCCCACCACACTATTCATAGATTCAGTATAACAAACACGGCAGATCTTTTACTGGCCCGATTAAGAACAATTTTAGTTTCTTTGGCCATGTCCACATCCTAACGGACTGTCATATATTTACGGAAACATACAGCTGTCTTGACAAAGAAGGGAAGTTCAAACTACAATACTTAATCTAATGAAATTGGAGACATATCGGATAAACGATGAAGTTTATTTAGTTGAAGGACGTCGGCGAGCAGCCGTTTATGATTTGGAGTCGGGTAGCGTATTTTCGATAAATGACAGTGCTAAAAGAATAATTCTCGAACAAAGGAAGGGTGATCAATTTTATTCTGATTTGGTTGGATGTGGCTTAGCGAATCCCGAATTAACCCCGGACGTGTCGATGGTGGATAGTGACCAAAAACCACACTTATCTTTTTTGTGGTGCGAAGTAACCAAAAGATGTAATTTAAAGTGCGTTCATTGCTATAACGGTGATATAAAAGAACATGATGATTTTGAACCTAACTTAGATGGATTATTTAAAAGAATCTATGAAGGTTTGAGAGTAGGGGCTGATAAGATTCAATTTATCGGCGGTGAGCCTTTTACAATAAGTTCAATTCTTGATATGGCGGAGTTTGCAGTAAAAAGTGGTTATTCCTTTGTTGAGATATTTACAAATGCTACAAAAATTAGCCAGAAAGATATATATCGAATAAAGGAACTGGGTTTAAATATAGCTATTTCCCTTTATTCTGATGTTGCCGAAATTCATGACAAAGTGACCCAAGTTCCTGGTAGTTTCAGTCGGACGAGAAGGACTATGGATAAGTTAAAAGAAGCAAAAATCCCAACCCGCGTAGGGGTTGTGGTTATGAGGATTAATCAAGACACAATTGGGGGGACTTTAGAAATGATTAAACAGTTTGGTTTTGAGGGTGGCGACAATGTAGATATTGTTAGATTGGTTGGGAGATCGTCAAAATCATTACTGCCAAAAAGAGAAATTATTACAAAATACGGAGTGAGTTTAAAACCTTCTTTTACGACAAGTAGAGAAGAGTTTCAAAATAATCGGAAATTTAATCCATGTTGGGGGGGGAAAGTTGCAGTTAGAGCTGATTTGGCTATTACTCCGTGCATAATGGACAAAACTTTATTAGCAGAAAGTGGTGTTCCTATGGCAGAATGTTTGGAATCAGAGAAATTAGAAAGTTTTTGGGGAATTACAAAAGATAAGATTAATGGATGCAACGGATGTGAGTATCGTTATGCTTGTGGTGATTGCCGGGTAGTTGCTAAGGCCGAAACTGGATCTTATTATGGAAAAACATCAAGATGTTCATATAATCCAAATACAGGTCAATGGTGTTAATAATTTAAATATATATGCTAAAACAAGAAAAGAAAAAAACAGAACCTGGTGAAAAACCAGAAATAATACTGGTGAGTCCACGAGTGACTTTTGATGAAACTGGACATTCTATGAACCCAACATGTCCTCCGGATTGTATGCCATATTGTGGGCCTTACTGTAAGCCAAATTGTAGACCGGCAACTTATTGTCGACCGGTGGGTAATTAAATGATTTGGAAATATTACGGAACCATTAGAGATTTTGATCTGATAGAAAAATCTTTGAACTTAGTCTGGGACGAAAAACTAGACACTTTTTTTACCAACAAAAAACTGATCTCTGAAGTTAATGTGATTTCTTTTGACTCGGAATATTTATATTTATGGGTAAGAAATAAAAACATTTGGGAAAGAAACAAAATACCACATAAACTAAAATTTTCAGAGTATGACCGAAAAGGTTGGAGCGCCTGGTCTGATCCTGAGGTAATCAGTTATTTGCCGCCTAGTTTGCGGTGGAATTATTCCATTATTGGAAGTTTGCCGACTGTTTTTATAAATACACAGAAAAAAATAAAAAACAGTATTTATAATACTGAAGATAGTTTTACGGCGACAATTATCCATGAATTTGCCCACATTTATTGTCGGAGTTACTGGGATGAATTTAGAACAAATAAGTTTAAGGTGGTTAGTTTTTTAAAAGGAAAATCTAAAATAGGTGAAATTGAGCCGCCCCCGTCGCATTTGGAGGAGGTATTCGCTTTTTGTGTTGAACATGAGGTTTCAAAGAAAATATTTCCCCGACATGCGATAAATATAGATAACAGTGATAAAAAATATCTTGAGAAAATTTTAAAACAAGAAAAAATGAGGAGTATTAAACAAGCATCAGTTTTTGCCCATGACAATGCCAATCACATTATTGCAATGGTGTTGGGAAGGAAATTAATAAAAGAATATCCAACTGATTGGGGAGAAAAAATTTTGAATTTAAAATATTGCTTTTAGTCGAACCGAACCTAGTCGCTTAACACCGACCCCTCGGCCACCACTCCGGTTAATAAAAACGACGGCACCGAATAACGCTTTCGAATCACAATACTTTTTTCCACCCTGGTTGCCTCCGCCCCGGCCTCCGCCCCTCCTGCCCTACCTATCGAAGTTATGTCAGTCCCTTGGGATACAAAAGAAGTTCCGGGAAGCCCTAAAGCATAAAATTTCCCCCCGTTAACCACCGGCGTTACTGCGATTAATAATGGCGAGGGTGGTGTCGCCACAGTTCTGCAACCACCGCCGCCAAAATCAAGCAAATCCCGTCTTAGTTTGAAATTAACTCCGCTTTTGTAAAAATAATCAATTGTCGCCGATCCGGTAAAACCCACTCCGCAAACACTGACACTGGCGCCGCTATAATAGGTTGTCCCGATGTTACCATTGGCATCATGATTTACCAGCCAAAAAAATTCAACTCCTCCCTTGGGGGTATATTCCCCAAAGTCAATTCGGGTACTGCCGACACTTATTTCCGTCGCCCTAATGTCCGCTGTCGACACCTGGTCCGGAGATGCATAACCTGTTCCCCCTGTCCCTAAATAATAATCTACTCCCGATTCAGCCGCATTAAAGGCTTTTTTCAAAAGTTCATCGTTGATGTCAATTTTCGTTTCCACTACCGCTCTTTTGGCCATTGATAATCCCATGGTCAGCATCACCGCCGAAACTAGCAACACAATAATTGCCACCTGCCCCCTTTTAGGGGAATTATCAACACTCAATAACCAATTATCAATCAATTTCATAATGTCTAAATTTTCAATTTTGAACTCCTAATTATTTTAGAGAAAATCAAAAGTATTTGCTTTGTTTCACTATACACCTCCCGTATCTTCTCTTTACTATCATTTTCAGCTCTTGCCAATAGTCTCAACCAATGCAATGTCTCTTTTATTTCTTTTCTGGCAATACCCATTTTATGAATAAAATCTTTCTTGCTTTCTGATTCTGTCGCCTCACAATAATTTGCCCCAATTGATCCAGTAGAACCAACTAACTGATTAATTATTCTCGAATTTATCGGGCTCAATTTCATTGTTTTTACCAAATCAATCACCGTCTCTCCCAATTTTGCCGTCCGTTCTTCCAAGTCAAATTCCATTCTTATTAATTGAAAATTGATAATTGGGATTTGATAATTTCATTGAGTGTTGAGTGTTGATCATTGATCATTTGTGCTTAATATTCTCTCCACCCCGATAATAATTTAGTTAATTTTCCCGGCATATTAAAAATAAAATCCGGCCGATACTTGACCGCCACTGCCGGACTGGCATTATTATCTTCCTTAACCGTATAACTCCTGTTTATCCTCACATTCTTCTCCTTCACTGAATATAAAATCCCATTTACCACTAGCTGCGTATTACTGTTTCCACCGATGTTTATCCCTCCGTCAGCCACATAAATTCCATCCAGCTGATTAACTCCGGCCTCAACCGTAATACCACCGCTGACTATCACCATCAAAAACTTTCCCGCCGGTACTGCCACATTACTGCTGACGGTTAAACCTCCATCAACAAACACTACTCCGGTACTGCCGGCCCCGGCAATACTGGTATTGGTTACCCCTTGGCCATGATTTAGAAAATACCGGCTATATAAATACTGATAATTATAACCCTCATCCGCCACAATATTGTCGACAATCCGCCAATTATTAGGCCAGCCATATTGAGACGCATCATTCCAGCCATTGGTATTATAGTAAGTTGTCGAGGCCACGACACTATTATTTGACCCTCCGATTCCGGCATTATCTATTGTCAGAGTCGACGATGCCGTTACCGGCACTCCGCTTCTGATTCCGCTTCGCGCCTTCACTCCGCCGCCCCAAACCTGAAACCAGTTTTCCTGATCCCGGATAAAAGAAAAATCAATTCGACTGGATTCATTGGTGGAATAGGCCGATACTTTACTGCTAACGCTAAACTGACTGCTGCCGGGACAATAGGTGGTGCCAACGCCAAGATCAATCCATCGGGTAAAACGGCCGCTGCCGCTGATATCCCCATCGGGATTGGCCACATTCCCGCCATTAAAAATCGGCAAATAACTTTGACTCCAGATCAAATCGCCGCCGCTAAAACTGGCCGGTGTCGACACATTCACCGTCACGTCATTACCCCCGGACATATTGGTAAAAATCAAAGAATTAAAATTCAGATTACTGCCGGCCGTCACTGTAAATCCGGTATTATTGCAGGCCTGTCCCGCCGATCCGTCATAAAGTTTTCCCGACACCGGCACTAAACAATCCCACACTTTCCAGGAATAGATACTATCCACCCACCCCGAACTGGAATAGATGTCTTCAGCTAAAAATGCCAAAGGGTAAGTCGAAGCGCTATTATTCCCACTGCTAAAATCAACCGTCACACTGGCCGTCAACCCAACCCCCGCGCTGGTACCCAAACTTAGGTTATAAATATTTCCATTCCACCTCATTTGGACTGTTTGAATTTGGTCAGCTCCGTCATCGTCAGTCACCCTCGCCTCAAAACGAACCCGGCGGGGCAGGGGATCACTATAAAAAACCGGCTTGCATATTTGATTCCGATTCCCCGCGTCCCAGGACACTACCGTTCCGCTTGAGTTTTTCAAAACCACGATACTTACCGAAGGAATACTATTCAGCCTAAAATACCCCCGACTCGACCAACCACCAATATCTGTCCCGCAAGTGGTGTTCACCGCCCTCACCCGCCAGGAATACGCGCTTCCCATAATTAACGAACCGGTTCTGATTGATGTCGAAGTAGTTGTTCCCGTCCAGGCCACACTATTGCCGGCGTCCAATACTTGAGCCTCATAATAATCGGTCAACGCCGGCACGCTATTCCACACCAACGTCGCCGTCGTTCCCGGTGAAACCACTACCGGATTCGCTAAAGTCCCAATCGGCGACACAATTGCCGGCGCCGCCGGCGCCCCATTATCGGCATTGCTGCAATTTCCCCCACAATCCAACGCCTGCCCGCACCTTGGGCTACAAACCACACATTCCTTGCAAGCCACAGTATTCGTCCAACTTAATACGTTGTCACACAAGGTCGAACAAGTACAACTTTCTGTAGTGCTACCGCAGTTCTGGCTGCAGGAAATAGTTGAATTTATACACACCGCATCATCGCAGGTCCAACACCCTGAAGTTGCAAAAGTATATTCCGCCCCACAAGCGAGTTGGGTACAAGTATCACTACACTTTGAAATACACCTACTAAGATGACAACAACCGCCGTTACATTCTGCCCAAAAAGCACACACAGAAGTCCCACTCTGAGTAGTGCTTATCGTTATACATTGAGAAGTCAACGGGTTCCATGTGCAAGTGACGGACGTACTTTCAAAGGGTCCACTACCATTACACCGCAATGTGGCAAAACTCGGAATCCGAACCCAACCAAAAAGCCAAATCAGGATCAATAATATCAACCAAAAACACCGCTTAGTCATCCACCCAGTCTATACAATAAACTATCCCAAATCAAACTACTTTCCTAAGGAGAAAGTTGCCCCGCCATGAAAAAAGTTAAATGACACAAAATCCGAAACGAAATAATTTTCATTTGAAGAAATATCAGGTATCACCTCTGCAATTTTTTCGGCTATAATATTCCTTCCGTAATAATCCAAAAAAAGTTGCGTCAAATTTCCATTTCTTATCTCACCTCCATCCGTGTACAACAAAGCATTAAAACATTTATTTAGTGGGGTAATGTGTGTGTGCATCCATCGGATTTGCGAATCGCTAGATCCATATATTAATCCAAAAACAACTATTTTCCCCTCGTTTTCTGCCAGCTTGCCCTGCAATTGATCAAACGACACCAACTCGCTCTGAAGAGATCCGGGCACATAAGTAGTGCTCCTTGACGAAGAAGTCATTGCTATTGAGGTAAAACTGGCGTCATTTATGCCCTCATAACCGGTAACCACCGGCAGTACCACCCTATTCCCGCCGATTTCCACTCCAAAAAAGGAAATGGTAACCCGTGTTTCAGCATCATAATTTACCTGCCGCCCGCCAAGATAAATCCCCTGCCAAGAACTGTGTAAAGATGTACCGATCAAAGAATCACCGGACCGATATTCACTAGTTCCTACTTGCATCAAACCCAAAGTGCGATCCCTTACTCCCATCTTTTCAGCCAATGAATGTCCATCAATACCAATTGGAAAGATATACGTTGATTCATTATATGTCTGGTCAGGAATAAAAGCGTTTTGATTCACCCAATCCCGATACTCCCGCTCCGGCATATTTAAAAAAGCTTCCGCATTTTGTTCAATCTTCACCATTTCCGTTAGATCAGCGGCCACCTTATATTCCCCATCCGTTATCTTTCCTGTCTTCGGGTCCACGTATCTTAAGGCCCTACCGGTATTTTTGTCCGCCACTTGATAGACCAGTTGACTCCCTTCCCCCACGGTAGTTAGCTCTTCGTTTGGTCCAACGGTGACAAAAAGCGGCCGATCTCCAACCGGATCCTCCTGCCCCTCGGTTGGTAATTGTCTTAAACCACCGTTTACTAAATCCAGTGGCGGGCACAATAATTGCCCCGCATAATTTCCTTTGCCTTTGGTATCCACACAAACCACATTTGCTCCACTTCCGGGCAATGGAACTTTGGCCAAACTATTCCCCGGCCCGCCAATTTCCTGCTGCTGCACCACCATCATTTTTGCCCATAAATTGACCCAATTAGCAATATCCTTTTCTCCTCGACTATAATCACCGCTATCATATTTCGTTTGAGTTTCCGGATCAGTTATTGTCGGATTAAGATCAATCGGCGGTGCCCCGTATTCCGATGTCACTGCTGGAGCCACCATTGTCTCCGTTACCGACACCGCAGTTGAAATTCCGCCTGGCACCGGAGCCGTCTCCGACGGCAAAATTAGCGGCTGGACCCTGGTACAAGCAACTTCAGTTGCTCCAACCAACAAAGTAATCCCCGTCACCGCTGCAAAAGCCTTTCCAAGTTTACCACTTGAAAGACGATCCATGGCCCTGTCGAAGGGAAGCTCTGGTCCTGTTGGTGATACTCCCCAATATTCATCTCTCTTTTTTATTCTATCGCCTTTTTTTATTTTACTTTGCTCTGGATGCAAAACATCAACTTTTATTTCCTCTATTCCCCGGCATCTTAATTTCCACCAGCCGTTTTCAATCTTATCCACCAAAGCAAAATATTCTCTTTTCCCACCGGTCAATCCATACCCTAAATTTACCACTTCATCAGTCCCATTCACCCTTCTTTTAAGTCTTTGTATCTCCAGTCTATGCTCATCAACCAATGCCTTTCTTGCCACTGCGTCAAACCACTCCACCACCCCTTTTTTTTCTTCCCGATAACTACCAAAACCCAACCTTCCGTTGCTTTTTACCCACCGCCCCAACTTTGTTTTTATCTCATCGCCTCTATCGCCGCCCATTAAATCCATTAAAGCATTACCCACTGTCTGCGAAGGTGACATTCCCGGAAATTCCCTGGTGCTTACCCGCTCAGGACAAATAGGTTTGACAACCACCGGTTTCTCTTGACCAAATGCCCAATATGGAAACTCTCTTCTTCTTTCCTGTTTCATATTAACTTCTGATTTGCCATTTACCCTATAATATTAAGAAATTATACCACCACTGTGGGTATTTTCAACTACCTAAAATCCTATAGAAAAATATACATACTCAATACCTATATTTCCCGAAACCGAACCGCTCAATAGTCTCATATGTATCGTAACCTACTCCGTCTATTTCCTAATTTCGGCAAAATTTAACCCTGACAGATAACTATCAATTTCTTCGTCATTCAAGCCTTCGGAAAAGTAAATTGATTGAAGCTCATTTTGCTTGTCACCCTTCGCTAATCGCCAATTACTTTTGATATTCCGGGAACTAACCGGTTTCCTGATTTCTTTCTTTTTAACCAACCTAATCACTTCGTCCAAATCTATCGCCAGTTTCTTATTGATCATTGAAAAATCGTAAAAATCACGGTATCTAACTCTGTCATTCATAGCCCGAATTTTTTCGGCTACAATTTCAGCAATATCCATAACCATCACTTTGGCTTCCACCCCATATTGATTGTGATAAATCATTTCCCTGGGAGGCAAAACAACATTCTGAAGAAAATCAATTTCTACCTTAAGTGAATTTGGCTGGGCCAGGGGACCGGTATACAACAATCTTTCAATTTTATAGGTAGCATCAGAAACATAGAACCGACTTCACCTCCTCAAGATCAATTCCCGCCCGATTAGTCGAAAAGTCCAAATCTTCTGAAAACCTAAACTGCGGCAAATAGGTGTGATACAAAGCGGTACCACCCTTAAATATTAACTTTGTTTTTAACACTGAACCATAGATTATCTTACACACCAGTGCCAAAAAATAATCCTTTTCGGCGATAGCTAAAGGATACTTAAGTTGACGGTTAAGAAGAGTTAAGGTAACTTTATCCAATAATTCGATTATCATAGTAAATTCGCCACTTAGCATTAAATGTCTTTGATTCCTTCGTGAATCGGGATAAGCCTTTATTTTCCGCCAATATTCGGTAAAGCCCTTGGGTATTTACCCCCAACTGATCGAGAAAAAAACCAATTTTGCGTCTGATCGTCATATCAGATCTTAAAGCATAATTCTGTAACTTATTTAAATCCAAACTTTCCTGATACTCTCTTAATTTTTCAAAAACTACACTGGCCGAAGTATAACTCTTATCCAGATATAGATAATCAATCAAAGCTTTTTCAACATCGGCAATTCTTACTATTTTTCCGGCCTCTATCTTTTGGGAAAAACCAAAAAACATATTCTCTTTAACTTTGGCAAATTTAAAGACAAAATCATCAAAAATGTATTTCTTGGAATCGGCAGTAGTCACTGACACAATAGTCTTAGAATATTGGTCAAACATATGATAATAATTAAGAGCATAGGAAAGACTAATATAAGAACTCTTATTTAAAGCATTGGCGATAAGCATTAGCGAATTATCGTTTTGGAAACGAGAGCTTAAGTTTTCAATAACCAGATATAATCCCCGCTTAATTCGTTTCAACCAACCGGCCTTGGTTAGTTTTTGGATACGATTATGAGCCGACAAATTTGAATACTCAATTCTAAAAATAGTCATTAGATCATCAATACCCACAATTCGGCCGTATTTTAGGATTATCTGCTCGATTAAGTTAGTATCCTTTTCGGTTAAAATTGTAGTTTTCATGGGTAAATATACACCTTTATTGATATATAACTGTAACTATTATATACAATATTGTCAAGAAAGAACAGATTCTAAAATCCTATCGAAAAAGATACATACTAATTACTTATTAATAACCCTACTACATATTTCTACCTATCTCCCCTAAAAGACTTTTTTTTAAGTCGCGAACCATCATCGCCTGACTTCTCGGCAGAAACAAAGCCAACTCTGTCTCGAAATTAATTTCCTTCTTATTTAACAATTGTCTGACTTTTACCAATTGTTTCTTTTGGTTGGGAGACAATAGGTTGGCCCGAAGCATAAAATATAGATCATAAAAATCACGGGCTTTCTGTCTATCCAGTAACGCTGCCACTTTACTATCAACCAAATTCGCCGTCGCCAAACTCTTAATAAAATATGGGGCGGTAAAATCACTTTCAACTGTAAACGCCTCACCTTCAACCATATCTTTTCGAAAAGATATTTCAAAGTGAATTTTTATCGGATCACCAACATGGCTCAAAATCACGATTCCTAAATATCCACCACTGGTAGTTTTACTTTCTTCAATTTCTACTCCGATCCCTTCTCTCGATATATCCACCAAAACATCCTCTATAACCTGTTCCCAAGTCTGAAGTTTATGCACTGTGGTATCGAAATCAAGATCTTCTGAAAAACGAGGACTTCGATAAAGAATTCTTAAGGCTGTTCCTCCTTTAAAATACAAATTACTTGACTGCTTCTTTTGGTATAAGTAACTTAACAATAAATGTTGGACATATTCCCGTCTGATATTTAATTCCGAAGTTTGAAATTTAACCGATGTTTTTTGTAAAAAAGACAGACTAAGCATATTTATTAATTAATTTTATTAAAGATTTATTGTTAAATAAATTAGCATAAAACTGAATCTTTTTTTTATTCACCGACGATAAATCCAATCTCTCCAACCAAGCTCTTTTATTAAGTGACACCAGATACAAATAATCGATCACCGCCTTTTCCACTTCAGCCATCAAAAACCTTTTTTCATCTATAATCTTTAATTCATAACCGGTGTAAGCCTCCGGTTTAATTGTCGAATAGCTATATGTTTTGTCACTGGTTACAAATTCCCGCGTCGTTTTAGTGGTGGCGGAAGTAACTTTGTAAACCATTTCCGGAACTAGATTATAATAAGCCAAAGCATACTCAAAAGAGACATAGGAAGGTCGATACAATCGATTGGCAATTTCCAGTTCTGACGGTAAATCATTCTTTAGAGAATAAAGACCTCGTTTTATTTGACTAAACAAACCCTCTTTCAATCCTTTTTCCAAATAATAAAGGGATTGCCTTGAAGATAAATTCAATAATTCACCTAATTCGCGAGCAGAAAATACTCTGGTATTACTTTCCAGTAAAATTTTTCTAATACTTAAACTTGATATAGCCATTTCATTTATTACTTAAATAACTGTAATTAATGAAACAAGTATGGATTAATATTACCTTAATGTCAACCCTAAAATCCTCTAGAAAAAGATACATACTAGATACTTATCTAAAATTATCCGCTCAAATACTTCTTACTTTGATTATAATTATTATAAAAGTTTTCCACATACCCATCCAAAAGCAGGGGATTATCGATAAACGGCAATAAGTCTTGTTTAAAATATTGTTTACTGACTGTCGTTGCCATTTCCACCTTGTCATCAATTAAACTAATCAACTGACCTATCGAATAAGAACTTTTTAACAAATCATTTAATCGATTTATATTGGGATATACTTTTTTATCTAAAAACCACAATAAATCAAAATAATCTCTACCTTTAATTACCCTAATATTTTCTTTTCCCAACAACCTCTGTCTTGTTAAAATAGTGGCGATTTTGCTAGCCATCAATGAAGGCAGGTCGTAGTGTGTCACCAAATAGTTAAAATTGTTAATATTTCTCAGAGTCGTAAGTTCACCATATATTTCTGAAACCATCGGCGATAAATCAATCTTTACATATAAGAGATCACTTTCGGCCGGTGTCGCCAAACCTAAATCTCTCAATACCGGAAACTTTAGAAGCAATTGCCAACCTTTTTGCAATACAGACACCGCTAAACCGTTATACATAAACTCGGTTTTAAAATAAGTTTCAACTGTCTTTTTCAAAATAGTCACGTCAACCGGTTTTTTTAGATCAAAATCCAGATCCTCAGACAGTCGATTTAAACCAAAACAATGTCGCAAACAAGTTCCGCCGGTAAACACAAACACCTTATTATAAATTTGGTTTAAATAAATAAAATTAAGAACATATATTTGTAAAAACTCTTTTAGCAAACTCCTGATATACAAATTCGACTTATTCTGAATCCCTTGTTTATTTAAAAGCGATCTCATTTCTTCAATAATCACTTCATTGTCTCCTTAAGGTAAACTACTAAATTAGTAAATTTCCCCATCCCCGAAAGCTCCACTAAATATTTCAAATTTTCAAAATCGCTCACTGTTAAATCCTCTAAATTTAGCCTGAAAGAATCGATAACTTCTTGGTTAATTTCCGGCACTCTCCACAATCTAAAATATAAATAATCAAACAAAGCCTTCGTTTTTGTCGCCTCTTTTATTTCATATCCGGATTTAGAAACAATATTAAAACCAATAAACAATTTATCTTTTATGTTTGAATATAAAAAAACACCTAATTTATTGTTGTAAACCCTAGTCTTTTTTCGGGTGACCGAAGTTATCGAGAACACCGCTTCGGACAATATTCCATATTTTTGCAGGACATATTCTCCGCTCAAATACGACGGTTTTTTAAGAATATTGGCTACAAATTCACTATAACTCTGTTTGTCACCACATTGCGAATAATATTCCCGAGTTACATATATTCCTTTTTTTAATTGAATCAACCTCCCGCTATCTATCCACCGGGCAACATTTGCCGAAACAGCATCATCACTACCCCCAATTACCTCTTTCAGAGTATTTTTGTCAAAAAAACTGGCAGAGGTTAACTTCGATAAATTACTAATCCTGTTCATACTTATTTCACAATTAATAGATAAAACATACTAATTGTGAAATATGATAATACTTTTATACTACTATGTCAATAACCCCAATCTTGAAATCTTACAGAAAAAGATACATACTCAATACTTATTTTCCCCCAACTTTATCAGCTTAAGATAAACTGACGGCAATAAGTTTTTGTCTAATCGTTTCATCATCAACGTCAAAGCCGGGCAAATATTCAACCGATTCGGAATAATCAAGGTCTTGGTAATAGGCAAGCTGTTCCCGAAAAAGTTTTTCATCAAATTCGTTTTTATAAATGGAAATGGCTTTGACAATAAGTTCTTTTAAGGAAAAAGATTGAAAAATAAAGAAAAGATCAACATAATCTTTCCATTTAGCGCGGCGTCCGAGGGCAAAAGCTTTCATAGCCGCGATAGTCAAAGGGTCGGGTAAAGAAATAATGTCATTAAAATTAACTTGATGTTCAATCGGATATGGGTAACCGTAAAAGGTCATTTTGACGTTGTCAACTAATAAAGTAAATTCTGTTCTCGTTTCAATCAAGATGCGATTAATTGTATGGCCCTGTTTAATATCAGAACGAATCCGTAGGCTATCAAATGATTTATCGGTAAAAAGGTCAAAGTCAATTGATCGTCGATGACCTAATTGTAAAGCCAGGGCAGTACCACCAACCAGGTAAAAAGAGGAAGAAAAAATTTTTACCAGAGGTAAAAGATCAGTTTGGGTTTTGACAAGAATATTAGGATACATATTTGGCAAAATAGTAAGTAAAATAATTTTTTGCTAAATAGTGAAGATTGCCGCGTTTTTGTAAAGCAAGTTTACTAAAAATATCTGCTAAAACTTTCGTCCCCAGCAAAGTACGGAGTTCTTGAAAATTATCCCAAGAACCGCAATTAAGAATCGCCTCAGTAATGGCTTCAGGCGAGAGATGGTCATAGTTTTTGGTGTACCAAATAAGGCCGGGGTTGTGGCGGATAATATCTCTAGCTTTGGTTAAGTCTGCATCCATAAATCTAGTATACAACTTCAACTTTTTACAGAATCTAACGGAAAATTTAATACCAGTGACCAAAAAGCCAAAGATTTTTTGTTCCATCTGCCCCGAGGGATTGACAATGCTACCTCTCTTATTCCCATTTTGCCATAATTAGACATCGCCCAATCCGTTGCCTCTTTACTACCAAAGTTTAAAACTTGAGAAACAATTAACTTTCGATCCGCCACAATGTCAATTATATTAGTATCGTAGGACCAAAGTACTGATTTTACCGACTGAGGCAACATAATTTATTATATCATTTTCTCTATTTTCTCACCGCCACCTTGGTTTCAAAAGTCCAGGAATTGCCCCCACCGTCACCTCCGGTAACTCCTAAAGAAAACTTAAAATTAATAAGGGATATTTCCGTTGAAGGTAAAGTGGTGCAGTTTATAAATTCAGAACAATCAAAAATAGATACCCCCCCTCCCAGTAAATTATAAGTTCCCTGAGCTGACTGTGAAGCAATTTTGTTGGCAGACTGATTACAAAACAATGTTGTTTGATCGCCGTTTTTGGTCTCAAACACAATTGCCGTTTCACCCACTCCGGTAAAACAGTTTATCCCCCCTTTGGCTTCTAACACATTTGCCTTTAACTTCTCCATCACCTTGGCCGCCTCCGCCTGAACCATTCCTGTTGTTTCAGCGCTCGTTTTGGCCTTAAAAAAACTGCCCAATATTCCCGTCACTGACACTACTAACACCCCAATTATTCCCACCGTCACCAAAATTTCCACCAAGGTAAAGCCTTTCATTGCCTGCTAAAAAACCGATTTAAATAAACACTTTGTGGACTTCTCCCCGAATAGCCAACCTCAATCACCGCCTCGGCACAATCAGTTTTTCCCACCCCGCAGCCGTTGGTGGTAATATTGGTCATTCCGATACTGTACTTATATCCATCAAAACCAGCGCGGGTATTATCGCTGCTGCTTGTTAGATTCCAAAAATTATCAACATCGTTTTGACTCTGGGAAATCAATTCTTCTATCACTATCGTTCCCAATTCCGTTGCTTTTCTCCGGTCAAAATTACTTTTTTTGTTACTCATGGTCATCACTATCAGTACCACTACTCCGGATAAAACCAAACCCAAAACTCCCAAGGCAAACACCCCTTCAATAATTCCCTGACCTCTATTCTTCGACATAGACACCGGATGAGATTGATCCCAAAGCGTCAATCGTTAAACTACTGTAACCCGATACTTCTTTGGAAGATCTAATAATTACTGTAGCCGTTGCCCCGGCTCCATACAAAGACCCGCTTACGTTTGTCGCCAGCTGACCATTACCTCCCCAATAATATAAAACCGCCGGAGACAAAGTCACTCCAATCCCGGTATTTACCAGTTTTTGACTAAAATAAGTTGTCCCTACTCCATTTATTCCGGCCACCAAGTTGCCACTGATTACCCTGACTTCAACATACACCACATTCTCACTGCCGCCAGCCGGTCTTTGCCGGCTTTTGGCAAAATTCTGAGCCAAGCGTAAATTGGATACCACTTCTTCTTGTACTGATTTCAGTTTCTGCCGTTCATTAAAACGGTTAAAAA
Organism: Patescibacteria group bacterium; assembly: GCA_038062455.1. Taxonomy (GTDB): domain Bacteria; phylum Patescibacteriota; class Microgenomatia; order UBA12405; family UBA12405; genus UBA12158. Next base: position 422,052 of record JBBTXE010000001.1, read on the forward strand.
ATACCATCCCCGTTCCCATAACCATCATCCCGATAGTTATCACTACCATCAATTCAATAAAAGTGAAACCGAAGCTAATTTTCACTAATTATAATTTACAAATTAATTGATAATTGAGTTTTGATAATTGATTATTGGCCCTGCTTATGGGTTTGTCACCCGATAGTTGCACGTCCCTCCGCAACCCGCCCCATAACTTCCATTAGTCGACCCCAAATCCTCCATCTTAGCATCCAAAGTATATTTATAGTTGTTACTGCCAACAACAATCAAATAACTATAAGTATCTCCTTTGGGGCCAGAGGGTATAGCCTGAATATAATTCGGTGTCAAAGAGGTAATGACGCTTGGATATGTCGTTCCTGTCTGCCGCATTGCCTCCAACGCCAATCTCACTCTTTCTAAATCGCTTTGCCGTCTGGAATCCCGGGATTTCATATTGACTCCGGAAAAACTGACCACCCCAACCACCGAAACCACCATGATTATCGTTATCACTACGATCAATTCAATTAAACTAAAAGCGTCATTCCCGCGAAAGCGGGAACCTATATTTGATTTTATTTCTTTTTTCAATTCGTAATTCGTAATTATTAATTCGTAATTAACTTATTGTTGACTTTTAACACAGTAAAAACGCCCACTGGCCACAAAACTACAAGTATTCGTTGACGAATTCCCCAACGTTAAATCCTCGGTTGCTGCGCAAGCGCAGTAGGTGGTCGCAATATTGTAAACATAAGATGTCCCCCCCACCCCTTTTGGATCAGTCGGCCAAAGCTGCATTACTCCACTGGTCACAAATGCACCCGTGGTCGCCGGATAAACATAACTATTTTGCGAATAATATTGCTCCGCCGCCTTCTGGATCGATCCCATATCAGAAATCCGCCGGCTGTCTCTGGCCTTTTTTTGAACCGAAGAATAAGACATAGTCGCAATCGCTACTAAAATAGCAATAATCGAGATACTGACTAACAATTCAAACAACGTAAAAGCTTCATTCCCGCGCCGTGCCTGCCGGCAGGCAGGAAAGCGGGAACCTATTTTTTTGTTCATATTTAATTTGCGCAAACAACATATAATTTATCAGTTGTTACTCCAATCCCACACTTCTTCTGTGAATTCACATCATCATCGCCCGCTCCCGATTCTAAATTCAAACGCAAATTAAAACCATCGCCATTATTGATTTGTTCATAAGTATAAGTATAGCCCAAATTCATAATTGAGGGCATATAAGCCGTCATTCCCACCCCCAAAGTTCCTCCGATTCCTGTGGGATACGCCTGGTTGTCGTTGTAGTACAGTCTCAAGGAATTTTTAATGGCATTCATATCACTCACTCTTTGGGCATCGCGCGCCCTCTCCCGCGCTCCCATAAAATTTGGCAAAGTTATTGCCGAAATTACTGCAATAATGCTAATCACCACCAACAGTTCCACCAGCGAAAAACCACTATCCCCGCGCACGCGGGGACCTATATATATACTATTGTAAATTACCATCAGCATCTAAACTAGTATTCGGGGAAACATAGGCAAAACAATAAGAATTAGTACTGCCGCCGCAATCGTAAGTCACGGGGTTTAGGCATTCTTTATCGACGGTATTTTCCAACATCGCCAACAGAGCGTATTTCTTTTTATAAGTATCGGTTTTATAGCAATAAGGCGGCGCCCCAATTTTGTTTTCCCGGGGTAATATCTTCATATACACATAACCTCCATCATTAAACTCACTCCCCCAATCTATGGCCGCGCCTCCTATCATAATTTTTCCAGCCGGATTAGCCGCCGGGAATATACCATAATCGGTAAAATACATCTGCAATGCCTTGGCTACCCCGTTTAAATCCGACTTTCTAGCCACATCGTTGGCTTTTTTCTTGGCCGTCTGAAACTGCGACACGGTAATTGTCACCAAAATCATCATTATGGCCACCACAATCAACAATTCTACTAAAGTAAAACCCCTGTTCCCGCAAAAGCGGGAACCTATATATTTTCCCTTCATTATTTATTTAAATCTATCACACTTAAATTAGAAATTAGAAATTAGAAATTTTACTTACATCCCTCTCCGCAACAAGAAACCAGGCAGGAGCTCTTACAAATGCCCAGATAACAATTCGGTCCGACACAACCAGCAATCGCGTTACAGATCTCAACACCCGGCTGATAATAACATCCGCCATAAGCGGCACATTCCGGATTGGCACGATAATCACTCCAGACTACGTTAGGACTCGACACTCCGAAATTCGCCGTTTCTGCCGTCGAATTTCCTCCTAATGTTCGATATTCCCAACCTGCACCCTGATTCCAACCCGGAGGGATATCAGTATCACTTTGGTTTTCCAATTTGGTTAATATTTTAAACCACTTCGAACAATTATCAATTATTACTGGAAAAGGTGTTTCCACCACAATTTGGTATGGAATCCTGCCAGGATCACATTGCCAAGGTGACAACCAGGGATTAAAAACAATCCTACTGCCACAATTTAATTGATCCATTAGTGATGAGCCAATTCCAACAGACGGGTAACAGCCCTTATCACTGTAATACTCCTCAAAAGCTACTTTAATTCGCCCTATATCCTTTTTCCTCCTAGCATCCCGAGCTTTATTAAACACTCCCGCTGAATTAAATATCCCAACAGCCATCACTATCATAACCACCAAGATTGCCATAACAATTAAAATTTCCACCAAAGTAAAAGCGTTATTCCCGCGGACGCGGGAACCCATCCATTTTTTCTTCATCTAAATAAATTTACCATATTAATTATCTTTTCTCCCCATCCAAAAGCCACTCCTGTCCCCAAAATCAAAAACGGCCCAAAAGGAATCGGGTCAGTCTTTTTATTTTTTTTCAATATCAAAAGTATTACCGATACCAACGCCCCAACCACAAAGGCCAAATAGCCAGCTACCACCACTTTGGGAAATCCCAAAAAAAGACCGGAAAATATGGCATATTTAACATCGCCCATCCCCATTGCCTCTGATCCCCGAATCCTGATTCTATTCAGGATAAAAAAGAAACTCCCGCTTCCCACCCCTGACAATAAATACACCCAATAGTTTTCCCGACCAACCAACATCGCCAAAGCCAATCCTATTAACAAATAATTAGCCATATCCGGCAAAATCATGTATTTCAAATCAAACACCAAAGAAAAAATCAACAAAGAGGTAATTAATAAATACATTATTAATTCGTAATTTTGAGCCATGCGAAATCCTGTGGACGTAATTCGTAATTCGTAATTTAATAGAAATAATAACCCAGTCATTATTTCTATTACCGGATATTCCCGGGGCAGGGGATTATCGCAACATCTTGTTTTTCCTTTCTGCATTACCCACGACAATACCGGTATATTTTCATACCACTTCAGCTGTTTCCCGCAATAATCACAAAAGGACCGACCACCAAAGTCATTGCGAGGAATCCGCCGTGGCGGACGACGAAGCAATCTGTATTTTACCGCCGTCCGATACACCATCATATTAATAAAACTCCCCACCGCCAATCCCAAAACAAAAATCATTATTCCCAAAAACATTCCCACACTTTATTTTAAACTAAAAAACCCCCGCCACAGCGGGGGTTCCAAAAACCAGATCTAAATTAGATATTTCCCTCTGGTACACACAAAAGATTAGCCCTTGTCGCCGCCGGCAATAAATCAGCCGTCGTTGTCCAATTCGTTTCAGTCATAGCGATACAAAGACCTGCATTACCCCCCAGGTTATATAAAGCAGCACTAGCCCCAGAAGCCGGATTCATGCATTTTAAATTAGCCGCCACACTACCGGACCGATTAGCTTTAGCCTTAGGTACAAAACAAACATAGTTTGAATCCGACCCGTTGTGATACACATACAACCGGTCAACTCCAGCCACAGCCGTCGTAAAAGGTTCTTTGCCTACAAACGAAGTTTTAAGTTCCGAAGTCTTGATCAGCTCGCCATTCGTGGTTCCAACCCCACCCGCTCCCAGAACTCCAAACAGCGGATCAGTGCCTCCCACCGCAATCTTCGTTCCTGAATCCACTGTCGTGCCCACTCCCAGACTAACCGAATTCCAGGGATAATTATTTTGTGAAGCAAAATACCTCTCATAGGCCGACAATACCTCGGCCGCATCATTCTTAAACTTAGCATCCCGAGCTTTATTAGTCTGCTCAATTGGGTTAATCGTCGCCAACACCGCCACTGACAAAATGGCAATTAAAGCTATAACTATTAAGAGTTCCACCAAGGTGAAACCAGTACTTACTGCATTTTTTATTCTTTTCATAACTTAATTAAAAACTATTAAAAGGAACTTGTCAAATTATAAATCGGCATTACCACCGCCACCACCAGAAATCCCACCCCGATACCTAAAACCATCATGATCAATGGTTCAATGGCCGCCGTGAGCGACGCCACCGCCTGTTCGGCCTCAGTCGAAAAATAACTGGCCACCTTTAAAAGTACTTCATCCAATTTCCCGGTTGCCTCCCCGGTGGCTATCATTTGAGTTACTATTACCGGAAATACGGCTGTATTTTCAAAAGACGCCGAAATGTTAAACCCTTTTTGGACTCTTTCGGCAATATTCAAGTAGGCTTTTTTATAAATCTCGTTTCCGGCCACCGTCGCCACTATTCTTAAAGCCTCTACCAGTGGTATTCCGGCTGTCAAAAGCATTGACAGCGTCCGGCAGGTATTGGCCATCACCGATACCGAAATTAATTTACCGGCAATCGGAAATTTCAGCATATACTTATCCTTGTTGTATCTAAAACCGGCATTTTTCGCCCCAAATTTAAATAATAAATACCCGCCCCCGATTACTGTCGGAAACAAAAACCAAAATTTAGCCATTAGTCCCGACACCGCCATCAGGCCCCGGGTAAGAACTGGCATCTTAGCTGTCCCAAAATCAGCATAAAGGCCAGTTAGTTTAGGGATTACAAAAATCATCATAATAAACACCACTATAATCATGCCGATAATTACAATGACAGGATAGATCATGGCTCCCTTAATTTTCCCCTTAAATTCATTTTCGTTTTCCAAATTAGTCGCCAATTTCCCCATTATTTCCTCCAATACTCCGGCCTCCTCACCCGCCGAAATTGAGGCTACATAGGCTTCCCCAAAAATGTTTTTTGATTTTAAAAGTGACTTTCCCAACGCCATCCCTCCCCGGACATCATCTAAAGTAGTCTCTAGTATATGATACAAACCTCCACTCTCTTCCTGTTGGTTTTTTAACAAAGCTAACGAATCGGTCAGAGGTAACCCCGCCGCCATCATGGTAGCTAATTGCCGGGTCAAGGCGGCTACTTGTTTTGAAGTTACCCTTCCCTTTATTTTTCTGACAAACTCCGAGGCTAAATCACCGCTTTTCAACCACACCCCCAAAGGCACTAAACCATTGGCCCGCAATGATTCCACCACCCCTTTTTCATTGGACGAATCCATTTCCCCTTTAACTATTTTTCCTCCCCAATCCTTTGACCGATAAACATATTTAGCCATTTTCTGCCGTTTTCATTCTTAAATTACTTTGTAACTCCAAAGGCTTCAGGGCATATTCCATCGCCACCGCTTCTTCTATTTGATTGTTTCGTACCAATTTTGCCAGCGACATTTCCAAACTAATCATCCCCAAATCGCTTCCGGTTTGGATGACATTATCAATCATAAATGTTTTCCCCTCCCGAATCATGTTTCGGACAGCGCTGGTTACCACCAATATCTCCACTGCCGGCGCCCGGCCGCCGTTTTTTGTTGGTACCAATCTTTGGGAAATTACCGCCATCAATACCGATGCTAATTGAGTTCTGATTTGGGACTTTGACCCTTCGGGAAATACATCAATAATCCGATCAATTGTCTGTGAGGCCGAATTGGTATGCAAAGTCGAAAAAACCAAATGTCCGGTTTCAGCCACAGTTAAAGCGAGCTGAATTGTTTCCAAATCTCTCATCTCTCCCACAAACACCACATTCGGGTCCTGGCGCAATACCGAGCGAAGAGCTTTTCCAAAACTTTTTGTATCTCCCCCCAACTCCCGTTGGGCAATTAGCGCCTTTACCGGTTTGATTATATATTCCACCGGGTCCTCGATAGTCACTATATGACAGCTATTGTTCATATTTATTTCATTAATCATTGCCGCCACTGTAGTTGACTTTCCCTGTCCTGTCGGGCCCGTCACCAAAACTAAACCCTGCTTGCTTTTCAGAAAAGTTTTTAACACCAGGGGCATACCTAAACTGTCCAACACCGGTACTTGGGCCGGAATCACCCTCAACACCGCCCCCACTCGACCGCTTTGCCGATACATATTACATCTAAATCGACTATCTTCCAGACTGATTGAAAAATCCAGTTCTTTTTCTTCGGCAAAATATTTTTGTTGCTCCTCATTCAATAATGACGAAATCATGTCCTGCATATTCTCCGTACCGGAAAAAGAAAAATTTCCCACTACCTGCAATTTCCCGTTTATCCGAAAAGACGGCGCTGTTTCCGAAGATAAATGGACATCTGATGCCTTATTAACCACCGCCAGTTTTAATAATTCTTCAATTTTTGAATGCATAAAACGTAGTATTACGTATCACGTATTAAGTATTACGTATAATTTAATAATTATTTAAAAATTTAATTAACGAATTAATCAATTTACTAACACCAACTGACAATTCGGCTAATTTTTTAAAATCTTCAATCTTAAGATAACCCACATCCCTTCCAATCAACATCTGGTTTTGGACTTCAGTTAACGATCCTAAAGATAAATAATAAAACTGTTTTTTTTCTAAATTTGATCTTCGGGAAAACCCTTCAGCAATATTTGAAGAAACTGATACAGCTGCCCGTCTAATTTGATCCGATAACCCCCTCACCTCATATTTCGGAAATCCTAAAGTGGCCCTATATATCCCCAAAACCATTTTATGAGCTTCTTGCCAGGCCTTTAAATCAGTAAATGATTTTATTTTCTCCATTTTTTGTATTTATACTTAATACTTGATACTTAATACATAATACTAGTATTGAGCCACCCGAAGTACTTCCTCAATTGTGGTCACTCCCTCTAAAACTTTAACATAACCGTCTTGTTTCATCGTCAACATTCCCCCATCCATCGCCTGCTTTTGTATTACCGCCGCCGAGGCCTTTTCTACTACCAATTTAGCAATCCGCTCACTTATAGGCATCACCTCATAAATAGCAATTCTCCCTAAATATCCAGTAGTATTACATTTATCACAACCAACCGGTTTTGGCACTGTCATCGCTTTACCCTCCTTTTTCCACTTGTCAGTCACCATTTCATAAATCGGACCCAAGGTGTCTTTTAATTCTTTTTCTACTTCCGCCGCCATTTCCGTTTGAGTAACGCAATTGGGGCAAACTTTTCTTAGCACCCGCTGGGCCACCACACAAGTTAAGGCTGAGGTTAATAAAAACGGTTCCACCCCCATATCCAACATCCGCGGCGGGGCTCCGGAGGCATCATTAGTATGCAAAGTCGAAAAAACCAAATGTCCGGTCAGCGAGGCATTAATTGCCAACTCCGCCGTCTCTGTATCCCGAATTTCTCCTACCATAATCACATTTGGATCCTGCCGCAAAAAAGACCGTAAGGCCGAAGCGAAGGTTAAACCCGCCTGAACATTAACCTGGACTTGGTTAACCCCCTTCATCTGATACTCCACCGGATCCTCAATTGTCACCACATTTACCTTTGACGTCGCCACCTTGTTCAGAACCGAATACAAGGTTGTCGTCTTACCCGAACCGGTTGGTCCGCAAACGATAATAATTCCGTGAGGCCGCTCAATGGCTTCGACTAAATTTTTCAGAGCCAGCCCCCGCAGTCCCAATTCCGGCAGTGAGGGCACCTTCTGTGCTTTCCGGAGAAGCCGCATCACCACTTTTTCTCCATAAGATACCGGCAGTGTTGAAATCCGCAAATCCACCTCATTGCCATCCGATAAAAAATTAAAACGGCCGTCCTGAGGCACCCGTTTCTCATCAATTTTTAAATTCGACAAAATCTTTACCCGTGACACCACCGCCTCCGATACGTTTCGGGGTAATACATATTTTTCCTGCAATATTCCATCAATCCGGTAACGAATCCGAACATTGTCCTCCATCGGCTCAATATGAATATCAGATGCTCTGGATTTAAAGGCATATTCCAAAATTGTCGTTACAATTTTGGCAATTGGCGCTTCCGCTGATACCCGACGTCTTTTTTCATTTTCTACCTTTATTTCGTCAACTTTTTGTTCATCCAAAGCCTTAGTTACTTCCGAAGTTATTCCCTTTTCTCTCTCATATTTTTCCCGGATAAAAGAGTTAATCTGCTTGGCCTCGGCCATTACTGTTTTTATTTTCAAACCGGTTTTCTTTTCCAGAAATTCCACCGTTTCCAAATCCAGCGGATTACTCATCGCCACCCACAGGGACTTATCCTTGGGATCCATCTGATAGGGGACTATGATATATTTTTCAGCCACACTCTGAGGTACCAATGCCAATGCTTCGGGAGCAAATCCGATGGTGGATAGATCAATAAAAGGAACCCTTAAAAATTCTGCCTTAGCTTTGATAAAATCGAAATCGCTCACCAGTCTCATTTGCAAAATTACTTCCTCCTCGCTCTCACCGCTTCCTACCTGACGCAATTTTATTTCCTCGGACTTTTCCGGAGTTATCAGACCCTTGGCCACCAGCACCTCAGCTAGATGTTTGTATACCTTATCAGCCGGGGGCAGTTGATTCATACTATAATCATAGTAACCTATGATGCTTTTTCCTTCAACACTTATTATCGGAAAAAACCCCAAACTCTCTGAAGAAAGTGTCAAAACTCTCCTCGTTCCGCTTAATCACCGCCTTGACCACAATCCCGACCTTCTTATCATCGATCAAAACAGCGGTTGGGGAATCGATGTTATCCGCACTATCAATACCTTTCTTTGCCAAAAACCCTACTCTCATTCCTCCCGGGTCATTCTTATCCGGCAACTGGAAAATTTAGAAACTGAAGCCCAAAATGCTCTTTTAAAAAATCTTGAAGAGCCGGGGGTTAATCGTTTCTTTATTCTAACTGCCACTAACCCCAAACTGATTCTGTCCACTATTATTTCCCGCTGTCATCTAATTTCTACTTCAAATTCTCCCAACTTAAATTCCCATTCGGTCTGGTCTCTGCCTGAAAACATCAAAGAAATCCTGGCCATGGCCGACAGTCTAAACGCTGACAAATCGCTGATTAAAGCTCTGCTTCAAGAACAACTACAAATAAACCAACAATTATTACTAAACTCGGCTGACCCTAAAATCGCCGATACTATAAATCTCCTAATTAAATCAATTGATTTAATCAATCACCACGTCGACCCCAAATCGGCTCTGGATTACTATTTGCTCAAGCAAATATAAACCCACCGACTCTAATTCGTAATTTTGAGCCTTGCGAAATCCTGTGGACGTAATTTGAAATTCGTAATTGATTTTGATTTCCGCACTTTTCCCTCATTTACAACAAAAAATTTGGTATAATAGCCCAAGATGTTTTCGCCTGTTCTTACCATCAATAATCGAATTCTAAAAAATATTGGCGCCATCGAAGCCGCCCGGGCCATTATCGACGAGGCTCCACTGATTCCCGCCTACGAGCGCCAATTCCAGCAGGAAGCCATTATTAGAACCGTCCACTTTGGTACCCGTATCGAAGGCAACGACCTAACCTATCAGGAAGTCGCCAAATTAGTCGAAGGTAGAGACATCACCGCCGGGGAACGCGATATTCAGGAAGTCATTAATTATCGAAATTGCATGAGCTACCTTGAAGAACTATGGGCGCTCTTTGACGCCGGTATGCCTCTACCTGAAGAGAAATTTAACCCAAATTTGGACAAAAAAGACCGTATCTTTTTTTACAGTGAAACCATTATCAAAAAAATCCACGCCTTAACCACCGACAAAATTATTCCCGCCACCGAAACCGGCAAATACCGCCGCCAGCAGGTAGTTTTGAAAAACACCCGCACCGGTGAAATTGCCCACCGCCCCCCACCGGCCATCGAAGTACCCTACCTCATGTCTGATTTTATCGATTGGATCAATAACCCCGAATCCCGGGAAATCCACCCGGCAATAAGAAGCGCCATTGCCCATTATATTTTAGTCGCCATTCATCCTTTTATTGAAGGTAATGGCCGCTGTTCCCGGGCCTTTGCCATTCTCCCTCTCTATGTTGAAGGTTATGATATCCGCCGTCTATTTTCCCTGGAAGAATACTTTGACCGCAACGCCGAAAATTATTACAACACTATCCAATCTACCCATGAACTAAACTCCGATCTTTTCCGCCGGGATCTTTCCCGCTGGATCGAATATTTTACCGAAGCTCTCGGCGCCGAACTCTCCCGAATCAAAGACAAAGTCCAATCCCTCTCCCGTGACTTAAAATTCAAACAAAAACTCGGGGGAAAACAAGTCCACTTGACCGAACGCCAAATTAAATTAGTCGAATATATGCAGCAATTCGGTGGCTTACGGATGCCTGATGCTAAATCTTTACTTCCCATGGTCAGCGATGACACTATCTGGCGCGATCTAAAGAAACTCATTGACGACAAAGTCTGTGTCAAAAAAGGTTCCACTAAAGGCGCCTACTACACCCTCGCCAGTATTTAGCTCAAAGAAACCACCCCAAACACCTTCTTCTCCAGCTTTCCGATTCTGTCTCTATCCTCTACGATTTGGTTTGTTGTGATATCCCTAAAATCTCGATTATCCCTAACTTCCGATGCTAAACCATCAACAATATTGTGCATCTCACTTAAAAATTTTGTTTGTTCATCTTTAAGCTCATACTTTAGTTTGGTAATTTCGTTTTGTAACTTTGCATCAGTTACCACCGCCAAATTTTTCGTTAACACTTCCGTTAAATCCTTTTTTAACTCATTTTTCAATTTTTCCCCATCTTTTTTTGAAAAATACTTATCCACTTTCTGTTTCATGTAAAGATTCTACACCACCCTTTAACCATGTAAAATATATCAATGATCACTCTTTCCGATCCCAAACTCCAAAATATCTCTCCAGAAAGCCTGGGTGAACTTTTAATTGAAGCTAAAAAAAACTACTACACCGGCGGTCGTCCTATCATGGATGACCATACCTACGACACCCTTGAAGAAATTCTAAAGAAAAAATTACCCTATCATCGGATTTTTTCCAAAATCGGCACTCCCAACTTTGACACCGGCTGGGAAAAGAAAACCCATACTCACCCCATGTCCTCCCAAAACAAGGTCAACACTTACGAAGATCTGGTTCATTATTTTACGCTAAAAAAACTACCTCAAAATACCGAATTTGTCGTCCAGCCAAAGTGCGATGGTCTGTCAGTAGAAATTGAATATCAAAACGGAAAATTATTAGATGCCATTACCCGGGGTAATGGGGAAATGGGGGATTTAATCACCCAAAATGTAGTTAAAATGAAAAACCATGTCCCGCGCCTGACGCGGGATCTATCTTGCTCCATCCGATGTGAAATTGTAGTGGCAGAGACTGATTTTAAAAAACTAAACCAAATTGCCGATGAAAAATACAGTAATCCCCGAAACGCTGCCTCGGGCCTGTCTCAACGGCTTGATTCAAAATATGCCGAATATTGCAGCCTTATGGCGGTTGATATCTTGCCATCTGTAGAGACGTTGCGCGCAACGTCTCTACCAATAAATTCCGAGCAACAAAAAATCGGTTTATTAAATTCCCTCGGCTTTACCCCCGTCGAATCTCACCTTTGTCAAAATTTCGACAGCGTCGAAAAAATCTTTCAGAACCTTCTGATCAAACGTACCTCTTACCCCTTCAATATCGACGGCCTAGTTGTTAAAATCAATGACCTGAATATTACCCATAAACTCGGCAGTCTCAATAACCGTCCCAAATTTCAGGTCGCCTATAAATTCCCGCCGTCGACCAATCTCTCCACCATTAAAAAAATTGTTTGGCAGGTTGGCCCCATGGGTTCAATTACTCCGGTGGCCGAAATTGACCCCATCAAACTAAGTGGTGCCGTCATTACTTTTGCCTCGCTGGGTAACTACGATTTGATTATCAAAAAAAATATCAACCTCGGCGATGTCATTGAAATTTCCCGCCGGGGTGATGTTATTCCTCACATTGATAAAGTCGTTACCAAGGTTGCTTCCGGCCACATTTCCATCCCCACCCATTGCCCTGATTGCAAAAGTCCTCTGGCTAAAGAGGACAAATTTCTCCGCTGTCCCAATACCACCAACTGCCTTCCTCAAATAATCGGTTCTCTTAAACTTTTCTGCCAAACTCTCAACATCCTCGGTCTTTCTGACAAAACCATCGCCAAACTCTACTCTGCTAGCCGGGTTAAAACCCCCGGTGACTTTTTCAAACTAAAGGTCGGCGATATTGAAGATCTTGACAATTTAGGCGAAAAGTCAACCAAAAATATTATTTCTCAAATCCAGGCCAAAAGAAACCTAACTTTAAAAACCGCGTTCGACGCGGCCATTATTCCCAGTTTCAGCACTGCCAGAATCCAGCAATTAATCAACGCCGGTTTTAATACTCCCGACAAAATCCTAAACCTCACCATAAGTGACCTCTTATCAATTAAGGGTTTTCAAAAAACTCTCTCGAAAAAAATCATTGACGGTATTGCTCTTCGAAGAGAATGGATCGAATCAATTTTGTCTCAGATAAAAATCGTAGAGACGCACGATCGCGCGTCTCTACAAAATATATCCTTCGCCATTACTGGCACCCTTTCTCTGCCTCGTCAAAAACTAATCGAGCAAATCGAAACCAATGGTGGCAAATTCGTTTCGGTAGTTTCCTCCAACACTGACTATCTTTTAGCCAACTCTCCCTCCGATTCCGACAAATATCTTTCGGCTCTAAAATTAAACGTTAAAATAATCTCCGAAAATGATTTTCAAAAGTTACTCTGAAGCCGCATCTTTATTGGCTCAAAAAATTCATCAAGAAAATTTTTCCGACATCTCTTTGGTTTATATCAACCCTGAATCAAAAACTTTCGCCGAATTAGTTGCTAATCAATTAAATTTATCTCTTATTCTTCTCTCTGATCCCCAATACTTAATACTTAATACTAAATACTTAATACTAATTGACATTGGTTCAACCAACTCTGTTGAGTATAATGAATTTACTGACAAAATCCGTAAAACCTATCCATCTACCAAAATCATTCTGGCCATTCCGGTTATCCCCGAATCGGAAAAAACCACCCTCGAATCGGTTTGTGACACCCTTATCTACCTCCATTCCGACCCCTATTTTTTCTCCCTTTCCCAATTCTTTCCGCTAAAATAAAACATGAAACTCTTTTTTGGTCTGGGCAATCCCGGTACTAAATATCAAAACACCCGTCATAATGTTGGGCAAACACTTATCAAAAAATACGTAGAGACGTTTTGCAAAACGTCTCTACAGAATAAGAACAAGTTAAATTCAAAGATCGCCGAAATCAACCATAATTTTTTTGCCGTCTCTACCGAATACATGAATAATTCCGGAGTTTCAGTTAAAAAAGTAGCTGATTATTATAAAATCCCTCCCGAAAACATTTACCTCATTCACGATGACCTTGATTTGGGAGTAGGGGAGTGGAAACTCCAATTTAACCGCGGTCCCGCCGGCCACAATGGTGTTATCTCCACCATCGAGCATCTCGGTACTCAAGCTTTCTGGCGCATTCGTATTGGAATTGACCATCCTCAAAACGGCGAAGCCGCGTTCGACGCGGTTGAAGATTATGTTTTGCGACCTTTCACTAAAGAGGAAAAAGTTATCATCGCCGAAACTACTGATAAAATAACACGAAGTGTTATCCCAGACTTGATCCGGGATCCACCCCAATTGGGCCATTAGCTTATCTGGTAGAGCACCGCATTCGCATTGCGGAAGGGGCGGTCCGACTCCGCCATGGTCCACAGAAATGGAGAATTCGGATCATCGGAAAGGGTTTTCGCTACGCTTTTTGTGACTTTAGTAAATGTGCTATACTTAAAAAAGTTTTCCAGGTTATTAGTAAAAGCGTAATTATTAGGATGCATCATTTTTAATTAACAATGATACGTTTTAAGACTTGGTTGATGTTTCTTATTCCCACCATCGTTTTTTATACTAAAATTTATTGTTGGGCGGGGATGGGATGCTTTCCTTTGTTTCCGACCCTCGGTTTTTTGGGTGATATATACGACGAGTTGGTATACAGGCCGTACGCGTATAGTGAAAAGTGGACAATATTTAACTCTCTGGGTTTCGATTTGGGCACTAGATTTAACGTACTTGATCCTATCATCATTGTAATAATTTCACTTGCTTCGACTTTCACCTATTTATATTTCATAAATAAATACATGTCCAGATTTCAATACAGTAAATCGAAGCGGTCATTATTGTTTACCGGTATTTGGTTGGCCTTCATGATAATTTTCTCTATTATTCCATATTATGTTTTGGGGCAAATTGCACCCGGGAACGGGCCAGATTAAATACTCCACTTACCGAAAGCACGCCGGAATTACGCGCGAAACATAAGCGAGGCCGAAGGGCTACCCTTGAAATTCAGTTCGAATTTTTTCGTAAAGAGTCCACAGAAATGGATTTTCCGGCGAGTCGGGAATGGCGCTCGCCGCGCCCGCCCCCGCGGCGAGCGCTGCAAAGCCCTGTTTATACACGCAAAAAAGCCGCCGCAAATAAAAAGAGTAAAAGAAAAACGCAAAAATTTTAAAGAACTTTTCTTAAAACTTTAAAGGCGCAACCGGTGGAACCAACTAAGAATCGCTTCTCGTTGTCCGATTGCGCCATCAAAAAAGCGATTCCTCAAAAGTTGGTTCCAAGAATAATATACCTTAAAATGCAATTGAAATGCAATATATATTCGATCGATTCAGACTTGACTTCTAAAAATATGATACACTTTGTTTTGGAGGTAAAAATGGAAAATCAGAGTAACGCAGATAACAAATCTCAACTTTCAAATTTAGTAAATCAACCTATGCCGGAAAAACAAAAACAAACTTCAGTTCTGTTAATAGTTTTGGCTCTTTTGGTGTTTTTCCCCGTCGGCATTTACCTTCTCTGGAAAGAGAAAAAACTGCATGTTTGGTTTCCAAATTTGTTGATACTTCTGAGTGTTCTAAATATTTTACCAGCGCTATCTATTATGATTTTTGTTATGCCAAAAATACTAAAACTCTATCAAGATTTTGGTATCAATTATAACAATAACAACTCGATAATTCTCGGTTCTATTGTGCTTGCACTCTCTTTGATCGAGATAATTACTGGTTTTATTTTAAGGAAGAAAGTTCAGCCTGATGGTTCTCTTGAAAATAAATTTATACTTACATGTGTTACTTTCTTTATTACCGAATTTATACCAGTTGGTATTTTTGTTATGACTGCTGTATTACCCATTTACAATTTGACATCGCAATTCTAGAAATTTGTTCGTTCGCCGGGGCGAACGAAAATCGCGCGCGCGAAACATAAGCGAGGCCGAAGGCCGAGCATGAAGATGGCCCCGCCACGGCGGGGCTACCTTTGAAAATCAGTCCGAATTTTTTCGTAAAGAGTCCACAGTCAATTCCCCTCGGTCCGCCGTAGTTCACGGCTTTAGCCGGAACGAAGGAGACCCCGAGTCCACAGCGTAATAAATTGCCCCGCAATTTAAACGCTGTAGGAACGTTTAAATTATAAAATAATTTATTACGTTCCACTTAAATCTTCACCCATCTTCCTTCCCCTTCTTCCCGATATAAATCAACTTTTTCAACCAAAAAAGTTTCATCTAATTCTTGTTTTTGAAGTGTTGACATATCACCATTAAAATCATAATCAATGGTAACATGGGGCAAAAAAGATGGTAATATTCCTTCCGAAAACACCGATTTATCAAACACAATGCCATTTCTAAGTGACATTAGCACTTCACCAAATATTTTTTGAAATTTTTCTTTTGGTTCTACCTCCGCCGCCAAAATTTTTTTATTTTTTTGCTCCAAAACTAATAATTTCGACAATCTCGCCTCAAAATTTCCAACAGAAATATTTTTTATTTTTTCCAATATTGTCTCTTCAGTAACTCCATTGTTTATAAAAAACGGCCATAAAATACTTAAATGTAAATTTTCAATCGTTAAATCTTTTCCGGATTTTTTCAAATAAAAACTTTTTAAAAAATCAACTGTTGCTAGTGGTATTTCCACCCAAACCGCATACCGCAACTTCATAGCTCTATGATACACTAAATAAACATGGAAAATACCCAAAATGACACCTTTCCCGGCATTCAGGAAGGTGAAAAAATCCTCTCCGTTATTACCCCTCACCATTCCGTTTTTACTCTGGAATATGTCAAACTTATTGCCGCTTCCTTATTGATTCTCATTGGTTTCGGCTCCTTGGGTAAAATTCATCCCATCTTTATTACCATTGGCATTCTACTGTCAGTCACCGCCCTAATCCTTGGCGCCCTCCTTTACCACTCTCTCCACTCCAAACGAATTGCCTATATCACCGACCGGCGCATTGTCCGATTCGAACCCTCAAACGCCTTCGTAGTCAATCACCGTTCCCTTAGCTGGGACGATACCTCCAAAGTCAAAACCTTTTCTACTAATTTTCTCTGGCGGCTAAAAAATATTGGCACTGTCATTGTCCACTCCAAAACTTCCTCAGCCACTGTCAACGACACTGACCAAACCTATCTCACCAATGACGATATTGTTCTTAAAAGCGTTCACTATTACAAGGATCTGGGAAATTACCTCGATAAAATTCTTTACCTCTACAAACATGACAAAAAGGAGCTCCGAAACATCCACTCCTTTGTCCCTAAACCCAAGGGGCAGCGATATTAAATGAAACTAAATCACCCTACTTCTATCGGCGAAAATCTCAAACTCTTTGCCGAAACTCTTAAAAAACGCCGAAAATACCTTAAAAAAGATTATCAGGTTTTAGGCCTCCGGCTGGCCGATGAACTCGAAGATTGGGACCACAAATCCCTTTATATCCGTCTGGCCAAAAATACCCCGACAGATCTGTTGGAAAAAGCTCTTTATTTTGTCAAAGATCAATCCAAAACTACCATCCGGTCTAAGGCCCGTCTCTTTATGTGGAAACTGAAAAAAATAAAGGAAGATAGTGTATAATTTCGAATGTTTAGCTGCCGTTTTCTTATCTAGTTTCTCAGTCTCCCTTCTTAGATCATCCTTACTAACAAATACTTTTTTCAATAAACTAATGTCTTTTAAATCAAGCATAAAAATATATTACACCAACTTTGCTAATATTATTTAGTGAAACGAGAGCTAAAACTTCATCTTCTGCCGCTATTGGTTATATTCTGCCTAACCAGCCTTATTTGGCTCCTGTCCCGCACCGCCTATTACAACTTTTTATTTCTGTTTCTGGGACTTTTAGCCGGTTCTTTTTTCCTGGACATTGATCATCTTATTTTTTGGTTTTATCTCCGACCAAATCTTGAAGAAAGCCGTTTGGCCCTTATTGCCTGGAAAAAAGGTGACTTCCGCTCCCTGTTAAAACTTCTCGAATCTACCCGCCCAAATCACACCAATCTTATTTTTCACCATTATTTTTTCCAGGTAGTAATAGCTCTGATTTCCTTTTTTGTCTTTACTTCCTCGAGTTTTGTTTTCACCAAGGCCTTTCTTTTAGCTGTCAACATCCATCTTTTGGTTGACGAAATTAATGACTTTTTTCAAGACCCGAAACACCTCCAGAACTGGCTTTTTGCCCGGGAAGAAAGACAGCTCCCCCTCAAAACTCTAAAACCCTATATTCTTACCTTCACTGTAATTTCCCTGATTTTTACCTATCTTTTAATTAACTTTTCTTTATGAGTTCCTCTCCCCCCTCCCTTTTTTCGGAAGCTAAAAAATTTTTAAATCACGAACAGGATCTCTTAATTTCCGACGTCAAAAATATTCTTGTTTATCTTAAGGATAATCACATTAATGATTATTCCTTTGTCGTCGCCCCGGCCGCCAAGGCCTATGAGGGATATTTAAAAGATTTTTTCTTCAAACTGGATATCATCGATCAATATAATTACGAATCCGACCGTTTTCGGGTGGGAAAAACCCTCAATCCCTCCCTTCGTTACCGCCGTTATTCTATTTACAAAAAACTCGCCGATCTTCATCAGGACGGCGAAGAGCTGGCCGAAAAACTCTGGGCCGCCTGGAAACAGGGACGAAACGAAATCTTTCACTATTTTCCTAAAAATATTAAAAAACTTAGTCTGGAAGAGGCCGAAACCCGGGTTAATTTAATCCTAAAAGCCATTATCGATTCCGGTAATTTTGTTAACCAATATCGCCAAAACTTTCTGTTATAATCTTCCCATGCCAACTGTCATCGTCATTGACCAAAACAAATGCATTGGTTGCAACACCTGTTCTTTAATTGATCCGGAAACCTTTGAAATGGACGCTGTTTCCTCCAAAGCCAAAGTCAAAAAACAGCCAACTGTTATTACCGACTCCACTAAGATCGCCATCAGCTCCTGTCCTGTTGGGGTTATTTCTTTATCTGAAAAAAATTAATTGTTTACTTAATATGATAAAAAAATCTGTCAGTTTAAACTACGTCAAAATTCCCACTCCGGCAGTAATATTCACTACCATCCTCTTAATAATTCTCTCCTTTTACTCCGGCATCTCCTGGACCAAGCTAAGGGAAACTACTGTCACCGGCCCTACCGACAGTAAAATTGTCTTTGCCCCCGCTAAAACCGCCAAATCAGAACTCCAATTCTTTGTCATGAGTTTTTGCCCTTACGGTAATCAAATCGAAGATGTCCTCCGTCCCGTCTACGATTTACTCAAAGATAAGGCCAATATCACCCCTCGTTACATCTTTGACAAAATCGACAACCTCGACACCTACTGCAAAAGCCGATCCGGCGACATTACCCAGTGTAGTCTTTATGTCCAAAAGCAATATTTCAAAACCGAAGCCGAATGCAAAACTGCCATCACCGCCAACCTGGGTAAATGTAAAAGTGAAAAAGAATATATCAAAGCTCCCAACGGCACTATGTACGCCTCCCTTCACGGTCGCCAGGAAGCCACCCAAAACGTTCGGGAAATCTGCGCCTGGAACCTAAATTCTGACAAAAAATTATGGTGGGATTTTGTCGGCAATGTCAACAAAAACTGCAGCGCCCAAAACGCCGATTCCTGTTGGGAACAGGAAGCCAAAAAAACCGGTCTTGACACTCAAGCCATCACGGATTGTTTTAACAAAGACGGTGTTAGTCTAATTGAAAAAGAAGTCGCCCTAACCGAAACAAACAAAGTCCAGAGTTCGCCCACCCTTTTAATTAACGGAGAAATCTTCCCACCGGAAAGTGCTTATGCCCAGGACGGTAAGGGTACTCTCAAAATCGGTAAAAAGGTGGCTACCCAGGATCGTTATCGCCTGCCCAATGTTCTTAAGGAAGCCGTCTGTGTCGGTTTTAAATCGGCTCCCAAAGAGTGTAATACTGTCCTGCCCGACCCCTCCGGGGCCAAACCTGCCGCTGGCGGCTGTTAATGCTAAAACTTAATTCTCACCAACTCCGTCAAAGCTCGATAGGGCAGGGGAGTCGTCATCAACGAAAAATCACCAAAAATCCACTGGTCATTGTTCTTGATAATGTTACCGACACCTACAATATCGGCTCTTTTTTTCGTCTGGCCGATGCCCTCAATGCCCAAAAATTATATCTTTGCGGCCAACTGGTTACTCCACCCAACCTTAAAATTCACCGGGCCTCTATTGGTACCTGGAAATGGGTTGGTTGGGAACACTTTCCCGCCACCACCGATTGTCTTATCCAATTAAAAAAAGCTGGCTATACTATTTACGCCTGTGAACAGGCTAAAAACAGTATTAATTACGCCAAAACCAAATACAATTTTCCTCTAGCAATTGTCGCCGGCAGTGAAACCAACGGTATCTCTCCGGAAGTTCTCAAACTTTGTGATCAAATTATCGAGATTCCTCTCTATGGCGTCAACAAATCGTTAAACGTCCTTTTAGCCACCGCCATTATTGCTTTTGAATCATTGCGCCTGCACCCTTTTTCTCGGCAATAGCACCATAGTCACTCAAAATCTGCCCCATCTTCGGTCAAAAATCATGGCTATTTTTGACCTATTTTGATACACTTTTTCCTTATTTTTTTTCCTATCTTTCGGCTATATTTGCCTATTGTTAAGCTATTTTTATCTGCTACAATTAATTTATCTCTAAAAATTCGATAAAAATTATTTTCTAAAGCTCTATAGTTCTAACGCTCTAAATTTCTAAAAATAATGTCCGACACCTTAAAATATACCAGTCAACAAATCGTCGTTCTTGAAGGTCTTGAACCCGTCCGCAAACGGCCGGCCATGTACATCGGCTCTACTGACATCACCGGCCTTCATCATTGTCTTAACGAAATTATTGACAACTCAATTGACGAAGCTCTAGCCGGTTTTGCTAAAAATATTTGGGTTATTGTTCACCCCGACAATTCCGTTACTGTGGCCGATGACGGCCGGGGAATTCCCATCGACATCATGCCTAAATACAAAAAATCGGCCTTAGAGGTAATCATGACTACCCTCCACTCCGGCGGCAAATTTGAAGGTACCGCCTACAAAGTCTCCGGCGGTCTCCACGGCGTCGGTGCCTCCTGCGTCAACGCTCTAAGCATCCTCTGTCAGGTTGAAGTCCGTCGGGACAAAAAAATTTATTCCATGGAATTTTCCCGAGGTAAGGTAAAAAGCCCCCTAACCACCATTACCAAAACCCAAATTCCTCTTTTAGAAAAATTCATCCCCAGCTCTGTTTCCGGCACCACCGTTACTTTTTACCCCGACCCGGAGATTTTTAAAGAAGGCATCGAGCTTGATACCAAAACCATTATCCGATCGCTTAAGGACCGTGCCTATCTGACCAGTAAAATATTTTTTCATTTTTTTGATCAACGAAGCGGTGGCGAACACCACTATTACTTTGAAGGCGGCATTCTCTCCTTACTGTCCGAAATAAACAAAGGTAAAACCACTCTTCATTCTCCCATCTACATCCACCGGGCCGATTCCGGTATCGATACCGAAGTCGCTATCCAATACAATGACTCCTTTCAGGAAAACACCCCCTCCTTTGTCAACATTATCAACACCCGCGAAGGCGGCTCTCACCTCTCTGGTTTCAAAACCGCTCTGACTAAATCCATCAAGGATTATGCCGAACGCAAAGAAATGATCAAAAACAAGGACGATTCCATTACCGGCGACGACGTCCGTGAAGGTTTAACTGCCATTCTTTCCATTAGAATGGGAAGTAAAGATCTTCAGTTTGAAGGCCAAACTAAAGGGAAATTAGGCAACTCTGAAGTTCAGCCTATTGTGGCCAAAATTGTCCGGGAAGAACTGGATATCTTTTTTGAAGAACATCCGGATATTGCCAAAACTATCGTCAGCAAAACCCTTTTAACCATTCAAATCCGTAAGGCCGCCAAAGCCGCCAAAGATGCCATTATGCGCAAGGGGGCCTTTGATTCGCTCGGGCTTCCTGGTAAACTGGCCGACTGCCAATCTAAAAAACCGGAAGAATGCGAAATATTTATAGTCGAAGGCGATTCCGCCGGTGGCTCAGCCAAACAGGCCCGCGATCGCAAATTCCAGGCTATTCTACCTCTCTGGGGCAAAGGTCTAAATACCGAAGGTATGCGCCTGGATAAAATAGTCAATTCCGATAAATTCAAAGATCTAATTATCGCTATTGGCATGGGAATAGGGGATTCATTAAATCCTGGTAAACTTCGTTATCACCGGATTATTCTTATGGCCGATGCCGACGTTGACGGTTCCCATATCAACACCCTCTGGCTAACCCTTCTCTTCCGCCACCTCTCTTACACCGTTGAAAATGGCCATGTCTACATTGCTATGCCACCACTTTTTGCCATAAAACAGGGAAAAAGCGTAAAATACGCCTACACTGATGAAGAAAAAGAAAAATATCTTCAAAGTCTGTCGTCGGACGAGAAGTACAGTATTCAACGTTACAAAGGTCTTGGTGAAATGAACCCCGATCAACTTTGGACCACCACCATGAATCCGGAAACCCGGATTCTTAAACGAATCACTATTGAAGATGCCCAAAAGGCCGACGAAACCTTTCGAACCTTAATGAGTGAAGACGTTCCTCCCCGCAAAAAATTTATTGTTACCCACGCCCACCTGGCCACCTTGGATATTTAAAAATGTATGCCCGAAGAAAAAAACAAAATAGTCAAAGACGACAAAGTATTTGTCAATAACGCCGGCAAAATCATCGATGTCGACATTGTCCCGGAAATGGAGAAGTCCTATCTTGACTATGCGATGAGCGTCATTGTCTCCCGGGCCTTGCCTGACGTCCGCGACGGTTTAAAACCAGTTCACCGTCGGATAATTTTTGCCATGGACAAAATGGGACTCACCCCCACCGGCAAAAATGTTAAATCAGCCGCTGTCGTCGGTGACGTCCTCAAGTCCTATCATCCTCACGGCGATGCCGCCGTCTACATGTCCCTCGTCCGTCTGGCCCAGGATTTTTCCCTCCGCTATCCTCTGGTCAAAGGTCAGGGAAATTTCGGTTCCATTGACGGCGATCCGCCGGCTGCCATGAGGTACACCGAGGTTAAAATGAGCCGATTAACTCCGGAAATGATTAGTGATATCGACAAGGAAACGGTGGAAATGATGGACAACTACGACGCTACCACTCTCGAACCAACCGTGCTGCCATCCCGAATTCCTAATTTACTTCTCAATGGTGCCGATGGAATTGCCGTTGGTATGGCCACCCGGATTCCGCCCCACAACCTTGGCGAACTTAGTGATGGTATCAACTTTGTTCTTGACCACTGTCATCTGGAAAAAGTCGAAAATAATATCGAAATCAAACCTCTTATCCAAAAAAATCTTAGCACTCAAAACAAAATTCTTCTCCCGGTCACTGCCCTCGAGCGCCAACACTATATTTTGGAAACCGCTGCCACTGTTGATGATCTTACTAAATACATTAACGGACCTGACTTTCCCACCGCCGGTGAAATCTATGGTAAAAAAGGCATTATTGAAATGTATCAAAGCGGCCGGGGTAAATTTACCCTTCGGGGTAAAGCTGAAATTACCGAAACCAAATCAGGCAAAGTTAGAATTGTCATTTCCGAAATTCCCTATCAGGTCAATAAAGCCGAATTGGTTCAAAAAATAGCCCAGCTGGCTACTGACAAAAAAATTATTGGCATTAGTGACCTTCGCGATGAATCCGACCGTCACGGTATCCGGGTAGTATTGGAAATCAGAAAAACCGGCAAACCCAAATCGATTCTTAACAAACTTTACAAATATACCTCGCTTCAATCATCATATTCCGCTAATCTATTGGCACTTGTTGGTGGCGTCCCCCAAACCCTAAACCTTCGCCAACTCCTTCTTCTCTTCCTTCGTCACCGCGAACTCATCGTCCGTCGGCGAACTCTCTTTGATCTTCGAACTGCTTATATGCGGGCCCACATTCTTGAAGGCCTAAAAATTGCTCTCGATAACCTTGATGCTGTTATTAAAACTATCCGTGCCTCGGAAACCGTGGAAACAGCCAGGAAAAATTTAATGGAGAAATTCTCTCTTAGTGATCTTCAAGCCAACGCTATTCTGGAAATGCAACTCCGGCGTCTGGCCGCTTTGGAGCGTCAAAAAATTGAAGACGAATACATCGATATTAAAAAAATTATTGATAGCCTCACCGCCATTATTACCATTCCCGGCAAAATGATTACTATTTTGAAAAACGAAAATAAGGAAATCAAAGAAAAATATGCTGATTCCCGACAAACCAAAATCTTTATTCGGGACCTGGCTGACTTTAGCGAGGAAGATCTCATTCCCTCCGAAGCCACCTTAGTTACTGTTACTCGTAGTGGTTATATCAAACGTCTGCCTCAGGACACCTATCGCACTCAGCAACGGGGTGGAGTCGGTATCAGTGGCATGTCAACTAAAAACGAAGATGAGGTGGAAAGTTTATTTAACGTCAACACTCACGACAATCTTCTCTTTTTTACCAACAAAGGCCGATGTTTTAAAACCAAAGTTTGGGAAATCCCCGAATCTTCCCGCCAATCCAAAGGTCAAGCGGTGGTTAATCTAATCAATATAGTTGCTGGTGAAAAAGTTGAGGCTGTCCTGCCCATCGCTAAGGTTTCCGATTCCAAATATATAATTCTGGCTACCCGCCAAGGTGTTATCAAAAAAACCGCTATTGAAAAATTCGCCAACATCCGTCAATCCGGACTTACCAGTATCAAACTGGACACCGGCGATCAACTTGTCTGGGCCAAAACCACCGGCGGTAATGATCAAATATTTTTAGTTACTAAAATGGGTAAATGTATCCGTTTTAATGAAACTGACACCCGCCCCATGGGCCGGCACACCCGGGGAGTCAGGGGAATTACTCTCAAAGACAGCGACGAACTTATCACTATGGACATTCTTCCCCCCAAACGAAGTCCGACATCCTTCCGGCATTTAATGGTAGTTACCGAAAACGGTGTTGGAAAACGCAGTGACGTCTACCTCTATCCTCTCCAAAAACGGGGCGGCATCGGAGTCAAAGTATCTAATCTATCCGTCAAAACCGGCAATATTGCTGCAACCGCTGTCGTCAATGAAACCAATGAACTGCTAATTTTAGTCTCCAAAAAAGCTATTACCATTAAGTTGCCTTTAAAAAATATTCCTGTTCTCTCCCGAAATACCCGCGGAGTAATTTTGATGAGATTAAAAACCAGCGAAGACCGGGTTAACAGCCTTACTATTTTATAGGCTACCTCTACTTTTTGTTATAGGCTACTCTTCCCTTCGTCATTATAAGATAGCTCTTTTCTCCCATCTCTGATTAGCAGTCAATCTGGCCGACTGTTAGTCAGGTTCAAAAAACCAATATAGGCCTAATTTACGGCAAAAGCCCTTACTATAAAAGGAGAGGGGATAGAAACTCCCACTTTTTGGGCATCCACCGGCATTATCCTTCAACTATAGGACACACTGGTTACACACTCTTTTTTATATTTCCGGAATGGTATTTTTCATGAATTTCACGCAGCCGGGAATCTGTTACATGTGTATAAATCTGGGTGGTAGCAATATTTCGGTGGCCAAGAAGTTCCTGAACCGATCGCAAATCGGCGCCTGATCGCAACAAATCCGTAGCCATCGAATGTCTTAATGTATGCGGAGTAGCATCAACCGGAATTCTGGCTTTCCGCACGTAGTGCTTGACTAGTCGCTGAATCGATCTTACTGACAACCTCATTTCTTCATCGGTACTGGCTATGTCTTTTTTCCCCCCATACCGGATAAACATTGGTTTATGCCTATCCATCCTTGATTTTATATACCTCGTCAACAGTTCAGCTGCCTGATGGCTGATAAATACTACCCGGGCTTTACCGCCCTTGCCGATTACCCCAAATTCCCGGGTTTCCAAATCCACCTGATCCCGATTTAAAGCCACCACTTCCGACACCCGTAAACCGGTCGAAAACAACAGTTCTAATATTGCCCGATCCCTTAAGCCAACTTTGTTTGACAACAGCGGTTGCTGCAAAAGTCTCTTCATCTGTCCATCGTCCAAAAATTTTAGGGAATGATCCGATGTTTTTGGAACCTCAATCTTTTCCGGCTGCATTACCTGATAATCGTTTCGAATCAGCCATTTGAGAAAAGATCTGATAGCAATCACATAATATCCTTGGGTTACACTTTTCATTCTTCCCCGCAATCCCGGCTGCCGGGACAAATACAACCTAAAATTCCTCACCGTCTCCTGATTAATATCGCCCAAGGATGGCTCCTCAATTCCTGAAGCCTTAAGATAAGCTAAAAGCACCTCCAAATAGTGACGGTAATTTCTGACCGTCAACTTTGAAGCATTCTTTTCAATTTCCAAATGCTCTAAAAATCTGACGATTCCTTCCTCCAATTTCATATTCCTAAGACTATCCTAGCACATAATATTATTAATCTTCATTTCTAGGGGCTTTAGTGAGGCCTGTCTGCCGGCAGGCAGGTCATATCCATTTTTCGCCTTGTTTTAGGTGGTATCCATCTACTACCCTACAAAAACAGGGTAGGGAAGTGTCAATAATGATTTTCAAGCTGGGTATCGTTTCGGACAGTATCTACCAAATAGAGGACAAATATGTTCTTTATTAATATTTAATTGGTTTTATTTCTTATTAATAATTCGTAATTAACAATTGTTAATTAACAATTGTTTTTGAGGTTCCCCTCCACTTCTAGGATTAAGGTGGTCGTAAAAGATACATTGTGCGACTATGGTTTAGGAATAATCGGCCCACTAGGCGAGAGGTATTTAACACTTATCTATCCACCCTACTTCTTACACCTGATAAAAACATTTCTTTTTTTAAGTATTGTTTCCTCCTTCTCTACCGGGAGGCTCTCCCCCCGATTTTGCTCTGATATAGTCGACTGCTAATTACTTTTCCACATAGACTATATCATTCTATATCATCTTAACGTCCTATAATTATCATGAAAATTATAGGATATATCGTGAAAGTTTATCCCTTTAGAAACACTCCCCTGCTCCCCTGGTTTATCACCAAATATCGTCCCGTTCTTTAACCCCACGTATTCGTCAAAATTATAGCCAAAAGCATAGCTATTCCCGTCAGGCTATAGCCAGTCACTACCCCCCTAAACAACCTCTCTTTAATGTCTGCTTGGAACAAACCGGACAACAAATAGATTATCGATACCAAATAGATTGATCCTTTAAATATCCCCACCGGCCAAAAAGAAAAAATTAAAGCCATTTGA
This sequence comes from Patescibacteria group bacterium, assembly GCA_038062455.1. Classification (GTDB taxonomy): domain Bacteria; phylum Patescibacteriota; class Microgenomatia; order UBA12405; family UBA12405; genus UBA12158. The sequence goes on from JBBTXE010000001.1 coordinate 449,074, forward strand.
CCCATTATCCAAACAGCCACCAAAATATACACCCACCTCCCCTTGCCTTTGCCATCGTCCGGCAAATCAATCGCTATCGCCCAAAACTGATATAAAAACAATAATAGTGTCAACAATAATGTCACTAGTGAATTTCCCCAAAAAGGTAGCTTAAAAGACAACATACTGTTAAAAAGAAAGAAAGCAGTTAACAGTACCAAAATCAAACTTACTGTATAAGCCGCCCGATATAAAGGCACCGTCTTATAACCAATCGCCACCAAAAATACATTCTCCACTAAAAACATCAGGTAAATCATTATCCCGAATACTGCTATATATATCAAAAGATTGATCTGACTTGATGGCAACAAAACTACAAACAACCCATACCCAAGGGTTAATAACACCGGTAATATTGCCGTCATCAGTTTGGTGTGGGGCTTTCTATCAAACATAATTTCCAGCCCAAACCAGAAACAAAACACCACCAAAACCAATTCCAAAGCAATCCCTAAGTACCGGAAGTCAACCGGCAAAGACAAAAACAGATACATTCCTATTCCTGATAATACCGTTAAAACCAAATATCGCCAACGTTTAGATACATTCATCGGAATTCAAAGCCGGAATAAACATTTATAACATCATCATTTTCCTCCAAAGCCTCAATTAAATCCATCACCTTTACCACCTCCTCTTCCGAGGCCAACTTCACCTTTTGTTTACACCTCATCACTATTTCTTCCCGCCCTATCCCTTTTCCCATCTCTTTTATTTTTGCCGATATTTTGGCCAAATCAACCACCTCCAGTACCACCGCCCTACCCTCAATTTCTTTTACTCCCGTCTCAATTAACCCCAACTGTTCTTCCTCCGAAAACTCTCCTTCTATCTCAATCTCCCCCACCCTCTCAAACATAAAAATCACCGATCCTTCACTAGCCAGATTTCCTCCGAGCTTTCGGAATAATAATTTTACTTCTGAGAGAGTTCTGTTTTTATTATCCGTCTCAATTTCCATAATCAGCGGTACCCCAAAAGGTCCAAAACCTTCAAAACGACAGTTGGATAAATTTGCTTTCCTCTCTTCATACCTTTGCGACAATCTCTCAATGTTTTCTTTAGGCATGTTCACCTCTTTAGCCTGATCTATAGCTGTTTTTAGCCTCACTCCCCCTAAACGCAAAGCTGTCATAATATTTCTTGATGCCCGAGTAAAAGCCTCACTTCGCTTCTTGTCTTGTGCTCCTTTCCGGTTTTTGATATTGGCCCACTTAGAATGTCCTGACATAAGTTTCACTGTATTTTACCATTCTCTCTATCCCCCTCCCTAACACCACCTCCATTTCCCCGCCCTCATTTTCTGTAAGTTGACAGGACAAAATATCACCCAACTTCAAAGAAATTTCCTTTTCTGCCGGAACTTTGCCATTATATCTAATCTGACACTCATCACTCTCCTCTTCTGTGTCCACCGCCGTCACCATCATCCCCCACCAACCCAACCTGTCAGCCACCATGTTTCCAAACCCATTTTTACCCGACGCGTTTACCACCGCCACCCGAATATTTTTATCTATAATTCCATTTTCTGCCATATCCCGCGACATTATTTCCTCCAAACTTTCTTTTTCCAGAGGAAGTTGACGGTATAAGATCTCTTTCTTTTGTAGCCAATTATCAACCTGCAATCGAAACCGAAACCACCCTAAAGGACCCAAATTCTCCCACAACCACTGATTTGTTTGCCAATCCCCGCCAGTCTCCACCCGATTGGGCCAAAAACCAAAATTATAAAAAGCAATCATTTTGCCCAAATTAGGCTGATTACTTTCCTGCTCTAATATTAGTTTAAGCTTAGAGGCAGGATAAAAACCCATTCCGTTGGGAATCCACAAATTAACTTCCCCAAAAATTTCTAGATTATTTACCATCCCCCGAGCTGGCGAAATATTTATCAATGTTACCCCGCTGTCAACAATCTCCATTATTAAAAAATCATCACCCCTCCAGGATGTCCGATACGTCCACCAACCCCCCAAACCCACCGTCGCCACTACTATCAAAAGCAAAAAAAAATTAACTCTTTTTTTCATAACCGATTTTTTTCAATAAATGGCTTAACTCTATGGGCATTTCTGACTCAAAGTGTCTCAGGACATCTCCCTTATCCCGGAAACTTATTTCCGCCGCATGCAAAAACGGTCTCTCTATCCCCAATAAACTCACTCCGCCATATAATTTATCTCCTACCAACGGCCAGCCTAAATATCGAAAATGAACCCTGATTTGGTGCGTCCGCCCCGTTTTTAGATCAACCCGGACTAAACTATATTTTTTCCCCGAAAAATTTATCACCGCCATCCGCTCAAAGCGGGTCTCCGACCTTTTTCCATTTTCTCTAACCTCAAAACGGCCAAAATATCGCTTACTTCGGCAAATCGGCATTTCTATTCTCCCCTCCAAACTAACTTCCCCTGAAACTAGAGCTAAATATCTTTTTTCAATTTGTCTCCCTTTAAATAAAGCCGACAGATACTTCAAATATTCCTCCGTTTTGGCCGCCAGTAATATTCCCGAAGTCCCCTTATCCAGCCGATGAACTATCCCCTGCCTTTTTAGCCCCATCCCCAATCCCCTATTTACCAGCCATAATTCGACCGTTTCCTTTTCCCTGCCATTTTCATTGGCTACTACCAACCCCGCCGGTTTTTCCAGTACCAACAAATCATTATCTTCAAAAATTATTTTAGTCTCTTCCATTTTTCCCACACTACCAAGCCAAGCCCGACAAAAATTAAGTAATCGTTTAAGTTATTATAAAGCTTGGTTCCGGGAATTAACCAATAGTCCACTACCCTCCCTGTAAGTATCCTTTCCCCAAAGTTGGCCGCCCCACCTAAAAGAACCAACCACCATCCCTTTTCCCTCCCTCTCCACCAACAATAAAATACTCCTAATAAAACCAAAGCCGAAACAATCTCCAACCCGGGAAAAACCAACCCAAAACTAATTCCTCTGTTCCCCACCACTCACTCCCCCTCTTTCTCGCACCTCAGACATATTGTTGCCTCCAACCTAACCGCCAATCGGTCGGTGTCAATCATCTCTCCACACTTATCACAAATTCCATACTTCCCAATTTTAATCTTTGACAAAGCCTTCCGAAATTCAATTATCTGTTTTTTAACGAAACCTACCTTAATTTCCGCTTCAAAATGGCCAATCTGCTCATCCACGTCTTCCTCCAAAGAATTATTAGTTGCCCGGGAACTATCAGAAAAAGGATCGCCGCGCTTTAAGCTTCTCTCGCTTCTTTTAAGTTCCACAATCCTCTTTTCCAAATACTCCTTCACCGGTTTAGTCAACTTGTCAGGAATTCCGCTCATTACCAAGAATACCCAATCCCACCCCGCAAATCAAGGCAGGTATAAGGTAATAAATATTACCATAAAATAAGCATAAACCAATATAAAATACGGTGTTTGCCGTCAAAAAAAGAAAACCCTTCCGGCCGCTTTTATACCAAACAAAAGACCGGTATCTGCCTCGAAACCACCATATTATTAAAGCCACTACCATCAACAACAATACTATCTGCCATTTCCCGGAAATCGTAAAAAACACTCCATTCAGCCACAATAATAACCACAAGTTATCTTCTGCAAAAGCAAAAAACTTCCAACCTCGATCCATTGCCACCAACCAAGCTATAAATATCCACAATAAATATCCCCCGATTACATTACTTTCCCCTATTCTCCAAAATTCAAGCCACTTTGTCGGGTTTCCTGCCCATATCCCCCAATTAATAAATCCATAAGCCAATCTGCTGCCAATAAGATAGGCCAGCATTGATACCCAACCAAAAGCCGCTACATCTTCCTCTTTATAGCCATCTTTCAATCCCCGCCACATTAAATACAGGTAGATAAGTAACCCCCCGATTCCGACAATTATTTGCCACATTTGGTGCCGAGGGTGGGACTTGAACCCACACGGTATTGCTACCACACGATTTTGAGTCGTGCGCGTCTACCAGTTCCGCCACATCGGCTTTATAAAACAATCAAATTATCTCAAATCTATCCCTTTTTCTCCACCTCAAAAAAACTGGCACATTTTTTATTTAGTTTTTTGTTTAGTTTCTCGTCAAAACTAGCCACCTCAATTCCCTCATATTTTTCCAATGCTAATAAATAGCTGTCGACAAAATGCTGTCCCTGTTCATACCAATCCCACATGCCCAATAAAGCTTTCTCATGTTCTAACTCAAAACAGGGTTGGGCTAAAAAACTTTGCAAGTAACTTGATATTTCTGTCTCTACTTTATGATAAACCGTCCCAAAAACATACGACACTTCTGCCACTACCACGGGTAATATAAGCAATTTTATCTCACCCTTCTCTGCTCGTCGAAACATTGCTTTTGCCTCAACTAGTTGCCACTCTACATCACCGATCAAATACCTTGTAATAATATTTGTATCTAATACAATAGTCTTTACATTTCTCTTGCCCATGTTTTTTCAAATTGACTTCTCGCTTCCCTTAGTTGTTTGTCAGTCGCCTTTATATCCGACTTCATCGCTCCTGCGAGCGACCATATATCAACCACCGGTTTAATTACAAATTTTCCATCAACCATACTCACAATCATATTTTTGGGTCTATTTTTACCTAATTTTTTTACCATGTTTTCATTACCCCTTTTTCTCCACATCAAAAAAGCTGACTTGTTTGCCGTTAAAATACAAACTAAACTGCCCCGTCGGACCATTGCGGTGTTTTTCAATACTTAAAGTTATTATCTCTTTAACCTCCTCATCCTCCCGATGCAAAAACATCACTACGTCGGCATCTTGCTCAATACTCCCCGATTCCCTCAAATCCGACAATCTCGGTCGCCCGCCCCGGGCCTCCATTTGCCGATTCAATTGGGCCACCGCCAATATCGGAATCCGCAATTCCCGGGCTAAATTTTTTAATCCCTGAGATATTTCACTAACTTCCTGAACCCGGTTTTCCCGATTTTTCCCATGCATTAACTGCAAATAATCAACCACAATAAACTTAATTCCCTTATCCACCTGTAACCGCCGAGCCTTGGTCCTCAATTCAGTCACCGACAACGCCGGAGTGTCATCTATATATAGTGGGGCTTCGGCCAATATTCCCATCGCTTCTGACAATGAGGCAAAATCATCATCAGACAGTTGACCCGTTTTAAGTTTCCAGGCATCAATTAAACCCTGGCGAACCAGTAGTCTATCCGACAACTCCTCCTTGCTCATTTCTAGAGAAAACACACAGGTCGGCAATTTCTCCTCGACCGCCACAAAACGGGCTACATTAAGACTAAAAGCCGTTTTCCCCACTCCCGGCCTGGACGCCAAAACAATTAAGTTGCTGTCCTGCATTCCGGCCAGCATCGAGTCAAGTGACTTAAAACCGGTACTCAAACCCCTTAAACCACTCCCCCGCTTCTGGAGCTCGTCCAAGCGGTCAAAACTAGCTGTCAACACCTCTTTTAAAGACATTGGCACCGACTTTAAATGTTTTTGACTTAGTGAAAAAATTTCCTGTTCGGCCACGTCCAGTAACTCTTCGGCCGTCAGAGAATCATCAAAGGCTTTTTCAGTAATCCGTCCGGCCGCTGAAATTAGCTCCCGCTTAGCCCCCAATGCTTTAATCATTTTGCCATAAGCCTCAACATTAGCTGAAGTTGGCACCCCATTGGCCAATTGGGCTAAATAGGCCTTACCCCCGACTAGTTTTATCGCCTTCATTTCCTTAAGCTTCCCCGACACCGTCACCAAATCAATTGGACTTCTGGCCTCATACAACTTCACCATTGCCTCATAAATTTTGGCATGATTTCCGTTATAAAAATGCTCCGGTCGCAAAAACTCCGACACCGCTAAAATCGCATCATTATCAATCAAAATTGACCCTAATACCGATACTTCTGCTTCCTCAAAAGAGGGAGGGATTCGCCCTATTTCGCTGTTAATAATACCACCTCCGTCACTTCCGGCAGACTCTCTTTTTCCACCGTCAGCACCGAAACCGGTACCAGGTCTTCTCTGTCCGCCAAATCTAATAACTTTTTTTGATCATCACCCGACAATCCGATAATTACCAAATAGCTTTCCCCCAAGCTTTTTGTCTTCTCCCATATTTCTTTTATCTCCCCCCCGGCAGGTACTATTAAAACATCACACTCACTTAATTTCTCTTTCTTTTTATCGGTTAATTCCACCTCCAGTGTTGACAACCACCCTACTTTTATTCCCTCCATTTGTAAAATATAAATCACCCCCTTGCCGTTAATTCGTGCTCCCCAAATTTCCATTCCGGCTACCTCATATTCCCCCGGCCCCCAAATAACCACCTTGTCCCTGCTATCTAACCCCATAAAGTTGGTTTCAGCGTCATTAAAAATAACCACTTTCACTTCCCCGGTGTGTCCATCAATATCTTCCTTTCTTGGGTTAAACCACACTGCCTCCTTTCGCCCCCTTACTAAAATACTTCTCTCTCCAAACTGCCGAATCTCCATGACTCTATGATATCATCAATCTTAAAAGATGCTCAAAGAATTTATTCTGGCTATTATTTTTGGAAGTCTAATCGGTTTCGGTGCCTCCAGCGCCATAGTGACCATTAATCAAAAAAAGTCGCCTGTCTCCGTCTCCTCGCCTACTTCTATTCCCACCCCAATCTCCTCCACCGCCAATCTTACCTCCACCCCCACCCTAAGTATTGAAACTCCTAAAAATGAGTCGTTCGTTTCGACAGCCAACATAACCCTCAAAGGAAACAGCCCTGGAAACTCATTTATTCTGGTAAGCACCGCCAAGGATTCTTATCAGGCAACTGCCGATAATTCCGGCTCCTTTTCCCTTGACCTCAGTCTAAGTTTGGGAGCCAACATCCTAAAAATCAAGTCTATTTCACCCGACAACAGCGAAAATAATCTCGAACTTTTAGTTACCTATAGCACTGCCAAATTAGAATGATTACCCCTACTCTCCCTCCGCCATCACCTACCGTTCCGCCTAATTCCGGAATTCAAGAAATAAAACAAATGATCCAGGAAAAAGTCAGGGAAAAACTCCAGGAAATCTCTCAGGGTGAAACTGACCCCAAAAAAGCTATTATTGCCGCTATCACCAAAATTGAAGGTGGTAGTCTTTTCTTTAACACTCAGAGTCTTATAAAAGAAGCTACGGTTGATGAAAACACTGTTTACATCGGCCTGAAACAAAACAAAATAAAATTTTCCGATCTCAAAGTCAGCCAGGAAGTGTTGGTTATCGGACTTCTAGACCAAGACGGCAAACTATTAGTTAAACGACTTATTCTCACCCCCCAAAAAAGTTTTCAAAACCTCAAAGTGATTATCTTTGGTCAGGTTGTCGATATTTCAACATCCTCTCCGGTTTTAGTTGTCATCCCCTACTCTGACAAAAACAGTCAATACCAAATAAAATACACCAACAACACTACCGTTTTAACAAAAACCGGAAAAAAGATTACTACCGAATCTATTAAAAAAGGCCAAAAAATAGCCGTCGTTGCCACCCCCGACTCTCTTTCCCGTCAAAGTCTAATCTCCGAAAAAATCGTCACCCTTGAATAACACTCAAAATGTTGGTAAAATACCTCCGATGATCAAACTTTCAAGCAAAAATATCCATCATCACGCCAAATAACCCTTGGCGGATTTTTGCTCGACCCACATCCGCCGAAAGGCGGGTTTTTTTGTATTTTCAGGACAAAATTTGGAGTAAAACGACATAATTTTGCCTTAAAATACAATCCAGCGAACCCGCCGCTGCGGGTGAGTCGGATCAGTTCTTTTACAACCTGGTGAAACGTAATCTCGATTTATCGAGAAACGTTTCTACCACGTTTGCTGATTTTATCAGCATTACGTGGTGGTATTAGCTCAGTTGGTTAGAGCGTTCCCCTGTGGAGGGAAAGGTCGCCGGTCCGAGTCCGGTATACCACCCCATGAATTTACAATTTAAATTTAATCATCACCCCCATACCGTGGTCACCATTCCGCGGGGTGATGGCGTGACCTAAATTTATTTTATTAATCTTCAAAAGCCCCGTAAGCCGGGGCTTTTTTTGATTCGCCCTACATTATACGAATCAATCCGCCCCTGGCGGATCTTTAAATATTTACAATAAAATATATGACCGAAAAAATAAAAATAGTAGATTTACCTTATGCACCTGGTTATGGTCTTCCTGAAACCAGGGAAGCCATTGCAAAGGCCGATAAGCAGTTACTTTCCGCTCTTACGGTAAATGCTATTTGTGCACTCAATGTAGATGCCTTTGAGTCAAGCCAAGCTTGTGCCAGAGCTGAATCATATCTCAGATGTCGACAGGGAACGCTTAGTGTTATCGAATATTCCGAGAGAAACAGTCAGAAGTCATCTTGATGTCAAAATCAGGGTTGAGGCGTCCGCTTCGGCTGGCGCCTCAACGAAAACATTAAATGTTAAAATCTAACTATGAACAAAGCTCCTCAAACACTAAAAGGCTTTCGTGATTTTTTACCGGAAGTGATGGTGGTCAGAAACTATGTCAAAAATCTTCTCATCGAAGTTTTTGAAAGTTTTGGTTTTGAACCCCTGGAAACTCCGACCCTCGAGTATTCATCCACTCTTATGGGTAAATATGGTGAAGAAGCCGATAAATTGGTCTATTCCTTCACTGATAATGGTGGCCGCCAAATTGGTCTTCGTTACGACCTGACCGTACCTACTTCCAAAGTTTTAGCCATCTACAACCAACAAATACCACTGCCCTTCAAACGCTACCAAATCCAGCCAGTTTGGCGGGCTGACAATACTCAAAAAGGTCGCTATCGCGAAGTCCTTCAATGCGACATTGACACTTTTGGGTCGTCTTTCCCTATTTCCGACGCCGAAATTATTGCCGTTATTAATTCCATTCTTCAAAAATTAAACTTTAAAAAATATTCTATTCGGATAAATAGCCGTTCTGTTCTCTTTCAAATATTAACATCGGCCGGTGTCAAAGATGATCAAAAATCAATTCTTCAAACTCTCGACAAGTTAAGTAAGATAAAAGAAGAAGGAGTAACAAAAGAGCTCATTGAAAAAGGCTTGTCGGCTTCCACTATCACCACCCTTTTGAACTGCATCAAAAAGGCTCAACCGGATGATTATTTAAAACAAGTCTTTAATCTAATTAAAGATTTTGGGGTCCCGGAATCCTGTTTTATCTTTGATCCCACTATTTTCCGCGGTTTAGATTATTACACTGGGCCCATTTTTGAAACCTATGTTGAAGAACCAAAAATAGGTTCCATTACCGGCGGTGGCCGTTACGACAACCTCATTTCTCTACTGGGTGGTCCTGATATTTCTGCCGTCGGCACTACTATTGGCCTGGACCGAATTGTTGACTGCATCATGGAGCTAAATTTATTACCCAATCTTCCCAAAACCAAAACTAAAGTTTTAATCGCTAATTTCGGTCCGGAGACCCTAAAAAATTGTCAACAACTCTTTATCATCTTTCAGTCAAAACAAATCCCCTCTTTTATTTATCCCAACGCCAACAAGCTCGGCAAACAATTTAAATACGCCTCCGACAAAGGTATCCCCTTTGTCGCCGTCATCGGACCCGATGAGGTTGAAAAAAATCTCGTCACCCTCAAAGACATGACCATTGGTGAGCAAAAAACTCTTAGTCTAAAAGATCTTTTGGCTCAACTCGTTTAACCCAATACTGTTATTTGGATACCTCTTGCTTCACGAGCAAATGATAATTTAGCATTTTTATTATAAATACCCAACAACCTTCTCACTTTTACTGGTATATACAAATAGTTATTCGTATACAAACTTGCTTTATATTTCATAAATTAATAATATCCTAACCTAAACTTTATTGGTATAATCAACTCTATGAAAGCCGCTATTCATCCTCAATATTTTGATAATTGCCAAGTCTCCTGCGCCTGTGGTAACAAATTTACCACCGGTTCTACTGTCGACAAAATCGAAGTCGAAGTCTGCAGTCTTTGCCACCCCTTCTTTACCGGTCAACAAAAATTTGTTGACATTAAAGGAAGAATCGATAAGTTCAGGGAAAAACAAGCCCAGGGTGTCGCCTTCAAAGCTAAAAAGTTGGCCAAAAAATCTGATAAGACCAAAAAAATCGAAAAAGGAAAATAGAATTGATAATTGATCATTGATAATTGATAATTAATTTGTATGCCCACCATTAATTCTGATATTGCCATTCTCGAATTCCGTCCCGGACCCGGCGGTGAAGAATCTACCCTCTGGATGGATGATTTGATGCGCATGTATGGCCGCTATGCTGCCAAAGTCGGCTGGAAAACCACTCAAATTGATACCAACATCATCAAAATTTCCGGGGTTGGCGCCTTTGATCAACTCCAATGGGAAACCGGCACTCATCGGGTTCAACGAATCCCAATCACTGAAAAACATGGCCGGATCCACACTTCTACCGCCGCCATTGTTGTTCTTCCCCAAATCACCTCCTCTGATGTCCAATTTAACCCCGACGATCTTGAAATCACCGCTTGCCGCTCTGGGGGAAGTGGTGGTCAAAACGTTAACAAAGTCAGTACTGCTGTTCGACTTCTCCATAAACCCACCGGCCTGACCTTTTCCGTCCGCCAGGAACGCTCCCAACAACAGAATCGAGAAATTGCTCTTGATCTTCTCCGCGCTAAACTCTGGCAAATGGAAGAAGATAAAAAATTATCCCAAATGGGCTCCACCCGCGATAAAATCGGTCTGGCCATGCGGGCTGACAAAATCCGCACCTACAATTATTCCCGAAATCAAATTAAGGACCACCGCATCAATAAAGAATTCAATTTATCTAAATGTCTCGACGGCAACCTCACCGACATGCTTTTAGAACTCACTGTTCTTTCTAGCTCTTCTTCTCCAACTTCACCTTAACCTCAATTTCTTTTTTATCCCCGCCCGCCGTGGTGGGCCTCCAAATTTTAAGAGTAACGGTATCGCCGATTTTTCGGGTATTAATATAGGTCGACAACACCGTATTTTTTTCATCGGCCAATTTTTTCCCATCAATTTCCGTGATTATATCCTCCACCTTTACCCCCGCCTTCTCCACCGGACTCCCTAATACCACCTCCACCACATAAGCCCCGCTGGGAACCTCATTTAGTACCGCTGCTTGCTTACTCATCACCATCCGATAAACCACCCACAGATAAGGTCTGTCAAACTGACCGGTACTTTTAAAGTTATCAATCGATTGCTTAACAATATTTATAGGTAAGGCAAAACCAATATTCTGTCCACTTTGCGATACCGCCACGTTAACCCCAATCACTTCGCCACCGGAGTTAAACAAAGGCCCGCCCGAATTCCCGGGATTAATCGCCGCATCAGTTTGAATTACATTATCCAATTTTTCACTTCCCTCAAATGGACTTCCGGCCGTAATCCCCCGACCCAGTCCCGAAATTACCCCCTTAGTCACCGTTGATCTAAATTCACCCAAAGCTGTACCGATAGCAATTACTGTCTGGCCCACCTTTAATTTGTCCGAATCCCCCAATATTACCGGAGGCAAACCGGTTTTATTTACCTTAAGTATGGCCAAATCACTAATTGGATCCCGATAGATATTAACCACTTCAGCTACTTCATCCTTTCCTATAATCACCCTATATTTTGCTTGAGTATCAACCACTACATGCTTATTAGTTACAATCAATCCGTCCCCGCTAATAATAAATCCGGTTCCCACATCCTGTTCGATCTTTTGTTCCTTAGGTTGACCGGGAGTCCCAAAAAATCCACCAAAAAAATCCAGACCCCAAAATGGGTCTGAATTGACTATGTTTGTTTTACTGATTGATACGGTCACCACACTCGGAGTTGCCTTCTCCACTACCCCCGTCACCACCGATTCTTCATCAATAATTTCCCTCTTTCCACTCACCACCGACTCCACCTTATCAATCTTTCCTGATATTTTATCAACTAACTTTATACCCACTTTTCTGTCCAATATGGCTCCTCCCAGCACCGCCAGAGTCAACACCACCCCTATCCCCAA
>JBBTXE010000002.1:0-48210 GCA_038062455.1 Patescibacteria group bacterium
GATATCGGCGGGAGCAAAACAGAGATAAGTTTGGTGTCGATGGGGGGATTGGTGATCGGGCGGGGTTTGGATTTGGGCGGGGATGATTTTGATGAAGCCATAATTAACTATGTAAAAATGAAATACGGGCTTTTAATTGGCAAGAATAGCGCTGAAAAATTGAAAATTGAAGGTGGGGGAGTGGTCCGGGGCCGGGATTTGGAACATAATTTACCCAAAAGTCTTCGGGTAAGCAGCTTTGAGATTCGGGAGGCGGCGGCGCTGGAGGTAAACAAGATTGTCAGAATTGTCTGCGGAGTGTTGGACGAAATGCCGACGGAAATGACGGAAGATGTTCTAAAGAGAGGTGTTGTTTTGATTGGGGGGGCGGCCCAATTTGATGGGATAGCGCAGGCAATTGAGGAGGAAACAAAAATAAATACGGTGGCGGTGGAGGAGCCGGCGCAAGCGGTAATCAGGGGTTGCGGGGAATTGTTGGAAGAGCCTGAAGTTTTAAGGAGAATTAAAACGATAAATATCCGATGAAAAAACTTCAGTGGTTAAAATTTCTGGTTTATTTATCTTTTTTGGTGTTGTTGGCGGGGGTTTTACGATTAAATTTGGTAAGGGGAGGGTATTATCGGAAACAGGCGCGGGATAACAAGGTAACCGAGACTCTGACTTTGGCTGATAGGGGGCAAATGGTGGATCGGAAAGGGAGAGTGGTGGTAAGAAGCCAGGAGATTGACGGGGTAAAGAGGAGGCAGTATGTGTATGGCGAGGCAATGGCGGCGGTGACCGGATATGTAGGAAAGGCCGATGGGGAGGAACTAAAGTATGGAGTTTGCGGGGGCAGGATATTAAATAATTTATCTTTGGTAGGCAGAGGTGGGGTAGAGGAAAAGATGGATTGTCAATTATTGGGGACTGATGGGAAAAAATTAACCGAAGTTGATGCCAAAGGGCGGATAGTGCGGGAACTGGGGACTTACCCCGCAGCGGCGGGGAAGGAGGTGGAGTTAAGTATTGATGCTTATTGGCAGGAAAAAATGTTTAAACAATTAGTCGGGAAAAAAGCGGCGGCAATAGTGTCGGAGGTGGGGACGGGAAAGGTTTTAGTGTTGGCTACCAGCCCCAGTTTTGACCCGAATGTTTTTGCCTATGAACCGGATCAGGCGTTAATTAAAAGTTATCTTGAGGATACAAATGGTCTGCCGATGATGAACCGGGCGGTGGGGGCAAAGTATCACCCCGGCAGTGTTTTTAAGTTGGCGGTGGCCACGGCCGGACTAGAGGAGGGAGCTATAAACGAGTTAACAACTTTTGAAGACACTGGGGAGATTAGGGTGGGAGATTATAGTTATAAGAATTGGCTGTGGACAAAAAGAGGAACAACCGATGGGATGGTGGATATAGTCAAAGCCATAAAGCGATCGAATGATATATTTTTTTATCGATTAGGCGAGTCTTTAGGGTCGGAAAAAATTAAAAAGTGGGCAACTAAATTTGGATTGGGGGTAAAAACCGGAATTGAAATACCCTCCGAAACAGAAGGATTGGTGCCGGAGGCTAAATGGAAGGAAAAAACGACCGGAGAAAAATGGTTTTTGGGGAATACTTATCATTTGGCAATTGGTCAGGGGGAGGTGGCGGTGACTCCACTTCAGATAAATTTGGCAACCAGTGTGATTGCTAACGGCGGCAAAAAATGCCAAATGAGTATATTAAAAAACAGCGACAACAAATGTGAGAGTTTAGGGATTAGTAGTAAGACAATTAATTTAATCAAGGCGGGAATGATAGAGGCATGTAGTAGCGGGGGAACAGCCTGGCCGCTTTTTAATTTTAAAACCAAGTTGGCCTGTAAGACGGGAACGGCGGAGGTGGGGGATGGAACTAAGGATACCCATGCTTGGTTGACGGCTTTTGCGCCGGCGGATAATCCCCAAATTGTGGTGACGGTGCTGGTGGAGAGAGGGGGAGAAGGAAGTGACGTGGCGGCGCCGATAGTCGGGGATTTTTTAAAGGAGTGGTTTGAGGAGCCGAATACGGTGGTGCCGCGGTATACAGAAAAACAATAATTAATTACGAATTTCAAATTACGAATTACGAATTAAAATTAGGAATTAATAAATGAAAAAAATAGCCATAGTGGGGAGTAGGAGGATGACAAATTACGGCAAAGAGGTGATAGCGATGATAATGAAAGAATTAAAAAATAAAGTAGAGGTGGTGACAATAGAGACAATGGGGTGTAATAGATTGATAAAAAATTTGGGAACCAAAAAAGTTTTTAGCGGTGAGAACTTTGAAAAGATAAATGAGGATGTAGCTCAATATGCCAATGTACTGGTAATAATTGAGGGCGGAGAAAAGAGCGGGACGATTCTTTTAGCCGAAAAATTTGTGGAAAAAGGGAAAATGGTTTATTGCATTCCGGGAAGGATAACTGATGAAAATTCGAAGGCCTGTAATTGGCTAATATCGCAGGGGGCAGGAGTGATTTCTAAAATTGAGGATTTGACAGCTCTGGCAGAATAGTTGACAATGGCAGTTATGAAAAAAGGTTTGCTGGTGGTTGAGTCGCCGACCAAGGCCCGAACTATTGGCAAATATTTAGCTGATAGTTTTGAAGTAGTGGCAACTGTTGGTCATTTTCGGGATTTACCCAAAAGTACCATGGGAGTAAAGTTGAAAGACGATTGGGAGATTGAATATGTGCTGGATCCAAAAAAAAAGGAAGTAATAAGTAAATTGCTGTCGATGGCGGGAAAAGCCGACAAAATATTTTTGGCTTCTGATCCGGATCGAGAAGGGGAGGCGATTGCGTATCACACAAAATTTCTAATTTCTAATGACAAATTTCTAATGAAGAAAAAACTGGAGATAAAACGGATTTCGTTTCATGAAATTACCAAAGAGGCGGTGGAAGAGGCTCTGAAAGGGGCTCGGGAAATTGATATGAATTTGGTTAATGCCCAGCAGGGGAGAAGAGTGTTGGATCGGGTGGTGGGCTATTCTTTATCGCCGGTTTTATGGAAAAAAGTCAGACGGGGATTGTCAGCCGGGCGGGTCCAGTCGGTGGCGGTGAGATTGATTGTAGAACGGGAAAAGGAGATTGAGGTTTTCAAAAAGGAAAAGTTTTATCGGGTTGAGGCCTGGTTTGATCAGGACAAAAAAGAATTTAGAGCCGATTTGTTTAAAGTGGGAGAAAAGTCGTTTATCAAGTTGAGCAAAATAAAGCTGTTTGATGGGGAATATTCTTTTTCTAAATCGATTTTTGGTAAAGAAGAAGAAGTAAGGGATTTTGTTTCCAGTTTGGGAACAGAGTTTGAAGTAGAAAAGGTGGAAGGCAGAGAGATAAATAAGATTCCCCCACCGGCTTTTACGACTTCTAAAATGCAACAGACCGCCGCCAGACGTTTTGGTTGGTCGGGGAAACAAACTATGACTTTGGCTCAGAGGTTGTACGAGGGGGGACTTATAACCTACCACCGGACCGATTCGGTTTTTTTGTCACCCAAGGCAGTAGCTGAATTTAGTGGTTATATTGCCAAAACTTACGGGGAAAGTTATGCAGTAACTAAACCCCGGTTTTATAAAAATAATTCTAAAAATGCTCAAGAAGCTCATGAAGCGATTCGGCCGACAAAGGTGGGAGTGACATCGCCCGATGAGGTGGACAGCAAAGAAAAGAAGTTGTATGAGCTTATTTGGAGGCGGGCGGTGGCGACTCAAGCAGCCGGGGCCCGATTACGGAATACGACGGTGTTGTTGAAAAATGGGACAGCTTTGTTTAAAGCGATGGGGGTTAAGGTGGAGTTTGATGGATATTATCGGATTTCCGGTGATAAACACGATGATCAGTTATTACCTGAATTAAAGGCGGGGGATAAAATTAAAGCCAGAGAAGTCAAAACAGTGGAAGCAGAGACCTCTCCGCCGCCGCGGTATACCGATGCCAGTTTAGTAGGGAGTATGGAAAAACAGGGAATCGGCCGGCCTTCAACCTATGCGCCGATTATCAGCACTATAATTGTTCGGCAATATATCGAGCGGGAGGAGGGAAAGTTTAAACCGACCTTTTTGGGTCAGGCGGTGTCGGAGTTTTTGGTAACCAATTTTGAAAAGATTGTGTCACTGCCGTTTACGGTGAATATGGAGGAAAGTCTGGACAAAATTGCTGCAGGGACACTGGATTGGAAGAAGATGATGGGAGATTTTTGGCGGGATTTCGAAAAGGAAATAAAATCGGTGGAAAAGAATGCGGTGAGGGTGAAGATAGCCACTGAAGCCACGGGGCAGAAGTGTCCGGAGTGCAAGGAGGGAGATTTGGTGATTCGGGTGGGTAGATTTGGGAAGTTTATTTCCTGCAGCCGCTTTCCGGAATGTAAATATAGGACCTCACTTAAAGAAGATGCCGGATTTAAATGTCCGACCTGCGGAGCGGAGGGGGTAGTGCGGAGGACAAAGACGGGAAAAAAGTTTTTTGGTTGTTCGAGTTATCCGAAGTGTAAGTGGGCGGGGTGGAAACGGCCCTAACGGGGCAATTTTCAATTTTCAATTATCAATTTTTCCCAATGCTTGATTTAGATCAACCCGATTTGCTTTGAAATGTTGTTGAGCAAATTCACCCTTGAGAGGTTTTAATTCTCCGGTTGGAGTAGGGGCTTGGAAGAGAAGTTTTTCGGACATATTTTTGTTATAGGTATATAAAATTATAATTTTATTACCATTCTAGTAAAAATGGCTGACTGTAGTTCGATTGGTGATTTTTCAATGTTACCAAGTAATATGTTTAAGTTTACCCTTCTTTCGGGTGTGCGTCCTATAGTTTCCGGTGTTCTTGACATAAAAGAATAATGATTAATTAATATAACTATAGGGTAGTCTTATAATACATGTCAAGGGGGCAAATTAGGATTGGCTGATATCAGCGATGCTCTGAGTGGTTATTTATTTTACACCAGCCAGACTGTCTATGTTATAATATGTTATATTTATAGAGTAACGCTTATGAGAAGAATAATAATAGAAACCGGGCAGCAAATAAGAATGCTGGAACATAGCCTACATTCTCTTCTTAATCAGCGAGACGTGGTGATGAGAAGTATTGTGTCGGCTGATCGGAGGATACCCAGATTGCAAAAAAGGCTGCGCGAGTTTGGTGTGACCCACATTCCCACCAAAAGCAAATTGGTAAACAGATTTAGTAATTTGTGAGCTTAATAACTACTATGACTATCACAGATGCACAAATGGAGCGGATTAGAAAACTAACTGGCGATATGGTTAGTGACCAAGTTGCTAGAGCCGAAGCCGGACGAGCAAGGATGGAGGAGAAAAAGGTAAAGTTTGCTGGATTGGTCGAGCCTGGCACGACAACTGTACACTTAAGCAGACGGCGAGTGCCAGCACATCTTGAACACGTAGTGGAAAATCCGGAAGAGGTAGTAATCGGTGATAAAAGAACAGATTGGGATATTAAGAGAAGTTAATCTATTTGTTCAAGAATGTAATATAAATTCATTTCTTTTTGCCCCAACGTTCTTGGGAGATTCGCAGTAGTTTATCTCTTTGTTGATTTTTACAGGAAAGGGGCGGCAGAGTAGCGGCGTAGAAGGGATTTTGGGTTTCCGAATCGATGCTTAATTTGCAAATTATTTGGTATTTACCGATTTTAACTAAATCTTCGGGGGGAAATTTGGGGCCGAATTCTTTGGCCAAAATAAAGGCATCCTGATTGCCGATGACAAAGGACATCAGCGAGCCGACGTTGCCAAAGATAGCATCCTGAATGGGGCGGTCAAGCTGGGCCATGTATTGATTGGCGACAATTAAATTAAGTCTAAATTTGCGGGCTTCGGAGAGAATTTTAATAAAGGCCTCGGTGGCAAAGTCTTGGAATTCGTCAACGTAGAGATAAAAGTCAGTCCGCTGGTCGGCGGACTGAAAAACCCGATTCATGGCCGAGAGTTGGATTTGGGTGATCAACATGGCGCCCAAAAGAGCGGAGTTATCTTCGCCAAGGCGGCCGGTAGATAAATCAGCAATTAAAATCTTTTTTTGGTCCATGATTTCCTGAATGTTGATTTTGGATTTGGCGTGAGCGATGGTATTTCTGATATTAGTGGAGGAAATAAACTGGCCGACTTTGTTTAAAATCGGGGCAATGGCCTCCTGCTGGAATTTATCGTCCATGCGATTAAATTCATTGAGCCAGAAATTTTTTAGAGTCGGGTTTTGGAGATTTCCGACTACCTTATCGCGGTAACTTTTATGAGTCAGGATTTCGACCACATGGGTCAGGTCGCTTCCGGGCGTATTGACCAAGGTTAAGACGGCATTACGGAGAATATGTTCCAGACGGGGTCCCCAGGAAATATTGCCGTAGAGTTTCTTAAAAATTGAGATAACGCCGCTGGCCACCAGCTCTTTTTGAGATTCGTTTTGAGCCTCCAAAACGTTGAGAGGGTAGACATAATCAGGATCGGCGGGATTGAAATAACAGCAGTCATTGACGCGGGAGGAGGGGATGTAATCAAGAATGATGTCGCAAAGATCGCCGTGGGGGTCGATAATGGCTACACCCCGGCCTTTTCTGATGTCGTCAATAGCCATGTTGGCGATGAGAGTGGTCTTGCCGGTGCCGGATTTACCAATAATATAGCTATGGCGGCGACGGTCTTCACCCTGTTTGATGCCAAAAATGGCGTCTTTATTGTGAAATTCAGTTTTGGCAAAAAAGGTAATATCGCTCTTTTGTTCATCGTTTAAGCCTTCGGCTACCGGGAGATTTTCCGGAGGATCGGCATAGAGGTTTTTACCCCAGGCGATGTTGGGGAGACGGGTGAGAGCGGTGGGGAGGTGCCAGAGGGCGGAGAGTTCCTCGACATTTAAGATTTGCCGGGGGAGGAAAGATTTGAGTTGGCGGTTAGTTATGGATTTGAGCAATCTATTTTTAGTGAAGGTGCCTGGGGGCGAGTTATTGAGAAAATTGCCTCGAGGACTAGTGTAGGCGCCGAAGGAGGAGGAGACGGAGCTAAGGAGAATGGGGTTGGTGGAGAGAATATTTATTTGGGTTAAGAGTCCGGGGTAGGCGATTTTGGTTTCAAAGACCGATTTATCAGGATGGGCTTGGCGAAAACCCTTGACGGTGTCGACGATAATGCCGTTTTGAATGACAGAAATGATGGATCCCTGCCAGTTTTTTGGCGGAGGTGCTAGTAAAATTTGGTACAAAAAGAAATCGGTTTCAGCAGTAGCCCGGGCGAGAGGGGAAAGAACTGAAGCCAGAGGATCGGTGTCTTTGAAATCGCGGTTGGTTTTGATGGGATAGCTGCTGGGGCGGCTTAGGGTAATTTGGCTTGTAAATAATTTTTCTGAAAAACTATTTACTTTGCCAGATAAATAATCTTTTACTTCTTTAGTGACGGCGTTGGGGTATTGGGCTAGAATTTGAGAGCGGAAAAATTCGAGGTTATTGGTAGGGACGACAAAATAAAAGTGAAGCTGGCCGCCGGAGAGGACTATTTCCAAAGAGGCAATGGTAGTTTTTTTGCCTAAAATCTGGTTAAAAAGACTGGTTTTGCTGGCCTGAACGAAATTACTTAAGAGGGAGGACATTGATTCCGGGGTAAATTCATTATCCTGGGGCAGGCGGACTTCGAGGAAGGTGTAGGGTGACACTTCGGGCATAGGTAGATTATATAGGAAAAATAAACCATTGACACTGGTGTTACAAAAATGTTATAAATTTGTTATGTTTATACCAACAGTTGACAATACTAGGACAGTGACCGACATGCGGGTAAATGCCGATGGTCTATTAAAAGAAGTGGAGGCGAAGGGGATGAAATATATTTTTCAGAAATCAAAGCCGATGGCGGTGATGTTGAATATGAAATTATTTAAGAGGTTGCTGGAAGCTTTTGAAGATTGGGAGGATCAGCAAAGGGTATACGAGATTGAAAAAGAACCGTTGGGTGAGGGTATATCATTAGGAGAAGCAGCTAAAAAATATGGTATCAAGTTACACCGTAAGATTCAGTGATGAGGGCTGGAAAAGGTTTAGGAAATTGGATGGACAGGTTCGGAAAAAAGTAATTAATAAGATTGAGATGTTGAGTGACTTCAAATCGCTTAATACAGTGAAAAAGATGGAGGGGAAGGATAAAGATTATTATAGAATGAGAGCCGGAGACTTGAGAATATTGTTTATAGTAATGGAAGATGGCCGAGTGGTTTGGGTGACGGACATAGGTTTTCGGGGATCGGTTTATCGGTGAGAAAGCGGACAATCTATATTATGGGACTTGATATTTGAGTAGGGGTTACGTATAATGGAGGTTACTTTCTCAAACTTTGTGAGATATATTGCATCTTTAAAAGGTTGGAGAGAGTGTACAGAACGTAAGAACGTTATTTTACTTTGTAAAATTAAGTTCAACGTTCCTGTGTTGGCTGGAGATAGCCAAGTACGTTAACAACCTGCAAAACATTTAGGAGTGGAATTTGAAGAGCCCCGCAGCGGCGGGGTTGTTCGAATTCCACTCCAATTCGGGAATGGAATAACCAAAGGAGGTGCCAATAAGGCAAAAAAAGAAATAAAAAAAGAAAAAAAAGTTTTTTTGAAAGCATATCAAGAAAATCAAAAATAATTCACAATGGAGAATGTAAAATGGCAGATGATCCTGCAAGACTGTTCGAAGATGGAAAGATCACGTTCGCTCAGTTCTTGAGCCTGATCCGTGGCGGCGCTGGTGGCGGTGTCACCACTGCTGCCTCGGCTGGTAGTCGTGGCAATAGCAATGGTCGGCACCAGACCAGGAGCGAATCCAGGAAAATTGATCGTCAGGTGACGATTCGTACTAATGGAGGGCAACATGGCTAAAGGGTTTGTATGGCTTAGTGACAAGCCTGGAGATCCGGCGCATGACACCTCAGATCCTAACTGGACTCTCGAAAAAGCCCAAAAAAGGGGTTTGATCCGGGAAGGATCTGGTGCTCCAGTTGTTATTTCGGCGACTCCGCCCCCTTCAGCTGCCATGTTGCAGCATATGAAAGACTGCCGGCATGCGGTGATTACAGGGTCGAATAGTCACGAGTAGAAAAAAGGGGATGGCTGGTTTATCAGCCATCCCTTCTCGGCCTCGAGGAGGCAAAAAAACAAAAAACCAAACAGCCGCCTTCGTCCCGACGTATCGGGACGAGCCAAGAAAAATGTTTTGCAGGTGATTTAGAAAATAAAATTAATTGTTTAATAACAAAATGTTACCGATTACTATTGATAATTTATTTTATTTGGCTTTTAAAAAAAAGGTGGGTGGTAAACCAGTAGCGACGGAAGGTGATTTGATGGGGTGTGAGGTGGTTGAATCGAAACCAGGGGCTTTGAGGGAGATGACGGTAACAGGACAAGACGGTTTGCCGGTGAGAAGGATTGTGGTAATGAGTGGAAGTGATCCACAATAATTTTTTATTAATTGTGAGGTAAAATAGGGTATGCCACCAAGACAAAGATATACTGGAGAAAGATATGGGTGGGAGGAAGAAGACATTGAGTTGCCATTTACGCTTATTGATCCTCTTGGAAATGTAGTAATGGGTGGGGTTCCCGGAACAAATCCTGTCCAGATGGCTCCAAAAGTTTGTAGATTATCTCCCAGAGAGGTTAAACAGTATCGGAATGGGGGTTATAATGTAGTTAATGTGGATCCAGAGGTTAGAGACAGAAAAGATTTGGATTGACGTCTTATATTAATCTCTTTACAATTGAATGGAAGGTGGTAAAATCATTGGTATGTTATCATTATTGTTAATATATGGGTGACGTTAATTACTTAAAAAGATTGATAGATAGCGGTGGATCGGTTTTTAGAGTGGATGATTTGGGAAAAATCTGGGGAATAAAAGACAATAACTATTTGAGAGTGTTGATATCGCGGATGTTAAAAAGAGAAGATTTGGTGGCGATTAGCAGAGGGCTTTATAGTTATAAAAATGAATGGAATTTGTGGGAATTGGGGAATAAATACAAAAGACCATCTTATATTAGTCTGGAATCAGTTTTGTTTAAGGAGGGAGTGATATTTCAGGATTATTCACGGACAGTAACTTGCGTGTCAAACAATAGTTTAAGAAAGAGTATCGCTGGGGTAGATTTGGTTTATTCAAAGATCAGGGAAGAGATTTTGACTAATCCCTTAGGGATTGTAAATGAGAAGGGAGTAGTGAGAGCGACAAGAGAGAGAGCGATTGGCGATATGATTTATTTGTCGCCCAATTTTTATTTTGATAATCAGGACTGGTGGGATAAGGAAATGCTTTTGAAAATCGGTAGAATTTATAATAATAAGAGGGTAGAGAAGGAGCTGGTAAAATTATGCTTGACGTAAAAAAACATCGACAGGTAATGTTTGAGGCAATAAGAGATATCTATGGGAGCGAATGGGGAAGTTTTTTGGGTTTTAAAGGGGGAACGATGGCCTATTTTTTTGATGGTTTGGATAGATTTTCGACGGATTTGGACTTTGATTTGACCGATTTATCAATGGAAAAAAAGATATTTGAAGAACTACCAAAGATTTTATTACGACAGGGAAGAATTAAGGAGGCGGCTAACAAGTCGATGACTTTGTTTTATTTATTAAACTATCAGCCAACACAAGTTAATATTAAAGTGGAAATTTCCAAAAGAGTGCTGAAAAGCGCTAAATATCAATGGCGGAGTTTTTATGGGTTGCCAGTAAAGACGGTGACAGTGGAAAGTGCTTTTGCCAGTAAATTGTTGGCCTGTGTCAATCGGAAAAGACAGGCCAATCGGGATTTTTATGATGTGTATTTTTACCTAAAGAAGGGAATAAAACCCGATGAAGAGCTGTTGCGAGAAGCAACGGGTTTGGGGATGGAAGAGTATTTAAAGATTGTTTATAGGCATATAGAGGAGAGTTTGCAGAATAAAGATATATTAAGGGGAATAGGGGAGCTGGTGGATGAAAAGCAAAAAATTTGGATAAAAAATAATTTGAAGAAGGAATTGCTGGGAAGATTGAGCGTCTTATATTAATTCTTATATTTGACATTTACGCATTGGTGGTGTATATTCCACTATGTTTCATAAAGAGCTAATTAGCTTGTGTTTGAAACAATTTGAGGCCTTAAAAAGGTTCGATAAAGCATCGGATTAAGTTTGGGGCTTTTTTAATCCCGACGTTATGTCGGGAGTTCTTTAACAAGTCAGAGAAGGGGAAAGAGGTTGGACCATATGAGTCCCGCGAGGCGGGATTGATACGGTTCAACCTCAGATGTTTTGAGGATTTTTGAAAAGAAGAGGAGAAAAGATCATGATAAAGAACATTTTGCAGGCAGTTGTTTACGGTTTTGCCGCAGTACTAATTGGAATGATGCCCAACGTGACCTTGGCGGTCATTTTCCTGATTGTGGGGGCGATAGTAGCGGCATTCGAAAGTAGTCGATTTTTATCGGCTACAGAAGTCGGTCTGACGAGCATTGCGATTGTTTTCGCAATGAAAGGATGGTGGATTGCTTCCATCGTCCTCCTAGTAATTTTGACAGCTGAAAATCTGGCGTTTGTTTTTGCGCCGGTTCGGCTACTGCTGATGCAATTGGACATTAAAAGAGAAGGGGCATAAATCCCTTCTCTGGGGGTTTTGGCCCAAAGGGATATTGTTCCAAAAAGAAAAACCCCAACCCCCAAAACCCACCTCACCCCCTCCCAAACCTTCTCTGACTTAATTTAAATTTTAATTATTTTTTTAATAAAACTGGCGATTCGGAGTAGAGTATTGGTGTTGAAGATCTATAGCAAGAAGAGGGCGATGAGAATATTTTTTTAAGGTAGGATTGGATGATATAATTTCTTTGTTCTTTATAAAATTTATCTTCCCAGCGTAATCTCAATAAATTGAAAAACGCTGTTGGAACGTTAATTTTTCAAAGAAAAATTTTACGTTCCCCTGTAGCTCAGTTGGTAGAGCGCTCGCCTGTTAGCAAAATAGCAGCTTTCCCGAGTAATCGGGATTGAAAAATCGGGAGAATTGTTCCTCAAGGGATTCCGGTTTTTTGACACTTTGTCAAAAAATCGGAACGTGAAACCTAAATTTTGGCGTTACGCTAAAATATGGCAACCCGCAGCCTAGGTCCGATGTCCATCGGACAAGGTTCAGAGACTAGGTGAGTACACCTTTAAGCACCCGATCCGCCTCTGGCGGAATGATATAGTCCAAGCCTGGAAGAAATTTCAGGGTTTCTTGTAAGCGATCGGTCCGTGGTTCGAGTCCACGCGGGGGAGCCAAGCTTAACGAGAGGCGTAAAAAGCTATCTTGTCAAAAGGTTTTATCCAGTCAAATCGGGCTATTTTACCCTTTATCTCTAAGTTCTGAAGTGTCATCTTCAAAAGTAGCCGTTTTTCGTGTGCTTCAGAACTTTCAAACAATTTACTGGCGTTAGAAGCCAGTTTTAGCAGGTATTCTGAGGTCAAATAGTATTCTTCATCGGCATAGTTTAGTTTGCCAATTTTACTTGTAATTTCTTTCTGTTTTGCCCGATACTCTTTTCGTTTTTCTTCATACTTGTCCTTAGTAATACTACCGAGCAGGTAGTCGTCGTAGGCTTTCTCAATACCTGTCTCATATTTTTGGTGTTCGGTCTGATAGCGGTTTAGCAAGTCGTGATAAAAGTCTGATTTGTGTTTATGGTTGGTCTGTAGTGCTTCAACAATATCATCTACGGCTTCTTGTGGCATTTGTAGCTTGTCAAAGACTGCCGAGAACTGTTTGGTCAGGTCGTCCTCTGTCAGCCATTCAGCCCCGTGTTTGCCGTTGTATTGGGTGCAGTGGTAGTAGTGATAGGTCTTACCGCTTTTCTTGATTTTCCTTTCAGGGGTTATCAGACAACCGCAATCGGCACATTTAATTAAACCTCGGTATAAGAAGGGTAAACCAGCGTATTTGAAGTGTTTTTTGTGGTGTCCTGCTTTAATCTCTTGAACTTTGTCAAAAAGCTCTTGGGTAATTATCCTGTCGTAATAGTGAGGGTATTCTTTTTCGTTGTAAACCATCGTCCCGCAGTAAAAGGGATTTTTAAGAATGGCGTCAATATAGCCCTTTGAAAAATCAACATTAAACACTTTTTTAAGTTCGGCTCTTATCTCGTTCATTGAGTAACTACCCGTTGAATACCACTCATACATTTTTTCAACCACTTGGGCTTCCATAGGCTCAATTACAATCCATTTGTTACCGTCCTCTTTATCTATATTGCGATAGCCGTAAGGGGCTTTGCCAGGGAATATACCGCTTCTAAGCATTTGTTCCTGTGCCCGTTTAACATTGTCGCTAATAGCGTCTGAGAAGTATTTAGCCAGTCCTAAACTTATGCCAAACTGAAATTTCTCAACTGCCGAGATTTTGCTGTTGATGACCTGTCCGTCTGAGGGAAAATGTAGCTCAACCTCGTCTTTGAGTGCTTTCTCGTAAAGAGTAGCAACCCGCATATCAAAAACATTTCTTGATAATCTGTCTACTTTGTCAAAACAGACGGCTACCGTCTCTTTTAGCCCGATTATGTAGTCCAAAATACGGTCAAATTCTTCTCGGTTGTTTTTATAGGCACTCTCGTCAAAACTGAATTTCTTGATAACTTCAAAGCCTTTTCTTTCGCAATAGGTTTCAAGGCGGACTATTTGAGCTGGCAGAGAATTTCCTGCGTCTTTTTGTTCCTCTGTTGATACTCTGGCTATAATTATTGCTTTCATAGGATGTGCTTGGAATAAGGTAGGTTTTTTATGTAATTTTCCATAAACTGCCAGTCTGGTTTATTATCGCTTGTAGTTGGAAGTTTTACAGTCAAAGAAGCCAATCTCCCGCTACCCATTTTTCTACTGTAATTAAACCTATATTTTTCAAGCTGGAGAACCGTCTTTAAGAATAAACCTATGTATGTGTTAATACCAAACTTTGGTGTAAGTATACGAACATCAACTGGTGTGGCTAAATATGGTTTAGGTTGATAATAAAAGTATCCCACTGACCCGCCTCTATTTGCAGTTATTGTTTTATCTTCATTTGTTGGTTCCTCGTCAACATAAGAAGTTACCCCGTTGTTGCTATCGGAAGAAGTTACATAAGGGGTTACCCCACCAAGTGTCAAATCGTTTATTAAGTCGTCTCTTGATGCCGAGATGTCAAATAGGTTAGTTAGATTATGATATTTCCAGCCAGACACATTAAGCTCAATTTTCCCGTTTATGTGAGCCTCATCGGTTACTTTGCTTATTATTTTATTTAACAGTTCATAAGAAGCATAGAGAAGAACTTCGTTACTAAACACATCTTTAGTTACTAAGCTGTAATTGGTTTCCATATACGCCTCTGCACACCATTCGTCTTTTGCTTCAATCTCTTTATTAACACTCAGACCTGGCAAATTTTCTTTGTTTAGGAAAGCGGTAATCCAACTTTCTTTTATCTTGTCCCAACCTCCATCTTGATTGATACGTCCTTTAATTTTTCTCTTAACAAACCCATCATTTTTGAAATACCCAAAGAATACTTTTTTACCTTTAGGGTGGGGTCTTTTTGCGGTTAGAACAATAATGCTAGATACTACACTTACCTTAGAGTTAAAAAAAAGTTCGTCAGGCATAGAGAGGACGGCTTCAAGTGTATGTTTTTCTAACAATCTTTTCTTTAAGTCTAGTTTATTACCCTTCTCTGCCAAAACAGAAGATGCAGGTATGATAGCCACGCACTTTCCGCCTTGTTCCAGACATTCTAAGTTGTTGAGTATAAACTCTAGTTCTTCTGTGTCCTTTTTCTTGTCTGATTTGTATGGAGGGTTAAGAAGCCCAACTGTCGGATGAAAGTTTTTGGCTTCTTTGATAATTTCGGCATTAAAACAACTGCCTTTAAGGATGTTACTTTTTCCGTCTTGGTGAATGAACATATTTGAGCAAGCTAATGCAAATATGTGTGCTTGGTATTCTGTTCCTACAATTTGCTTTTCTTTTATCTCTTTAATTTTTTGCTGGTTATCTTTTGCGTCTTTAATCATTAAGTTCATAGCACTTACTAGAAATCCGCCAGTTCCTGCACAGTTATCGTAAACAACACTGTTTTTATTAACTTCAGCCAACTCAGCCATAAACTCAGTTATATGTGGAGGTGTTAATACAATTCCTAGCCCTTTATCACTGTTCGCATACCTTAAAAATTCTATGTAAAGTTGCCCTAGCACATCAAAGTATTCGTAGGTTTTAATAAAGTCCTTTATGTTCTCTTTAATGTCGGTAATGATTTCTACCAAAACTCCCTTTAGAGTAGAAAGTGATGTGTCGGTTCTTATAAACGCAAATCTATCCTTTAGTATGTTCACCTTTCTCTCTTGTATGTTGGAGTTTTTGAACTCCATTTCAACAGTATCCACGAGATATTTTGCCAAATCCTCTGGGTTTTCATAGTTTTTATAAGTTGATGTAAAAGATTTGTTTTCAAGAGCTATTAAAATACAGCTAATAAGCAAGCCTCTATCGCTTTCCGTAACTTTGTAGGTGTGTAATTTGTCATTGAGGACTTTTGAAAAAAGGAGCAGTTTGTCATAGTCTTGCCTAAATTTTTCTGGACTTTTTCGATAACCATCCAAGTAGTCTTTGGGTGGCAACAAAGAATTTCCAAACTTTTCTACTGCTTTATTTTCGCCCTTTAGCTGAAGGAAGTGAGACATTCGTAGGTTATCTTGTGAGCTACCACTAACAGCAATCGCAATTACATCAAACTCTTTGGATAGAAAACTGGAGTATAAAAGAACCCCGTCAACGGCATAATCCTTATATTGGTGTCTATCTTTACTTTCGTGTTTTGTTACATCAGGTTTACACTCAATAACTATTAACAAATCTGGCTCGTCTTTGAACTGAATAATAAACTCTGGCTTACCTTTTCCTTGACCCGCTTTTGAGGCACCAGCTAGAAGTTTGGATATTTTGTAGTTGTCAGAAGACTGTTCCTCAATAAGGACTTGGTCTAAGTAATTACCAAAGTGATTTCTAATAATGTTTTCTGTCTTTCGTTCGTTCATTTTTTCCCTTTGTAACTGGTAATAAAGCTATCTAAGTTTTCTTTTTTGACCCGATACTGCTTGCCAGCCTTGAAGGCTACCAGTTTGCCCGATTGTATCCATCGGTAAACCGTGAGGTAGGCTACTTTCAGCGTTTTTGCCACTTCTTCTATGGTGTAGTATTGCTCGTCTGTCATATTAGTTATATTTATCATTATTTAACATCTGGTCTTGAATTGCAAGTAGTTTTAATGGCTCAAACTCGGTTATCTGCTTTCTAAGTAGTGAGAATACGCTAACTTCGTCGGTTTTGCCCAGCCCTTTCATTTCCTTATTCAAACTATACCAAGCAGAGCTACCGTATCGCTTGGTCATTTCCCTAAATTCTCTTATGCCAGTTTCCTCAAGCAATACCCTCAAGCCCAGCATTTTCAAGACAGGTGTTAGCTTGATTTTAGGATTTGCGGTTAAGAAGCTAGTAAAAAACTTTTTTGGACTGTCGTATTGGTAGGTCAGTAAAGGCGGGTAGGCTTCCTCAATTTCGCTGATGTAGTGAAGCAAGACCTTTTTAGCTGTGTCTTCGTTAAAAATGTTTATAAAAGTCGGTTCTACCTCTTTGTCTATTTTCTTGAGGATTTGGCTGATTTTTTGCCGTCTGTTTAGTCTTATCTCAACTCGCAACACCTCAAGCGGTTTCTGTTTGGTCAGTAAGTCAAATAGACCAAGCTGTAAGGCGTTATCTTCTTCTTCAGCCCGTTTCTCGCTAATCTTAGCTTGCTCTAAGTCTTTGATTTTGTCGTAAAAAACTATCTCAAACGAGTTTGCCCGATACTTGAAGCTGTGCCCTTCGTTCCTAAAGTCTGTCCTGTTAGTATCCAGCCGTTTATTGATATTGAGCTTGGTCAGCTGGGATAGGTAGGTATAAGGCGTTGTGTAATCGGTCAGGGCGATGTTTTTGGAGTAGTGGACTGATGAGACGGGAGCGTTGATAAGATTTTTCTCAAAGAGGTAAACCCCCATTTCTTTTAAGACAGTTTTGAGCTTTTGGATGACTGCGGGAAAATCGGTATTGGTCAGCTCGTCAAAATTATTGCCATAAAGCAGTTTTGGGATTGAGAACTCAATTTTAAGCGGTATCTCAAAATTACCCGCTCGGTTTATCCGCTTGGTAACGGTCAGTCTGGGCTTATAGATACCTCTTTTAAGCTCGTTAGGTGTCGGGTTTTGCTTGCAAGTGATGTTAGACCTGCCACCTAAGCGGTAATAGCCAGCCGTAGGGTCAGTAAGCCCTCTGGTTGATGGACTAAAATTGTCAGGTTCAAATATCGTATACATACCTGTATTAAGAGTTAAAACTATTGTGTCTATCATATTTTTTCATTACTTCTTCAAACTGCCTTACAATTTCGTTTTCTATGGCTAATGCAAACTCTCGGCTGATTGGGTAAAAAATGTTTAGGCTTCGCTCAGCAACCTTTTTAGTGGGGTAAACAAGCCTGTAACCCCCTTGAGGTCGGGTCATAATGCCGATTGAGCCAAGATAAAGGCTTTCGTCCAAAACAAAGCTGGCAAAGGCTACTAAGCCGTTCTGTGGCTTTATCGGTATGATTTGAATTTCACTTAATCGGTTTGTCATAGGTTTTCGTTACATTTTCCCTGCGGTCAATTTCTATAAGGACAGCAAAGAAGTCTGCCAGTCGTTTCTTTTCTTCAGGCGTCAAAACTAACCCCTTTGATTGGGGTTTTGCCTTCTCAAGCTGAATGACTTTGCTGTTTTCCATTAAGCAAAGTCTATGAAACGGGGTGTGAGCTGAAGTTGTATTGCAGTTAGCTAACAGTTAGCTTATGGTCAGGTTAGAGGTATTTGGAGTTAATCTGTACGGTAGATTTGTTGAAAATAAGAAAGTCATTAACGCCTATCTTTTGAGCTATATGCTTGGACAATCCATCACAAGCCGAATAGAATTTCTTTTTATTTTTCTTTAAAACGTCAGTATCTGTAATCTGTTCAATTTCCTCAATTACTTCATCCCAAGACCATTCTTTTTTACGACTCTTATCATCTTTCAGCAGTAACTCAAGCAGTTTTGCCCTGAAACTGTCTTTTTTGAACTTGACCTTTTTGCCTTCAATATCTAGTTCGCCCTTTTGGGCGTTGTAAGTTGCTTTAAGTTTTGCCGTCGCTTTATCAATCGTTTTAGGTTTTTCTTCTACTTTATCAGCAGATTTACTTCGTTTTGTAAATTTGTCCTTAATAGTTTTATAAAAATCATCAAACTTTACAGGGTCAATTCTTATCACTATGTTGCCGTATCCCAGCACATCATCGTTGTTGTATCTGGCTTCTAAGGCTATACCCTCTTTGAGTAAGTATTGAGCGCCTTCCCAGCGGTGTTGTCGGTAAGTTTTCCTTGTGCCAACGCCGTCATACGGAAACAACTCTAAAAATCTGCCTATGTAGGGATAGGGAAATGAAGGGACGGTTACTGTGGTGTTTCTGGTCATCTGCATTTGTTGGTCAATATCCGAGCAAACATCAAGGATTTTAAGAAGATTGAGCCAGTCAAGATTTTCTGGTTTTGATTTTTGTTGCATCAGGTAGCTCGCATGCCAGTCGTCAAAGCTGTCAAGAATATCAAGAAAGAAGTATCCTGCGTTAGCTGGCTGTTGGCTAAGAGGTAAAAGTCTGTTGGTTTTTAGGTTGAGTTTAAGGGTATTTTCGTCTTGAAGCTGTAGCAGGATATTGCGTATTTCTTCTCTATCCAAACCGTCTAATCCGTTTGTAGCGTTTAGGTAAAGTATAGTAGATTGACCTTTGCGGGTCGCTTTCTTTGCTTCAACAATCGCCTTAACGATGAGGTCAAGTTTTTGTTCATAGGTCATTAGAGCATTACTGTTGGGCTTTGTTGGGCTACCTGCTGGCTTTTTGCCAGTGAACTCTTGGTATTCAGGCTCTTGCTGAATTTTCAAAAAGTAGTTATCAAAGGCGGGAAGAAGCTCAATATGCCAGTAACCATCGTCAGCGTGGTCGTAGGGGTCAAGGTCTTCAACAATATCAATCGTTTTTATCCTGCTTGGGACTTTTAAGACCTTCAAAACCTGCTCGTCTTTTTCTAGCTTGGTAAACAGTTGGGTCAACTCAACATCTCTAATCTTGTCGTTTAGGTCGTTCATTGGGTCAACCATCAAAGGTTGACCAGAAGGGGCAATAGTCCTTACATCGTCAATTGCGTCAAGAAGAAAATAGAGTTTTTCTTTACCGTTCATCATGTTTCATTACTTTTTTCAAATTCTTTCTATTGTTTATCATATTTTATCAATTTTGATACAATTCTTTCATGCCAATATACAAACAGAATGGGAATAAGTTACTGTCTATTAAGGAAAAAAAGATTGGATTAGAAAAGACAATCCAAAGTTTAACTGAAGTTAATTTATCCGAGGTATTTGAGCTCAGTTTTATTTGCTCCGAATATCCTCTCAACAATTTAAGGATTGACACTCTTGCCTTTGATGAAGAGCTAAAGTCTTTTGTTGTCATTGAATACAAGAAGGACCGAAGTTTTAGTGTCATAGATCAAGGTTATGCCTATCTTGCCCTGTTATTAAACAATAAGGCTGATTTTGTTTTAGAGTACAACGAAAAATGTAAAAGGAACTTACGGAAAGATGATATTGACTGGTCCCAATCTAAAGTTATTTTTGTTGCAAACTCGTTTACAACGTATCAACAGGAAGCTATGGGGTTTCAGGACCTGCCGATAGAACTTTGGGAAGTAAAGCAATACGACGAAAATCTAGTTATGTTTAACGAGCTACGGGCATCAGAAAAGAGCGAGAGCATTAAGACTGTTACAAAAAACAAAGTTATAGAGAGAGTGTCTAGGGAAATTAGGCAGTATTCCCTTGAAGACCACATCAAGCCCAGTTGGAGCAAGGCGAAGGAGTTATTTGATGAGTTTTCTCAAAAGGTATTGGAGCTTGACCCTCGTTTTGAGATACACCCTGTAAAGTATTACATCGGTTTTAACATTGAGAATAGGGTTATTTTCAATATCCAAACAAGAATGTCTAAATTACTTTTAGAGTTGTATCGGGTAAGACCAGAAGACTTGAAAGACCCTGAGAAACGAACTAGATATGTAAAGAATAGCTTTAAGTATTACAACAAACACATAACTCAATTTGATATTGAAAATGGAAACGATATTGATTATGCAATGTCGTTGGTAAAGCAGGTTTATAAGAAAATTGGTGAATAATTATAATTATGGCTAAACACACAAAAGCTTTTTACCGTGCTATAGCCGGAATTAGAGCGGTCGGCAACAAAGGTGGTGCCGTATTTTTTCACAGACTGAAATCTAAACTTGGTTTAGGATATGTAAGGACTGTCAAACTAAAGGATGAGCTTGTAGAAGCAGGTGTGTTAAGAACGTGGGGCAAAAAAGACTTTAAAGAATTATCTAAAAGGGAAAAGGTTATGGGTAATATTAAATGGGAACGCTTAAGTAAGTTTAGAGTCCCGAAAGAAATTACTAAAAAAGAAGAGTTTCGTGTTAAGGAAGAGCGAAAACAGGGCTTACTCTAAGGATTTTAAAAGCTGTTTTGATACTTTGTAAACTAATACCAAACCCTAATTTTTTGGTTGCAGAAGGAGTCCTTTAGAGAGATTTGCCTTAATAAGGCGATGGTTTTTTAAAAGGTTCCCATTCACATATACCGTTCTTAATCATACCCTCACATTTACATTTTCTGTACAAATTATCTTTTGGTTCTTCTTTTACGTAACTAAAGAGTTCTTTTAACATAAACCCAAACCTATATTTTCTAGTTCTAATTACATCAACACTTTCTGTTTTTGTGGTAAGATAACCTTCCTTTTGTAACAGATCCCTCTTTGTTTTAAGGCGAATAAGGTCAATATTTAACAATTTCCCCTTTAATTCCTCCCGTGCGATTTGCCTGTCAAGCTCATTTATTTTTTTCTCGTATTCTTCTTTTGATAATTTGCCATATGTGCAAGAAAAGGTTGCTGTTCCAACACGCTCAGATTTTGAAGAATAACCAAGACTGTCTATATATAACCTGAACTCTCGTGAGGATATATAAAAACCTTTTAATATTGTGATTAGAACAATAAACAATAAAATGTTAGTTAATGTTATATAAGGCTTCATTTTTGACAGAAGTCTTTTGAATTTTCCCGGAGTTAGTTTAACCACAATCAAAGTATGACACAAAAACAGCGACGTTTACAGAATTTATTCCCGAGGGGTATAATTAGATAAGAAAATATGTCAAAAACTGTTGGCGGTAGAATTTTAATTTACCTTTCTCTGGTCTTTTTAGGCTTCGTATTTGGGTATTTTTCAAAAAACACGGCAGTAAATGCTCCAATGCAGGAGCCAACAAATATAAAACAGGAACTTCCAAAATGTTTATTAGGTAGATGCCCCCAATATTTCAGTATGGATGTTGATGGAGATACACTTGCAGAAAGTGCGGTAATAATCCCAACGGCAATGACGCAGGGTGCTGGCAAAGTATGGGTTATTGATAATGATAAGGTTATTTTTGATAGTGGAGAGATGATGAGAATTGAGATTATCCAAACAAAAAAACAGATAGAAGAAGGGAACGGTTTTACTTTATTATACGGAATGAAAGTTAATTCAACTAAAGGTAGCGAAAAGAAATTTATATATAAAGATGGGCAGTTTAGGACTGAAGGAAATTAAAATTGGTGTCAACCTTGAGATTTGATAGCAGTATTTTTATCCCATCTAGGCTAATATCAAACTCTAACTTGTGGTTGCAGAATAAGTCCTTTAGGGGGAGCCAGTAAATTTAGCTTTGAAAGATTGACAAACTGCATCAAAACCCAAGTAGGATTTAAAATTTATGGTATATTTATGTTATAAGACAAAAACTTGAGAGAAAACCTCTTGTTTTTGGAGTTGCTTTCATATTGGATGAATTTGAACTGGAAAGTTTATTACATCGACAGTTTAATTCAGATGAGGAGTTGGCGGCGCATATGAGATCTTGAGGTTTTGAAGTGGAATTTAGACAACCCAAGGTAACTTGTGATGCTAATACGGGAGTGGTTGTCGAAACCGTTGGGGTGAACAAGGGTGGCGGTGTAGGAAGCTTAGATTTAATTGATGAGGGAGATAGGCCAAAATTCCAAGACCTTATTGCAGAAGCTGCAGATATACAATGTAGAAGAAAACTAGGTGATAAACGAGTGATGGGGCTGTTTTAGGTCAACATATCGGCGAGCAGTTCGATTTTATTTAATGTAAACCAGCTTTAAAATAATACAGGTAAATTTGGCGATAATGTTTGGCCGGGGTAAGTTCCCGAAAGGGATAATCATTGGTGACAAGACGGATAGGGTGGTTAACTTCTTTTTTAAGTAGTCGTTGGAGGCGGTTCATTAAATGAGGCAAAAGGTAGACAGTCACGATGGTCGCTTGGCTGAAGTCAGCCTGCCAGAAACTCTTCCAGCGGACGGTCGCCAGTTTATCGAGTTTAGCTTGATAAATACGGCGGCGGGATCGCCAGACTAAGAAGGGATTGATTTCGTAGCCGATCGCCACAGTCCCCAGGCGAGCGGCGGCCAGAAGAATTCGCCCGTCTCCGGAACCAAGATCAATAAGGGTGTCTTGGGAACCGGCCCGGGAAAGTTTTAATATTTGGGTGACGGCCGAGTTGGGGGTGGGATAGTAGATAGCTCCGGGTTGCAAAATGTTGGTATAAATTTGATAGGTGCTAAGAAAAATGGCGAGCACCAAGAGGAAAAATATTAAAAGGTAGAGTAAATACAACACCTATTAAGAATAGCATTGGTGTACAATGAATTTAGTTAGAAACGTATTTTATCAAGGAGGTGAGAATAATGTATCAAGTTCAGAAAAAAGATGGTAGTTTAATTGATTTTGACCGGAGCAAAATTGTAAACGGAGTAACAATGTCCGGAGCGACGCCGGAACAAGCGGAGCAGGTAGCATCCGGGGTTGAGGGTTGGTTGCCGACGGTAGCGGTGAACAACGTAGTTAAAACGGCGGATATCAGGGTGAAAGTGCTGGAGATATTAAAAGCAGTCAACCCCGCCGCCGGAGCAACCTTTGAGTCTTATCAGAAGACTTAGGAATATAATGAAATGAATGGTGCATGAGGCAGTGCTGTCCAAAAAACTAAACGGACGGAATGTCCGGTGTTTGGCTTGTGAATGGAAATGTAAAATGAAGCCAGGAACAGTTGGGGTATGTGGGGTAAGAAAAAATGTGGCGGGTAAATTGGTGCTTTTGGTGTGGGGAAGGGTGACGGGAGTAGCAGTCGATCCGATGGAAAAAAAACCGCTTTACCATTTTTTGCCCGGAAGTCCAATTTTATCGATGGGGACAGTAGGCTGTAACTTCGGTTGCGAGTTTTGTCAAAATTTTTTGGAATCACAAAAATCGAAAGAAAAGGGGATAAGGGTGGAGGAGCTGGGGGAGGAAGTGAGATCAACAGACCTGGTGGAGTATGGTGTCAAGAATAAAATTCCGGCGATAGCTTTTACTTATAATGAACCGACAATATTTAGTGAGTGGGCGGTGGAGGTAATGAAAGTAGCCAAGAAAAAGGGAATTAGAGGGGTGTTTGTTACTAATGGCTATATGAGTCGGGAAACTTTGGATTATTTGGATAATTATATTGACGCTTATAACATTGATTTAAAAAGCTTTTCCGATAAATTTTATCAGGAAGTTTGTAGGGCGAAGTTAAAACCGGTATTAAATAATATCGAAGAAATTTATAAAAGAAAAAAATGGGTTGAGGTAACTACCTTAATAATCCCCGGAAAGAATGACAGCAAAAAAGAATTGAAACAAATTGCTAAATTTTTGGCTAATATATCAAAAGATATTGTTTGGCATGTTAGTGCCTTTCACCCGAATTACCGGATGCTTGATGCAGAAAGTACTAGTTATGAGAAATTACAGGAGGCAGTAGAAGTGGGAAAAGAGGCAGGGTTAAGATATGTGTATGCGGGGAATATCGGGGAGGGTAATCCGATGATTGAGCCAAAAAATCGGAAAGGAGTGAGAGGAATATGGGAATAATTGAAGAATTTATAGCATCGAAGAGTGTCGGGGCTTGTTTTCGGGAGGCGGTTTCCAAAAAATTTGATGGAAAATTGAAGGGATTGATAGTGCCGCATGCCGGATATGTTTATAGCGGGAGGGTGGCGGCGGCCGGATATCAATTAATGAAAAAAGGTGATTATGACCGGGTGATGGTAATTGGTTTTTATCACGGGGGGGTGGAAGAACATTCCGTTAAGGTTCAAATTCCTTTGATAAGGTATGTTTTGGGAGAGGAAATAGAGATTGAAGAAAAATATGTCGATAAAATAATAGATTTAGAAGTTGATGGTCGGATGATGGTGGTGGCCAGTTCGGATTTGTCTCATTATCAGCCATTAATGGCGGCCAAAATTTTGGATGAACGAACAATCGGAGCGGTATTAAACCGGGACGAAGAAAAAATATGTCGAGAGGCTGACGCTTGTGGAATTTGGCCGATATTAACGATTAACAGATTGGCCTTGAAATATAATTGGGGGCCGAAGTTGATTGATTATCGAACCAGTGCGGAGGTAACTGCTGACGAGAGCAGTGTGGTCGGTTATGGGTGTATTGGTTATTTTGAATAACATTGATGAATATTGTTAATAAAAAATGGTTATTAGGTTTAGCTATGAGGGCAATTGAGAGTGAACTTGGTGGGAAAAAGTTGGTGGCTTCAGGGATACCGGTAGAATTTAGAAAGAAAAAAGCTTGTTTTGTCACTTTGACCAAAAATGGGGAATTGAGAGGTTGTCTTGGGCATTTGACTCCGGTTCAGGAATTGTATCGGGATGTAATTGAGAACGCCAGGGGAGCGGCCTTGGCGGATTATCGGTTTGAGCCGGTAGACAGCGCCGAACTTCCGGGGATTGAAGTTGAGATTTCTATTTTGGAGCGGCCGAAAAGATATAAATATTCAAGCCCAGAAAAACTGGTGAAATTTTTAGCTGAAAACAAGTCGGGGGTGATATTAAAAAAGGGTTTTAATCAGGCGACATATTTACCCCAAGTGTGGGAAGAACTAAAAAATCCCGAAGAGTTTATGGGCTCTTTGTGCCAAAAGGCGGGGTTACCCCTGGGCGAGTGGAAAAAATTGACAGAGGTAGAAATATATCAGGTGGAGAAGTTGGTTTAATCGCATCATATAAGGTATAATACAGGTTGCTGATATCACAATAAACCCTTTTCTTTCGTAAGTTTTGGTTTTGTGTCTCATGGTAAAGTCATTATGAATAAATTATTCCGTTTTGATGTTCTGGTAGTGTATTCTGAAAGGCTAGCTTTCAGTGCCTCCGATGCCTCTGCTGGGAATAATACCCCGTTTCCTCTCGGTTCCTGCAATGAATCTTACAACACTGTTTATGGATATTTTTTAGAGATCTGCCATAAATTTAATTTGAACGCTGCCTTTACCACTTCAGCCGATATCATCGGACCTGGTTGTTGCCGTAGTTTCTGGCAATTTAAACACGGGCAGTGGTTCAAAGTTGACTTTCCCTGTTTTTCTACTCTAATTTTTGATAAATTTTCACCGACCAAAAGCAGTATTAAATCCCGCCGTCGACTATTATTCTCATCAACCGAGGTTAAACCGTTTAACGACCCGGATCTGTTTAATTTATTTTTCGACAAACAAAAAACTTATGAAAAATTATCGGAGTATGCCATTCCGACCATCTCTTTAGGGGAGAATACTCTTCAAAGCATTAATAAGGCATGTAAAATGTTGACCAAATTAATGGGTTGTTATCCCGGATCAAAAGATTTTAGCTCTGACTTGGTCATGAAAGATAGGTTTGGCGCCGGTGGACGCCATGTCTATAAATTTAAAACCGGGCAAGGCGAAAATATGTTGGCTGTCATCCGCAGAAATAGCAATGTTTCATATATTATTCAACCCTTTGCTAAGTTTGACCAAGGATTTAGTTATCGAAATCTACCTGCCTCTACCGATATTCGCCTAATCTATCTTAAGGGTGAGATTGTCCAGTCCTATATTCGGGTGGCCAAGTCAGGGGACTTTAGATGTAATGAACATCAAGGTGGTTTATTAACTTATTTGTCTTTAGCAGAAATTCCTCCGGCTCTGGTGGCAAAATCAAATATGATTGCCAAAATTTTGAATAAAAAATGCTCACTTTTTACACTGGATTTTATTATCAGTAATAACGGCAACACTTATCTATTGGAAGGTAACACCGGGCCGGGTCTTGATTGGAATATGTCTCTTAAACAAAACGAAATCGAAGCTAAAAAACTGATCAGGCTGGTCGTCAAAGAGTTGACTGTTCGGGTCAAAACCCCCAGTCTAGTCTTGGCCATTCCTCAATTGAGCTATTTAAATTAGGCTACTTATTTATCACAATCATGGTCAATTTATTTTATACTGGATAGTATGAAAAGAATCGGTTGGGCGGTGCTGGTATTAGATTTGATTTTGGTGAATGTGGCGGCGGGGTGGTGGTTTTGGGGTAAACAGAAGCCAAAAGAGGTGGCGGTGGCGACAAAGGAGGGCTTTTTGGCGGGGTGTCAGACTTTGATTGACCAAAAAATAGCGGCTGTACCGACTACCGGCTGTAATTGTCCGGTACCCAGTCCGGTGGCGGTAAAAGATAATTTGCCCAAAACAAAGTCAACGGTCTATGTGCCGATAAACGGTAGCGGCAGTGTGTTGGAGACTAAATGGACAGATATATCGGGAACGGAGTTTTATTTTAACCCTGATGACTATTCTCTAATAAAAGAGGCTTATTTTGAGGCAAATATAAAATTGTTAAACGGCAACGGAACGGCATTTGTTCGGCTGTTTGACAGTAGCGTCGGGATTGAGGTGTGGGGGAGCGAAGTTCAAACTTCAAGCCAGGCTTTTGGGTCGGTGGTGTCAGGAAAGCTAACGCTTCGAAGCGGCAACCATTTATATAAGGTTCAGGCCAAAAGCCTGACGGCGGATACGACGGTATTTAATTCGGGGAGAATCAAGCTGGTAGTGGAGAATTAGTTTTCGAAAATAAAGAGTTTGTCGATTCTAACCCCGACAAGAGAGGCTAATTTTGAATAGTGTCAAGAACCAAAAACCCCCCTTCGATAAACTCAGGGGGGTTTGGAGATTCAAATTGTTTTAATATCTGGATCCACCACCACCGAAACCGCCGCGAGAAGGGCCGCGATTTTGGGAGTAGTTGTCCCGACGGGGGGGACGATCTTCGAGAGGGCGAGCTTCATTAACTTTGACGGTACGGCCGTCAAGTTCCTTACCATCCCACATGGCGATGGCTGCAGTAGCTTCTTCTTCGGTGGCCATTTCCACAAAGCCGAAGCCTTTGGATTGACCGGAGAATTTATCTTTGATAACGGTGGCAGAAACGACGGTTCCTGCCTGAGCGAAAGATGCGCTCAGAGTGTCATCGGTAGTTTGATAGGACAAGCCGCCGACATAGAGCTTTTTGTTCATTTTGGACAAAAATTATAATACGTAGCGACTTCCCTTCAAATAACTTGACAGAATTTTCCCTACAGGGGTAGTTTAACATAAATTTAGGTAAAATAGGTAAATGATGTTTTGGTGATGCCATGTGGATAAAGTGATGATATAATTTGCCAAATGGCCAACAGAAGGAAAGTAGAGTGTATTGCTACGACAGTAGAAATTATATTGATTGCAGGTCCAAATTCGGTGCCGGGGCATCCGTTGTGGAGGTGTCCGGTTGATTGTGTCAAGAGACCTGGTGGTCATGGTGGTCAAGTGCGGGTGAGATTGGGGAATGCTCCTAAAAAGTGGGGTAATCACGAGGCAATTCATGGGGTGGTGGGTTGTAGTAGAATTGAAGGCAGTAGTTAGTCCAATTATCTGGTATAATCCAAAAGTTATTGTTTTATTTATTATCACTTAAGCTCCTGGCCAGGCCGCCTGTGGCGAGCTAAAGCCGTGTGCGAGTAAATAAGGAGAAAATTATGGCAAAAAGTACTGTTAAAGAAGAAAAGAAATATACCCTAAGCGTGGGTCTAAAAGATTTGTTGGCGGCCGGGTGTCATCTAGGACACAAGATTTCCAAAACTAATCCTAAGTCCCGGGAAAATATATATATTGCCAAGGACGGAATCCAGATAATTGATTTGGTAAAAACCCTGTCAAAATTGGAAGAAGCGGCGAATTTTATATACAGAGCCAAACGGAGCGGGCAAACAGTGGCACTGATAGGGACCAAACGGCAGGCTCGGGAAGTAGTGAGAAGGGTGGCAACTGAAGTTGGAGTACCTTTTGTGACTGATAGATGGCTGGGTGGCACTGTTAGTAATTGGTCGGAAATTAAGAAAAATATAAAAAGACTTAACGATATTAAAAGCGGCACGGAGTCCGGCAAATTTGCCGAATACTCCAAAAAGGATTTGTCATTATTGCGTAAAGAAAGCGGTCGGCTTAATAAAATGGTGGGGGGGTTAACGGCTTTGGAAAAATTATTTGATGTGGTTTTTGTAGTTGATGCCGGATTTGAGAGAACGGCGGTAAAAGAGTGTCGGGAAAAAGGAATTAAGGTGGTAGCGATGGTGGATACTGACGGGGATCCAACGAAAGTAGATGTGGCCATACCGGTTAATGATGACAATGTTAAAAGCATTACCGTTATAGTGGAGGAAATAGGCAAGGCGATAAAATCCGCATAGCGGATTTTAAGTATTAAGTATCAAGTATTAAGTATTAAGTATAAAAAATGAATCAAAAAGAAATGATAAATTTAGTTAAGAAATTAAGAGCGGAAATGGGGCTGGGGATAATGGAGATTAAGGCGGCGGTGGTCGAAGCGGAGGGTAACGAAAAAAAGGCCAAGGAAATTTTAAAGGAAAAAGGTTTTAAGAAAGCCCAAAAGCGGGCCGAGAGGGAAACTCATCAGGGAATAGTGGCTACTTATACCCATAGTACCGGTAAAATCGGAGTAATGGTGGAATTTCTGTGCGAGACTGATTTTGTGGCTAAAAATGAGGAGTTTGTAGAATTGGCTAAGGAATTATGTTTGCAGGTAGCGGCCATGGAGCCGGAGAGTGTCGAAAAATTATTAGAACAGGAATATATCAAGGATCCGGCTCTAAAGGTAAAAGACTTGGTGACGGCCCTGAATGCTAAATTTGGGGAGAATATAAAGATAGGCAGGATGAAGAGGTTTGAAATTTAATTTGGTTTGTCATTGCGAGGAGTTTTCGACGAAGCAATCACCACAGAGTGGTAAATTAATTGGATGAGAAAAATTTTTCCTTGCGTTTATATTATGACCAATAAGAACAAAAATGTTTTATATGTGGGAGTAACTAACGATTTATTACGAAGAGTATATGAACATAAAGAAAAACTTAGTGAAGGATTTACAGCCAAATACAATTTAGGCCAATTGGTTTATTACGAGTTTTACGAAGATATGGTCAATGCAATTATCAGAGAAAAGCAAATCAAAGGAGGGTCAAGACTAAAGAAAATGTTGCTTGTTGAAAAGTTTAATCCGGAGTGGAAAGATTTATATTCGACATTGGTTTAGACCACGAGGTGGAGATTGCCTCGTGATTACACTCGCAATGACGAAAGCAATTTTGTTAGAATAGGTCAATGTTAAACACAACTGAAGTAACTACCCGAATGGGTAAAATAGCGGATTTATTTTTAAATGATATCGGGTCAATCCGGACGGGGAGAGCGACGCCGGGGTTGATTGAAAATGTGGTAGTAACGGTTTACGGCGGGCAAAAGATGACACTAAAGGAAATTGGCTCAATTATGGTTCCGGATGTGCGGACCCTTACTTTTCAGCCTTGGGACCAGTCAATTATTCGCGAGGTTGCCAATGAGATTGCCGCAGCTAATATCGGGATAACGCCGGTGGTGGATGGGGAGCTAATTAGAATGAGTTTGCCGATGATGACAGTGGAACAGAGGGATGAATATGTTAAGTTATTGGGAAGAAAGCTGGAGGGGGCGAGGGGGATGATTCGGGATGCCCGGGGAGATTTTAGAAGGAAGCTGGTTGATGCTAAAAATGATAAGGAAATTTCGGAGGACGAATATAAAAGGGATGAGGTTGAGTTGCAAAAGCTGACGGATCAATATATGGCCAAGTTGGAAGAATTGGCTAGGAAAAAGGAAATGGAGATTAGGTCCTAATATGGATATTGTGATTTTTGTTCTGGCTTTATCAGTGTTGGTATTAGTGCATGAATTTGGCCATTTTTTTGCGGCAAAATTAACAAAGGTAAAAGTGGAGGAATTTGGGCTAGGACTGCCGCCAAAAATAGTGGCCAAAAAAGTTTGGGGAACGGTTTGGAGCTTAAATTGGTTGCCAATAGGTGGTTTTTGCAAATTATATGGTGAGGATTCAAACGGTAAGGGTACCGATGCTTTTAATAATAAAAATCCCTGGCAAAAGGGATTGATTGTTTTGGGTGGGGTGCTGATGAATTTGGTTTTGGCCATAGCCATATTTGCGGTGGTTTATACCATTTTAGGAATTCCGGTGGAGACTGATAGGGTCCGGATCATCGGAGTGGCCAAAGATAGCCCCGCGTCAGGCGCGGCTTTGCGGGAGGGGGATGTGATAGTTAAAGTTGGGGAGAGGACAGTTAAAAAATCAGCAGAATTGACCGACGAAGTGGCAAAGTACAGGGGTAAAAGTGTAGAAATGGAAGTGCTTAGGGATGGGAAAGGGGAAATATTTGTAGTTTTGGTTCGGGAGAAAGCCCCAGATGGGCAGGGACTAATGGGAATAGTCATTTCCAATACGGAAATGAAAAAAATAAGGTGGTATGAGTTTTATAAAGGGATTGGGGCGGGGTTTAAAGAAGCTTATTTTTGGGGCAAAATAATTTTTGACGGAGTGGCTAAGATGGTCGGAGGGTTACTAAAAGGCGAGGTTCCCAAAGATGTGTCTGGACCAATTGGGATGTATCAGGCGACCACCAGTATCCGCAGCAACCAAGGGGTTTTGGCAGTGATTCATTTTTTTGGAGTAGTTTCGGTTAATTTGGCCATAATTAATGTTTTACCTTTTCCGGCGCTGGATGGAGGGAGAATTATTTTCGTGATTTATGAGCTAATTTCCCGGAGAAGGGCAAATCAAAAATTTGAATTAATGGTAAATAATCTGGGAATGTTGGTATTGTTGAGTCTAATTGCCTTGATTACTTTTGGGGATGTGTACCGACTGGTAGTGAAGTAGGTTGTTAGTTTTTAGCAACTTCGACAATGACGGCGGTGTTTGGTTCCATGTAGATGCTTTCAGTGAGAGAGGAAGAAGTCACGGTTATTTTTTTGGAGGTGGTGTTACCCAAGTATTTTTTGACGGAAACGGTGTAGGTGCCGGGAGTTAAGGCTTTGTAAGTGAGTGGTACAGCTTCGGCGTGAGTGGAACGGGCGTCGTAGTTGACTAGGAGAGTTTGATATTTAGCACCGGATTTGGCTGACAGGGAAGTGACCCAAGTGCCGTCACCGCTACTCGGGAGAAGAAATCCATCGGATAGTTGGTTCAAAAAAGGAATGGCATGGTAACGGGGTTTGAGTTTAAGATCGTGAGTGATTAATCCCCAGCCGGTGGATTTGTCGGAACGGGGAGCAGGTCCGTCGATGGGTTCGAAGGTAAAAATGCGGTGGATTTTTCCGGTGAGTTGGGTTACCATGGCCATCAGGTGAATGCCGCTTTGAGGACCGTCATACCAAGGATCGGGTTCGGGATTGGGTCCGACTTCGGTGATCAGGCGCTCGATGTCGAAGTATTGGGGATAGTCAGACAGAATTTTGTTTAAGTTGTCAAAATCGGTGACATAATCCTCAATGTTTTTGCTGTATTTGTGCCAGGAAACGAAATCAAGACGGATGCCGGATTTAGCGGTACTTTTGAAAAGGGATTTAATCCAATTGGCGTAATAGGCGGTAATGGCCGGGCCGCCGATTTTGTATTTGGTTGAACCGGCACCGTCGACCACCGCCCGGGCACTTTGGTGATAAAGAGTGGTGTAGGAGGGTTCTTTACCGTAATGCCAGCCACCAAAGAGATCGGGTTCGTTCCAAACTTCGTAATAGATGCCGCTGATATTTTTATCAACGGAATAACGACGGGCGGTAGCCTTGACCAGGGAATACCATTCATTCCAATCTTTAGGAGGGGAGGCGTTTTTATTGCTAGCAGTCATTTCGGCCGGGGTGTAGGAGAGAGAGAGCATGGGTTGGGCGCCGGTGGCAACAATTGAGTCAACCACGCCATCAAGACGGCTAAAATCGTAGTTACCCGGTCCTTGATAAACATTGTAGTAGTCAAAGAGATGGTCAACTCTGATAAGTTGGGGGGAGAGAGTGCGCATTTGGGTGATTATCGGCTTAATCATGTCAGTTGGCTCTTCACCGCCTTGGGAGAGATTGCGCCAAAGTGAGGAGGGGACTTTTGATCCGGGATTTTGGGTGTCAACTACAATAT
This sequence comes from Patescibacteria group bacterium, assembly GCA_038062455.1. GTDB lineage: Bacteria > Patescibacteriota > Microgenomatia > UBA12405 > UBA12405 > UBA12158. The sequence goes on from JBBTXE010000002.1 coordinate 32,624, forward strand.
TGGCCGGAGTGCCGGCGGCACCTTTGCGAAGATCGATGACTTTTTTGACAGCGACGAGGGCGAGGGGGAGAAGGAGGAGAAGAAAAATGGTTTTAATAATATTCATTTTTGGTTTCATTAATTTCAGTATATCAGGATTGATTAAGATATAATTTGCTGGTGATTGGATTAAGTACTGACCAACAAAAGTGGTGGGAACTGTTGTTGGCAATGACAGAAAAAGAGATCAAGGCGAGGTATAAAATGGCTGTTTTTGGTTTTTTGTGGATTTTTTTAAATCCACTATTGCAAATGTTAGTGTTAGGGTTTATTTTTCAGTTTTTTATACCGATAAAGACAGCTAATTATTTTGAATTTTTATTTCCAGGGTTGTTGGCTTGGAATTTTTTTTCATATACAGTAACAAAAAACACTCCGATGTATATCAACGAAAGAGCTTTGATTCAGAAAGCAAAATTTCCGCGGGAGACAATTGTTTTATCGGTAGTTTTATCAAACCTTTTTCATTTTTTGATGGCTTTGGTGGTATTTGTATTGTTTGAATGGTTGATCAATTCTAAAATACATTGGTGGCGTTGGTGTTTGTTACCGGGAATTGCTTTTTGGTTGGCGATACTGACATCCGGTTTGTCGCTGTTGTTTTCTAGTTTGAACGTTAAATGGAGGGATGTTAATTTTGGAGTGCAAGCAATGATGCCGTTGTGGTTTTATGCTACTCCGGTGATTTATAGTTTAGATCTATTACCGTCATGGTTGGCTAAATGGATACATCTAAATCCGTTAGCAGCTATAATTGGAATTTTGCGGTGGGCGATAATGGGGACAGAGGTACCTTGGTTTTCGCTGTTGATAAGTGGAATATCGACAATAATTATTTTTGAGATAGGAGTAATGGTTTTTAGAAAAGAAAGTCCATTTTTTGACGATTGGGTATGAAACAAAATAATCTAGCGGTAAAGTTAGTTAATATATCAAAGATATATCAACTGCATCATGAAAAACCAACTTTAGTAGAGAATATATTCCGAAAGAATTCAAGGGAAAAATTTGTAGCCTTAAATAATGTCAACCTAGAGATAAAAAAAGGTGAAAAAGTAGGTATAATCGGTCCCAACGGATCCGGGAAGACAACCTTGTTGAAAATAATTTCGGGAATAGCAACTCCCAATCAAGGAAAAGTTCAAACATGGGGGAAATTAGTATCCTTAATCGACTTGAGTGCCGGGTTTCATCCTGAACTAACGGGAATAGAAAATGTTTACCAAAATGCCATGTTGCTGGGAATGAACCGAATGGAGACCAAAAACAAACTAAGAGAGATTGCGGATTTTGCTGATATAGGTGGATTTTTTGATGCACCCATGTATACCTATTCAGACGGAATGAAGTTGAGATTAGGTTTTTCGATAGCGATAGCGGCAGAGCCGGATGTATTAATTTTGGATGAGGGGGTGGCGGTGGGAGATGAAAATTTTCAAAAGAAAAGTAGCGATAAAATTGAGGAATTTTTTAAACAAAGGAAAACAATTATTGTTGTTTCTCATTGGTTGGAATATATGAGACGAAACTGTAAACGGATAATTTGGATGGATGAGGGAAAAATTTTAAAGGATGGTGATTTAAATTTGACCAAAGAATACGAAGATGAGTTTAGTAAATAGGGTAATTTGGGTATTGATGGCAGTATTATTTGTTGGTTATTTGTTGGTGGTTATATATGTCAAAGAATCGCGAATTAAAGGTGAATTCAATAAAAAGGGAATTGAGGTTACTGAAACATCACCGAAGGATGGAGAAAAGCTTGTTCCAAGGGATAAGGCGGTTTTTATAAATTTAAGTAGAACTTTAATGACGGACGAAAAAGCCGATGGAATTTTTTTACTAAAGACGGATGGAATTGATATTTCACATACTGAAGAAATAGTGAATAATGTGGTGAAAATAAAGCCAATAAAGAATTTCGAATATGGCCAAAAGGTTGAAGTGGTGGTGAGAAAAGAATTACTCGGAGGTAATGAAAATTATATTTTTGGCTTCAGAGTAGAGTTGCCCCAAGATATGAAACTTGATGACTGGAAATATCAAGCGGTGGAAAGGAATTTGCGTTTGATGAAAAATTACAGTGAAGAATTGCGGGAAATCGGAATGAGCGTGAGAGGAAAAAATATTTATTTAATAAAATTCGGGCAAGGAAGTAAGAAGATTTTACTGGTGGGGGGACATCATGGATATGAAGAGGAAAGCACTTCGGTGTTGATGCGAATGGCTGACTATTTTGCCAGAAATGCGGGGGAAATTCCAAAAGAGGTGTCAATCTGGATAGTTCCGGCACTAAACCCCGACGGGCTAGATAAATCACAGAGACAAAATGCTAACGGGGTGGATCTTAACCGTAATTATGGGGTATCTAATTGGGTTTTGGACAAAACGACAACGTTTTATTCCGGACCATATCCTTTTTCGGAACCAGAGACTAGGGCGGTAAAGACATTACTGGACGAGGAAAAGTTTTCGTTGGCGATTACTTATCACACCAATTGGAATTTAGTGGAGTCGAATTCCTATGAAGATAAATTTGCCGGGTTTAATAAATATCTTGGGGAGGTGGTGACTAAAATTGGATACAAATATTTAAATGCTTCGGATTTTGCGTTTGAAGATCTAGAATCAAAAGGAGAATTTGTCTCCTGGTTGTACCAGACATACAACATACCGGCGGTTTGTGTGGAAATGAAAACTGAACCGGTTGAAAAATCTTTTGAACGCAATAAAATCCTGTTGAAGGAAATGATTAAATGGGTTACAAAATAAGTATGAAAGACAAAATTACCGGAGTAAAGGCTAATTTGATACTAAATTCAAACTGTGATTGGGTGAGGGAGGTGGTGGTAGAAATAAACAGCAGATATCAAGGAGTGGGGTCGAGCCCAGTAGGGGAGACAAAGAGTATTTATGAATCCCAGAAAGAGGGAAAAGTATTAAAAGATATTAATAAATACCTGAAGGAAAAATTGTGCGGTCATATCTTTTCGCAAGAAAGCTTTGACAAACTTGTTTTTGCTGATAGAGAGAAATTGACTTCCGGATTGGTTTATAGTTTGTCCTCGGCTTTCTTTTATGCTCGAGCGATGTCGCACAAAACATCTCCAGTTAATTTGTTGATCAACGGTGGAAAAATGGGGCAACCAAAAATTCTATTAAATGTTTTAAATGGTGGACTACACGCCTATACCAATGCGATATATTCGGATTTTTCAGAATATTTATTGGTTCCCGTGAAAAATGACATTAAGCAGTTAATTGTCGATTATCATAAATTGTTTATTTTGATTAAAGAAAAATTAAGATTATGTCCAAAGAGGGTGGTAGGTGATAATGTGGTGTCCTATTTGGGCAGGAGCAACGACTCTATCTTTGATTTTTTAACAGATGTCCTTAAAAGTGAAAAATGTGATAATCGATATTCCATTATGGTGGACGCCTCGGCTGGAAATTTTTACGAAAAGGGAAGATATTTGTTACCGGTAACAAAAAAGAAGTTGGATTCGAAAACGATGATGAATTATTGGCAAAATATTTGTTTGAAGTATTCGGTTTCAATTTTGGAGGATCCTTTGGCAGAAACAGACATGGACAGCTGGCAGAGGCTGTATGGTAACCTAAGGAAAAGTACAAACAAAGTATTATTGGTGGGTGATAATTTGTTTTGCAGTGACGTAGATCGTTTGAAAATAAACAGAAGTAAAAAAATAATTAACGGAACTCTGATAAAACCAGACCAAGCGGTGACCGTGTCAAGATTCTTGGAATATCGGAAGGAGGCGGGACGTCAAGGGTTGTTGACAATTGCTTCGCACAGATCAGTAGAGACGGAATCGCTGTTAGTGTCTCATTTGGCGAGTGCTTTGGGAATTGATTTAATTAAAGTAGGACCACTATCGAATTACAATGCAGTTTATAAATTAAACGAAATTATTAGAAACAAATCAGATGAATAAACTGACGACAATTACCACTATTCGGCATTTTCCGACTCAAGATAATATGAAGAAAATAATTTCAGGTAGAACCGATACACCATTGTCTGATAATGGTCGGTGTTTGACGAGTAAATTAATTCGGATAGTAAGAATGTCGGACTATGATGTAGTTTTTTCTTCCCCGCTTTCAAGAACTCTGGAGACAGCCAAGATTTTGCTGGGAAATAAAAAATGTGATTTGAGAACAAGTACTTTGTGTCTGGAAAGGAATTACGGTTTGATGCAAGGAGTATTACCCGAGGAAATTAAGCGGATTAAACCATCAATTATTTATGTAAACGTGGGGGGGGTAAATCATTCTTTAAATCCACCCTTTGGGGAAAGCTTTGAACAGTTGAGATTAAGGGCTGAAAAATTTGTGAAATTATTAGTGGGTAAAACAGTTTACGGTTTGGGCAAACGGAACATACTAGTGGTTTCACATGGGACATTTTTGCAACAATTACATGGGATATTAAAGGGTAAAGATGTATACCATTCGTTGGGAATAGATGTAGCTCCGTTGGAAGTGAATAGATTTTCTTTAATTGGGGATGGACACTGGAAACATAAACTGGTATTTAAGCCAGAAACAGGTTATAAAGCTTGGTAGAATGAAAATTTCACTGGTAGCCAATATTCAACGACCCGGAGAACAATATAGATGTATTTTGTATCCTTTGGCGACAATCAGAGAGATAGCTCGATCGATTGAGGAGTCCGGACACACAGTTCAATTGGTGAATGCTTCTTGGCCGACCTTGAAGTTATTATTAAGGCTAAAAATTTTTAGACCGGATTTAATTATTAATTTGGCTGAAGGACTTTCTTCCTCGGAAACAAGGCTTTCGTTTTTCCCGGAGCTTTATGAATATTTAAAAATTCCGTTCATTGGATCGTCGGCGAATTGCCAATATGTGTCATTAAATAAAGATATGGCCAAATATATGGTTTCCCAATCAGGAATTAAGGTGCCGAAGGGATATCTGGTGAGACAGGTTAGTGACATAGAGCTGGCCTTGAGGTTTTTTGAAAAAGAAGACTATCCATTGTTTATCAAGCCAAACTTTGAAGGGGACTCTGATGGAATCCATAAAGATTCGGTAATACAAGATCCAAAACAGCTTAAAAGCCCGGGAAAAAAGTTACTTTTAGAATTTCCTCAGGGTATTTTAGTGGAAGAATTTATCGAAGGAAAAGATATTGAAGTAGGGTATATTGAAGGACTGGGGGAAGGTGGGGTGATCGAACCAACATTTGTTAATATTAAATCAAATCGCCAAGGCGAGGGAAAATTTACATACGCGATGTATGAACATAAAAACTATGCCAGCAAAGAGAACTATTTACCGGGTTCGTATTTGCCAAGATCGGTGATAGGAGACGAAAAATTAAGGACCGAAGTGATTAAACAGGCAAAAAAGTGTTTTGACTTATTGGGTGTGTCCTATTTTAGTAGGATAGATTTTCGATTGGGAAAGAATAATTCTTTATTTTTTTTAGAAAATAATCCGACTTGTTCCTTAAAACAAGACGCGGCGCTGTTTTATGTGGCTGAACAATATTACGGAATGAGTTACCCAGAAGTATTGGACTACCTGATAAAGCTTTGTTGTCGTAAGAACGGATTAAAATATCGGAACGGAAAAAGCTTTATTGACCAAGTATCGAAGAAGGCAGTAGAGGTGTTTTAATGAAATACGTTTTGGGTTTTGGAAAAATAAAATCAGGGGTCATGTTTTGGTTATAGGCGCCGCAGCAATAAAAAACAACCAGATCGTTTGGTAATACTCTAGGGAAGTTGCCTTGATATAAAATATCAATTTCCTGGCAACTGGCACCATAGATGATAGTAGGAGTGGTGGTTTGTTTTAATTGAGTTAGGTTTGAAGAAAAGGCAGCAACAATATTGGGTCGGGTCCAAGTAAGATGTAATTGATTGATAGTAGAATCAACAATTATTTGCTGTTGGCGATCTTTTATATTCGAGTGAATAACTTTGGAAACGAAGATGCCGGCATCGTCGACAAGGTATCGACCGGGTTCGAGGATTAGGGTTTGGGTATAGGGTAATTTTCGAAGTTCCAAAAAAATTGGTTTGAGATAAGATTCAAGCGGTTGGAATAGAGTATGGAGATGGTGGGGTAATTGTCCATGGGAGGGGAAACCACCACCGAGGTCAAGATATTTTAATTTTAATCCAAAGTTCGAATAAATATCTTTTATAAAATTAATTATTACGGAAACTGATTTAGTGTATAAGTTTGGGTCATAAAGGTTACTGCCGAGATGGAGATGAAGAGAGGTAACGGGAACATTACTATTTAAAAGTGAAGATAGGGCAAATCTTGCCTGACCATTTTCCAAATTAAATCCAAAATGGCTGGGCTGGAGGAGAGTGTTTATTCGAATGCCTAAATTGGCTCTTATGGACTGTGTTTGTGAGTAAATAATAGCTTGGTTTAATTCGGTTAAATTGTCAAGGTGGAGAAGTAGCGGTTTGGAAAGTAAGCGTGGAAGATCTTGTTTGTGGGGACCATTAACAATAATCTGAGAGTCGGAAAATTTTGACTTACGAGCCAGTTGATATTCATACATTGACACAGTTTCGGCAAAAAGGTGATGTTGGTGAAGCAGCGGTAGAGAAAGCAAAGAATAGTTAGTTTTGCAGGAATAGGCCGGTTGAAACGGATATTTATGTTTTTTAAAAAAATCGGTTAAGGTAGTGATTCTATTTTCAGTGAGAGCCGGATCAATTAAAAAAAACGGTGTTGGATGTAATTTTAGAAGGGAGGTGATTTGTTTTTCGGATCTAGGAATATCAGGAAAAAAAGGATTTGGGAAGAAAGTGAACATGTTGACTATATTATAATAGGAAAATGATGGATATATTGATAAATAATTTGGTTTCAAAAAGAGCGGGAAAAAAACTGATTGATCTTTTTGCCAGGGATGATAATTGGCATAAACTGAATCGAGACAGGGGAGATATTGGTTATGGTTGGTGGCATTATTCGCTAATCAGAATGATAAAACCAAGGAGAATTTTGTGTATAGGCAGTCGGTATGGTTTTATACCGGCAGTGTGTGCCCTGGCTTGTAGGGATAACGGTTTTGGCATAGTTGACTTTGTTGATGCGGGATATGCTATGGAGGATCACCCTGATCCAATGGAACACTGGGGTGGAGTAGGGTGGTGGAAAAAATGTGACCCAAAAAAATATTTCGGAAAATTTGGATTGGAAAAATATTTAAAACTTTGGGTAATGAAATCTGAAGAATATAAAAAGAAATATATTTTAAGGAAATATGGCTATGTGTATATTGACGGTGATCACTCCTATCGGGGAGTGAAATTGGATTTTGAAATGTTTTGGCCACAGTTGATTAGGGGTGGTTTTTTGGCAATTCATGACATAGGAAGTCCGGATAGCGACGGGAATGTCTATGGGACAAGAAGGCTTTGGAAGGAAATAAGGCAAAACCCAAAATATCACAGTTTTGGTTTTGAAGAAAATCCGGGATTGGGAATTATTCAGAAGTGATTGATAATCTAGGGGTAGCCAAGTTATAATTCCGGTATGAAGTTTAAGATGAGGATAGGGTGGTGGGAGCTTTTAGTGGCAATAGTAGTGGGGTTGATGGTGATAGTAACGGTAAAATATTTTGGTAAAGGTTATGAAAAAGAAGTGGTGAGAATAGATTTTATTAGTAATGTTTCCGATAATAGAGGTGGACAATATTATCCGAGCTGGTTTAATAATGTACTTAAGGTGGGTGATGAAGAGAGGGGACCGGATGGGAGAGTGTCAGCCAAGATATTAAAAAAAGATAGTTATCAACAGGCAGATGAAAGGTTTAAATATTATTTAATAATTGAGTTAGTGGGACTAAATGACAAGCGGTCGGGGTTTCTAAAATATAAGGGAAGACCGGTTCAGGTAGGACAAGAAATTGAAATTGATTTTCCTCAGGTTAAAGTTGGTGGGATTGTTACTCACATAGGAGAGTCAAGTTATTTGAAAAAAGCGAATTATTTGGTAAGTCTTAAGTGGGAAGATCAGGACAGAGAAATTGCAGAAAAAATAAAAACGGGTCAGGTGGTTTTGAATTATGGAACAGGTGAGGAAATAGGTAAGATTGAGAAGGTTGGGGCTGAAACGGCGAATGATAAAATGTTGTTGAATAACACTTGGGAAAGAACGCAGGTGGTAGTGGGTACCAATCGAGTTGACGTAAATATTAAAATAAGGTTGGTGGCGGAAACGGATGGAGGGATTCCGGTATATGCCGGAAATCAAAAATTAAAAATCGGAGAACCGTTATGGGTATATTGTGAGGAGGTGGATATAAAGGAGGCACGAGTTGTCGGGCTGGAACTGTTGTGATAAAGGGACGATAAAAAAATGGATATTGACCTTGACGCCATTGTTGTTTTTTGGAGTGAGTGAAAACAGGGCCTGGTTATTGGTTAACCTGGTAGTGGTAATTTTACTGATATGGAGCGGGGTAGAGTGGAAAAAAATGTTGTTTTATATGTTTTTGTTGAACTTACCTTTCGAGTCGGGGCTAAGAGGGTGGCAATTTCAGGTGGTGGCGGGGTATTCATTCTTTTTTGGATTAACAGTGAAATATATCTGGTGGCTTTTGATATTGATCACTTATTTCAAACCGATTTTTTTAAAGCGAAAAACCAGTAAAACGGATTATTTGGCAGTGATATTTTTGGCCTGGATATTGTTGGGAGCTTGGGTAAGGGGGACATTTTTGACGGTTGAATGGTTGGGTTTAATAAAAGTGATATATATAGTGGGAGTATATTTTATGGGCAGCTTCTTTTGGAGAGATTCTAGGGTAAGATTAGATTTTAAATATATTTTAATAGGCTGGTTGTTATTTTTTGGTTTGAATGGAGTCGGGCAGTGGTTAAAAGGAGGAACCCTCGGGTTATTTTTGGAGGAAACGAATTTTGCGGCTCCGTTTGGGTTTTGGACCAATGAGAGTCACTTTTTGACGCGGATATCGGGAACAATGGGACACCCCACCTTTTTTTCGAGCTGGCTATCAATGATTTTGGTTTTGGGTATCGGAGTATTTTGGCAAACTTTAGGTAAAAAGAGATGGCTGCTTTTAGGCATATTTTTATCGACTTTAGTTTTGGTGGCAACCTATGGCCGAAGCGGATGGGTAGCGATGGCGGTGGCAGTAGTGGGAATGAGGTGGATCTGGGGAGGAAAGATTAATAAAAATAATTTAAGGAACAATAAATATTTATGGTGGGTATTTTTACTGGTGATCCTCTGTGGGGGAGGATATTTTGTAGCTAGGCTAGCGTCATTTAATCAATTCTTTGAGTTTGGTGGCAGTGGGGTGGGACGGATAGAACTCTTAGTAGAGTGGTGGAATATGATGAAAAACAATTGGTGGTGGGGAGTGGGATTAAACCGATTTACCGAAATAATGTATCAGCAAAAAATTACTGAAGCCTACAAATATTTTTTGTATCCGGTACACAATACTTGGCTGATGGTGGCGGCTGAGACAGGGGTGGTGGGAGTTTTGACTTTAGTATTGTGGGTGGTGGCAAGCATAAAAAGAATTCCTAAAAAAATAGGAGCAGGAATGTGGTGGATGGTGGTAATCGTTTTTGTGATAAATTCACAATTCCATGCTCTGTTTTATCAGGACCCGACAATTGATCTTTTAATGTTGTCTTTGGGTTATTTAAGAGCTAGGCATTTATGAAAATATCGGTGATAATTCCCAGCCGAAGACGAGGAGGGATGTTGAGGGAGTGTTTGGAATCTCTAAGAAGGCAAACGGTATTACCGGATGAAGTGGTGGTGGTGGAAAATGATGAAAAGTCACATTATGAAAATGTAGTTAAAACCTTTAATGACTTAAAGGTAAGGTCGGTTTTGGAAAAAAGAATCGGAAAGTCGATGGCCCGAAATAGAGGAATAAGGGAAGCAAAAGGAGAGATCTTGGCGTTTTTGGATGATGATTGTGAGCCGGATTCTAAATGGCTGGAATCAATTTCCAAAAGTTTAATAAAAGGTGAAGCAGACGTGGTTTTGGGAGAATCGTTGGAAAAAAAACAAAGTCTGTTAACTGAAGCCTATGTGTTTCAATACAACCGATTTTTTTTAGCGGAAAGAATAAATTTTACAACTGGTGAGGTTTTGTATGGTGATGCCCTTAATAGCCGGAATTTCGTAGTTAGAAAAGAATATCTATCAAAAAATAATATTTGGTTTGACCACCGATATGACAGATTTGGTTTTGTGGAAGATACAGATTTTGGAGAACAGTTAAAAAGAAGCGGTGCCAGAATGTTTTATGAAAAAAAAGCAGTGGTAGTACATAAGGATGAAGAGTTTCTGTGGCCGCTTCTAAAGAAAAAATTTCGAAATGGTAGAGCGATGGCATTGATGAATAAGAAGGGGATTTATCGTGATTTAAGAAGCAAGAGGAAGAAGTGGCTGGCATTTGAGAGATCGAGGGATCTTCTGAAAGGAAAAAATGTGGCGGAAGTGTTGTATTTAATTTTAGTTTTAAATTTGATTGTAATGTTTTATCGAGCCGGTTTTTATTTTGAATCAATATTAGACATTAATTTAGAAAGAGTAAGAGACAAATTGATTATCGGTTTACCTAAGGCGATTTTTTGGTTGTTAAAAAAATATACCGGTGTTTCACTGTTGCTGTTTTACGTAAATGCCCACACCTTAAGTCTGGTTAAATTATCAAAAAAATTTAAGAGGGCATATTACCAGGGAGATGCCTATTATGCTGACGGGTGGGGTGGGGTGAAAATATTGAGGAAATTAGGAGCTTCCAAATTAGAAAAAAGAGAAACAGCTCCGGATTTTTTTGATAGTTTTTGTGAGATAGCGGTAAAACAACAGACGAGAATGTTTTTCTTGGGTTGGCGGGAAAAAGTAGTAGCCGACAAGATTAAATATTTAAAGTGGAAATTTCCAAAGTTGAAAATTGTCGGGTGGAATAATGGATATTTTAAAGACGACGAAAAAATTATTGGAAAAATTAATCAGTCAAAACCGGAAATACTAATAATGGGAATGGGGGCGGATGGTTGGGGGGTATCAAAACAAGAAATTTGGTCATGGGAACACAGGCAGGAATTAAAGGTAAAAATAATTTGGTGTACAGGGGGTTTAATGGATAATTATCCGCGGAAAAAAGAAAGTAGTCTTAATAATAGGTCGGAATGGTGGTGGAGATTAAAAATGCATCCGATTAAGTTTGGGCCCAGGTATTTTTTGGATGCTTTGATGACCGAGGTCAGTATGGTAAGAGTGGGGTTGATTCAGAGGATGAGGCGGTGGTAGAGAGATAATCGTCTATAAATTCCCGGAAATAAGAAGTACCTGGAGGCAAGTAACCTGACGACTGGGTTTGCAGATAATATTTTTGACAGTAAGGAGAGGCAAAGGGGAAGCGAGAACAGGTTTCAGTTAATGTCGATTGAGCGGATTGGGGTTGGTTGGCGTAAAAATATAAATTGGCGAGTTCAATGTAGAGATGACTGAGACCGGGATAAATGACTGCCGCCTTTTCCATAAGTTTGATAGAATCCTGGAGCCGAGTGAGATAGTTGTTGATAGCGGTATGGTAAAACATAAGGCTGACAGAGGAGTAATATTTCTGAGTTGGGATTTGGGTGGGGAAGTAGCTGAGAACCAAAAGAGACATATCAAGTTGTTTTTGATATTGAGAAGATTGCTGGTAGAATTCGTTTAATTTAATAATTTCAAGTAAGTGGCTTAGGGGATCGAGCTCAATAAGTTTTAAATAGTAGGTTTCACTTTGGGGAAGAGGAAAAAGATTGATTAACTGTTGATAAAGAAAATGATCGTTGGAAAAGAGAGTTAAAGTAGAATCGAGATTTTGAGGAAGGATGGCTAACCGGGGATTGTTATTGAAAGGGTCGACCAGAATACTTTTTTGGTATTCTTGGGAATTAAAAAGGAGATCAGAGGCAGTTTTGCTAGCAAAAAAAATCAGGCATAAACAAACAATGGTGGGGAGAAAATATTTTTGAGTAAACCCCATTTTGTTTTTTAATGGTGGACTAACCAAGTTAGGATTTTGATTGAAAATAAAAAATAGAGTCAGAACTAAGATGCCAAAGGAACTCCAGGAGGGGTCAAAAAGAGAGTTTAAAAGAGAGGTGAGACCAATAATAAAATCAAGACGTTCCCGGTGATATTTATAAAATAAGCCGTAAATGATAAGACTGAAGAATATTAGAGTGTAGGGGAGGCCGTAGAGACTCAGAGATTCCAAGAGAGAAGAATGAGCATAATTGGTGTTTGAGTTGAAATAACTCTGATACTTTTTGTTGATAAAAAAGAAGTTCCCCGGACCTTGACCGAAGAGAGGTGAGGCGAGAAAGGCTCTGGTGGCTTGTTGCCAGTATTCCAGTCGGCTACCGTCCCAACTTTTAACGCCCGGAGTTTGAAAAAACGACTGATTGAAAAGTAAATAAATAACAAAGAGGGTGAGAGCAATAAAAGCGGGGTAATAGTTTTTTCTAAATCGGGGGAGAAAAAGAAAGAGACTAGAGATAGTGATGGCTAATATGGCTGATCTGGAGTTGGTGAGAATTAGGACTATAACAAAAAATGTCAAAAGGAAATAAGAGACGAACTTATTTTTAATAAAAGAAAGAGTAGGGTTTATTAGACCAAACAAAACAGGGGATATGGCTAGAACAATGAAGTCCGAAAGATAACCGTGTCCCCAGATTTGAAGAATGAAATTATCAGAGGAGGGTTTGACAGCCAGAGTAATTAGTTGAAATTTTTCCAAAAGAAAGATAATCGAGTAAAAAACAGAAAAACCTAAAAGATATTTTATTAATAAGGATCGGGAAACATAAGTCAAACAAAGATTGAGAGCGACCAAAACAAAAACGAATTTAAAGAATTGATAATAAGCGTAGCCGATGTTTTTGGACAGGATAGTGGAGGTGGCCAGGAGGACAATGAGGGAAATTTGGACGAGGATAAACTTGAAAGTGGGTTTAGGAAATGTTTTTGATTTTTTGTCAGAGAAAAAGTAAAAGAGCAGGATACTACTATATAGTATGATGGATTCCTGGGGGTCGATGGCTTTGCCGAAAGCTGGTACTATAAGGATAAATAAAGTTAAAAGAAGACTTAGTGACACGATACTATTATATATGCTAAACAGATTGGCGGTTCTAATACTATTAATAGTATTGTGGCCGGTATTTTTAATAATCGGAGTGTTGGTATGGTTATTTTCGGGATGGCCGGTTTTGTATTTTCAAAAAAGATCAGGGTTGAAAGGAAAAGAATTTTGGATTATTAAGTTTCGAACGATGCGAGTGGATGCTGACGAAATCAAAAATGATTGCGAATATTTAAATGAGACTGACGGACCGGTGTTCAAAATCAAGAATGATCCGCGCTTAACCGGAATTGGAAAATTTCTATCACATAGCGGTCTGGACGAATTGCCACAGTTGGTAAATGTGGTGAGGGGAGAAATGGAGTTGGTTGGTCCAAGACCTTTACCGATAGAAGAATCAAAAAAGATTGATAAGAAATATTTATCGGTACGGGAATCGGTAAAACCCGGGATTATTTCCTTGTGGGTACTGGGCGGATACCACAAAATAAGTTTTGAGGAATGGATGAAGAGTGATATGAAATATATAAAAAATAAGACCGGTTGGGGGGACGCGGTGATCGTAATTAGAGGGGTAGGAATGTTGCTGAAATTAGTGATGGTTGAAATAGGAAAATTATGCCAGAAAGGTTCTTGGTTATTAGTTCTGACAGTTTGGCTTTTCAATCCGGTAGTAGTTAGAGCGGAAGAGTTAAAAATATTTAATCAAAATGTCTATGGTTGGCCGCAATATTTTAATCAGAAGTTGGCAAAGATTGTCGACAGAGCTAAGGAAGAAAAAAGCGATTTGGTGTTTTTACAGGAACTGGTTCTTAAAAAGAGTTTAGACAAAGTTGATCTGTCCGGATATACACCGATTTATTTTAATTACCGGAAAGCGATAATTGACGGAGGTTTGGTGGCGCTGGTGAAGAACAATATTAAAGATGAGATGTTGGGGGAATTTATCAAGTTTAAAAATCAAGGAAGAGGATACGGATTGGCTTTTGTAGATAAGTGGTTAGGGAGGGGATATTTGAAATTATGTTGGAAGGAGGGCGATTTTTGTGTAATAAACACTCATTTGACAGCTAAATTTGCACCTTGGTTGGATTTTAGGGATCAAGAAGAACAATTGAGGCAAATTATTGAGGAAAATAAGGATAAGAGAATAGTAATTATGGGGGATTATAACCTAAGAAGCTTAAAGAATTTTGGGGATATGATTAACCTAAGTGGAGAATTGCCGAGTTCAATGGTTGATCATGACATCAAAATTGACCATGTGTTGACCAATATAAAGGAATTGGAAAATACGGCAGAGGCCAGTTATGTTAATTATTCCGATTGGGTGTCGGATCATAAAGGGATAATGGTGAATCTAGTCTATTGACGAGATTCAAGAGAGATGTTTTACTTAATTATTGAAATTTATGGTTTTTATTACCAAATAGATGAAAAGTAGAGGATTGGCGCAAATTCCCTTAATGATTGTTCTTTTGCTGATGGCTGTAGCGGTGCCGGTGGCGACTAAACTTGTACAAAGGAGTGCTGATACTAGAAATTTGGCGACCCACGATGCTTGTGTTGCGGGGGTATTAAATACCTTTGGTTGTGGAAAAACTGGTTTAGTGTCGGTTTCTGGATGTCCGGCTCAAGTGTATTTCAATTGTTTGCCCAAGCAATTCTCGAAAGTGTCGAGGGCAGCCGATTGTTCCTGTACAGCGATATGTGAGGCAAATTCAGCCTGTGAGAATAAACAGTGCTTGGCGGTGGATATGGGAACCTGTACCTGTCCAGGTGGGGCGACCGGAGTAAATCATCGAAATGGAGATTGTACTTTTACATGCACGGGGTGTCCAGTGCCAACAAAAATACCAACGGCAGCAGCCTGTTTAGCAAATAATGCCAGAACTACATCAATAACAAAGTGTTGTAGTGGGCAGACTTACACTTCTGATGGACTTTTATTCTGTGGGTTGTATCCAACATCGGGACCAACAAGGGCGCCAACGAGTGCCGCCGGAAGTTGTCCAGCGACATCTAATACGCCAGCTTTGGACAATGGTCGGACCCATTGCCAGTCTCCTTATATGCTGGGTTCCCGAAGGTGGTGGTGTAACAATGGGACAGTTTCGGTTACTCAAAACTTTCTGGTCGCTCGGGATTGTGTAGCGGCAGTACCGACAACAGCGGCTCAGTTAGGCACAATCCTCAAGAATCTTACCTGTACTTCCGGCAAGCCGGCATACATGGTGACCTGTAACGCTGTTTGCGAAAGTTACCCCAATTTGGCTTCAGCCTTGGGTGGTTGTAACACTGTCTGTAGTGGTTATGCTGCTGCGGTTTGTGCGGTAGCGGCAGTACCGACAACAGCGGCTCAGTTAGGCACAATCCTCAAGAATCTTA
>JBBTXE010000002.1:48310-62528 GCA_038062455.1 Patescibacteria group bacterium
GCCTTGGGTGGTTGTAACACTGTCTGTAGTGGTTATGCTGCTGCGGTTTGTGCGGCATTCAAACCAACTTTAACCCCAACCAAAGGGGCTTGTGTGGCCAAGAGCGGGCAATGTTTAACGATTAACGATAAGTGTTGCGACACTAGCCAGGTGTGTCAATATACTCCTTATGGATATTGGTGTGCGGCCAAGCCGGTAACTGGGTGTACCCCAGGAACAACTAAATGTCATGTTGATGGGGGAATTACCTTTACGGCCGGGTGCACTTCGGCCGGTGTTTGGAATTACAAGCAAAGCCGTTGTGACTTTGGATGTACTATTGCAGTGGATACAGTTGGCGGAAAGTGTAAAGGCGGATGTGCTCCGGGTGAAAAAAAGTGTGATTTTGCCGGGGGAGTTTCGGCTATTGCCACCTGTTCCGGTGACGGGACCGGATGGACCAGAGTTTCCTGTGTGACCGGTTGGACTTGTGATAGCATTACCAAAACCTGTAAGCCGAGTCCAAAGTGCTTGGGGCTTGGTCAACTTTGTGGTAGCCCCGGGGATCCATTATGTTGTAAAGAACTCACTTGTACTGTCACAGATCCATTTTCCGGAGTAAGCACGTGTGAGGCACCAACCCCAACAAAGAAACCAACAGTGAAGCCGACCGTAAAACCAACAGTGGTGCCAACAGTGAAGCCGACCGTAAAACCTACCGTAAAACCAACCGTGGGGCCGGGGACTCCGACCTCTGTAGTGCCAACTTCGGTAGTACCGACTTCCGTAATACCGACAGTAGCGCCGGGGATGTGTAAAGAGTGTCCGAAAGTGTTTAGATGCTACAAAGGAGCCGGTAATGAGTTCAAGTGGTTCGTGGATGGATATGTAATGGGTGGATTTACTGTCTCAACTGATGCAAAATGCGGCGGAGTACCCAAGCCGACCTTTAGGGGTAAATCTAGAGGAGACGCTAATTGTGACGGATATACCGACACTATTGACTTCTCTCTGTGGCACAAAGAGTTCTTTGATGGTAAAAAGGGAGAAATCTTGAGTAAAAATTGGACAGCTGATTTTACTGGCCCGAATGGAAAATGCGACAGTCGGGTGGACGTTTATGATTTCTCCTTGTGGCAGAAGTATTATGAAAAATAAGATGATTATTTGTTTACTTATTGACGCTGAATAGGCGAAATGCTTTACTGGATATATGAAAAGTAAACCCTTGAATATAGTTTTTGCTTTGTTGATGATCGGGGCTTTGGTGGGGGGGTTGTTTTTAGTCAGACAAAAACAGGAAACCCGAAGAGGTGCTTATTTTGCCGGAACTAAAATGCTGATCATGCCGGAAAAAATATCTGGAAATGTCGGGGGTGAAGTTATTGCCCAGTTGTTTGTGGATACCGAGAAAGGAGCAAAATTAAGTTCAATAGATACTCAAATTTGTTATGGGAATGAGCTGATGATAGGCGAGGATGATCCTTCGTCTCAAGTTGTACTAAATAAAGAAGCTTTAGGCACTTTAGTGGATGCGTCGGTAGTAGGGGAAAGGTATAAATGTTTGAGATTGGTAGCAATAGCGGCATTAAATGTAAAGCCGGAGAATCTGAAAGAGGGAATGGTGAGAGTAGCGACAATTAAGTTTATTGCCGCAGTGGCGGGGAGTGGTGAAATAAAAATTGATGGGGCAAAGACGAAAGTTGGCGGATATAATCCGACACCGGGGGCGACGGATAGTGCTCTTAAGGTGGGAGATATACAGAATGCAAAATACGTGATTGAGGGCGAGGTGATTTATTGCGATGACAGGAAGTGTCCCCCGGGTTATGAGTGTTATCAGCCGCCGATGCCGACGTGTCCGGCCGGGAATGTTTGTCCTCAAGTTATGCCCCGACCGTATTGTCGAAAGATTGTCCCAACGATAACACCAACACCGGCCGTCCGGAGTTGTAATCAGAGCTGTGGAGTAAATAGTAATTGTAAAGCTGGTCTGATTTGTTTTCCCCAGTGGTGGCCGTGTTTAAGAGAAATGCCGGCAGAGATATTGAGTAAAACACAGGTTGCCGGCGGGTCGTTGAGCACAGAAGAACAGAATGTGTTGATTGGAATTTGTCCGGAAGTCGAGGGAAAAATACCAGATATGATGCCTCCGTTTTTGTATGGAGTCTGTCGAAATCCCCAGTGTCCATTTAAACCTGATTGTCAGTGTCAAGCTAGTGGTGACTCGGTTCTAAATTATAAAGTGGCTTTTGCTAATGTTAACGGTAATGACGCTAAATGCGTAGTCGATTGGCCGATTCAGATCATTGTCTTGGGCGGCGGGAAAACGGCGGTGTATCCGGGAGTTATTCCTCAGGAGAAAGAGGTAGTTGACGGAAAATTGATTTTTTCCGGATCATTAGAATTAACCGGTTTTCAAAAAAGGGAAGGGGTAGCAGTGTTTGCTAAAGGTCCAAAACACCTTCAGGTGAAATACGGTAAAAATAATCAGGAAGGGCCATATAATCAGGCCGGAGGAGAGATTACCTTAACTGCCAGTGCCGACACCAGTCCGGTTTATGACTTTTTCAAATATCCGATGATAGCTGGTGATGTGGTGGGGGTGAATTCGGAGACGCCTGACGGTTGGATTAACGGAGTTGATTTTTCTTATGTAAAATCCAAATCACTGGTTCACGAAACTACTAATAGTGGCGGATATTTGAGAGGAGATTTGGACGGCAATTGTCAGGTCAACAGCAATGATGTCAACATTCTAAAAATTTCCCTGCAAGAAAAGCAAGGTCAATTATATTAAAAATATGAATAAAAATAGAATAATAAAAACTTTAATTCCTTTGGCGGCGGTAGTGATTATTATTGAAAGTGTGATTTTACTAAGTCGATCAGTTGCCAAAGTTGGTCCTCAGGACTTAAAAAAAGGAAGCGATACTCCGGTTAGTTTGGTTTGGGAGGCGAACAGAGAGGTAGTGGCGGGAAAGAATGAAGAGGTGGTGTTAAAGATGAAAACAGAAAAAGAAGTTTTTGTCGATGCGGTGGATTTGTATATTAAATATGACCCGCTTCAGGTAACAGTTAGTAATGTTACCTTTGATGACAGCTTTGTTAAACCAAGCTTTAATAAAATTAGTCAAGAGAAGGGTTTGGTGGTGATTAATTATTTAGTGTCGGCGCCGAAAGGTTTTGGGTTGAAAACGGGGACAGGGGTTGATTTGGCCCGGCTAAAGCTTAAGTACCTTAGCGAGGGTGAAGTTAATTTTGAAGTAGGTGAGGGGACTTTGGTGGTTGAAAACGAATCAGCCAAAGTGCTACCTTTTAATAGCGATAGTTTAATAGTTAAGGTGATTTCGAAGTAATGAGGAAATTTTGGCTGATATTAGTTTTGGTGTTTCTCTTTGAGGTAGGAACGGCCGCGTCGAACGCGGTTGTAGCCGGACCGATGTTGAAATTGACTCCAAGTTCGGGAAGTCATAACAATGGTTCGACTTTTGAGGTGACGGTGGGGGTGGATTCGGGAACAGCCAAATCAATGGCAGTAGATGCTTTTTTAACTTTTGATGCCAGTAAATTAGAGGTGGTGTCAATTGAAAATCCGGCTTCCCCCGCTTTTGTCTTTACAATGGGAAAAAATATTTATAATAG
This sequence comes from Patescibacteria group bacterium, assembly GCA_038062455.1. GTDB lineage: Bacteria > Patescibacteriota > Microgenomatia > UBA12405 > UBA12405 > UBA12158. The sequence continues at coordinate 51,935 of JBBTXE010000002.1, forward strand.
CGATGGCAAAATGGATATGTCTTTCAATCCTTCGGGAGATTCAACGTTAAGCGAGTCGACGGTGATCAAGGGGGATTTGGCAGTAATAAAATTTAAGGCGAAAAATACCGGAACAGCCCGGGTGGATTTTACCTGTCAGGCGGGATCAACTATTGATACCAATATTTTTGATAATCAAGGAATTGATGTAATTGATTGTGCCAGCAATCAAAATGGCAGTTATGCGATTACAGCTGGCGGTGGTGATCCAGAGCCCACTTCGCTTCCCGGGGCGACATCGACTCCCGGGCCGACGGTGACGCCAAATCCGGGTAGTGGGGACGAATTGCCCCGAGCTGGTGGCGTGGGGACCACAATCGGGTTGCTAATCTTTGGGATGGTGGGTGTATTAGCGGGAACAATCCTAAAGTGGCTATGAAAGGGGCAGTCAGTATTAAATCAATTTTGATAGTGGTAATTTTGGTTTTGGTCGGAGTATTTGGAGTTTTAGGGGTGAATACAGCTAAGACTTATATGAGCGGGGCTTCAGCTGATACCGAACCAAAAAATGTATTAGCTAAGCCGTCTGGTGATGGAAAGTCGGCGACGGTAAGCTGGGTTTCAGATAAGGCGGTGGTGGGAATAGTGGAATATGGGACGACTCCGGCTAGTCTTCTATTACGGGCACCGGAATCAGACCAGACAGTTAGCCATGCGGTGGTATTGTCACCGCTTAAGGCTAACACTAACTATTATTTCCGGATTCGGGTGGGAGAAGAAGTTTTTGATAATAGCGGTATTCCCTATTCTTTTAAAACTAAAGTGGGTGGAGAGGATGGGCCGATACCGACAAAGGCAAAAGAGGTAACCCCGACTTTAGTAGACGGTGAGTGCCAAAGGGGGGTGGATTACAACAAGGACGGAACAACAAATAGTTTGGACTATATTGAATGTTTGAAAAAGAAAACCACGCCGACAGCAGGGCAGTCAGGCGGGCAGGCCACGCCAACAACAGCATCGAAGTGTAAGCAGGGGGTGGATTATAACAAGGATGGGACGGTAAACAGCTTGGATTGGATTAAGTGTTTACAAAGTCAGTAAGACTGGGTAGAATAGCGGGTGGCAATTGTAGTTAAAAGAAAAAAAGGTGAGTCGAAGGATGACATTATTGGTAAATTCCGAAGATTGTGTTTGGAAGAGGATATCACCGAAGAGATTCGGAAGAGAACGGCCTACAGTAAGCCATCGGAGGAGAGATATGCCTTAAAAAAGGTTATTCTCTGGCGGGAAAAATGCCGCCGAAGGTCAAAAAAACTAAGACGACATGTGGCGAAATAAAATAAAAGAAGACAGTGACATTGCCCTAAAATCGGGGAATAAGCGGTTGGTTGGGGTATTGAGGTATCTTCTATCCATTTTAGATAAACGGGAATTGCAGTTACCAAAGGGAGAGATGAGTGTAACGGAGGAGATGGCGGTTTTGCGAAAGGAGCTGAAAAACAAAGAGGAAGCTAGGGACATGTTTTTAAAAGCCCAGAGAGCGGATTTAGTGGAGGATCAAGACTTTGAAATTGAAGTCTTAAAAAAGTATTTGCCGGCCGGGATGCCGGAGGCGGAAATTGAAAAAATAGTAGACGAGGTGATTTTAGAAATTGGGAAGGACCTGTCGGCTAACCGGCCGATTTTTGGTGTAGTTATGGGTGAAACCATGAAAAGGATGGCGGGTAGGGTGGGCGGTGAGGTGGTTTCCAAAATAGTTAAAGAGAAACTGGCGTGATTTTAATAAAACATCCCCGAAATTGGGGGCTTGAGGAAGAGGTGGTTTTAAAGTTGGCAACAGGAGTATTAAAGAATTTTGGATTTAGGGAAAGAGAGGTAGAGTTGAGTGTCTGTTTTGTTGGCAGAGGCAGGGCAAGGAAATTAAATTGGCAGTATCGGAAAATGAATTATGTGCCGCAGGTATTGGTTTTTCCGATGTCCAAAAGAGTAGACAGCGACGGGTTGACCCATTTGGGCGATGTGGTAATCTGTACCCAAAAACTTAAATATGAAGCCAAGTTTTTGAAAAAAAATATCGGGGTAGTATTGACGGAATGGATGACTCACGGAGTGGGGAATTTGGTGTAAAATGTGACTATGTCAGTTTTTCATCTCAAGTATCGACCCCAGAAAATTGGGGATTTGGATTTACCGGAAGTATCGGATAAATTAAAGAAATTACTCGAAGCTGAGGAAATGCCTCACTGCTGGCTTTTTGCCGGACCTAAGGGGTCAGGAAAGACGTCGGCGGCCAGGATTTTAGCCAGGGCAGTGAATTGTCTTAAACCCGATGGAGTAGAGCCGTGTAATGAATGCGCTAATTGTAAGGAGATTCTGGCCGGAAGTAGTTTAGATATTTTGGAAATTGATGCGGCCTCAAACCGGGGGATTGATGATGTTAGAAGTCTCAAAGAGGGAGCGTATCTAAGCCCCAGTCGTTTGAAGAAGAAGGTAATTATTATTGATGAAGTGCATATGTTGACCCGGGAGGCATTCAATGCGCTTCTGAAGCTTCTAGAAGAGCCCCCAGTCGGTCTATTTTTGGTGTTGTGTACTACAGATGAAGAAAAAATTCCGGATACAGTAATGTCTCGATTAAGCAAGATTAGTTTTACTAAAGGGAAAGAAGCTGATTTAAGGTCATCTCTTAAAAAAATAATTGACGGCGAAAAAATAAAAATAGAACCGGAGGCAATAAAACAAATTATTTCAAAATCAGACGGGAGTTTTCGTAATTTGCAGCGGACTTTTAATGAAATTTATCTTCAGATAGGTAAAAAGATGAGCCTGACGGCAGTCTCCGATTTTTTGGAGAAGAGTGGAGGATATGCCGGTGAGGGAATAGAATCAGATCTGGTTGCGGGTAAGGGAAAAGAAATTTTGGGAAAATTGGAGAATTTGGCGGTAACCGGAGCTGACTTCGGGGTGCTGCGGGAAAAGTGGATTGAATATTTTCAGGCTAAATTGTTGTCCTTTTATGGGGTGGGTGAAAAGAATCCCGAGGGTATGGATATGGTGGCGGCAACGAAGTGGTTATCTTTACTAATCGAAGCCGGAATGAAAGAAAAACTAACTGAATTGTCACAATTGCCTTTGCAGTTAGCGGTGGTGGAGTTCTTGGGTCAAAAGTTTGTAAAGTCAGAAAGTCTAAAGCCGGAAATCAAAACGGAAAAAAATATAATTGATGAAGAGAAACCCAAAATCACAAAAAAGAGCGGTGGCAAGGTAAGCGCAGAAGAGATTGAAAAAAAATGGAGCGAGGTGCTGGCGGTAGTTAAACCATATAATCATTCGGTAGAAGCGTTTTTGCGGGCCACCAGACCGGGAAAAATTAGAGATGGGGTACTAGTGCTGGAAGTGTTTTACAAATTTCACAAAGAGAGGCTAGAGGAGGCCAAGAACCGAAAGATTGTTAATGCCGGTTTGGCGGTTGCACTGGGGGAAGAAATTGAATTTGAGTGTGTTTTGGCTGAAGGGGGAAGGAAGTCGCCGGTTAAGGAAGAAATTAGTGATATTGCCGAAAAGATTTTTAATTAAATGGGTGTTAGAATAAGCATATGTTTGATAAGGCCAAAATGATTGCCCAAGCTTTTAAGTTGAAGAAGGCGGTAGAGGCAGAAATAGTGGAGATTGAGGAAAATGGGATGGTAATTAAAGTCAGCGGTGATCAAAAGATAAAATTTTTGTCGATAAATGGGGTGGAAAATAAAGTGCTGGTGGAGACGATTAACAAGATAATGAAAAAATCTCAAGAGGCAGCGGCCAAGAAGATGAAAGATATGGGGGGGCTTGAGGGTTTGTTTTGACAAACTCTAATTATCAATTTTCAATTATCAATTTCCAGTGGCTAAGTTACCAAAAGCTTTAAGTCGATTAATTGAATCATTGCAGAGATTGCCCGGAGTTGGTCCAAAGAGTGCCGCCAGATTGGCGTTTTATTTACTTCGGACTCCGAAGGAATTTAATCATGATTTAGCGGCGGCGGTGACGGAACTTAAGGACAAAGTAAAAATGTGTCGGGAATGTTTTGGAGTAAGCGAGGGAGAGTTGTGCGGGGTTTGCAGTGATAAGAATAGGGACAAAAGTCAGTTGTGTGTGGTGGAGCGGGCTGATGATGTGCTGTCACTTGAGGCGGTGGAAGGGTATGGCGGTGTTTATCATGTATTAGGCGGAGTAATAAATCCCCTTGATCATATCGGACCGGAGGATTTAAAAATTTCAGAACTTTTGGATAAAATTAAAAAAGATGAAGTGGTTGAAGTGATAATAGCCACAAATTTAACCATGGAAGGGGAAGCCACCGCTCTATATATTAAGAAACATATAGAGCAGGATTTTCAATTATCAAAACCCAATTTTCAATTAAAAATAACGAGAATCGGGAGCGGGTTGCCGATGGGGGCGGACTTGGGTTTTGCTGATCGGGCAACGCTTTTCCGGGCGCTGGAAGGGAGGAGAGAATTATAAAAAAATTATCAATGATCAATTTTCAATTATCAATTAAGAATTAAAAATTAAGATAATGCCCGACCCAATTGTAAAAAAAGTATTAGGTTCTTTGGGACAGATAGTCACAGAGACAGTGGAGAAAACGGCTAAAGAAACAATGAATATCGCCAGTGGAGTAATCACGGGTCAGGAGCTAGTGGGAGATATAAAGCCTTTAAGTGAAGAAGCGATGGCCAAGGCCAAGGCGGAAGAGGAGGAGAAAAAACAGGAAGAGCTGGGCCGCCTACGTCAAGGGACTTCGGCGAGCCAAGAGAGGAACGTGGAAAAAGAAATGGGAGAAATTAGGGACGAGAAAAAAAGGAAAGAAGAGGAAGAGGAGAAACAATTTTTGGAAAATTTAAAAAGGCAGCGGGAGACGGAGGCGAGAGAGAGAGAACAGCTGGTCGATGAAACGGTGAACCCGGAGCGGGAAGCCAAGAAAAAACAGTTCGTACCCGGACCGAAGAAGAAACAGCAACCTGATCCATTCCAAACAACGCAAACAGGTGAGTTTAAAGGTAAAATTGATTAATTTGTATACTTGACTGTACATTTAAGTGTATATATAATTAAAATATGAATTACATTTCAACTACCGGATTACGAACGCAATCATCTGAACTTGTTGATGCATTACTCGCTGGTAGAACGGTGGATTTATTTCATCGGTCAAAATTAATTGGGAGAATGGTACCAGTTGAAACCAAGACAAAAACAAAGAAAAGTTTTTATGAACTTATTATGAGTTTGCCAAAGTCTAAGGGTTTAACTCAAAAAAAAGCGATGAAGGTTTACCATGATTATATGACGAAAAAACATGGCAAAAATTTACTTTGACACTAATGTACTGATTGATTTTGTAGGAGAAAGAAAATATGGTTTTGAGAAGATGGCTAAAGGGAGTGAGGTGTTTGTCTCAACTTTATCGATGCATATCATAGCATATGTGCTGAAAGCCAAAATTCCAGATAATCGTTTAAGAATTTTGGCTGAAGCTATGGAAATGGTTGATTTTAGTGGTGTAATAATGGATAAATCTTTGGAAGGACCAACTGATGATTTTGAGGATAATATTCAGCTTCACTCAGCGGTATCAGGGGACTGTGACTATTTTTTGACCTTAGATAAAAAGTTACTGAAAATGAAATATTTTGGAAAAATAAAAATTAGTGATAAAATACAAACAAATGTTGCGAATAAATAAATATTTTGAGATGGTTTGCTGTACCTCCTGTTGACGGGAGGGTTTTGCGCGTTTCTAGCCTCCCAATCGGGAGGTTTTTTTATTAAAAGTTAGATAGAATAGATTATGAAAACAAAAATCGAATCAAAAAACGCCCCAAAGGTTATCGGCCCCTATTCTCAAGCGGTAATGGTGGGAGACTTTATATTTACTTCGGGGCAAATATATATAACGGTGGAGGGAAAATTACTTGAGGGAACAATTGAGGAACAGACTCATCAGGTTATGAAAAACCTGAAAGCGGTTCTTGAAGAAGCCGGAGTTACTTTTGATAATGTAGTTAAAACTACCATATATGTGACCGACATGTCGGTTTATTCGAAAATTAACGAAGTATACGAGAGTTATTTTTCTGGTATATTTCCAGCCAGAGAAACAGTAGCTGTTGCGGCACTGCCGGCCGGCGCCAAATTGGAAATAAGCATGATTGCGGTTAAATAGAAATATTACTGTGAATAAAATATATTTGTACAACACGGCCAGTCGGAAAAAGGAAGAGTTTATACCCAGGCAAGAGAAGAAAGTTAATTTTTTTGTTTGCGGACCGACAGTTTACGATTATCCCCATCTGGGTCACGCCAAGGCTTATATTCAATTCGATTTTATTGTCAGGTATTTGCGATATAGGGAATATGACGTGAATTATGTTCAAAATATTACGGACATTGACGACAAGATCATCAAGAGATCTCAGGAGAAAGGGGTGAGTTGGGATAAGTTGGCACGGGAATTTGAAATGATATTTCTTGAAGATATGGCAGCTTTACATAATACGTCGGTAACAAAATATGCTAGAGCAACCAATTATATAGATCAAATAGTTAAACAAGTAAAAGTTTTGTTAGATAAAGGATTTGCTTATCGAATTTCAGACGGAATCTATTACGAAGTGTCTAAGTTTATTGAATATGGAAAGCTTTCAGGTAGAACCGAACTTCAAGAGGAAGATTCAGTTTCCAGGATTGACGAAAATAAGGAAAAAAGAGGTTGGAATGATTTTTGTTTGTGGAAAATATCTAAGGAAGGGGAGCCAACTTGGGAAACAGAAATAGGAAAAGGACGACCTGGTTGGCATATTGAGGATACAGCTATTACTGAAACACTTTTTGGATCACAATATGACATTCATGGTGGAGCGGTAGATTTGATTTTTCCTCATCATGAGGCGGAGATAGCCCAGATGGAAGCGGCTTCGGGGAAAAAGCCATTGGTTCGATATTGGCTGCATGTGGGATTTCTGAATATTGATTCCAAAAAAATGTCAAAGAGTAAGGGAAACTTTAAAACTATTCGTCAAGTACTTGAGGAATATAACTATAAAGTTTTAAGGTTTTTATTTTTAAGTTCCCAATATCGTTCACCGATGGATTTTGCCGAAGTAACATTGGAGCAAGCAAAAAATTCATGGCGACGAATGCAGGATTTTATTGAAAAAATAGATATAAATATTAATAATTCTGAAGAAAAAAAGGCAGTAGAGGAATTGAAGGAGAAAGTTGAGATAGCTTTAAGCAATGATCTTGATACACCAACTGCTTTTGCAACAATCTTTGATTTTATTAGAGCCCAAAATTCAAGGGGAGTATCGGGGAAATATGCTTATGATTATTTTGTTGAAATTAATAAATTTTTTGATATTTTTGATTTTGAGATAGAAGAAATACCGGAAGAGATTCAGAAATTGGCAGACGAGAGATTAAAGGCCAGGACTGATAAAAATTGGGCGGAGTCGGATAGATTGCGTAACCTCATTAAAGAGAAAGGATATCTCATTGAAGATTTAAAAAATGATTGTAAAATAAGAAAGCTTGTGATAATCTAAAAAGCTTTATGAAAAATGTTTTCGACTATCAGGTGGTGGTGGTTTTTAACCCAAAGACCGAAGAAAAAAATAAAGAAAAGGTTCTGACAAAGTTGGAGTCAATGCTGTCGGCTCTGGATGCTAAGTTTGATTCAAAGGAACAAATAGGGTCAAAAGAATTGGCCTATTTAATAAAAAAACAAAGTAAAGGAGATTTTTGGAAGCTTAGGGTAAAAGCCAAGAAGCCTCTTGATTTAAAAGAAATTAATGTCTATCTTAATCGGGAAACGGAAGTTATTCGTTATTTAATATTAAAGGAATAAAGATATGCCAAGTAGATGTCTTAATCGAGTGATGTTAATTGGTAATTTGACCCGTGATCCGGAGTTGCGGTATACACCGGCCGGAATGGCGGTGGTGTCTTTTGGTTTGGCGACCAATCGGTCTTGGGTAACCAAACAGGGAGAGCGTAAAGAAGACGCCCAATTTCACCGGATCGTGGCCTGGAATAAACTGGCCGAATTGTGTTCTCAACTGTTATCCAAAGGTCGGCGGGTTTATGTTGAAGGCCGGATTCAGTATCGGGAGATTGTGGATGCGAATAATTTAAGAAAGCAGGTATCGGAGATTGTGATTGACGACATGATAATTCTGGATAATAAAGGAATCGGGTTTAATAATGGGCCGAAAGCTGATGTGATGGTTGAATCGGAAATACCAACGGCCGGTGAAACAATTGAGGACATTGTGATTCCCGATGATTTGGGGGCAGAACCGGTGGTGGCAACCGAGGAAGTTCCGTCTGATGATAAAAAGGAGGAGGTGCCATTTTAGTCAATATGAAAAAATCCCGTGGCGGCAAAGACAAATTTAAAATTCCAACCAAAGGAAGAGGGAAGGAGTGTATTTTTTGTAAGGAAAAAAATTCTCCAAAATGGGAGAACTATCCGAAATTTGCTGGTTTTTTATCGAGTCGGGGGAGGATTTTGTCAGCACCAATTAGCGGAGTGTGTATGAAACACCAGCGAAAATTGGCGGTGGCGATAAAACAGGCAAGACATTTGGGTTTATTGCCTTTTACCACTAAAGCCGAGTAGAATTGGGTGTGAAGAAGATTGCTTGGGTGTTGAGGATACCGGAGGGAGCTGAAGTAGTAATTAAGGACGGTAGAGGGGTGGATGAGGGAGAGGTAATCTATGAGTTTAGGCAGGGAAATGTGGTTAGGTTGTCCCTGATGGGGTGGAAGAATTTGGGAGTAAAGGAGCGGGGAGAGATAATAAAAAAAATTTCCGGGCGGAATTTGGTTAAAGGTGAGCTTTTATGGAGTGGAAGTTGGATAAAGCCCCGGCAACTCAGGTCACCTTTGGGTGGAAAGTGTTTGGGGATTGATGAGTTGGGAAATATAATGCTTTTGGGCGGATCGGAAGGAAAATATTGGTCACCGATATCTTGTCCTAAAGTAAGGGTGGAAAAAGGTCGGATAGTTTTTGAACTCAAGGGTTGGGAAAAGGAAGCGGAAGGAATAAGTCAAGTAAAAGGCTGGGGAGAATTTAAGGGTGTTTGGGTGACAAATTTATCGGAAGTTCCGACAGATATTCAAAATCAGATAATTATTGCAGAAGGGGATGAGGCGATTGTGGTCAAAGCTGAAGCGTTGGGGGTCAAGGGGATAATATTAGTGGACATAGAAGTTGATACTGATTGGAAAGGGGCGGGAGTGGCGATGGTGAAAATGGAGAAAAAAGAGGCTGAAGATATTATTAGATTGTCCAAAGGGTCGGAAAAAACAAGAGTGTGGCTAAATCCAATCAGTGGTAAAGTATTGCTGGTGTTAGAATAGAAAGATGCGACGAAAAATAAGAAATATTGCTTTGGTTTTAGCGACAGTCGGGGTGACACTGTTTTTAGGATACCGAATCGGTTGGGATCAGGCGATGACGGAAAGTTTGGGTGGTAATAAACTGGATTTGGGATTAATGTGGCAGGTTAGGGATATTCTACAAAAAAAGTATTTAGATAAGGACAAAATTAAGGACAAGGAGATGGTCTATGGGGCAATTTCGGGATTAGTGTCTTCTTTAAGTGACCCGTACACCGTTTTTTTGCCGCCAAAAGAAAACAAAGCCAGTAACGAAGATTTGACTGGGGAATTTGGCGGAGTGGGGATTCAGTTGGGGTATAAGGATAAAAATTTGGCGGTGGTGGCCCCTTTGGCTAAAACTCCAGCAGAAAAAGCGGGCTTAAAAGCCGGGGATTTAATTTTAAAGATTAAAGATACTGAAAAAAAAATTGACCGGGACACGGCTGGGATTAGTTTAGACGAGGCGGTGACTCTGATTAGGGGGAAGGTGGGGACGGAGGTAACTTTAAAAATGTACCGGGAGGGGAAAGAGGAGACTTTTGATGTTGTATTAAAAAGAGACAACATTGTGGTACCTAGTTTGGAGATGGAAGTGAAACAAGAAAAGGGAAAAAATGTGGTTTGGGTAAAATTGTATAAATTTAGTGAACAAGTGTACAAAGATTGGCCTAGTCTGGTGGATAAAATAATTGTTGAAAAAAATAAAAATCCGGGTAATTTTGGGGGAATAATACTGGATTTGAGAAATAATCCGGGCGGTTTTTTGCAGGCCAGTGTTTTGGTGGCGTCTGATTTTATCAGAGACGGAGTAGTTGTTGAACAGGAGGATTCAAGTGGTCAAAAAATAACCTATCGGGTGGAAAAAGGACGGGGAAAATTAATAAATGAAAAACTGGTGGTGTTAATTAACGGGGGTAGCGCCTCGGCGGCGGAAATCTTAGCCGGAGCGCTGCGGGATTATAATCGAGCCAAACTAGTTGGTGAAAAATCCTTTGGGAAGGGAACGGTTCAGAGTCCGGAAGATTTTGCCGATGGATCGGGAATTCACATCACCGTAGCCAAGTGGCTTCTCCCCAGCGGTAAAAATATTCATGGCGAAGGAGTAACGCCGGAGGTGGAAGTCAAGGCAGGCGAAGATCTTAAAGTGGACTTACAGTTGCAAAAGGCAATTGAAGAGTTGTTA
>JBBTXE010000003.1:0-7901 GCA_038062455.1 Patescibacteria group bacterium
ACTTGAAAATTGGAAATCACCTCCACCTATTTTTCCGTCCCCCCAAACCCCCATCTCCAGTTTCTCACCACTGCTTATTTCCACTCCTCCCTTCTTCAATCCCCTTATTTTTATAGTTGCTAAATCCATTACCCCGCCAGTCAAATTCGCTCCCAACTGACTACTTTCCGCTCGAATTCGAATCTTACCAAAATCCTCATCGATATCCTCCAACACTACCTGATCAAACTTATTTTTATTCACTTTCACCTCACTTACCCGAATTACGGTCGGGTCATATTGAAATTCCAAATCAAAACTTCCTATTGCCCCATCCTTAAAATTAGCTTTTATTTCAAAACTCTTTTCTTCCCCCACCTCTATTCGTCCTTCCGGTTCAAAATAAATTAGCTTTTCCCGCGTATTTCGATTCAAGGTTGGCGAAACTCCAAACTTTCCATCCATCCAGGCATACCCCAGTATTACCAAGAGTAATGCTCCCATCGCCATTAACACCGGCTTCATTTCCTTATCCTAGGCCATTTTTATCATCATTTCAACCACCGCCTTAGCCACGTTTATTCCTGTTGCCTTTTCAAATCCCTGAAACTGGCACTGCCGATTCACTTCCAAAATATAATTATTCCCTTCCCTGTCCTTCATAATATCCACTCCGCAGTAATCTAATTTACACACTTTCGCCACTTTCTCCGCCAATTTTTTCTCTTTTTCCGACAACTCCCATCTCTCTACTCTCCCCCCCAAACTATAGTTACTTCTGAACTCCTCTCCCACCGCCGACCTCTTCATCGCCCCGATTGCCTTCCCCCCGATTACAATCACCCGCAAATCCCATTTTGTCGGCAAATACTTTTGCCACAAAAACATTCCCAAATTTTTTTCATTAATTTTTCCCAAAAACCTCTCCACCTCTTCCCAATTCTCAAACTTTCGGACACTTTTTCCCTGATATCCTCTCTCGTGTTTAGCAATCACCGGATATCCCCAATCTTCAAAATTACTGACTTGATTTTTGGTATAAAAAATTCTTGTCGGCACTACCGGTATTCCTTCTACTATATATAATGCATGTTGGGCAATTTTCCCCATTCGGGTCCAATTAAGATATCCCTGTCCGTTTACACAAAAAACTCCTTTCTTCCCCAAAAGTCTAATTAACATATTTCTCCCTTCGGTATATTTTCCGCTTTTGGTCCCGGCCACTCTAAACCAACACCCCATCGTATTTTCCGCCGTTACTTCTTCGCCCTGAACCAATATTTGACATTTGTCATTAGAAATTTGAAATTGTATTTCTCTATACATCGCCCTCTTCACTTTTATTCCCAACTTTCCAGCTTCTTCCTCCAGTCTGTCAACCTCAAACTGACTCTGTATTGGCGACATGGTAAAGGCGATTATTTTTTTACTTTTCATATTTAATTAAAAAATAGGGTTAATTCGTAGTTATCTTTTTTGCGCGAATTTCAACGCGAAAGCATTGACTGAGCGACAAAAAATGGTAACAAGAATTAACATTTATTTTTTGATAAACCAACCAAAAATTTTACAATCTCCATTGGTACATCAATCCCTGTTGCCTTCATAAAACCCCAAAACTGCGGCCCCTTATTCACCTCCAACACCACATAATCATCTCCTTTCGGCATAATGTCTACTCCCGCCACCATCAACCCACACACCTTTGCTGCTTTAACCGCCAATTTTTTTATTTCCGGAGGCAGTTCCGCTACCTCCACCTCACCCCCCATTGAAAAATTATTCCTAAAATCCTGTCTGTCTTTCCGGTATCTTTTCATCACCCCCAATACTTTTTCTCCCAATATTAATACCCGATAATCTCCCTTGTTTTCAATATATTCCTGCAGCATATACCGTCTCCCCTCCTCCGTCTCACTCTTTCGTAGATCCCTAACTAATTTTTCCAGCTCATTTAAATTATCCGCCTTAAACACCCTTGTTCCTCTATCCCCGCCGGAACCCTTTAGAATTACTGGGAAGTTAAATGGCGAGTCAATCGGTTTTTTTTGAAGCACAGCCGTAACGCGTCTAGCATTAGTGTGAGCATCAACAAAAAACTGTTGACGAGTCATAACCTCATACAAATACCACAAACTTCCATAAACTGTCCTCGGCACCGGTATCCCCGCTTCCTTTAATTTCAACATCTGCCATGCCTTGCACGCCTGGCTCGGTTTGCCATCTTTCACCATCGGATCCACAATAATTGGTTTTTTCTTTAATTCGTAATTCGTAATTCGTAATTGATAATTAATTAAATCCACCTCCTCCCAATGTTTCCCTGTCGTTCTAAAAAAGACTACATCAAATTTGTCTAGTTCTTCTCCCCGTAAATTCACTTTCCCTGTTTCCGTCTCAAAACTGACTGAATTATAAGAAATTAATTTCAAATTCACTCCCAATTTCCTCGCCGCCTCCCTTATCATCACCAAATGCCTCGTTATCTTCCCCCCATAAAACAGAGCAATTTTTATATTTTTATTTTTCATATGTTTTTATATTTGCATTTGTACTTCTCCCTTTCTTCAAAGGGAGATGCCCCGCCTTTGGCGGGGAGAGGGATTTGGCTGAAATTAAAAATCCCTCTAGGTCTTTTCTCCCCAACAAAAATTTAGTCCGAAGTCTATCCCTATCCGCCACATTCACCGCCGTTACCACCTTCAAATCCTTCAGCCAAAAAGTCACCCCCACCACCGGCCGGTCTCTATGTTTCCCTAAACTCGATTTATAATGCCTAAAATACAGTACCCTCTCTGATGACAACAACCCCAGCTTCACCGCCAATTTTCTATCAATTGAGCTTCGATACGCTCCCGTATCCACCTTAGCTCTCACTTCCACCACTCGGTGCTTTCCTTGGCGAATAACGGAACTCTTTTCCAACACCGGTTGAAAACCTTTAGGAATTTTCATTTTTATAATTTCCAAAGGCTGAATTGTTTTAACTTTTTCCTTTAGTTCCACCTTCTCGGCAAATTTTTCCCCAAAAAGATATTTTGAAAGCGAGATGGCATGATCAATGCTTCGCACCGCCACATCCTCCACCTTCTCCATCCGCCGCCGCAACCCCGCCTTGTTGCAAATCTGAATCGACAATCCCGGTCTAGCGTTGACTTCCAGCACCTCCGGTCCTTTTCCCTTGTCAAGCACTATGTCCACCCCTAAAAACCCCAAACCTCCGATTGCCTCTTGGCTTCTTATGGCCATTTCCAATATCTCCCGCCACTGGGGAATTTTTATACCGTTTACCTTGATCCTCTTTTTTTTACCATGATCATATATTCTTTCCACCTCTTTTCCTTTCCCTTCTATTCCAAAAGTGGTAATCCCGGTGGCCATATCAATCCCCAATCCTATCGCCCCCTGTTGTAAATTCGCCTTGCCTCCGCTCTTTTCAGTAGGAAGTCGGAGCATGGCCATCACCGGTACTTTATTAAATACAATCACCCTAATATCCGGCGTCCCCCACTTCGTCAAGTTCAAAAACAACGGATGGATTTTAACCCTCTCCTCTAAAAGAACGCTGTCGGAACTCCCGTGAAGGCTGTATTTACCCATCAATATCTCCTGACAATGCCGCTTTAAATCCCCGATATTCACCAAATTTCCATCCATTTTATGCCACTCTCCGGCCCACTTACCCCGACGCCGCACAATCACTATCCCCTCCCCGCCATAACCGGACACCGGTTTTACCACAAAATTCCCTTCCAATTTTTCCCAAGCATATCCCTCTACCTCCCCCCAACTTCGGAAACGGGCCAAAAGTGTCGGCACCGCCACCCCCTTCTTTTCTAATTTCCTCTTGGTTTTATACTTGCTGTCAGCAATCGCTCTACCCCCGCCGCTGTTTTTCCTTAAATACACTTTATTTCTCTCATTCTTCGTCAAAAACTGCCGATACTGTTTCAAATTAAACATTATTTATTAAAAATTTATTAAAAGATGATTTTTGAATAATTGAACGCCATGCATTCACCCATGAAAAAATTATTTTTTAATAAATTAAATAAATAATTATTTCTTTCTAATTGCTTTTCTAAATCTTTTTATTTCCGACAATCTTATTCCCGTATAATTCCCCACCACCAAATTTATTATCACCGTCACTATGATTATTACCACCGGATAGGTCAATACCACCTTCTGCACCTCCCTCCACTCCATTGCCACCGATCCCAATACTGCCAAACCCAAAGTCCCCACCGTCAGATTTATAGCTTCTTTTTTACTTTTAGTTAGCTGGGTGCGGGTAAATTCTTCAGCCAGTAGGATCATAAACAACACCGGGAAAATCGAAATATTGCTAATGTCCACCATTTTTAGTTTTACCGACCCCGCCATCAACCAAAAAACTCCCGTTGATATCAGCACCAAACCCAAAGCTCTGGCCGGCCAAAAATGCAATTTTAATTTTTTTAACAAAAAATTACTTAAGATTGAAATCGTCAAAATCGCTCCAAACAAAACTAAACCTCCGGCAATCCCGGTCGCCGACAAAGCCACTGCTATCATTGTCGGTACAAAAATTCCATACCCGCTGACTCCTAAAACATAATGCATCACCGACACCAAAGTTGCCAGCAGTGGCAGTAGCAATAACATTACTATAGTCTGGGCCTCTACTCCGCTGGCTATGGCTCTATCTATCACCTTACTTTGGGCAAAAACATTACCGGCACTTCCAAAAAATGTCAATAAAAAAAGAAAAATTACTGGGGCAATTTTTTTCATCTTCTCATCTAAATATGTGGCGTATTATAGCACTATTTTTTGACTGTCAACCCCCAAAGTTTTTTATTGCTATAATTAACCAAATTATTGTTAATTAATTCTCTTTTTATTATTTGTTTTATACGTAATACTTAATACGTGATACTTAATACGTCTGTTTTCGCCCAAGGTGTCGATCTTGGCCGGGATCTACCTCTGGGTGGTGGCACCAACATTGCCGGCAAATACACCGACTTTGGTATCCTGGTCACCCTCATTCTCAAAAACGGACTAACCTTAGCCGGAATTATTCTTCTGGTTTTAATTATCGCCGGTGGAGTCATGTTTATTGCCGCCGCCGGTAGTGATGATTCCAAAAAGCTAGCCGCCGCTTCCTCTACTATCACCAGCGCCCTGATTGGCTTCTTGGTAATTTTCCTAAGTTACTTTATAATCCAAATTATTGAAGTCATTACAGGTCTTAAAATATTGTGATTTTTATTTTTTTAGAAATTAGACATTAGAAATTAGAAATTTTCCTTCATGATCGGCATTCTCGGCAACATCCTAAATCCCACCAAATACCAGAGCATCCAGGGCGAAGGTCTCTTTGTTTTTCTCAGCAATCTCTTTAAATTTGCCGGGGTTATTGCCGGAATCATCTTTATTGTTCAACTAATCACCGCCGGTTTTGACTATATTGCCTCAAGCGGTGATCCCAAAAAGTTTCTAAACGCCGGCAACAAAATCCTCCAAAGTGTTTTAGGTTTAGTTGTTGTCGCCTCCGCCTTTCTTTTAGCCGGTCTCGTTTCCCGCCTTACCGGCATAAATATTCTCAATCCCACCATCTATGGCCCCAAATAAACTCCTCGTCGATCTTACCGTCCCTATTACCGGCCCGGGAATCATTCCCACTTCTCCTCTCGACGCTACCACCAAATTTGAAAAATTTGCCGGCCAAATCCTCGGCTTTCTCACCATCATCGGCGTTCTCTACTTTATTATTCAAATTATCTTTGCCGGTTATTCCTATATCGCTTCCAAAGGCGAAGAAAAAGAGATGGAATCTTCCCGCAAACGCCTTACTGAAGGTGTTTTGGGTTTAGTTATTATCATTATCGCCGTTGGCCTCGGCTCCCTTTTGGCCAAACTCGCCGGCATTCCCAATGTTCTCGACATAAATTCTATGTTTCAAAAGATGGGTCTGTAAATATATGACAAAAAAATTTCTAACCTCATTCGGTCTACTAAGTACTTTGTACTTGGTACTTGGCACTGTGCCCGCTAGGGCAGTTATTTGTAATCCGCTTCTCAAAGACTGTACTTCTTCCACCGATCCAGCCAAATACATCAACAACGTCATCCAGGTAATTATTTCCCTTCTCTTCATTGTGGCCATTCTTTATTTTCTCTGGCACCTTATCTTTGCCGGCTACCACCTTATCGCCACCGATGGTGACCCAAAAAAACTGGAAACTGCCAAAAATGAGCTTACTAATTCCATTGTCGGCATTTTTGCCATTTTTTCCGTCTTTGCCATTATCAAGTTTGTCGGTATTGTTTTAGGCATCCAGGGGTTGGAAAATCTGACTATTACCTGGCCCTCTCTTTAAATATTTATTAATTATTGATATAATTGTCTATATGATAAACAAAATTCTCTCCCTTCTGGCTGTCCCCGCCTTCGCCGCGGATAAAATTATTATTGGACCTGGCGCCGGTTCCGAGTTTATCCCACTAAAAAACCTAACTGTCCCGGGTATCGTTTCCGGAGCCATTTCTCTGGCTCTGTTAATCGTTGCCCTGGTCTTCTTTTTCATCCTCGTCATGGGTGGCCTTAAGTGGGTCATGTCCGGTGGTGACCAAAAAAATGTCGAAACTGCCCGAAACCAAATCACCAACGCCCTTGTCGGCTTGGCTGTTGTTTTCGCCGCTTTCGCCATTATGAAACTAATCGAAATCGTCTTCGGTATCAGTCTCTTAAGTGGTCTGACTATTCCCACCTTCAACCGGTAATTCTTTTTTTGAACATAAAACCCTCGCTACTGCGGGGGTTTTTGGTATTGTATAATTCTTTTATGAAATTTATCGTCCTTATCCTCTCTTTTCTTATACTTAATACTTACTACTTAATACTTAATACGCCCGTAATGGCGCAATCTCCCAAAGCTTGGATTGGCCGCTGTGTCGGCGCCGGCGCCAACACCGATATCCCCACTATTCAGGGTTTTGAGTGTCTTTTTTACAACATCCTTCAATTTATTGTCTTTTTTGCCGGTCTTGTCTTCCTTTTTATGTTTATTGCCGGCGGCTTCAAATATCTCACTAGTAGCAACGACGAAAAAGCCGTTGCCGCCGCTTCCGGCACCCTCACTTCGGCTATTATCGGCCTCATCGGCATCATCGCCTCCTGGCTTATTCTAAGTTTCATTCAAAAGTTCACCGGCATTAATGTTACCAAACTCATCATCCCCGGCCCATGACATGAAAAGATCTTTTCTTTTTTTTCTCATACTTACTACTTACTACTTAATACTTAATACTGGCTACTGCCATGCTCTTGATCCCATCATCATTACCGGCCACAAACACTCTTACCCCACCGACTCCGGTCAGGATCAAAATTATATTCCCTCCGACCCCAATGCCATTGATACCGTCTCCCTTGTAAGAGAAATCGGAATCTCCCAAACTTTCAACCCCATCATCAGTGGCACCGACACTGACGGCAACCCCGTTTATCAGCACCAAACCATCGATCGTGTCGCCCAAAATTTGGATTCATCCCAACTCAACACCGGTTTCTACCGCCAAAACTACAACTACTTCGCTCGCCCCGCCTTTGACCCCTACGCCGCCACCACCACTTCCTATTATTACAGTAATTCCACCCGCCGCTTTCTCCCCGCCTCCGTTCAAAAATGCCTCATCGGCAACCAGATTGTTGACATCTCCACTTTTATTATCGGCGGCAATTCCGTCTGTATTGACCGGGAAATCAAAACTCCTTCCGGCCCCATCCGTATCGGTGAAATTGTTTCCGCTCTCATCAATGCCGGCGACCTCCTCTATTATCCTGACCCCAACTGCCCCCCCAACCAAATCCCGGAGTGTTTTCCCGCTACTGTCACCAACGCTTTAAAAACCATCACCTATACCTATCATCT
>JBBTXE010000004.1:0-40008 GCA_038062455.1 Patescibacteria group bacterium
TCATTTGAATTAAAACATAGCCGGGAAGAGTTTTCTCCTGGGTTTTGACTTTAGCTCCCCGGCGGATGACCATTTTGCTTTGGATGGGAATAATGGCCTGAAAGATATGGTTCTCGAGACCCATGGTTTTAATCCGAGTTTTAAGGGCGTCGATGACTTTGTATTCGTGGCCGGAATAGGTGTTGATGACGTACCAGGCGGCGTCGATGCCGGGGGTAGAGGCGGAGAGCTGGAATAAAAATTCTCTTTTGGTGGTTTTGGTTGAATTATTGGGCATAAGTTAGATAATAAGTTGGTAAGTTTTAAGTTAAAAATTTTTTTAAAAAAATAAATTGTTTTATTTTTTAATAAATTTGGTTGGAGTGGGAGAAAGGCTCACGGTGGGGGTAAGGTTTTGGTTGATGACACTCGGAAAGCCGATCCCGGTTTTGGTTTGGTTACTCTGGGTTTGGCGGCCCAAAAGGCTGATTCCCTGGGTAAAAATAAAATCAAATCCCCCTAAAATCAGGGAGATGACAACCGAAATCGATATTACCACAATTGAGAGTTCTAATATAGTGTCTTTTTTGGGCCAGGAGATATTTTTAAATTCAGCCCTGACTTCTCGAAAGAAATTAATCACTGCGTTCATGGGGGTATTATAACAGGAATCTATTGGAACAGCTTGATTCTTTGGATTAAACCAATGGTTTTATCGTAGCTAAATGGAAGATCTTTGAAACGATTAAATGTGTCGGTGGGAGATTCGTCAGGTTTAGCGTTGGTCATGTGACCGCCATACCTGTTATCTTTGGGAACAAGAACGTCAACGAATCCACTCTGACCAGTCAACATTTGGGTAACAATAGAAATGAAACAATGACGTTCAACACAATTGATGGCGCCTTTTGACAAGGTGGTGGCTAAATCTAGTGGTACATCGATTTTTAATGCTTCGTCTTGGAGTGAGTTATAGATTTCCGGATGTTGACCAAAATGTTCGGAGGTATATTGGTAAAGCTGGGAAAATAAATTTTCAGGAGAGATATTTTCCATAGCAGTAGCGGTTTCAACTAACTGTGTTTGGAGGAGTGGATTGGTTAGATCAATCGACACAAGCTGGTCCGGTCGGGAGATGATTAGATGTTGAGGATCTGTTGATTGAACAGTAAATGCTTCGTGATCAGTTTTTTCTCCTTGGTAGTTTTCAATAGGGGTTCTTGTTTCCGTGGGGTGAAATGTCAAAGCCTTTGCAGTTTCCGTTAGTTTCAATTGGGGTTCTTGATCCATGGAATATGTTAGCATCGACTAGAAATTTATAGTGAAATTTGATTGGATTCGTATCACAAGTTTCTATTTGACAGATACAGGGGTGGGGGGTAAGATTTTCTCCATACGCTAGGAGTAGCGTAAATTATGAATTGCCCATATTGCAGCCATAACGAGTCAAATGTCCTGGAATCCAGGGAAGCTGTGGAGGGTCGGGCTACCCGACGACGACGGGAATGTGTTGGTTGTACTAAGAGATTTACGACTTATGAGAGGGTGGGAAATATCGAGTTAAAGGTAATTAAAAAAGACGGAAGAGTCGAGAGTTATCAGAAGGAAAAACTTCAAAGATGTTTTGAAAAAGCCTGCTGGAAGTTATCAGAAGCGGAAAGAGAGCGGATGGTGGAGGAAATTGAGATGAAACTATTAAATTGGGAAAGCGTGGAGATCCCTTCCCGGGAAATTGGAAGAATGGTGATGGAGAAACTAAGGGATATTGATCCGGTGGCTTATATCCGCTTTGCGACGATTTACCTGAATATAAGAGAGGTGGATGATTTTGAGAAACTGGTTTCCGATTATAAAAAGGGCATAAAATAATGGAGGATATTGTTAACCGCCAACCGGATATAAAAGATGAATTGATGGAGCCGGTGATGAGCAACAATGCCCGATATATTGCTGAGACAAGATACGGGATGAGGGGTGAAGGCGGAGAGAGGCTGGAGAAAGCAAAGGATATTTTTTGGCGGGTGGCCAGCAATGTGGCAAAAGGAGATTTGGCTTTTAATAAAACAGAGACCGAAGTCGAGCAACAAGCAAAAAAGTTTTATCAGCTACTGGCCGAGCAGAAGTTTATGCCCAACACCCCTTGTTTGGTCAATGCCGGCAGAAAACATCAACAGTTATCAGCCTGTTTTGTGCTGCCGGTTGAGGATTCAATGGAATCGATTTTGACAACCATGAAAGATATGGCCATGATTCACAAGAGCGGAGGAGGAACTGGTTTTTCATTTTCCCAGTTGCGTCCAAGCGGGGACTTTATTGCTAGTTCCGGAGGGATGACAGTGGGGCCGGTTTCCTTTATGCAGGCTTATAACGATGTGACTTCCCAGATAAAACAGGGTGGAGTCAGGCGCGGGGCCAATATGGGGGTGTTGTCAATTGAGCATCCGGATGTACTTCGTTTTGCGGTGGTAAAACTGGATGAATATTGTCTGACCAATTTTAATATATCGCTTGGAGTTACCAACAAATTTATGGATCAATTGGAAACGGATAAAAAATTTGTGACCGATAATAATATTCCGGAGGAAATTGTAGACAAAATAAGGCTGGCGGAAGCGAATCGAGATGTTGATGTTAGATTGCGGGAAATTGAGGAGCAAACCCAAAAACTTTATGAATGGGCCAGGGCGACAAAGGAGGGTGAGGGATATGAGTTAATAAATCCCCGGACGGAAGAGGTATCGACGAAGCTAAATGCTTACAAAGTTTTTAATTTAATTACCCGACTGGCGTGGCAGTATGGGGATCCGGGATTGGTGTTTATCGACCGGATGAATGAGGAAAGGAGTAATCCGGTACCAAAACTTGGTCGAATTGAGGCGACTAACCCTTGCGGCGAGCAACCACTGTTGCCATATGATGCCTGTAGTTTAGGATCAATAAATTTATCGAGGTTTGTAAAAGGAGAAGACCTTGATTGGCCGGAATTGGCCAGGGTGGTCCATGAGGCAGTATTGTTTTTGGATAATATTGTCGAAATAAATGAGTTTCCGGTAGCCAAAATCCGGGAGATGGTAAATAAAACCAGAAGAATCGGACTGGGGGTAATGGGATTTGCCGATATGTTGTTTAAGTTGGAGGTCCGCTATGATTCGGAGGCTGGGGTGGTTTGGGCGGAAAAGGTGATGAAATTTATTAACGATGAAGCGAGAATGGCAACGGTGGAACTGGGAATTAAACGGGGAGTTTTTCCGGTTTGGGAAGAAAGTGTCTATGGTGGAACTGAATATCGCCCGAGAAATATGGCTTTAACCACGATTGCCCCGACAGGAACTATTTCGGTGGTAGCGGATGCGAGCAGCGGGGTTGAACCACTGTTTTCTTTGGGTTATCAAAAAAATATGGTTGAGGGGAAGACTCTTTATGTGATGAATCCGGTTTTTATTGAGGAACTAAAGAAGAGAAAAATTTATTCCGAACAACTTTTAGATAAGGTGGTAAAAAATGGTGGGATACTTTTAGATATTGAAGAAATCCCGGAAGAAATCAAGGAGGTATTTCGGACGGCTTTGGAGATTAGTCCGGAGTGGCATATTAAAATTCAGGCGGCATTTCAAAAATATACCGATAATGCAGTATCAAAGACAATTAATTTTCCAAAAGAAGCAACGGTGGATGAAGTAAGAAAGGCCTATTTACTGGCGTATTCGCTGGGAACAAAAGGGGTTACTATATATAGAAGCGGGAGTAGGGAGAAGGAAGTTATCCAACAAGTTAAGTCGAAGGGCCTGATAGTTCCGATAAAAAAGTCAACACCAGAGGCGGCCAGGGGAGTGAGGTTACGGAAACCTTGCGATGCGGGCAGGGTTTATACTTCGGTTTTTTTTGAAGAAAGTAACGGGCCGGTAGAGGTATTTGTAAATTTAGGGAAGAGCGGTGGTTATATGGCCGGAGCGGCAGAGGTAACCGGACGGTTGGCGTCACTGGCACTAAAATATGGGGCAAATTTGGATGAAGTGGCCGAAGAGTTGGTAGGGATTTCCTGCGGCCAAAAAATTGGTTTTGGGAATGGGATGGTTTTAAGTATGTTTGATGCAGTTGGGAAGTCGTTATTGGAGATTTCCCGGGGAGAACAACTTGACCTTTTTGAGGAGGAGAAACGGAAAATGGTGGTGCTAAAGGTAAATGGAAAACAGCAAGATTTGTTGGCTGAGGTGAGAGTAAAGCAGACTGATTTGGAAAGCAAATTTTCAAACTGTCCCGATTGCGGCAGTCCGCTATATGCCGAGGAAGGATGTTTTAAATGTTCAAATTCTTTTTGCGGGTATAGCAAATGCTCATGATTACAACGAAAACTGGGGATAAAGGGTGGACGGGTTTTGGAGGAAAAAGGGTGAGAAAAGACAGTGGGGTAATTGAGGCAATTGGGACTGTAGATGAGTTACAAGCGGTAATTCAATTAATAAATTACGAATTACGAATTACGAATTTGGACACCATAACTAATGATTTGTACTTAATAATGGGAAAAAAGTTTAACGCAGATAGAACGAGAGAATTGGAAAAGGAAATAAAAAAGTTAGAGGGAAGGGTGAAAGTTTGCAATAGATTTTTGATATTTAAAAAAAGAAAAGCAGTTATATTGAATTGGGTTCGGACAATAGCCAGAAGAGCAGAACGCAAAGTTGTTTCTTTGCGAAATTATCAATTATCAATTATCAATTATCAAACTACGCTACAATATCTAAACAGACTGTCAGATTATCTTTATTTGTTAGCCAGAAAAGCCGAAGAAAAATAAAAAGGAAGTAGGGTTGAATTCCCTCGCTGGGCCGCAACCGTAATAGCCGGGTCGATAAATCTTACGAGCACTAAGTATGGTGAAAGAAAGACTAAATTTTGATCCGGTAAATGAGGCTGGGTATTTAAGGCGGTTTGGGGATGAACTTAGAAAACAACAATTAACGCGGGAAATTGGGACATCTTTAGCAGAGTTATTTTTAAGCGAACACAGCCATGAATATCAAACAATAGCCGGTCAGATTTGTGATTTGGCGACAGGGATTTCGATAAGATCGTTGAGTAATGGAGGAGAGTCGGAGGAAAGAATTGAGCGAATGATTTTGGGCGGGGCCGGAATGGTGGTCAATGTCAGCCCGAAAAACCAAGAGTTAGATTATTTTGATGATGTGGTGGACATTTGGAAGGCGGAAAGCGGGGGAAAAGTGAATTTGTTTAGGTTTAAGGTGAACATGGGTGAAGCCGATTTGAAAAATTTTGGTAGGTTGATGGGTGGAGAAGTGAAAGAGTACCGATTGGCAGAGGTGGTGGCGATGTTGAACTTAGCCAAAGAAAGAGATGGGGTATCAATCGGGAAAATTATGGCAATAGCCAAAGAATTGGTGGCTAGTTTTGAGAGAAACTACGGAGAGAAATTATTTTTGGATGCGGAATTGATTACTAGACTGTATGTAGCGATTCGGTTGGAGGTGGAAAGGAGAAGAGAAGAGTGTCCGGTGGTGGAAAGAAGAGTAGGGGTTGATCCTTTTAGAATACAACAATATTTATATGGGGAATTAAAAGTTACAAAAGTAACTGGAGGAGGGTGTGGCGGATCGAGTTTATCAGGGGAGTTTGGACGGGGACAAGGGATAATAATAGTTAATACTGCCGATGGGATAACTTTTAGAGCAGGGAATACCGAAGGATTGATATTTTGTCCGAAATGCGGCTGTTTTTATTCAGGTGACAAATGTCCGATTTGCAGTTAGAATTTAGTTATGAAAAAAATAGTCGCAGTGGTGGTACTGGTACTTTTTGGAGTGTATTTATTGCCGAAAATGGATTGGGGAAAGATTAGGTGGCAACCAACGGAGTCGGTAACAGTTAGTGGTGAGGCTAAAACGGTGTTAAAAAATCAAATTTCTTCGTTTTCGGCCGGGGTGGACGCAGTGGCTGACAAAAAAGACGATGCAGCCAAAGAGGTCAACAGCAAAATGGAGGCTTTGATTAAAGCAGTCAAGGGTTTTGGGATAAAGGCTGAAGACATAAAAACCCAGAGTTTGAGTTATTATCAGAGTGAAGAGTCGTATTGGGACAATGGGGTGCAGAAATCGCGCAAAGGTCAGTGGCGGGTGAGCAGTTCAGTGGAAATAACGCTCCGTGAAGTTGACCGAGCGTCGGCTTTGGCGGATTTATTAGCAAGTTCCGGGGCTACTAACGTATATGGTCCTAATTTTCAATTTGATGATACCAGTAAGATACAGAGAGATCTGTTTGATAAGGCCATAATTGATGCTAAAGAAAAGGCTGAAATTGTGGCAAGAGCGGCCGGTAGAAAACTGGGAAAAGTAATTTCCGTAACTGAAGGCAGCGGGGCAGGTAATATTTATCCTTTGTATTCCCGGGGGGTAGAGGGTGGCGGCGGAGCGCCGATGGAGGTGGGTAGCGGGACAGTAAGTCAGACAGTAACGGTGGTGTTTGAGTTAAAATAGGGTGGTGGGTAAATTACAGTTAATTTCAGGAAGCTCAAGTCGGGAATTGGCCGACAGAATTTCAACACTTTTAAAAGTCCCCTTAACCCCGATTGAGGATAAACGTTTTGCTGATGGAGAAATCTATATCAGGGTTAAGGGAAAGGTGAGGGGTGATGATGTATTTGTCATCCAGAGTTTGGCCGGTCCGGTGAATGATAATTTGATGGAACTTTTGATTTTGGTGGATGCTTTGAAACGGGCATCGGTGGGGAGAATAAATCTTATTTGCCCTTATGTTTGTTATTCGCGTCAGGATCGGAAGGCTGAATCGAGGGAGCCGATTACGGCAAAATTAGTGGCTGATTTGATATCGATTGCCGGGGCGCAAAGATTGGTAACCGTCGATTTGCATGCTGATCAAATTCAGGGTTTTTACAATATTCCGGTGGATCATTTTGTGGGTTATCCGTTGTTTGCCCAATATATAAAGAAACATTATGGAAAAAAGAATTTGGTGATAGTGGCGCCGGATGTGGGAGGAACAAAGATGGCTAATAAGATGGCGGATTTGTTGGGGGCGAAATTAGCGATAATAAATAAAGTAAGGCGGGGCCATGATGAAAATGATGTAGTGACGGTGGTGGGTGAAGTTGAAAATAAAGTGGCGGTGATAATTGACGACGTGATTAGTACTGGAGGGACGGTGATAAAGGCGGCGGAGATGATGAAAAAGTTGGGAGCCCAAGAGATTATAATTTGTGCGACTCACGCCATGTTTTCGGCCGAAACAGCAAAAAAAATAGAAGCTAGTTTAGCGAGTAGGGTGCTTTTAACTGACACAATTTTAATTTCGCCAGAAAACAGGTTTAAAAAAATGGAGGTGATTTCGGTAGCACCGCTTTTGGCAAAAATCATAAAAAGGATCCATCTTGATAGATCACTGGGTGAGTTATTTAAATGGGAAGACAAGAGGAGAGTGTTGTGAGGGTAGAGTTACTGTCGTATACAGGGGATCCGGAAGCGGTGGTAGTGGCGGCGATAAGACAATGTTATAGCAGTATTGGGGCCAGGGAATTAAAGAAGAAAACAGACAAGGAAACTCAAAGAAGATTGTTGGCCCAGATTATGGCTTCGGGACATACGTCAACGCTGGAACATGCCAGTTTTACTTTTGTAATTGAGGGTATTAGCAGGACGGCAGAAATTCATCTAGTGAGACACAGGATTGCTTCGTATTCGATTCAATCCGGAAGATATGTCAAAAGAGGTAAGACAAAATACACAATCCCGCCCGAGATCATAAAAAATAAAATTGTATTAAAAAAATATAAAAATTATTTAAAGAAATGTCAGGAGTTTTACAACGAATTGTTGGAATTAGGATTTAAGGCTGAGGATGCCAGAATGGTTCAACCACAATCCGTGCAGATAAAGGCGGTAGTGACCATGAACGCCAGAGCACTTCGGCATTTCTTTGAGCTTCGATGTTGTCAGAGAGCGCAGTGGGAGATACGGGAGATGGCCAATAAAATGCTTTTAGAGGTGAAGAAAGTGGCGCCGATAATTTTTGAAAAGGCAGGGGCCAGTTGTTTATCGCAAAAAATATGTTGGGAAGGTGATTTAAGTTGCGGTCTTTATAAAAGTTTGAGGGGAAGATTGGGGAAGAGGGGATGAAGACACACTATGGGAAGTTTATTGTGATTGAAGGAACCGATGGTACTGGAAAATCATTTCAGGCGAGTTTGTTGAAAAATAACTTGTGTGAACGGGGTTATGGAGTGCAAAAAAAGGATTTAAAAAACAATCAAGTATCGTTGTTGGAAGACGAATTTATGCAAAAGGGATTCAAGGTGGAAACCGATGATTATCCGCGTTATGAATCGAGCGAGTGGGGAAAACTGGTAGGTCGGATGTTGACGGGGGAATTCGGAGAGTTGATGACCATTAGCCCATATTTGGCAGTGTTGCCATATATGATTGATCAGTATTGGGGAAGTCAGCAAATAAAAAAATGGTTAAGGTCCGGGAGATATGTAATTTCCAACCGCTACTTTACTTCTAATGTTCATCAAGTGGCAAAACTGGAGGGTGCGACCCGGGATGAATATCGTGATTGGATATGGCGAATGGGGTGGAAGGAAATGAAAATATTAAAGCCAGATTTGGTAATAGTGTTGAAAGTAGAGCTGGAGGTGTGTCGACAAAACGTATTAAAGAAAACGGGACGGAAATATACCGGTGAAGAAAAAATGGATCAGGCCGAGGCTGATTTTGATCACCAAGTGAAAGCAGCCGAAGAATACCAGTGGATGATTGATCATAATCCAGGTTGGTGGGTGGGAATAGAATGTTGCGAAAATGGGAAAATGATCACTCCAGAGAGGATTAGTGACTTAGTCTGGCAAAAAATAAAAGATCAAGGATTAGTATAGTAGGGTAAAATAAGCTGTGGATGAGATTTTTGACCTGATAAAAAAAGAGAAAGAGAGACAGAGAGAACAAGTACAGTTGATTCCAAGCGAGAATTTTATTTCGGAGAATGTCAAAAAGGCATTAGGCAGTTGTCTTTCAAATAAATATGCCGAAGGGTATTGCGGGAAACGATATTATCAAGGGAATAAGGTAATGGATCAAATTGAGTCTAAGTGTCAAGAACGGGCGCTGAAAGCGTTTGGTTTAGACGAAAATGTTTGGGGAGTGAATGTTCAGCCACACTCGGGCTGTGAGGCGAATTTGGCGGTTTATAACGGGTTACTGGACCCCGGGGACAAAATAATGGCCATGTTTTTGCCTGATGGCGGTCACTTGTCGCATGGTTGGCACACGGATAAGAAAGTTACCTTGGTCAGTAAAATTTATGAAGTGGAATTTTATAAGGTGGACCCAAAAACTGAAGTATTTGATTATGATCAAATACAAAAACAAGCAGAAATATTTCGACCAAAATTAATTATTTCCGGAGGGACGGCGTATCCAAGAGAGATTGATTATGCCAGAATGGGTGAAATTGCTAAAACAGTGGGGGCATATTATTTAGCCGATGTATCTCATGAGGCTGGGTTGATTGCCGGAAAAGTATTATCGAGTCCATGGAAAGCGGCAGAGGTGGTGACTATGACCACCCACAAAACCCTAAGAGGCCCACGAGGAGCAATGATTTTTGCCAAAAGGGATTTGATAGACGCAATAAATAAATCGGTCTTTCCGGGGCTGCAGGGCGGTCCGCATATGCAAACAATTGCCGCCATTGCAGTGGCTTTGGGGGAAACCCAAACAGAGGAATTTAGAAGATATGCGAAGCGGGTAGTGAAAAATGCCAAGAAACTGGCAGAAGTATTAACGAAAGAAGGATTGAAAGTAGTTACCGGTGGAACCGATAAACATCTAATACTGGTTGATGTGGGGGTAGGAAAAGGTAAGGAGGTAGCAGTAAGGTTGGAAGAGGAAGGAATTGTGGTTAATGCCAATACCATACCGGGAGAAAAAGGGAGCCCGTTTAAACCATCTGGAATTCGTCTAGGATCACCGGCGATGACCACAAAGGGCTGGATGGAAGAGGAATTTGAAGAGGTTGGGGAAAAAATAGCGAAAATAATTAAACAAGTTCCTTAAAGTCGACGGTTTTGCCGTTGAGGGTGTTTTTAATGATTCGTTTGAGAATTTCTTCGAAGGAGATATCGTAGAGACGGAGAATGTTGCTGATAGCACAATCCTTGGGGCCGATGGCCGGATTGGCGTTACAGTCAATAAGATAATGACGGTCAGAGGCGTCAACCCGAAGATCAAATTTGGCATAATCATCCATTTTCAAAATTTCAAAAGCCTTTTTGATTTGTTGGTGGGCCCGGGGCGGGAGCTCGTATTTTTGGTAACTGAAGGCGGTATTTTGAGGATCGCGAAAAATATCGTCAAAGGTGACTATCTGATATTTTTGTTTGTATTTTTCGGGGCTGAATATTTTTTCAGCGGTATAAACTTTGGTGTTAGCTCCTTCAAGGACGATGGCAGTGACTTCTTTGCCGACAATGTATTCTTCGACTAAGACGGGTTGATGATAGGAATTCATCAAAAAGGAAATCTTTTGACGAAGTTGTTTTTCGTCATCACAGACTGAGTTTTCTTTTATTTCCAATGAACCATGAACTTCGTTGAGCTTGGCAATGAGAGGAAAATCCAGAATAGGGTCAATAACGTCGGTAGGGTGGGTGATAAGTTGATATTTGGGGGTAGTAAGACCGTATTGTTCAAGAAGGTTTTTGTTGAAATATTTGTTGGTGGTAATAGTTAGTCCCATCATGGCAGTGCCGGTGTAAGGAATTTGAAGTAGTTCAAGGATGGCGGGGATGGTGGCCTGAAGATATTCCTGACCGTAAACCGAATCAACTAAGTTGATAGCGAAATTGGGTTTAAATTTTTTTAGGTTTTGAGAAAGTTGATTGTTGCCGGGAAAGGAGGCGGCGACGATTTTCATGGAAGAGAGACATTGGGCAATCATTTCGGCGCGTTCTTGGCACTCATATTCGGAGATGTATTGATCCTCGGTGGGGAAGTATTCCCGTTTAGCGTCAGAGTAAAGGATGGCGATTTTTAAATCGTTCATGTAAAAAAACTATAAGGATTATTTTCAAAAATGCAAGAAAAGAAAAATTGACAATTAATATACATTGTCATAATATAGAAATAAGGTGAAGAAAATAAAATCAAAAAGCCGGAAAAAATTATTAAAATCCAAAAATGTAAATATTAGAATGTCGGAAAGTGATTGGAGTAAACTGAAAACAAAAGCGGCTAAAAATGGCCTACCATATCAGACTTTAATGTCGGCTATTTTGCACCAGTATGCCAACGGGATATTAGAAGTGGGGTTGTAAATAAGAAACCGAAACCGAAGAATTCGAGAAGCTGGGGCCAGAAGAGAATATAGATGGTTTGGTTGTTAATATTTTCGATATTCCAACCATTGGCCCAGTTGTTGATGGTCAGATGAGAAAGAAATTTGGGGATAGATTTATCAAAATAAAAGGCGATCCAGCTGGAGTCATAACTTTGGGGTAGGACTAAATATTTTTGATCTTGATTACTGATTTTAGTTTGATAATAAAAGGTATGGTTACTGGAATTTAGATAATTTCGGTAAGGAGATTGATACTTTTCAATCAACTCAATCTGATTATTAAAGGGAAAAATTTGAGGCTCCTTAAGGTCATTGATGGAGAGATTTTGATTAAAACCGGAATTGTCAAACAAAACTGTTAGCCCGAGGTCAAAGGATTTTTTTTCCATTTTGGGAATAAGGTAGTATTGACTTTGCCAATTGCTATCAGAATTTGGTTTGGTAAAGAGAAATTTATAATGAGAATTATTGTCGAAGGCAGAAACGGTGAGAGGATAACCTTGAATATTTCGACTGTCAATTTTTAATAAATAGTCCTGATCAAAACTTAGGGTGGAGAAATTAAAACCAAGAAGATTGTGTGAAAGTTTGCTTTCAAGATGAAAAAAATAATCGGCGGAAGTGGAAATCAGACTTGACTTTGGATACTCAAGCGGACTGTGGCTGTCGGGTTTGATTGCCTGAGAAAAATCAAGGTTGGTTGGTACGGAGAAATTATTTCGAAAGGTAGCGATTGGTGGGGTATCGATGATGGCTGATGTTTCGAATAATTTGGTGGGGTTTTGGTACTGAAAGACAGCCAGACGATTAAAGGTGGTGATTAGCTTGAGGCCGTCGACAAGTCTTAGTACTTCGCCGGTTGGGGTAGACAATTTGGCGTAAATTTTTTCGTCCGGAAAAAAGACGTTGTTGTCAAAAACAATATATTCGATTGAGTATTTATCAAGGAGACTTTTTATAGCCAGTGGATTTTTTTGTTGGATGGCGGTTGAGAGTTCCCAGTAATATTGTTCGTTTTTTGAATTCCAAACGTCAAAAGCCCGATCAAGGATTGGTTGGGGGAGAGAATACCAAAGGAAGCCGGAACCACTGGTTTTCCACTTGTAATTAGTCCAACCCCAAAACGAACCCTGGGGGAAGTTGGCAATTCGGCTGGTGGCAGGAAGTTGGTTGAAAAACCGGAAGAGTTTAAGGTATTCATTGGGGATGACGTTTCTCATCTTGGGGGAAATGTATTGACCAAGGAAAGAGGGAAAGGTTAAGAAACCAAGGGCGATTAGAAATAAGGAAGAAATAAGTAGTGGGGTGAAAGTTTTGGAGTATTTTATTGAAGTAAAAAGTTTAATGAGTGTATCGAGGCCATACGCGGAGAGCAGGGTGAAGGAAAATATGGCCGGAACTATAAATTTTGTCCATGGAGAACGAAATACCTGATCAAGAAAGGAAAACTGACGGAGGAAGGAGTTAATTTGAAAGAAGGGTGTGGTGGCGGTTAAAAGGGTAATACAGGAGATTAAAAACAGTAAAACAATAAATAGAGAAAAAGGTGATCTATTAGCTTTTTTAAACAGTGAGGAGATTAGACCAGAAATGACAAAGACAAAGAGGAAATAGCCACAAATAAGGAAATAGGAGTTGGAGAGGTGGTTGATCCAGGGGGCCATCAGATAACTGTCACTGGCAGGAAAGTCATAGTAGTAGCCGCGAAGGAGAGCAAAATCGGAAAAGGTACCCCGAAGTTGATTTCTATCAAAAGTTTCCTGGGTGGCCATGAGGTTACCAAAGGCTTGGCGGGTATTAGCCAGGTTAGTTTTGAGAAAATACATAAAAGGGAGAAGCCAAAAGGCATTGATAAGAAAAATTAGAGATAAAACAACAATTCCATTTTTTATTGATCGAAGATGACAGAGCAGGAGGAGAAGGATACAGATGAGATAGACAATGAAAATGGTTTGGATATAAAAACTAGGGATGGCGAGAATATTAATTAAAAGGAGAACTCTGAGATTTTTAGAGGATGGTTTTTGTAGATAGTTTTCGAGGGAAAAAATAAGCCAGGGAAAGAAACCCCAGAAGGTAGAAAACGGCTCAAAAGGAACCCAAAAGTATTGGATCGAGCCGAAGTTGAGGAGATAAAACAGGGAGGCACAGAAGGCGATTCTATGAAGGGGAAAGATTTTTTTGAGACCAAAATAGGCACCCAGAGTACCCAAAAAGAGCATGGCAAAGTGCCAGAGATAGCGGATAAGATCTTGGGGGAGAATTAGGGTAAGGGGTAGCAGAACTAACTGGCGGATTAGATCGGTAGCGTGTCCCATACCGCCAACTAGCCCCAGTCCCTGATATTCCTGCCAAACAGCCAATAATGATCTTTTAAGATTTAGCCAGATATTTAATTCCGGCATGAGATTGTCCCAGCCGATGAGATAAGTGTTGGGAGAAAAGTTTATTAGACAAAGAATAGAAATAACCAGGAGAAGCAGGAGTATTTCGCCGTGTTTTCGGACCCAACGCAGGAAAAGCATTAATTAATTATATACGTTGATCGGAGCCGAACTTCCCAGTTGATATTGCGAATCTCTGGTAGAGATTCCCCGGATGAGATTCCAAAGGTTGTTGATGGCGGAATTGGGAAGAACGGAAATAACTATGATTTGGGCCAAGTTGAGAATAATAGCTTTCAGGGAAGGTTTGAAACCGTTCTCAATAGCTACCAGACGGCTTTGAAGGGTGAGAACAAAAGTATTTTTGGGATTACGATGAGATAAGGAGCCGGGAAGCTGGCGATAAAAAAGGATAAAGTTCGGTAGATTGGCCAATTGCCCGTGTTTAAGTAATTTGAACATGAGATTGACTTCTTCAGCACTGGACTTGGTTCGGTCATACCAGGTGAAGTTTTTAGGCAGCAGACTTAGATTGATCATTACAGATGGTTGTTGTAGGGGAATAGCCCAGAAAATCATTTCCCGGAGTTTGGTGGGGCTAGTGGGAAATTTTTTGTAACCAACTATTTTGTTGTCAGCGTCGATGCAAACGCATTGGCCACCAACAGCTACGGTTTTGGAATGTGATTTTAAATAATTGATTTGTTTTTCAAGACGGTCGCTTAGAGCCACGTCATCAGCGTCAATACGGGCTAGAAAAGCCCCCCTGGCTTTAGAGATGGCAATATTGCTGGTTAGGGAGACACCGAGATCGATAGAGTTGCGGTGGATTTTGATACGTTTATCGGAGGCAGCATAGGATTTAATGATTTTCCAAGAGGAATCGGTGGAAGCATCGTCAACGATGATGAATTCAAAATTGGAGTAAGTTTGATTGAGAATACTTTCAATGGCTTGAGACAGATAGGGAGCGGCATTGAAGACTGGCATGTAAACTGAGACGATTGGTTTTTGGTTTAGTTTTTTCATGTGAGCGTTTCATCCTTTTGGAATCATCAGTCCCGATACACATCGGGATACGCCCAATCTCTTCTTCATCTTTCCTTTTTCCCCGCTCCCGCAGGGAACCTGATCGTGAGACCAGATTCCCGTTGCGGGGGATTGGGGATGGGGTAGAAGCCTACTTGATGGGGCCAGAATTAACGTGGGTGTGAGCCCAGTTATACTGGTCGGCCTGTGCCAGCCGGAAGTCCCATTCAGCTTTACCCCAATCTGCGGTGGTAATTAAGCTGAAACCGTCGGTGACGACGAATTCGTAATGGCCTGGACCGAATCCAGTGTAGACGCCATCAGAGACATTGTCGACAGCGAAGCCGCCGACAACACCGACGTAATCAGACGGAACATCAACCACAATGCAGACAGGAGTTCCACTGACGTGGGTTTCGCCGTAGGCGCTGGGGTGTCCGATCTGGGGCTGGGGACTGTCGGCCGGGTTGACGATGGTCAGGTACAACGTTTGCAGAGTTTCATCTCCGCAATTGTTGCCGGCGGCAGTAGGTCCATCGGTGGGTGGGTTGTCGGTAGTGGTACCAGGGCATGGGTAGGTCGAACCGTCAATGACGACCGAAGTAGCGCCACCAACGCAGCTGTCCTCAAGCGATTGCTCGAGGGTTTTGTCACCCCAGGTCCAGGGCCAGAAGCCAGCAGGGGCGGCGGCACGGGGGTTGTTGCAGCCGGTCAAGAGAAGGGCCGCAGTGACGAGGAGGGACAGAACGAACGTGATCTTTTTCATGAGGAGTCTCCTTTTTGGAAAGTACCAACCACGCTGATCAAGCGGGTTAGTTGATATCTTTCTCAGCTAGCAGCCGAGATAAGATTTGCCCATGAGGGCGGGTCAAAGACACTGTGTGTTTCGTTAACACTATTACTAGTGACAGCGCGATACTATTAAATTTTAATAGCATGGTGCTGTCACCAATAGATCGGATTAAAGGAGATATTCTGTCGCTACCCATCCGTTTTTTTGGAAAGATTTAGAAGAGATTGTTAAAGTGCTGGTTTATTAAGGTTGACCAACGCATTGTTGGTTTATTTAAGAAACCATTTGGCTTAGGGCCAAAAGAGATAAGGAGTGGGTAAGACTTAGAGGAGCCACCTACCCCTTATTCTCTTTTAGCTCTAAATTGTTATGACTTATATTATATCCTATATTATAGGATTTGTCAAGACATGAATAAGTAACTATTACTTATTAGTAACCGCGGGCGGCCTTACGAAGAGCGAGAGAAACACCTAAAAGCGATACGGCGATAAGAGAGTTGAAAATCAATGAAGAGGCGCCGGTTTTTGGTAAAACGGTAGCGGTAGAAGTAGCTACTTTGTTACCATAGGTACCATTGGCGGTGTAAAAAGCCAAGGAGTCCTGACCGTTGGTGCCGATTTCGGAGGTGGCATTAATGGTTATTTGGCTCCAGGTAATTTTTTGGTAAACATTGCTTTTGTCTTTGACAGTAACAGTAATGTTTTTGACCCAGTTCTGACCGGCGGCGATTTGAGAGACAGTGAATTCCCGGTCGGAGTCGGAAGTGACAAAAACCGGCAGGATCTGACGAACTTTGATATTGGTTTGGTTGCGGTTACCGGCATTGGTAATTCGGAGTTGAAGTTGAAATTTATCATTCGGTCCAAAGATAATGTCACTTGATTTCAATTCGTCAACATAGGTTCCCTGGGTAAAACCTTTGGCTTTAAGATCAACATCGAGACGGCGATATTCCTCATCGGCTAAAACAGGATTTAAAAGAGAAAGAAAAATAAAAACAAACAGAAGAGCGATTATTTTTTTCATCTGGGAGATATTGTATCCCATAAGAAACGAAAATGCAAGTTATTGGACCTTTTTAGATTTTTTCAAGAAAACTTTTGATTTCAGGGCCAAGGTTTGGATCGTTGAGAGCAACGGTGATGTTGGCCTTGAGCCAACGGAGGGGATCGCCGGTGGTCATCCAATCAGATTCTTTGTCGGTAGCTTCGGTTATTACTATATCGGCAGCAGCCAGGGTGTTAACAGCGTCGGCAAACCAAAGTTCATTATCTTGACTAAGTTTTTGTTTGACTAAAATGGGGTAGATTTTGGCGCCGTTGACAACAAAACGGCCACCTTGGCCAAAAAATGAGGGAGCTTTATCGGCAGGTAATTTTTCAAACATGCCGACAATTCGATTGGGGTATTTGGGGTCTTTAATGTATTTGGCGGATCCGTATCGGGAAATTTCCTCTGGGCCGACGTATTTGACAGAAGCAACTATGGCCGGGGAATATTTTTCGTAGGTGGAAATAATTTTTTTGAGGTAACGGCCGGGTTCTTGTTCAATTATTAGGTCGTCGCCAAACATGAGGACAAAGTGATCAGTGCCGATAAAGGACTTGGCGGCTAAAAGAGGGGAGGCATTGCCGTAGGGAAGGGTAGGATCTTGAGGGATAAAACTAAGCTTGGCTGAATCCCAGATTTGTTGAAGACTTTGGATGGCATTGAGTTTGTTGATTTTGGCTAAATAATTGGTCAGTTCAGAATCAGGAGAGAAATAGTCGCAAAGTGAGTTGTCGCTAAAGCGGTGGACAATACAGATTTCGGTAATACCGGCAGCAATAGCCTCTTCCACTAAATATTGGATTTGGGGTTTATTGAGGATGGGAACAAGTTCTTTGGCATAACCTTTGACGACCGGGAGAAAACGGGTACCCCGGCCAGCAGCGGTGATAAGAGCTTTGGTGATCATATATTTGTAAGTATTGAGTATTGTTTGTTAAGTTTCAAGAAATTGGTTAGTGGAACGTAATAAATTTGTGAGACAAATTTACACGTTCCTACAACGTTTGCCGATTTATCGGCATTACGTTGTGGACCCAAGGGGGCTCGAACCCCTGACCTCTCGCATGCCATGCGAACGCTCTAGCCAACTGAGCTACGGGCCCGGTGCATTATTGTAACAAAAATGTAAAAGTGGCGGAAAGAACTAGAATGCTTTAAAATTGCAGGCAGGAATTTAACAACTTAGGCCCGTAGTGAAATGGCTATCACAGAGATCTCCAAAATCTCTATTTATGGTTCGAGTCCATACGGGCCTGCAAAATTTATTCGACTTCACTAAATCTTTTGCCGTTTAGAACGTGTTTTCTAACACCTACACAGAGTGCATCACCAGCTCGATTATCTTGGCAACACCCCGGTTGTTGTTCTGTTCCATGTAAATCACATATTTTTTTTTCTTTCTGTTTTATTAAAAAAACACAATCTTTATCCATAGAGTAACCACCCTGGTTTTGTGGAGCCGGTATCAAGTTCGTTCCAGCTTGACGCATCATGGCAGCTTCTATGGGGGTGAAATCAAATAAGATACGGAAGTCTTTATGATTCTCACAACAAAAACCAGCGCAATTTTCTAAACAATTGATAACCTTTGTCATATAACGTGGTCTTATTATACATATAAATTGGGTTATCTTACCGCTAGTTTTGGGTCGTATTTGCCGTAGATGGTGATTTGGGTGCCAATATCGGCCCAGGAAAAGATTTCAGCTACATCTGGGGTTTTCATGTTGATACAACCATGGCTCATGGGAGTGCCGAAGTTATCATGCCAATAGGTACCATGGAGACTGTAGCCAAGTCTTTTGGTGATTTTATCGTTGTAGAAAAATATAATATAGGGAACATTAGGAAGATAGTAATAGGTACCCAACTCTTTGTTGCCACCGGACATTTTTTGAGAACGAACTTTAGCCCAAATGGTAAAGGTACCGGCGGGGGTTCGGTTCCATTTGCCGGAGGAGACAGTGTAGGTGGCGATTTGTTGATCACCGTCGAGGACGTATACCTGTTGAGTAGTCAGATTGACCTCAATTCGGCGATCGGGGTAGGGGGTTGAGGGGACAATGGTGGAGTCACCCAGAACTGACAGATCGATCG
This sequence comes from Patescibacteria group bacterium, assembly GCA_038062455.1. Taxonomy (GTDB): domain Bacteria; phylum Patescibacteriota; class Microgenomatia; order UBA12405; family UBA12405; genus UBA12158. The sequence goes on from JBBTXE010000004.1 coordinate 18,703, forward strand.
GGTCTTGATGGGAGAACCATGACGGCCAGAGGGGACGGCTTAAAAGACAGGAGAAGAGGAAGACGGAAATTGATAGGAGAAAAATCAATTGACTTTTGATAGTTAAATAATACAGGAATCACAAGCCTTGATTTTTTGGATGATGTTGGAGGTAGAGTATTGGGAGAGACGGGGATAGATAAAAAGCTTGATGCCTAAGTTTTGGCAGATCTGATGCTTAACTTCCCACAAGTTATCCTTGCGGGATATTATGAGGTAGTCTATTTTTAACTTTTTTAGTAATTTTTGATAATCGGTATGAGGTTTAATTAAAAAAATCTGGGAAATTGATTTTAGTTCGGAGAGAACCAAGAGTCGATCTTTGGCAGGGAAAATGGGACGCGAGGGAGTTTTGTGTTGGGAAACGAGTTGGTCACTTTCGACACCAACCAACAATTTGTTGGCTTTTGAGGCGGCAAAACGAAGAAATTTAATATGGCCGGGGTGGAGGAGGTCAAAACAGCCGGTAACCAGAGCAATTGTCGGTTTATTTACCGCCACGGTTTTGAGTGCGAAAGACAGTGGTAAAATTGGGGGTATTTTGACGCATATTTTTCATTTGGAAAAGAGGATTTTTTGGTGGAATCCGATTAACTTGAGGCCTAGTGCTTTGAGAAGTTAAGAGAGTGTTTTTGATGTCGGTCATAAGTTTATTTTACATCAAATGGAAAAATCTTGATTTGGGGTTGGGGCCGTCTTTTTAGCGTTCTTTATTCGGTACATCATTTTATCAGCTTCGTCGAGAGTTTTTCTGGGGTCGTCGCCTGGTTTAAGATGGGCAAAACCAATGCTAAAACTTATTGGAAGGTCCCCTTCGGTTGTGGAAGAATTATGTGTTAGCGTGTTTTCTTCGATGACTTGGGAAACCATTTTTTGGATTTTTTCTGGTGGTGTAACAGTTGGATCGTAAGGCTTTAGGGCTAAAAATTCGTCACCACCGTAGCGACCAACGATGGCATCAGGTGTTTTTAGGAGGATATTGGCTGACTGCTGGAGAAGGTCATTGCCAGTGCTATGGCCGAGCTTATCATTGGTTGGTTTCAGATTATCAAGATCGGCGAAGATCAAGAGAAATGTTTGGTTAGCAGGAAGGTGAAAAAGGACATGACGGATATATTTAGTATTGTATATATTCGGGATTCCACTGTCATGGATTTTGTCGTTGTGAAGTTTTCTTTGAAACTCCATGTTTACGGGTTTAGGTTCTTGGTTGCTTATCATTGATATTTATCAATCTTAACAGTCTATCAATACCTAGTCCGATGCCGGAGCAGGGAGGTAGGCACTTACAGATATTAACAAAATCTGGGGAATAAGGGTGGAGAGGAAGTTTGGCTTTTCGGCGATATTTTTGTTCTTTGATAAAAGCTTTTTTTATAGAAATAGAATCGGTGTTTTCGGTGCAGCCGTTTCCTATTTCGATACCGTTGATATAGAGTTCAAAGCGATCGCTCGTCAAATTAATTTTTGCGGTGCTCACGTGCTTCGCTTTGCTCCAGAAGCTGCGCTCCGAAAAATTATTCGACTCGCTCTCTTTTTTAATTCTGGCCAAGGGGGAGAGGAAGGCGGGGTAGCCGGTGATAAAAACGGCCTTGTTTTGGGGTAATTTAGATACGATTTGGTTTAGGAAAAATTGATTAAAATTCGGTTCGTTGCCAGGAAGGTTGGGGGGTAGGATGAGATTTTCAAAAGAAAGATTGGGTAAAAAATGGGAAATAAAATTTTGGGAGGATTTTTTTAAATCAGCCAGATTTTTATTAATTTCGTACCATTCAAGCATTAAAAATTCGGGAGTGTGGAGAGGGCTGGAGTTTTCAAGATCGCGAAAACAATGGCTGATGGCAAAACAATTTTGGGGTGTGGAAGCCAGATATTTTTTTAGAGCGAATTCGGGGGAGGTGGGGAGGAAATATTTTTGTTTAAGGTGTTGCCATTCGGTTTCGAAAGCGTAAATATTGGGTTCTAATGGAAGAGAGGAATTAAGGTAGGGGATTTCAACCTCGGTGAAATTTTGGCCCCAAAAATATTGGCGAATGGATCTAAGGAAATCAGATTGTGTCATAATTTAATATAATTATATCTCGCAATGAATTTTTGCGGTGCTCACACCAGTGTTAGACACGCTGCGGCTGTGCTCCTAAAAATTATTGCTTCGATATTGTTTTTAGATTGCAAAAATAATCCAGATCGACACATAGGGGATTTTTGTCAACTAAATTAAAATAAGCGGTAATGGTTTTTTTAATAGGGGTAGATATTTTTGAAATAGGTATGCCGGTTTCACAGCAGGGATAAACCAGACCGTCGGATTGAAGAGAGATTTGATGACAATTAAATTCCTTAGAAGGATAGGAGGGATAGTTTAGTCTAATGTCGGCAACTTGGGTTGGAGCGAGGGAGCCGAGGCGGTCGGTAAGATAGGTTTTAGGGAGACCGAAAATATCAAAAGAATCTTTGTAGGGGTAGGAATCTTTGGTAATAAGAAAAAAGATTTCGGTAGGGAAACCGAGGTCGAGGGCGTGACGGACGAAGGATTTGGATAAGTCATAATTGCCAATTCCACGATTAGAATCGTGAATATTTTTTGGACCGTCAAAGGAAACAATTAATTGACAGGAATTGGGGTTTTTAATTTCAGAAAGATGATCGATAGTACCGTTGGTGATAATGGTGATGAAAATACCGAGTTTATTTAATTTATTTATTAGTCGCGGAAAAGATTTGAGAGTAAATATTTCGCCACCGCAAAAAATGATTGATTTTAGTTCTGAAAAACCCTCGTCGCATTTTTTTCGCTCAGTCAATGTTTGCACGTTGAAATTCGCTAAAAAATTACGACCTCGGTTTTTCTTAAGAAAGTTTTGATATCTGCGGACGAAAGACAAGATTTGTTTATTAGTTAAAACATTTTTGGTCTTTTTAGTGTAGCAATAGCGACAGTGGAGGTTGCAGGCTTCAAGAGGAGAGATGTACAAATTCTCAAGAGAATTTGAAATTTTCAATTTACAATTATCAATTTTCAATTTTATTTGAGTTTGGTTGATTCTTTGTGTTCGGTTTTCTTTTTGCACCAGCGGCAGTATTTGGAAAATTTTAGTTTATCGGGAGTGTTAACCTTGTTTTTCTCGCTTAGATAGTTTTGAGCGCCACAGACAGTGCAGAGAAGGGCAATAAGGATACGGGGAGTTTTTTTTGCTTTAGCCATGGGCTTATTTTAAAGGATAAGTGACAATTACACAACGAGAGATATTAGCGAATTAAGTTATTATCTTTAATCGTTTTAACCAGAAGGTCACTGAAGAATTCAGCCCCGAGAGGAGAGGGGTGGAGGTGGTCACTGCTACTAATAAGTTCAGGCATACCTTCATCGTTTTTAAGGCTGGGGTGATAGGCGTTGACCAGAGGCAGATTATTATCGTTGGCAAAATTAATTATATTTTGAAGATAAAGCTTGATGGTAGAGGATTTTTCGGATTTTTCCAGAGAAGACAAGTTGAGGTTTTTGATACCATTACTGAAATTAAGGGAATTAGGAGCGATGGTGGCGGCCAGTATTATTTGACTTTTAGGTGATTCTTTTTTTATAGAATCAACCATTTTTTGGAGGGTCAGACGATGGCGTTCAAGCCCGCTGGTGCTGTTGCCAAAGTTATTGTAGGCAAAAGATTCAATAACAATAATGTCGGGTTTCAGATCGAGGAGGGGTGGATTGTCTTCTGATAGATAAGTTGATTTTTGGGTGAGTCGGAGAAGCCCCGATTCAATGTTGGTCGAACCATAACCGTAATCATAGATATTGAATTTAATAGAAGGAAACAGTTTTTGAAGGGAGTTGAGGATTATATTTTGGGGAAGAGTATCAGTCATGGAGTCGCCGAGAAGAGCGAGGCTGACGAAGAGACCTTCACCGCCGACAGCCGGAAGCGGAGTACTGATTCCAAGGACTTGACTTGTCTGGGGCAGGGCAGGAATTGGAGTGGTGATAGAGAGAATGAGGTTGGGGGTGGAAGGCAGATAGGGAATGGGGTGATAGGCTTCCAAAAGCTGATAATAGAGGGGGATAAAAATCATGGGTGGTGGAGGTACTTTTTAATTTGTTTTTCGACCTGATGGGACAAATCGATTAGGGCTGATTCAAGAAGTATGTGTTCGGTTTCGGCATAAATGTGTTTTTTACCGGGCAGGGTCATGTCAAAATTGACTTTAAAAAGTTCCAGTTTTTCTTTTTGAATCCGAATCGAGGCAATTTGAATATCAGTGGAAAAATTGGTTAATAGTTTACCGATTTGTTGGTCAATCTTTTCAGAAATGAGAGTCTTAATGGCGGGGTTTAAATGGATGCGGTCGCCGGTGATTTGAAGGTTCATGCTTTGATTTTAACAGGAATTGCATCGGGAGAAGAAGAATATTGCTGCTGACGGAGTAAACCAGAGAAGGAAGGGCGACTAGAACTTGAGTGGGGAAGGAAGTGGCGGCGACGATAGTGGCCAGAGAATAGTTTTTGTAGGCGGCAGAGATGCCATAGGTGATTTTTTCGGGGTGGCCGGTGCCTATTAAAAAACCCAGGAGGAAGTTTAAGCCCATAAGGAAGAGAGAGATAAGAGTTAGGCCAAGAGATAATTCAAGTTGATTGAGAACCTGAAAACGAATCGGGGCGATTATGCCCCAGACAATGAGGGCAACCAAAACAGTGGAGATATCAGTTTGAATTTTTTTAAGGGGACGGATAAAGCGATAATTTTGAAGAAAGAAGGCTAAAAGAAAGGGAACGATAACGATAATAGCCATTGATTTGGCCATGGAGGCAACGTCAAAACTTATGGTAGAACCGGCAAGGATGTAAACAATTGCCGGAACCAAAACCGGACTTAAAATATTGGAGATGGTACTAATAACCAGAGCTTTTTCCGGCTGACCGCCAAAGAGATTGCTAAGAAAGACGGCACTGCGGCCGACGGGAACCGAAGCGACCAGAATGAGGCCAAGATAAATTTCGGGAGAAAAAAAGTTTTTTAGAAATAAAAAAATAATCAGAGGGGAGAAAAGGTGGACGATGATTAAAATGCCGACGAGTTTGGGGTATTGGCGGAGGCTTAGAAGGATTTCTTTAAGATTAATATCGAGGCAGGAGAGAAAAATGAGAAACATCAAAAAGTAGTCAAGGAAAGGTCGCAAAAGGAGGCCGGGGGAAGGGAGGACAAAGGCGAAAAGGGCGCCCAGTAGGATTACGGCGCCGGAGTATTGGCTAATTCTCACAAAATAATAGTAGCAGATTGCCTGCCGTCGCCAAGTGGTCTAAAGACCATCTTTGAGCTACGGCGGGTAAAGCGGTCTCTTTACGAAAAAATTCGAACTATATTTCAAAGGTAGCCCCGCCGTGGCGGGGCCATCTTTACCGCTCGGCCTTCGGCCTCGTAAAAAGTCGGTTCGAACACACTAAAAAATTGCGTCTTACTGTCCGATTGCGCCATCAAAAAACGCAATTCTAATGTTGCTGAGACCAATTACAATATACAAATTTTCTGGAACGAAAACAACAGTTATCCAAAAAGTTTCGGAAAAGAGTATAATCGTGTTAGAAATATGAGAAAAAAATCTGCTGTGAAAAAGACGGTTATTATTTTGTTTTTAGGTTTCTTCGTCAGTTGGGGCTTAGTAAAAATTTCAAACAATAGAGTTTTCGCGTCGCCGCCAGCTCCTGCTCCAAAGTGCTATGTTAAGGGGCTAGTTGAAAACGTAAGATTTGAGAAAGCCTACGAAAATCCCTGTGTAAAAACGAACTCTTGCCCAACCGACATTCAACTTAGTTATCCTGATACATATTATTTATCGGTGAAGATACAAAATGTTTCTTTTAAAGATGGCGATACGCGCTTTTACACTTGTACCAGTTTATATCCTCTTAATTCCATTCAGGAAATTTTTGTCGTCAAAGATAAAGTAAAGATGGGTGACTCATTTAGTAATGGTCAAATTATTGACGGACTAGTCTCAAGTTTTTGGGGAAAATCTTTTGATTCATATCAAATTATTTCCGTAACACCAAAGCCATGTACTCAAGACATTAATCCGTGTAATCCATCAAGTTGTAGCTACGATCTTGAGAAATGTAAGGGCGCTACGCCCACTACGATATCCATTAAACAGACCTATCCTACGGTTTACTGTGGGAACATCACCTGCAGTCAAAGTGAGTACTGCTACCATGAACAGACAGGCGAAAGTAATTGTTTCCCTATAAAAGACAATTACTGTGGCGGCGGGGGTCTAGAAAATGTCTACCCGATAAAACAGTGTAATCCCCCCGAGTATAATTGCCTTCCCATTTTATTAGGCAGTAAAAATGACTTGCCGCGTGTCTGTATTAAAGTACTCGGTGGGGAAACTAAAAAAGCTAAAGTAGAAATAAAAGAGATACCATCAGACAATGGAGAACCATCATATACTATTAAAACAGAGGCGGTACAAGTGATTTCAAAAGTTAAGGTAGAAACAAACGATAAGGATGAAATAAAAGTAATGCCCATCACAAAGAAAATCTCAAGTTCTGTAATAATTCTCAATCCAGACGGTATTATTGATAGGCTAGCCGTCAAACCTGAACGAATCTCTTTAGATATTTCCTGTGATCAGGTTGGGGTATGTAGGCCAGTATATGAGATTGTTACGAACAATGCTGTTAAACTTTTGGGTGTTATTCCCATATCTTACTCAAGCACTCAGGCATTAGATGCGATAACAGCTAACCAAATTTCGGAATTTATACCCTGGTTTATTCGCTTAGTGCCTTTTCTTTTTAGGTAACACACTCAAGTGCTCGCCATAGCGAGTAAAAATCGCGCGCGCGAAACATAATGGCGAAGAATTATCATTCTTCGCCAAAAAAGTCGGCTCGGACTACTCTTTGAATAATCGGCGGCTTTTTTGTGTATATAAACAGGGCTTTGCAGCGCTCGCCGCGGGGGCGGGCGCGGCGAGCGCCAACCCCGACGATCCGAAAAATCCATTTCTGTGGAGTTGTATCGAAAAATTCGTACGCAATTTTCTTCCTAACTTGGCGAGTTACTCTCTCAATTCCATGACTCGTGCTAGCTCGCCCCTGCGGGGCTCGCTATACTCTTGGCTCGGCCCCCGCCTTGCGGTGTCCTCGCCATTTTTTACAGGCGCGATTTTTTCCTGCTTCGCAGGACACACATAATACAGAATTATACAGAACTCAATACAAACCGACGGTTACTTGACGGTTCACCGTAAGGTGTTCGGTAGGCTCCGTCAACTGACCGAAAGTACGGCCATATCACCGTCTGACGGTGTGACGGCTAACCGTGACGGTACCGTCATGAAAGTTTCTGTGAGATCCATTGCCCACCCACCCTAAAAACAAGGAAACGGCGACCCCGACTTCGCTCGCTTAGTCCCGCCTTGAGGCGGGATTGCCCAAGTCTTTTTTAACTTTAAAAACATTATTCAGTCTCTTCCTTGGCTTGTACCAAAAAAAGAGCTTCGCTGGTACAAGCCTTTACTTTAAGGGTAATTTATTAAGAGAGCTCGCTTTCGTGGGGTGTTTCTTATTTCTGCCCTCGCCTTCATTATTCTACCCATATACCGTGCCCCACGGCTCGCCCCTTCGGGCGCTCGCATCATGTTCGGTTGGCGCAGTGGCGTTAGCTTTAAGAAAACAAAACACTTTCTCGCCACTGCTTATTAGCGGAAAAAGCTTTTAAAATGTTGGGTGGTAAATCGCTAGGTTTATCTAACGCTTTTTCCTTTTTACCAAATACTATCCTTTAGGGCGGGGACAGAGGAAGTTCTTTCGCCTAAACGGCGAAAGAACAAAAACAAAACAAAATAGAACCTAGATATTGCAATTTATAGAAATTTTGATATGCTTATGAGCAAGATATGAATTTTAGAAGATGGGGGTTGAGAATATGGCAGATATAGGAACTGAAAAAATGGCAGTTGCTAGTAAAGAAACAGGCCCGACTACAAAGTTTGGCACTGCATTGGTGGGCTTTGCCGATCGGATGGACGCATTGGCAAGTAAGGAAACGAATTTGACTCACCGACAAATGTGGTTAGCGATTGGTACAGAGGCGGTTATTGGCGGTCTCGTTATTGCTGGTGCTAAAAGCGGGTACGAAGATACTCCCGTGCTTGCCGTGTACCAACTCTTGGAAAAAATAGAGCATGCAAAGACTGCCGCAGGCACCGCCACGAGCGTTACAATGGAAGGAGGAAAAGTACTGCATCTTCCATTTGGCGGTTGGACAGAGATGGTTCCATCAGCAGATGGTGGGATAAGTCTTGGTCAGTTTACTCGAGATTTAATTGAGGGGGCGCATGGGATTAGCGATTCTTCAGGAAAACCTCTTTTCCAGTTAGGTGGAGAATCTCTTGAGACTTTAGCCGATAAGTTTGAGCAACTGAGAGCCTTTGAAGGCAAAAGAGATCAACTTAGGAATCTTTTTTTATTGGGAGGAGTTGGAAGTGTGATGGTTGCAGCGTTACAAGCAAAAGCTGGTGAAAAAGTCAAAGTTAGCGCACCTGTGGGTAAGGTGCCGGCCGTTCTACCAACAATTGCCAATGTAATGAGGGGAATAGGAGAATTATTTTAAAATTGCTCGGTGAAGCCGAGCACAAAATCGCGCGCGAAACATAAGTGAAACCGAAGGCCGAATGCGAAGGTGGTGTTGTTAAAGGAGAACCGACAAAAAGTTTCTTGTATCTTTCCGAATTCCGGGTAAGTCTCTAAATAATCTTCTTATTACTACTCGGGAATAAATGGGCTTAGGTTTATTAGATTTTGAAGCTGTTCTTCGTTTTGGAGTTTAAGTTGAAGAAGTACTATTTTTGAGTAGGAGAACTAACAACTTCCATTTCTGGTTGGTATCCAAGCATAATTCCATGTTCACCTCTACCGCTTCTCACAATACCATTATCTTCAGTTACGACATGCGTTTGATAACGGTCGTTTCGCCCAAGCCATTTATCTTCAGACCAATGTCTACTACGAGACACCTGTCCATCTGGCGATACTCGGACATTTTCGGTCATGTTCCCTTGACCAGCCCACCTGAAAAACTCACCTTTCATTAAGGGTTCCGTACCATAGGTAGCTCTTGAAGCAGTTTCGGTTGTGCAGTGTATTTCTTGGGTTAGTGAACCATCGGCCTTGAGGTCCATACCTACACCTACTTCTCTATACCCTTTGTCAACAACAGTACCCATATAAAAATCCCCAGGCTTATCGTCCCACGCATCCCTAGTCTGATATCTTTTGTCAATCTTGCGTGTACTTCTTGAACCACCATCCCAAGTTTCAGTTGTATGAATGATACCTGGATGATACTGATTATCTACGACCTCAATCTTGTAATCCTTTTCCTTCGTTCTATCTGCAGTCATCAACTCTACTACACGAGTTCCTAATTTTTCCTTAAAAGGAGTTAGTTTTTCGGAGAGAACCTCATGCCGAGGTCTTTCTTGTACCGCAGTCTCTTTGGTTGGTTCCATCAAGAGTATTATGGATTTATAGTTATTTGTTGTCAAGAGAGAGATATTTTTGTTATCTAACATTTGAATTGACACCCCTGACGTGTTTATATCTTACCTTCGCATGTTAAGGAGGTGAGAAAAATTGAATGAAGAAAGATTAAAAGAAAGGCTGGATACGGTCAGGCTCTCTTTACTTGTGAAACGGAGGGCTAAACTTGAATTCCAACGATAGAATCTGTCCCAATCCTAGCGGGTGCTTCACTCATAAATAAATTATTGCACTTTTCTTTCAGAAAGAATATATTAAAAGTGGACTCAGTATTTTCAGATTGCCTTTTTTGATGGCGCAATCGGACAGTAGAGGCAATCTTTACTGAGTCCACCGGTTGCGCCATTTGAGTTTTAGAACTTTGAAAATTTTTGCGTTTTCTTTTGCCATTTATAAGGAAAACAAAAAGGTGTTCGATCCAGACATTTTAGCGAGGACACCGCAAGGCAGGGGCCGAGCCAAGAGTATAGCGAGCCCCGCAGGGGCGAGCTAGCACGAGTCATGGAATTGAGAGAGTAACTCGCCAAGTTAGGAAGAAAATTGCGTACGAATTTTTCGATACAACTCCACACAAAGAGAATGGTCAGAAATTCGGGTTCGGGCGCGAATGCGGGCGTGCTCGGAAAAGACCGTATCAAAGAGAAAGAAAAAAGAAAACGCAAAAATTTAACAAAACATGATTAAATACATTGCCTACTGTCGAAAGAGTACAGACGAAGCCGACCGCCAAGTTTTGTCTATTGAATCTCAAATTGAGGAATTAAAAGAGTTTGCCAGAAAAGAAAATCTTGAAGTTGTTGATTTTGTAACCGAAGCCAAAACTGCTAAAGAGCCTGGTCGAGAAAAGTTTAACGAAATTGTTAAAAGACTTGAAAAGGGGGAAGTTCAAGGAATTCTTGGGTGGCACCCGGATCGTTTGGCCAGAAACTCCATTGATGGAGGAAGGATTATTTACTTACTTGATATCGGAAAGCTTCAAGATTTAAAATTCCCAACTTTTTGGTTTGAGAATACTCCACAAGGAAAATTTATGCTTTCAATCGCTTTTGGACAAAGCAAGTATTACATCGATAATTTAAGTGAGAATATAAAAAGAGGTGTTAGACAAAAGTTAAGGCGTGGGGAATGGCCTCTCAAAGCTCCTTATGGTTACATAAACGATCCCAAATTAAGAAACATAAGTATTGACCCCGAAGAATCAAAGGTGGTTAAAAAGGCCTTCAAATTATTTTTAGAAGATAAAACTTTTACGGAAATTTCTAAATATATGTGTGGGTTTGGAATGGCTAAAAAAGATGGGAAGCCTCTAAAGATAAATCAAATTAGAAAAATGCTTACCAATAAATTCTACATTGGTATTTTTATGTATGCTGGCGAATATCATGAGGCTTCCCATAAATGTTTTGTTTCAAAAAAGCTTTTCGAGGCTGTCCAAAAACATCTAACCGAAACTGAAAGTCCAAGAAAAAGAAAGCATTATTTTCCTTTCATTGGCATGGCAAGATGCGGGGAGTGCGGTAGCGGAATTACAGCTGAATCACACACGAAGTATTACAAAAGAACAGACAGAATTGCTACTTACAATTACTATCGTTGTACCAAAAAGTTGGGAATCTGCCACCAAAAAGGAGTTTTTAGACAGGATGAATTTGAAAAGCAACTGAGAGATAGTGTTTCAGATGTCACAATTCCTGGTTCTTGGGGGACAAAATGGCTTAATTGGCTTGAGAAAGACAGAGAAAATGAGACAAAACTTGCCAGCGAAAACGCTATCAGACTGGAATTAGAACAAAGAGATATTGAAGGAAAATTAAACAAACTTCTTGACGGTTACTTAGAGGAAATTGTCGACTCCGAAATTTATAAGCAAAAGAAGAATGAACTATTCGAGCAAAAACTGAAACTTCAGGAAAAAATCGCGTTGACAAAAGAGAAAGGTTCAGATTGGATCAAACCTTTTGAAGAATTTATAAAAAGGTCGATAAATTGCGGAAAAATCGCACATGTAAAAAATAATTCCGACGAATTGGCATTTGTCGGAAAAAATGTTGGATCGAACTTCTTTCTTTCTAATTTACGGCTTACAGCCGAATACAAAAAGGGCTTTGACACGGTCTTTTCCGAGCACGCCCGCATTCGCGCCCGAACCCGAATTTCTGACCATTCTCTTTGTGTGGAGAGGACAGGAGTCGAACCCCTGCCTGCCGGCAGGCAGGTGCATGTCCTTGCGGACGTCCCGATACGGCGGAGGGTACAGGATTCGAACCTGTGGGGGTTATTCACCCACTGGTTTTCAAGACCAGCGCCATAAACCGCTCGGCCAACCCTCCGCACTATCGGGATTCCTTACTCCGTCAAAGACGGGCAGGCATTCGGAGCACCTCTCCAACGTTCAAATTATAACAAAAATAGGCCATTTAGACTGGGTACGTGATAAAATTTTTGTTACAATATCAGGATTTGCCTGGATAGCTCAGTTGGTAGAGCATCCCCTTGGTAAGGGGAAGGTCAAGGATTCGAATTCCTTTCCAGGCTCACTTTTTTCCTCTTGTGTTTTGAGGTAACTGCTACTAAAATGGTGTTAGTATGAAAAAGAGAGAGGTTTATCTTGATTATGCGGCCACCACACCGGTGGACCCGAAGGTGGTAAAAGCGATGGAACCGTATTGGGGAAAGTTTATCGGCAACACCATGTCGCTTCACAGTCAGGGGCAAAAAGCATCGGCAGCGGTTGAAAAGGCCAGAGAAATAATCGCCAAATTTATCGGGGCGGAAACAGAAGAAATTGTTTTTACGGGTAGTGCGACCGAGAGTAATAATTTGGCCTTAAAGGGAGTGGCCGAAGCAAATCCTCTGAAAAAGAAAATTTTAATATCGTCTGTCGAACATGACTGTGTAGTGGAGAGTGCCAAGTGGCTGGCGGGTAAGGGCTATGAAATAAAAGAAATTCCGGTAAATCGAGAGGGTTTGATAGGTTTTGAGTGGTTTCTAGGGGAATTATCGGAGGAAATTTTATTAGTTTCGGTGATACATGGGAACAATGAAGTGGGGACAATTCAGGATATTGGGCGGATCGGAAATGTATGTCGGGAAAAAGGGGTTTTGTTTCACACTGATGCCTCGCAGAGTTTTGGTAAAGTGCCAATAGATGTTAAAGAAATGAAGATTGATCTGTTGACGGTTTCGTCACATAAAATTTATGGACCAAAGGGAGCAGCGGTTTTGTTTGTCAGAAACGGGGTGGCGATAAAACCGATTTTGCATGGCGGTGGTCACGAGGGGGGCTTGAGGTCGTCAACGGTGAATGTACCGGCGATTGTGGGAATGGGGAAAGCGGTAGAAATTGCAGAAAAGTCTAAAACCGAAAATCTAAAAATAAGAAAATTGAGAGATAAGCTAATTAAGGGGATTTTGGAAAGCGTGGAGGATTGTTGGTTAAATGGGGATATCAATAATAGATTATCAAACAACGTTAATATTTCTTTTGCCAGAGTTGAGGGAGAAGGGTTGTTGCTGGAATTGGACAGAAGGGGAATAAGTTCCTCAACCGGATCGGCCTGTTCGTCCCGGAGTTTGGAGCCGAGCCATGTACTGTTGGCGATGGGTTTGACAGCTCCTGAGGCTCATGGATCGATTCGATTCAGTTTGGGGCGGCGGACAACTGAAGCCGAAATAAATTATGTCTTAAAGGTGGTGCCGGAAGTGGTCAAAAAACTAAGAAAAATTTCACCTTTTAAAAAATAAAATGAGAAGTCAATTTCAGTATTCCAAAAAGGTATTAAAGCATTTTAGAAATCCTCACAATTTAGGGAAGATTAAAGATCCGAGTGGAGTGGGGGAGGTGGGAAATATGGCTTGTGGCGATGTGATGAAGTTGTATATAAAGGTAAAAAATGGGGTAATTGTTGATGTTAAATTTGAGACCTATGGCTGTGCGGCGGCGATAGCCACTAGTAGTGTGATCACTGATTTGGTGAAGGGAAAGACGATTGATGAGGCTATCAAAATGACTAATAAAGAGATAATTGATTCATTGGATGGCCTGCCGCCGATAAAAATACACTGTTCACTTCTGTCGGTGGATGCTTTGAACGAAGCGATTTATGATTACCTAGAAAAAGAGAGGAAAGAAATACCAAAAGAAGTGCAAGAGAGGCATAAAAGAATAAAAACATTGGAGCATTGATATAATTTGAGGAGTGCCCTCCTAGCTCAGTGGTAAAGCGGCGGTTTTGTAAACCGTTGACGTGAGTTCGATTCTCACGGAGGGCTCCATGGTTGGGGTTAAGAAGAAAATATTGGTGATAACTGATCATATGCCTTGGGGGCATCGGTCGATTGCCAGAGCCATATACGGATTTTTGAAAACAAAGGAAAAAGAAGGAAAGTTTTCGGTTGAATATACTGAAGTTAGGGCTGAAGTGGGGATAGCAAATGATATTTATACTTTCTCTTATCGGTATTTTCCTCTAAGTAATCGTTTGGCCAGATGGATTCCGATAAATAAAAGAGCCAGAACATTGATAGAGAGTTTATCGGTGTTCAATATGCCTGAATTAAAACGATTAGTCGATAGGGTCGAACCGGATGTGATTATTTCCTGTTATTGGTTTCATAGCCATTCTCTGGTGAAATTAAGGGAGAAAGAAAACAAGAAGTTTATTTTGTGGTCGATAGTCGCTGATCCATGGACGATAAACCCGGCAACTTTTGTGCCTCAAGCCGATTTGAATTTGGTTTATGATGAGGTGGGGGTGAAATTGGCCAAGAAATATGGAATCGAGGCGGATAGGGTAATGGAAACAGGCTGGTGGGTGCGGGGAGAGATGTACCAGCCGATAGATCGAGTTCAGGCCAGAAAGAAACTGGGGATATTTGACAACCGGCCGGTAATATTTGTGGGTGGGGGAAGTTTGGGGACAAATTCGTTGACCAGATTACTACCGGTTCTGATGATGATAAAAAAGAAATGTGCCTTTATTTTTAATACCGGAACCGATAAACTTTTACATTCAATGGTGGATGAATATATTAAACTGTTGCGGAGAATGAAGCGGGGGGAAGATTTGATAGTCAGGAATTTAGGTTGGATTGACAACATAGCCGAAGTGTTGACAGCCAGTGATATTGTTTTTGGAAAAGCCGGACCAAATTTTTTATTTGATGTGGTGGCCAGAAAGAAGCCAATGGTGGCCATTACTCATATCGGCGGTCAGGAGGATGGCAATATTGAGATTATTAAAAAGAAGGGTTTGGGGTGGGTAAAGGAAAAGCCGGGGCAGGCGGCGGATTTTTTGTTGGAGTATTTGGAGGACCCAAAATATTATCAGCGGAAATTTAGAAACAATATTAGAGAGGAAGCGAGAAATAATCAAAAAACGATGGGGAAAGTTTGGGAGAGAGTGAAAAAGGAGTTATCCCGATAAATCGGGACTATGTTTTTAGGCAAAATTTGGCGCTACGCTTCAAATTTCGACCTAAAAAAATAAGCCTGCCAAAAGTTAACTTCAATAGTGGCTTTTCCACGCAAACTGACGTGGTGGGAAACTGTCTTCAAAGTATTACCCTTAAAGAACTTAGCCGCTTCCCATTAGTATAGGTTAGCTAGAAAAAACACCTTCTTAAAGATCGCTTTCAGC
This sequence comes from Patescibacteria group bacterium, assembly GCA_038062455.1. Lineage (GTDB taxonomy): Bacteria > Patescibacteriota > Microgenomatia > UBA12405 > UBA12405 > UBA12158. Next base: position 33,928 of record JBBTXE010000004.1, read on the forward strand.
AGGATGATAGAATTATAACATTAATGAAGGTTAATTTTGGATGATTAGCGTATCTAAAAGGGTGGAATATAGTGTGGAGTTTTTGGCGTATTTGTCCCAAAATACGGATAAAGTAGTGTCACTGTCTGAAGTATCAGGGAACCTTCGGTTACCTTATAGATTTTTGGGCCAAGTGGCAATAGGGTTACGCAGGGGTGGAATTATTGAAGGAAAAGAGGGGAAAAATGGCGGTTATGTGTTGGCAAAAAATTGGCAAAAAAAAAGCATGTATGACCTTTTAGAAGCTTTGGGAGAGAACAAGGGTCTGGTAGAGTGTTTAGGTAATAAAAGCGCTTGTATTAGGGCCGGGAGCTGTTATCTTCGAGACATTTGGCAGAGGGTGGAAGAGGGGATATTTCGCGATTTAAAAAAAATAAAGCTTGATGAAATCCAGAAAAAAAATAACTAAAGACAGTCTGATTGGGGAAATAATGGCGAAACGACCTGAACTGGCAGACGTACTGGCAGAAGAATACGGGCTTCATTGTGTCGGTTGCGGGATGGCGACAATGGAAACTTTAGAGATGGGGGCAAAAGCTCATGGAATGAAGACCAGAGAAATAGCTCAAATGATTTTGAAACTTAATAAAGTTTAGCGATTGGTACAGAGGGATTCGGCTGTTGACAGAAGGTTGTTGAGGCTGGAGCAATTAATATTTTCAGGGTCGCCAATGATTTGGGAAAAGCCGTCGGAACAGGTAGCCTGAATGGAATAGAAAGAGGGTGGGTCGGTTTCGCAAGTTGGACCGGCAGAGTAAGATTCGACCGTAATGGCGGGAGTGGGGCAATAGGTTTTAAGATTGTTTTGCAGCGTTTTGCAGAGAAGCCAGTTTTGAGGGTCGGTACAATATGATTTGGCAATAGGCGAAACAACTTCACAGGGAATGGTGTCAGGTTTATAAACTCCGATTTGTTGACAAACAGTGCTGTCGCCTAAAACGGAAGATTTGGTAACGGAGTTGCCGATTTGGAAAAGACCAAAGGAAAAAAGAGAGAGAAGAAGGACTCCGAGTAAGAGACGACTTTGGTTCATAACATAATAATGATATCAACTTTTAGGAATGTCAATTGATTTAAAAGAAAAGACGATAAAGAAAGTTAACCGGCGGGGAGACTAAAAAACTTATTAGGTTGCCGCCGGCAAAGGGAAGAAAAAGAAAAATGGCAATTAGAAAATAGCCGTAACGGTCAAAAGCTTCCCGCCATTTGATAGCCGATTCGATGGGGATGAGATTTAAAAATATTTTTGAACCATCTAAGGGAGGAAGAGGTAAGAGGTTGAAAACTCCTAGAGAAAAATTAGTTAGGGCGATAATTTGGAGAATGGGGTGGTAAAAATCAGTGGTCAAATGAATTATTCCCAAAAGAGATCCTAAAAATAAATTACTGGCCGGTCCGGCTAGGGCAACAAGTAGCTCGTCGCGGCGGGGGGAGGAAAAATTATAAGGGTCGATAGGGACGGGGCGGCCCCAACCGAAAGAAGCAAAGAAAATCATGATAGTTCCCAGAGGATCGAGGTGGGAGAGCGGGTTTAGAGTTAAACGTCCGGCGGCGCGGGGGGTAGGATCGCCGAGGCGGTCGGCGGCCAGAGCGTGGGCAAACTCGTGGATGGTAATAGCCAGAATGAGGCCGAGAAAGGAAAAAAAGAAACCCATGTGTTATAGTATATCCCATGAGAAATTGCAGTTTATGCGGTAAGGGAACAAAAATCGGTCGAAATCGGTCTCACGCTCAAAATCGGACTCCGAGAACTTTTAAGGCCAATATTCAAAAGGTGACTTTGGGTTCAGGTGAAGACAAGATTAGCGGTAATTTTTGCAGTAAGTGTATTAAAAAGATGAAGGGAGAGATTAAAAAAACGGTGCTTAAATAAACACCGTTTTTTTAAAGACTTAGAAGTTTATCTTCTTTTCTTGGCTTTTCTGGTTTTTTTGGTAGTTTTTTTCTTAACTACTTTTTTCTTAGCTTTCTTTTTGACTGGCATTTTTTGTCCTCCTTTAATAATAATTAAAGAGAAAAATTCTATTTTTGTCAAAATTAAAAATGCGGTATATAGGGCGGATAAGTGGTGTTTTAGGTAGAGAAAAACATAAAATATTTTTATTAATAACAAAAAACGGGAGCGATTTTTTGCCTGATTTGGGGGAGAAACCAAATTGAGTTTTTTACTTGATTATCGAGTAGTGGGTTTTTATTTCTGACCAAAAGGTGGGTTTTTTGCCTTCGATCTGGACGTTTTGCGGTTCATCCTTTTTTAGATTGTAAGAAAATATTTTCATTTTTAAACTTTCACTGTTATGATTTGTCGCAAGGGTCCAGGCAATTGGCCAGGGAGTTAATCCCCGAACGAAACGATCAATTTTTGCCGGTGTCCAGCTCCAGTCGATTAATGCCCTGTCTTTAGACAGTTTTGGAAAATATGTTTTTTGGGAATGGTTTTGGGGTGTAAGAGATTTTGGGTTTTGGATGTAGGAAGAAAGAACTGAATCGAGGTGGTCAGCGGCCAACAAAAAGGCTTTTTGATAAAAGGAGCTGGCAGTTTCAGCGGGAGAAATAGAAAAAGGAATGGAAGCAATGATTGGCCCATGGTCAGGAAGAGGATCAATTTGAAAAAAGGTAACCGCCGAGGTGGTTTCACCGTTAATTATTTGCCAGGGGCCGGGGGTGGCACCGCGGTATTTGGGCAGAGGAGAGGGGTGGATGTTGACGATTTTATAGGGAAAGATATCGATTGTCTCTTCGTCGAAAAAAGGAGGGCCAAAGGCGACACATAAGCCGAGCGTGGCTCGGCAATTATCAATTATCAATTTACAATTATCATTGAATTTTTCGATTTGGAGGAGAGGGAGATGGTTGTCTTTGGTGAATTTGGCAACAGGATTGGGAGTGATTGTTTGGTTGCGATCGAAGGGTTTGTCAATTTTTGCGATAACTAAGGATAGAGAAAAGTTTGTAAGCTCTAAGATTTTTTTTAAAATAATTAGGGAGTATTCCGAAGAGCCAAAGAAAACAAGCCTGGTCATGATTTAGATTATATCCTAGATTTGGATAAATTTGATAAAATATACGAGTGAGAAAAATTGTTTATTACCCCAATAAAATTCTAAGAGAAAAGACGACTGAAATTGCAATAGTAGATAAGGAGCTCTTGGCCAACATACATGATTTGAAAGAAGTGCTGCTTGGTAATCAAAAACAGGTGGCAGGTTTGGCGGCACCGCAGGTTGGGCTATCGCGGCGTTTTTTTGGACTATTTTCTAGTGAAAAAAAAGAAGTGAATATATATATCAACCCTAAAATTGAGGCCGTTTTTGGTGAGAGGGTCCGACCAATGATGATTTTTTCGGATGGGGTCCGAGAAGTGTTTTTAGAAGGGTGTTTGTCGTTTCCGGATATGTTTGGAGTAATAGAGCGGTATTTGAAGATTGGTGTGTCTTGGGATGAAATTGAAAAGGGAAAATTGGTTCGGAAACAGGGGGAATTAAATGGAATTGAAGCAATTGCTTTTCAGCATGAAAGTGAACATTTAGACGGAATATTATTTATTGATTATATTAAGTCAGAAGATGGAGAGTTTTTTAAGTGGGTGGATGGAAAAAAGATTAAGTGGAGCGTGGACAAGATTATTTGATTTTGTCTAAGTAATCTAGGGCATCTTGATTTCCGGGAGAGTATTTTAAATTCAATTCAAAATATTTTTTAGCCAGATCGTATTTTTTTTGGTCAAAATAAAGTTTTCCCAGATCAAAATAAGCGTGATCATAATTGGGCTTGAGGTTGATGGCCTGAAGATAATTGGTTTCGGTTTCCGGGGGGTTGTTGGTGGCGTCGTAAAACTTAGCCAAAAGATAAAAAGTTTTGGCATCAGTGGGAGCGAGCCCGGCAGTTTTTTGAAGGGTGGCGATGCCTTGAGTTAGGTATTGGGGGTCAATAGTGGAAAGATAGGTCAGGGCCTGGGTACGTTCCTTAAGAAAGTTAATATTTAGAGGGGAGATAGTCAGAGCTAAATCGGAGAAACGGAGAGAGTTGGCGGCGAATTCCGAGGCAAGGTCGGTGTCTTTTTGGAGAAAATAAGCGGCGGCGATTTTAGCTGAAACCACCGAGAGACGGCTGTGATAGGTAGGTTCATGGGGATTTAATTGATAGCTTTTGAGAAGGTACTGGTAGGATTTGACATATTGGTTTTGATTGTCTTGGGCGTCACTTTGGGCTAGGGCGATGTCAGCCAGATAGAAGTTAAGAAGATGGGAAGATGAGAAGATGAGAAGGTAAATAGATAAGAACAATAGCGGGAAACGGAAAAAACGGGGGGGATTTTGGGGTGATGGGGTTAATACAAGAGCAGGGAGAAGAAAAAAGAAAAGGGAGACGGCGACGACGCTAAAACCGGCAAAGTTGGTAATTAGGATTGAAAGATAGGCGGTTAGGAGGTCGAAACGACGATGGGAGATGAGAAGATAAGAAGATGAGAAGATGAGAGGTAGATAAGAGAGAAGACCGAGGATGCCGGTGTTGGCAAGATAATTTAAGTATTCGTTGTGGACTTTGTTGTAGAGAAATTCCCATTCAGAGGTAAGGTTGTGGGTTGCCGGACGGACGGAGTAGTAGGTGTAGGCAAAAGTTTCCGGACCAGTACCGAGAACGGGGTATTTTTGCCAAAGACGGATAGCTCCTGACCAGACAATTTTTCGGATATCTTTCGAGGGAGTGATGTTTAAAGAATTATCAATTTTCGAATTTTCAATTTTCAATTCATTTCTAAAAACGAGGTCTTTGACTGGGTTTGAAATGGTTAAAGACAAAGTAAATAGTACTAAGTACATAGTACCTAGTAATTTAGGAAATTTTTTAAAGTTGAGGATAAGGTAAATACCAAGACAAATAACGGCGGCGATGATACCAGACTTTGACTTAGTAAAAAGGAGACAAAGGAAAAAGATAATAGTAAATAGTAAATAGTAAATAGTGAGTTTTTTGGATGATGAATTATGAAATTTATGAATAGATAAGGGGAGAAGAATGCAGAGGAAGGCGGAGAGCCAGTTGGGTTGGCCCAGAGTGGAAAATACCCGAGCCTGGACGTCCTGGAGCCAGAATTTGGCATCGATACCAAAGTGTTCCAGAATTCCATAAGTGGCAACGATAAATCCGGAAATCAGGGAAAATTTGATGATGTCGTTTTTAAATTTATTGTCAAGATAATTTACCAAAATAAAAAACAGAAGACTAAAGGTCAAAAGAGATAAGAGACCGCCGTTGAGGCGGGAATAATAGCCGAAAAAGGAAGTGTGGACATCAACCGAAAAAATAGTGGAGATGATTTGAAAGAGGAGAAAGAGAAGGAGAGGGAGATTAAGGGAATTTTTGGAGATTAGGGAAACTTGGTTCCGGAAATAATTAATGATATGAAAAAACAAAATCAAAACGGAAAAAAAATAGACAAGGTACATCTTAGGGACCTCGAAGAGTTCGGAGTTGAAGGTGGTGAAAACAAGGGGGGTGAGAAAAAAGAGAAGGAGAAAGAGTAATTTAGTAGCTTTGATCACAAACTGATTATATACTTGGTAGATGAAAGGATTAAAGGAAATATTATCCAGATTTTATTGGCAGATGGGGGTGGATTTGGGAAGCAGCCAGATTAGGATATATCTTAAAGGTAAGGGAATTGTAATTGACGAAGCGTCGGTGGTGGCCAAATTAAAAAAGAAGCAGGGGGGGCAGAGCCGGTTTTTGATGTTCGGGCAAAAGGCCAAGGAAATGATAAACCGGGAACCAAAGTTAATTGAAGTAGTGGCGCCGGTTAAAAAAGGGGTGGTGGCTGATTTGGAAGCAGCCGAAGCACTGGCAAATAATTATTTTAAATTGGTTTTTGAAATTCCCAGCGGGTATCCCCGGCTTTTAAAGCCGAAAGTAGTGGTGGCAGTGGGTAGTCAAATTTCTGAGGTACAAAAAAGAGCCTATATTTCGGTATTTAGCAATGCCGGAGCCGGCGAGGTGGTGTTGGTCGATAGCGGGGTGGCCGGGGCCCTAGGTTCCGGTTTT
>JBBTXE010000005.1:0-32412 GCA_038062455.1 Patescibacteria group bacterium
CGACGACTCCTGGGTTACCGTCCGGACCACCCCCGGAGTCCCCGGTTTTGTCGGCATCGGCAACAAACCCACCCCCATTTCCCAAAGTGAAGTCGACAACATTATCAAAACCACTGAAGAAGACAAACCCAAATATCAAGCCCCTTTTGGTATCGGCGATGTTGTCAAAATCACCAACGGCCCCTTTGCTGATTTCATCGGTACTATAGATAGTATCGATCAGGAAAAAGGCAAACTCCGCTGTCTGGTTTCTTTCTTTGAACGGGAAACCCCGGTGGAATTAGATTTCTTACAAGTTACTAAGGAGTTGTAACCAACTCCGCAGTATTCCCACGAAAGTGGAAATCCAAAATTGTTAATTAAACCTTATGCCTAAAAAAATAAAAATTGTCGTCAAATTAGCCATCCAAGCCGGAGCCGCTAACCCCGCTCCCCCAGTCGGTACTGCCCTTGGTCCCCAAGGTATTAAAATCATGGACTTCTGCAACGAATTCAACGAAAAAACCAAAGACATGAAAGGTTCTCTTATCCCCGCCCTCATCACTATTTATGAAGACCGTTCTTTTGACTTTATTCTCAAAAAACCGCCTGTTTCTGACATGATCAAAAAAATTACCGGCATTGCCAAAGGCAGCGGCCTTACCGGTCGGGAAAAGGTCGGTCAAATAACGAAGAGCCAAATTAAACAAATTGTCGAAGCCAAAATGGTTGATTTAAATACAAAAGACCCCGATGCTGCCGCCCGCATGATCGCCGGCACCGCCAAATCCATGGGTTTAGAGATTGTTGATTAAAATTATTTTTTAAATCCAAAATGAGCAAAACTACACCAGACAAAAAGGTCAAAAAAACCAAAGTCGCTGTGGAAGAGGTGGCCGTCAAAAAGACCCCCCGCAAAGCCTCCGCCAAAGGTGGATCCGCCTCCGGTGGAAAACACGGTAAAAAATATCTTGAAGCCCGAAAAAAATACGACATTAACAAGCTCTACCCCCTCAAGGAAGCTGTTACCCTGGTCAAATCGACTTCGATCTCTAAATTCGACGGCAAAGTCGAAGCCCATGTCCTCCTTTTTGAAACCGGCACTCCCAGTGAAATTACTTTCCCCTTCCTCAAAGTCACCGCTAAAAAAATCGCTGTCCTAAACGACGCTATTTTAGCCGAAATTAAAGATGGTAAAATCAACTTCGACATTCTCGTTGCCACTCCGGTCACCATGCCCAAACTCCTTCCTTTTGCCCGAGTTTTAGGACCCCGCGGTCTCATGCCCAATCCTAAAAACGGCACTTTAACCGACAAACCCAACGAAGCTGTCAAAAAATTATCTATCGCTAAAACCATTATCAAAAGCGAGAAATCCGCCCCGGTTCTTCATCAGGTTGTCGGATCTGTCTCTCAACCCAACGAAGAATTAATCGCTAATGTTGAAGAATTAGTCAAAGTTATCAAAGCCCCTAAGATCAGAAAATTAGTTCTCTGTGCCACCATGGGCCCGGGAATTAAGGTTGAGGTTAAGTAATCTTAACCGAAATCCCGCCGCTGCGGGATTGAGATTCAAAAATAACTTTCTCTCCCAGTTACTAATAATTTTGTCCACCCAGTTTCGGATCATCATTTTATATCCGATTTTATCACTGATAAAATACAACCAATGTACCAATCAGCAATAAACCCTAAAAAACCATCCCTTGTCTTCCTCCACGGCTGGGCCGGCTCCTCAACTTCATGGTTACCCATCCTAAACAAACTAAAAACCAAATTTAACCTCTACGCCCCAGATCTGCCCTATCCCCAAAACCAAACCCTCACTCTCAATGATTATTGTCAATATGTTCTCGCTTTTTTAAAATCAAAAAAAATCAAGTCCCCTATTCTAGTGGGTCATTCTCTCGGCGGAGCCATTGCTACCCAAATTGCCTCTAGCAACCCTAAAATCCCTAAATCCATCATCCTTCTCTCCTCTGCCTCCATTAGGCACCTTCTCCCCCAACCTTGGCGCTTTCTTCAATCCTTCACCTTACCGCTAAAACCAATTATTCGGCCATTTCGTAAACAAATTCTCAAACTTGCCCACCTCGACGCTTCTGATTACGAGATTCTAAAAACCAAAGACGAAAAAGATACCTTCAGAAACCTAATTCATCACGACCAAAGTCAGACCTTATCAAAAATTTCCTGCCCCACCCTAATTCTCTGGGGTGACCAAGATTCCTTTACCCCTCTTTCCGACGGCCAAAAAATCAACTCTCTTATTAAGAAATCAGTTTTCAAAACCTTCCCCAATTCCGGTCATTTCTTCTATCTTGATTACCAACAGGAAGTCGCCGATACTATTACTGATTTTATAAAATCTTGAAATTAAGAAACTTCCTCTACCTCACCCAACTTGAAGAATACGACATTGCTCGAATTCAAAACTGGCTTCTGCTTCATCCAAACACTGAAGTTCAGGAAATAAAAAAACACCTCGTCTGGACCTTAAAAATTAAAGTTTTGTACCTTATTTCTCATCTCCTCTTTTTTCTGCCACCGGAAAAATCAATTATCTCTGGTCTAAAAATCCTTAAACCCATCGATAATTTACTCAAAGACCTGATTATTTTCATTACCAAAATAAAACTCAAACTTTTTCATCGCCGACTCATTGTCATCGGTGTCACCGGCTCATGGGGTAAAACCACAGTCAAGGAAACACTCGTAACCATCCTCAAAACCAAATATCGCGCCCATGGAACCATCGACAACCAAAACACTCCCTTGGGAATTTGTCTCCGCTTACTAAAACTGCCTCTAAATTCTGAAATTTTTGTTGCCGAAATCGGTGCTTACAAAATCGGCGATATTAACAAAGTTTGTCAAATAATTAACCCTAAATACGGCATTATCACCGCCATTGGCCCCATGCATCTGGAACGTTTTGGTGGCCTCGAAAACATTTTCCAGACCAAAATGGAACTGGCCCAGTCTATCCCTGCCGGTGGTTGGCTCTTTCTCCCCAAAGAAATAAAAACAAAAGTTTCATCACTCAAACTCCCGGTTAAAATAATTGATTATTTCGACCAAATCGAAAAAACATATTCATTAATTGCCAACAGATTTTTTTGTACTGTTCCCCAAAATCTTCCCTCCCCGCCCCATCGTCTCCAAATAACTCAAAACGGACCAATAACCATCATCGATGATAGTTACAACAGCAACCCTGCCGGTTTTCATCTGGCACTTGAGCATCTAAAAAAAATTACTTCAAAAAACAAAATTATGGTTACTCCGGGAATGATTGAACTGGGTAGTCTTCAGGATGAACTCAATTCCAAGCTCGCTAAAGAAAGCGCTACCGTCTGTCAACATTTGGTCATTGTTGGTATCACCAACCGACACAGTTTATTAAAAGGCGCTAAATCAGCCAAATCAAAGACAAAAATACACACCATTGACTCTTTCGCTCAAGCCCAAAACTTGCTTCCCACCATCAGCTCTACCGACAGTGCCATTCTCTTTGAAAACGATCTTCCCGATAACTACTTTTAGGCCTTAGAACCTCCACTTGAAGTCTGCAACAACTTTGAGTCAAAAGAAAACTGTATTTTCTGTCGCAACTGCCACCTCTCCATCCCTAATTCAATTAATTTATCAATTAATTTCGGAAAGGGATAGCCACTCTTTTCCCAAAGATAAAAAGACAATGAGCCGGGCAAAGTATTAATCTCATTCAAAAACACTTTTTCCTCTTTGATGTCTACTAAAAAATCGATCCTGGCTAATCCCCCTCCTCCCACTGCCCTGAAACCCCTTGTCGCCATTCCCGAAATCTTTTTAGATAATTTTTTAGAAATCGGCGCCGGTACTAGTCTTGATAAACCGGCCATTCCTTTGACCTTACCACCCTTTAAATATTTGTCTTCATATGACAACAATTTTTCATTTTTGATCGGCTGTTCACAAATTGATACTTCGGTTTTTTCATTTCCCATCACCGACACGTTTATTTCATCAATTCCCAATAGTCCTTCCTCTACCAATATTTTTCGATCAAACTCCGCCGCTATCGACACTGCCTCTTCCAATTCTTTTCTGTTTTTAGCTATATTAATTCCCACACTTGATCCCAAATTAGCCGGTTTGACAAACACCGGGTAACCCAACTCTCTCTCAACTTTCTCAACTAATTCTTTTCTACTCTTCTCCCATTCACTCCGGTAAAACCAAATATATCCAACTACTGGAATTTCTTCTTTTTCAAATAGCGCTTTCTGTATTACCTTATCCATTCCCACTGCCGATGCTGTCACTCCACTACCGGTGTAGGGAATGTTCAGCATTTCCAACATCCCCTGAATTGTCCCGTCTTCCCCAAAAGTTCCGTGAATGGCCAAAAAGGCTATGTCAAAAATAATTTCTTTATTTGGCCAACCATCAATCGACATTAATTTCTTCTCTCCCCATTTTCCCGACAATCTATATTGTCTCAAAGCCAATCCTGACTTTAGCTGTAAGTTTTTAAAACTATTCAAATCCGCCAATTTACTCCCGGACCACCATCTACCCTCCTTATCAATATATACCGGTATTACCTCATATTTACCCTTATCAATCGACGAAAATACCTGCGCCGCTGTCACTACCGACACCTCATGTTCTACACTCCGACTGCCAAAAATAACAACCACCTTAGTTTTCATTTATTGATTTTACCAAAAACTCACTGCTTAAATTCCTTATCTTTCTTCATCTCCCTCTCAATTAGATTCCGCAAAAACACCGATCTTGGCACCATTCTTTTTTGGGCTATCCAATCCAAATAGGCCAAAATCTTCGGATTTACAAAGAAATTAAAACGAACATCAGATCTGCATCTGGCATCATCAATCGCCTTTGACAAAACCGTTTCCAAACTCTGATCATCATACTTCACCCAAATTATCTTTTCGTTCTGAAGTCCTAACAAAAATGCCGGCTCCTTACCTTTTAAATACAAAACAATCACCGGCCGATTTTTCTCCAAAGCCAAAGTAATCTCATGACCAATACTAAGGGTTGATGGAAAAGAAGCCTCTACCACTACCAAATCGCTTTTATCAATCCATTTGATTACTTTTTTATAATACTCAATCCTATCACTGTCCGATTTATCTATTGCTTCTTCCAAAGAAGTGGTTGTCGTATCCTCCAACACCTCACATCCATGTTTCTTCAGTAAATCCACTATCCTTTTATATTTGTCAAGAAACTTCTCGCTCTGATATATCGCTGCCGTAAAATATACCTTCATTCCCTTTATTTTCTCAAAATATATGTATAAAATCCAGGCCTTGAAGGCTCCAGATGATTTCTGACAAACTCATCGACAATCCTCATTCCTGTTTTTTCAACAATTTTTTTTGTCTCGCCTTTGGTAAAACTGGTAAAATACCTCTCTCCGACCGCATCCTCAACTAAAAATACTTTACCCGTCCCAATTCGAAACCTGATCAAACACACCCCCCTCTTCTTCAAACAACGCTTAACTTTCTCCAACGCTTCCTGAAGGTCTGCCTTCTTAATATGCTCCAACGCACTGTCAATCAGAACTCCATCAAAAGACTCATCCATAAAATCCATTGATTCAAAGTTAGCACACAACAAAGGACAGGAAACACCCCGACTGTCCACCGCCTCCCGCAACATCCCTTGGGCACTATCAATACCTAAACACAAAAACCCTTTATGAGTTAACAATTTTGCGTCCCTGCCCGTCCCGCAACCAATCACTAACACCGATTTGCCCTTCAACCACATAACAAATGGTTCCAAATAGTCATCTTTCGTCCTCTTCCTTATTTTTTCATTCCATTCCCAGCTTTCAGCATATTCCTTGGAATGAGTATTGTACGACAACCTAGTTACCTCAATGTGATAGCCAACTAAATCGGCAAAATCAACATATTTCCAACCTTTTTTCATACATTTTGAAAAATCTTCAAATTATATCACTAAATACTGTAAATTCCACCCAACCATTGTATTTTGCAAACGCTATTGTATAATCACCCTTGTCACGTCAAACGTGACTACCGAGTTCGACTCGGTGTCCTACCGAAGACAGCAGGCATTCAAATAAGTCCCGCCGAGGCTAAAATAAGAATTTCTTTTTAGCGCCTCGATTTTCTTCGAGGCCTTTTTTATGAAAAACAAAACTATCAAAATCGAGAAAGTCGAGGCTATTGCCAAGCGCTTAGGCGAATCCAAATCCGCCGCTCTTCTTCAATATCAAGGTCTTTCAGCTGGCGACATTAGCACTCTTCGTGACAAAGTCAAAGCTACCGGTGGCCAAATCGAAGTTATTAAAAACTCGCTTATTTCCCGGGCTCTGGAAAAAATCGGCATTAAACTGCCTGAAATTTTAACCGGCCCTACCGCCATTACCTTTTGCGACACTGATGAAACCGCTCCCCTCAAGGAAATTGAACAGGTTAATAAAACCAAAGAAAAAACCGAATTTAAATACGGTATTTACGGCGGCAAACTTCTCCTCATCGACGAATTAAAAAAATTTTTGTCTCTGCCCTCCAAATCGGCCCTCATTAGTCAACTTTTGGGAGGACTCAAAAATCCTCTCCAGCGCTTAGTCTATGCTATGCGATACAACCAGACCCAACTAGTTCTTACATTAAAAGCCATCGCTGAAAAAAATTAAGAATTTAAAATTATAAATTAAAAAATATATGGACAAAAAATTAGAAAAAATCCTAACCGATATTGGCGAACTCTCAGTTCTCGAATTATCTGAACTCGTCAAAGCCTTAGAAGAAAAATTCGATGTTAAGGCGGCCGCTGCCGCCCCCGTCGCCGCTGTCGGAACAGCAACTCCTGGAACAACTCCCGCCCCAGTCGAAGAAAAAACCGAATTCGACGTCATCGTCACCAATGCCGGCGCCAACAAAATTGCCGTCATCAAAGTCGTCCGCGAATTTAAACCGGAACTTGGGCTAAAAGAAGCCAAAGACATGGTTGACACCTGTCCGGCCGATCTTGGCACCATGAAAAAAGATGCCGCCAATGAGGCCAAAACCAAATTGGAAGCTGCAGGTGCCCAGGTTGAGTTGAAGTAATCTTCAACGAAATCCCCTGTGGCGGATCGAACTCAAAACTAAACCCCGCTCAGGCGGGGTTTTTTGTTTTCAACTTCTCCACCACCTCTCCCACCCGTCCGCTCTGGTCTTTCCGGCAAACTAACAGGGAATCGCCGGTGTCCACCACCACTAGTCCTTCCACCCCAATCAGCGCCACCGTTTTCCCCTCCGGCACCGCTACAAAATTATCTTTATTATCCAGGTCAATTAACCCCTTTGGCGCCTTATATAAATTTTTTAATTTCAAAAATTTATCCGCCGACTCCCAAGTCCCAATATCATGCCAATTAAAAGGTAGTTCAACTACCAGTGACTCCCGGGCCGCATGCACCAGTTGGGTAACGTCCTCCAGTGGACCCTTGGGCATTTTAGCATATTCAACTACCGCCTCTCCTCCCTCCGCGATTCTCATCAATGGCTCATACCACTCCGTTTTGTATTTCTTAAACATCTCCATAAAAGCCTTTGGGGTCATGCAGGTATGATTGGTGTGGATCAGCGCTGATCCGTCAGAAACATATCCTTCCGCCGCTTCCTTGGTACTCCGCCATAAAAATTTGGCCACCTTAAACACACCCACTTCACCCTCCCGACTTACTCTTTCCCCCTTTATTAAATAATCTACCCCCATTACCGCATATTCCGGCCTTATCCCCCCGGTGATATAACTGCCCGTTTCTTTAGCCAATCTATCACACACCTCCATCATGGCAAACAATTTTTCTTCCGGTTCCCGAATATCATCCACCTGAATCAACATAAACGGCTCATCGCCTAAACCTTTTTTCAAAAGCATGGCCGCCGCCATCCCGGTCGCCGGCCCCTGATTTCTCGTCTCCGGCTCAATAAAAATATTGTCAGCCACTATTTCCGGAACCTGTTTTTGGGCAATTTTTGCCTGTCCCCCGTTAGTCTGTAAAAATATATCTTTGGCCTCAAATTTTTTTCTTAGGCTTTCCCAAGTTATTTCAAACAACGATTTTCCGTCAATTAACGGCAAAAAATGCTTGGGCGTTTCCGGCCGTGACATCGGCCACATCTTTGTTCCGATACCCCCGCAAATTATTACCGGTTTCATTCCCTCGATTTAATAAACTTCTTAATGCTCTCAATATTCATCTCCATCCTTCTCTCTATCGCTTCCGCGCTGTTAAAGGCGTTGTGCGGGGTAAATACCACATCATCCCTATCCCGAAGCATGTGAAAGCTTAATATCTCCTGAAGATCGTCTTTTGTTGGTCTACTGCTAGTGATCATCGACACACTCTCTAAATTATTTTCCTCCTCCACTACATCCAACCCCGCTCCGGCCAATACCCCCTCATTTAGGGCCCAAACAATCGCTTCCGTCTCTACCACCGGACCCCGGGCCGTATTCACCAAATAACTTCCTCTCTTCATTAATTTAATATTTTTCTTATTTATTAAATGAAAAGTTCCCGGTTTACCCACCGTGGTGGGCACATAAGGGACATGTAAACTGACAAAATCAGCTGTTTTTAAACACTCTTCCAACTCTACATATTTAAACCCCAACTTCTTGGCCGCTTTTTCATCCCTAATCACATCTACCGCTATCACTCTCATTCCCATTCCCCGGGCGTACTTGGCCATTCTCTGACCGATTTTGCCAGCTCCGATTACCCCCAAAGTCTTTCCCTCTATATCAACCCCGGTTAATCCATTTGGGCTAAACTCACCCTCCTCTACCGATTGGTGGGCAATTACAATTTTTTTAGTAATCACCAAGAGCAAGGCCATGGCGTATTCAGCCACCGTATTAGTTCCATATTCCGGCACATTAGCCACCTCTATTCCCCTTCTTTTACACTCTTCAAAGTCGATATGATCAATTCCCGTCGACCGAGCCGCAATCATTTTAAGTCTAGGTAATTTAGCCAACACCTGCCTGTCCATCGGCGACGATATATAAACTGACAAAATATCATATCCCGCCGCCAAGTCCATTTTGTCCTGAACATCTTCACTAAATATTCCTACCCCGTACCCCGGCAGATTTATTATTTTCTTCTCCACTATTTCCCTCTCCCACGGCCTTACCCCAAAAAAGGCAATCCGTAAGTCTGCCTGCGGTGGATTGAAATCGGTCACATATTCATTTTAACAAAAAAATGTATATTAAATTTTTTTGATATCTTGACCTACTAGTATACTATGTGTTTTAATGAATTTAGTTAAAGATTCTTTTGATACAAGAGGAGCCACCAAATGGACGAACAAAATATATCAGAGAACCAACCTGTATCTCAAAAATCTGCCCAAAAAAAGGTTAATGGAGTCAGTATTGACAACCTCCCCGACCTATTGACGGTCGCTGAAGTTGCCGATCTTCTCCGGGTCAGCAAGTTGACCATCAAGCGCTGGGGGAAAAGAGGCAAACTGCCGGCTATCCGCATTAATGCCCGGGGCGACCGACGCTATCGCAAAGAAGCCGTACTCTGGCTTTTGGGAATCCAGTCTGAATAATATGTCATCCTCGCGTATGCGGGGATCCATTCTTACTTAGCCTAAAGGGCGGTCCCGATCAATCGGGACTGCCTTTTTTGGTTTTATACACTTACCCTCCCTCTCGAAGTTCTTTTTATCAATCCCTTTTTCATCAAAAACGGTTCGTAGACATCGGTGATTGTTTCTATATCCTCCGTCAGCGCCGCCGCGATATTCTCTACCCCCACCGGTCCGCCTCCATATTGCTTTTTGACCACCTCCAAATACTTCCTATCCGCATCAGATAAACCTATTTCATCCACTCCCAATTTTTCCAGAGCACACCTAGCATCTTTCAAAGCAATTACTACCTGCCCGCCTAACTGCAAAGCTGTTGGGGGGTTAACTTGAGCATAATCCCGCACCCTTCGCAACAATCGATTAGCAATCCGCGGTGTCCCTCGCGCCCGTCTGGCAATTTCCTCGGCTGCCGCCGAATCTATTTCTATTCTCAAAACTACCGCCGTCCTCTTTATTATCTCGGCTAAATTTATTTCATCGTAAAAATCAATTTGTTCCACCAATCCAAACCTATCCCTCATCGGTCCTGATATCAATCCGATCCGGGTGGTTGCCCCGACAATAGTAAATTTCTGCAAATTTAATCTTACTGTCCGGGCCGACGGACCCTTTCCCAACACTATATCCAGAGCAAAATCCTCCATAGCGTTATACATCGTCTCCTCAACTATTTTGTTTAAACGATGTATTTCATCAATAAACAAAAGGTCGCCTTTTTTTAAACCGGTAAAAATTGAAGCCAAATCCCCCGCCCGAGTCAGGGCCGGACCGGAGGTAATTTTTATATTTGAACCCATCTCTTTAGCCAAAAGCATCGCCAGTGTCGTTTTTCCCAAACCCGGCGGACCATAAAAAAGAGTATGATCCAGCGCCTCCCCCCTCTCCCGAGCTGCCCGGATAAATATCCGAAGCTGTTCTTTTAGTTTTTTTTGGCCAATAAATTCACTTAACTTTTTCGGCCGCAAAGTTAATTCAATTTTTTTATCAATTTTATTTGGTTCCGGATCCAAATTTTCGTCTGTCATTTTATATTTTGTAAACACCAATCTAATCTCTCTTCCAGCCCTATCTTCTCTTTTGGCAATTTTCTCACCACTCCCTCGATTTCTCTTCTCTCAAATCCCAATTGTTTCAAACTTAAAAACAAATCATCCTCCAAAAGCGGCCAGTCTCCTTTCAAGTTAAGTTCTCCCAATCCTCCGATTTTAGATTTCAGGTCCACTATTATCCGCTGAGCTGTTTTTAATCCAATTCCTTTTATCTTTTTAAAAAAATCGACATCAGCATCACCTATCGCTTTAATTACTTCCACCGAAGCCGCGTTTGACGCGGCCAAAATTTGTGCCGCTGTTTTCGGACCTACCCCCGAAACAGTCAAAAGCATTTTAAATAAATCCAAATCCTCTCTGGTCTTAAATCCGAACAATCGAACATCATTTTCAGAAACCGCCATATAAATAAAAAGTTTTACCTCATCTCCAATTCGTAATTCGTAATTCGTAATTGCTAATTGAACTTCATATCCGACTCCATCTACTTCTACCTCAATCTGCTTTCCTGTCACCCATCCCACCTTGCCTTTTAAGCTGGAAATCATAATTCATGATAACACGACCAAAACCCGAATCATTCTATTTTCATCGTAAACCCATGCGTCAGCGCCACTGCCACCGCATCAGCCGCATGCGATGGTTTAATCGTCTCTTCCAGCCTCAAACAAGCCCCAACCATTTGTTCCACCTGTTCTTTTTCCGCCCGACCATACCCGGTCAGCGCCATTTTTACCTGCAGGGGGGTATATTCGACCACATCGACCCCATTTTTCATCCCGCACACTTTAATTACCCCGATTGCCTCGGCTACCTTTAGTGCCGATTTGGCATTTTTGGCAAAAAACATTGACTCCACCGCCATTTCTCTGATTTTATATTTCTTGATAATTTTTTCGACTCCATCATAAATATCTTTTAACCTATCCTTACTTTTAATCTTAATCACCCCATACCCTACTAATTCGTAATTCGTAATTGATAATTGATAATTGATTACCCCCCATCCCGTATTCTCCAATCCCGGATCAATTCCTAATATCATAATTCATTTTACCACTATCTAAACTATAGGATATCAAATCTTTTCCCCACTTATCCACAATTCCGCCTATACTATTATATTAAAAGACGTTTGTACTATATATAATCACTTTTAGCTATAATAAACTATGAAATTTTTAAAAAATGTTCCCTTAGCCCCCTATACCACCCTTAAAATCGGCGGTCCGGCCGAATACTTTTGCCAAGCCACTACTACAAACGATCTAATTAAGGCTCTTAGAAGCCCTCTTCAACCTAAAACCATTCTCGGTAACGGTTCCAATGTCTTAATCTCTGATCACGGCCTACCCGGTCTGGTCATTAAAAATTCCGTTACCAACATTTCCTTTCTCTCCCCCAACCACCTTCTTGTTACTGCCGGCACTCCTCTGCCTCTTCTTATCAACCAAAGTATTAAACACGGGCTAACTGGTCTAGAAGAGTTTACCTATATTCCCGGCACTCTTGGCGGTGCTATCTATTGCAACATCCATGGAGTTAATAAAAACAACTTTGACAAGTTATTAATCTCAATTGATATTTTTAACCAAAAAACTCAAACCACCGAAACCTTGCTCGCTAAAAATTTATCCTGGGATTACGACTTTTCCGACTTTCAGAAACTTTCTCATCTTGTTATCCTTTCAGCTACCCTTCAACTTTCCCCCGGCAATCAGAGTCAATCCCAAAACCTAGTCAAAAAGATAATTAATAAAAAATCACCCATACAACCCACCAATTCCACCGGTTCAGTTTTTAAAAATCCTCCCGGCGATTCCGCCGGACGGATTATTGACGAGGATTTAAAACTAAAAGGTTTCCGCCTTGGTGACGCCCAAATAAGCCCTCAACACGCCAACTTCATTGTGAATCTTGCTCACGCCACCGCCGCTGACTATTATTTTCTTGTTCAAAAAATTCAATCCGAAGCTAAAACCAAACTCAACCTCAACCTTGAGCCGGAAATTCAATTTTTGGGTGACTTTTCATCACCAACCAAATAAACTTTGGCAATCTTAATTGCCGGCGCCATCTACTTGGTTGCTTAATAAGTGAATACAACCACTCTAATCCTCTTTTACGCCAACTTTCCGGAGCGCGGGTCAGTTCTCCACTAAAATAGTCAAAGCTCCTACCCACTCCCATTACCAACCCTACTTTCAGTTTTATTAGATTGGCAAAAATCCATTCTTCCTGCCTCTTCATCCCATAAGCCACAAACAAAAAATCAGCTTTTGTCTCAAAATCAAAATTTTCGTCTTTAAAACCTGCCACCTTTAGTCTCGGATACTTTTTAATAAAATATTGGGCTGTTTTTTTAGCCCGGCCCTCCCAACCGCCTAAAAAATAGACAGTCTTTCCCTGATCCTCTGCCATTTCACCCAATCGATCCATCAACTCCACTCCGGGGATCAACACTTCTCGATGAGCCCCGGCCAAAATCTCTAAACCCACCTCCACCGGCCGCCAAAATCTCTCCCAAATATTCCCCCGCCAACCCCCTTTCCATCCCACTGCCCACCCAATCCCCACTCCGTCAGGAACATTCAACCAAGTCTTATTTAATATTTGGCGAAACCCATGGTCTTTATTTGCTTCAACTACAAACTCCGGGTTAACTGTCGCCAACCATAATTTTTTTCCTTCTTTCTGCTTTCTATTGATTTCCTTTAGCAAATACTCTATTCCTCTGCCAAAAATTGGGAATTTAAACATTTCCCGAGTTATTACACTAAAACTATCATCATTGCTTACCTTCGGTAAACTGGCTTCATGTTCTTTAACTGTTACTTTCATAACTCATAATACTACATTTTTTTTAATTCCACTAAAACTAAAACAAAACATAGCCTATAATTTACTCATAAAAGTCTAAAAAACAAACACCTCATTATTCAGATCTTATCACTTATATAGATAAAAAAACAAAAAAATTACTTCCGTCTTATTTCTTACTACGAACAAGTTTTATACCCAAGCAAAAGAGCTAAATATTCGGAAAAACACTAATATTTCTTAAAAACTGTACCCTATTACAAAACAAACTACTATAAGCCTATATTCGTAATACTCATATCCGATGTTTTGGAATGAAAAATATATATATAAGATATCTTCCCCAACTATATCACCTCACTAACTTTTGATACATCCCCATATTCTCCATTACCATTGCCGCGCCTTTTACCACACAAAATTCCGGCTCTAACGCCACATGCACCGCCACTCCGGTTTCCCTTGTTAAAAATACGTTAAGCCCCCTCATCTGAGACATTCCCCCGGTCAATACTATCCCCCGGTCTATCACATCTGCCACCAATTCCGGCGGGGTTACCCCCAACACCTCTTTTATCACTCCAACTACCCGATCTAATTCCGGTCTGACCACCTCAAACACTTCTTCTGAACTTAAATGTAAAGTTTTTGGCAATCCACCAGTCATTTCTCTTCCTCCCACCGCCAGGATTTCTTCTTTTTTCAACTTTACCGCTGATCCCAACTTTATCTTAATATCTTCAACCGTTAGTCTTCCCACTGCTAAAGAATATTTCTTCTTTAAATATTCCTCGATTGCTTCATCAATTCTCCCTCCTGCCTCACGCACAGATTTAACCGCCACCACTCCACCTGAAGCAATAATTGCCGCCTCCACTACTCCACCGCCCAAACTTACCACCATGTTTCCAAAAGAATCAGCAATTGACACCTTTGCCCCAATTGCTGCCGCCAAAGGTGAATCAATTAGATTTACTTTTCTGGCTCCCGCCGAAGACACCGCATCTATCACCGCCCTCTGTTCAACCTGGGTTGTTCCCGAAGCCACTGGAACGATCACCTCCGGACCAAAAAACCAACTTGAACCCATTACTTCTCGAAAAAACCACTTTAACATTGACGTCGCCGCTCCATAATCAGCAATCGCCCCGAATCGTAGAGGAGTTACTACTTCGATATAATCCGGCGCTTTACCGCTCATTTTTTTTGCTTCCCCGCCAGCCGCCACTACTTTCCGGTTCTCCATTTTAATAGACACCACCGACGGTTCGGCTAAAACTATCTCCCCATCCTTCCAGATAACCGTATTGGCAGTTCCTAAATCAACCGCCAATTTTCCAAAATGAAACATAGTTTATTCTAGCAGTCACCGCCAGGTATAATTAAGCCATATGGCCACAAATCCTAATCAAAAAAGTTTTTTAGTCATTGTTTCCGTCCTTTCTGTCGTTATCTCTCTTACCTATCTCCTTTCCGTCCTGGCCCGTGGCTATCAACCTGATTTCAATAATGGCTTTAAATTCAAGGCTACTGGTCTTCTTTCCGCCACCTCAAAACCAAAATCCGCCGGTGTCTTTATTAATGATCGGCTGTTTACCGCCACTGACGACACTATTAATCTTTCTCCCGGAAAATACCATATTAAAATAACCAAAGATGGCTATCTGCCTTGGTCAAAAAACATCGAAATTCAAAAGGAAATGGTTGTTCAAACCGAAGCTACTCTCTTCCGTTTGGCGCCCGATATTAATCCACTTACCCAAAACGGTGCAGCCAATCCAACCATTAACTTAGATAAAAACGCTCTGGTTTTTACCGTTTCTTCTGCCTCGGCCACCAAAGATAATGGCCTTTACCTTATTGAAACCTTTTCTTCCCCTCTTCTCTTGGGAAAAAATACTTCAAAACAAATAATTAGCAACCTTCCTTCCATTGACTGGGCAAATTTTAACTTTTCTTTCTCCCCTAATTCCAGGCAAATACTAGCTATTTCCCGCACCAAAAACACCGCTTATTTACTTAACCTCGAAGCTTCGGGTCAAAAAAAACCCACCGATGTCACCAATCTAATCGCTTCTATTAAAAACGACTGGCAAAAACAGAAAACCCAAAGCCTCCTCGCTAAACTTAATAGACTACCACCAAAACTTCGTCCCTCTGTCGCCACCAATTCCGCCGACATCCTTTTCTCCGAAGATGACAGTAAAATTTTTTATCTCTCCCTTAAAGATTTATACTACGTTTACGACCTAAAAAAGGATATCAACCACCTCATTGGCAATCTAAATGAAATTCAAAACCCCTTTTGGCTCCCTAACTCAAACAACCTAATATTTTCCAACAAAGATCAGCAAATAAATACCATTGAATATGACGGTTCAAACCAAAATACCATTTTCGCCGGAAAATTTTCCAACAATTTTATTCTTCCCTGGTCTGACGGCACCAAAATTGTCATTTACACCCGACCTTTCCCCCAGGCGCCCGAAAACCTTTATTCCGTATCTATCCGATAATTACTCACACCTAGTCGCTTCGACACTTTCAATCACCCTAAAAATTTCCTCCGCTTCAGCCGCTTCCGGATTCTCACTCAGTCTAACAATCAAATCACCAACCACCGCATCCACCTCCTCACCCAAATTACAAGGCACGGGAGAATCAATCTGATCATAGGGAGATTCTATCTTTACTTCCGGTGAAACTACACTCTCGCCCAAAACCGAAACCTCACTACCCAAACCGTTACCTACCTCCACAAACCTCAACGGAATCAAAACCATCACCGCTATCACAAAACTAACAATCAAAGTTCGGGTATTTCGATTTATATTATCATTCATAAATAACAGTTTAACTATTTTTTTCTCAATGTCAATCACTTTACATATTACGCCTTTTTTACAAGAAAAATTCGTCATTTCACTATTTATCAAACCCATTCCATTCCTGCTAATTTTCATAATCTAAGACATAGGTTTTTATATCAAATGGATATTTTATACAACTTTCTAACCCAAAATTGTGACCCTCCTATTTGTTATACTAAACCAAAGCATAGAAAAATAAGCTTCCTTTGTTGCTTTAGCAACTGCGGGCAGGCAATTTCAGCCATAGGCTGATCGGCCTTTGGCCGAGGCTAGCGCGCAATGCTCGTAACGGGGATTGGCGCAATTGGCTAGCGCGTTCCGATCGGGTCGGAAAGGCTGGGGGTTCGAATCCCCCATCCCCGACAACGTAAAATCCGCCAGCGGATTAACGTTGTCTGGAACGTTGAACATAACATTTTGCAACGCAAAATTGTACGTTCTTACGTTCCGACTTCAGTTCCCATAGTTCAATGGATAGAACGGCCGCCCCCTAAGCGGCAAATGGTAGTTCGATTCTACCTGGGAACACGTTTCTCCGCATTTTTTCAACCCAAAAAAGAATTTTTTCCGTATTTATTTAACATTATCCGCTTATTAACCGATATTTTCAAATAATTTTATCTCAACTTTTCCAGTAGTTTCAAATACCGCGAAAAGTTTTATATCCTTTAAAAGATCTCTTTACTATAGCATCAGATAACTACACAAGAACCGCAAAAGTTTTTCTATTTCATCTAAATCAGCTTATTTTGAATTACTCATTATTGTATTATTAATGAAAATAAATAACCTATAACACATAATAAATAAGGCCACAAAAGAGTACAAAGTAAATCACATAAACCTTTGTATTTTTAAAATCAGTTCAATTAAAATAACTGATTAGCATTTTTCAAATCAATTACAAATTTAAATACACCCTGCTAAATGGGAAAAGTATTTATTTCCCAATGCTTAGCAGACTGGATTCAATTCTGATAACCTTAACCATCCAATTTATATTACTAGATTTACCATCTTCCCCGGCACCATAATTTCTCTTATCACCTTTCGTTTACTCAAATATCCCCTTAGTTTTTCATTTGAATACACCAAATTTAAAATTTTTTCTCTATTATTAATATCCCCCCGTAACACCTCAATTATTATTCTTGTCTTACCATTAATTGCCACCGGTACTTTAATATTTTCTACTTCCAAACATTTCCTATTGACCTCTGGCCAAGATTGTAGATGTACGGACTTATATCCTTCCGAAGCCCCGGCAAAGGAGGACCACAACTCTTCCGCCATATACGGTGCCAGCGGTGCCAATAGTTTCAATATGGTCTTCATCTCTTCCTTGGTCACCGTTTTTAAATCATTTATTGCCTTCATTAATTTGGCAATCGCTGTGTTAAAACCAAAAGCATCTAAATCCTCTCCCACCCCTTTAATTAATTGGTTAATAACTAACCCGTTTTTATCCTGACTTACAAAGTTATTTTTTATTTGCTCCAAAGTAAAATTCTTGACCCTATCCAAAAATCTTTTTACTCCCATTAAGGTGTTTTCATTCCAAACCATAGTTCCATCAAATGGACCAATAAACATCAAATACATTCTCAACACGTCAACACCGTATTTATCCGCCACCACTTCCGGCACAATCGCATTCCCTTTCGACTTACTCATTCTTTGATTATCCGAACCCAATATTATCCCGTGTGACATTCTCACCCTGTAAGGTTCCGAAATACTTTCCGGCACCGCCCCAATATCTACCAAAAACTTATAGATGAATCGGGAATAAAGCAAGTGCAGGGTATTGTGTTCATCTCCGCCGATATAAACATCCACCGGCATCCATTTATTTAAACGCTCATTATTTTCCATAAATATATTGCGTTTACCCGCCGAAGCTTTAGCGAAGGAGGGCAGCTGATCAGCAAACACATACGATAGAAAATACCAATCAGACCCAGCCCAGTTAGGCATTGTATCTGTCTCCCGCCTTGCTTCCCCGCCGCAAACCGGACACTTACAATTCACAAAACTATCAATCTTCGACAACGGACTCTGACCATCATCTGTCGGCTCATAAGCTTTCACCTCGGGCAAAAGTACCGGTAATTGATCTTCTGGCACCGGCACCCAGCCATCTTTTGGACAGTTAATCATTGGAATTGGTTCACCCCAATAATGCTGTCGACTAAATATCCAATCCCGCAAATGATAAGAGGTGCTTCTTTTACCTATTCCTTTTTCTTCAATCAACTTCATCATTTTTTCAAATTTCTCTCCCTTTTCCACCTCAATGTAAGCCTTTTCTTTAAAATTCCAACCGTCTTTAGAAACAACCGGAACAATCGGTAAGTCAAATTTATTAGCAAAAGCATGATCTCTGTCGTCATGGGCCGGTACCGCCATAATTGCCCCGGTCCCATAGCTGCTTAAAACAAAATCGGATATCCAAATCGGAATTTCTTGATTGTTAATCGGGTTGATGGCATAAAGCCCCGAAAAAACACCTGTCTTTTCTTTTTGCAACTCCGCTCTTTCCAAATCTGATTTAGACCTAGTCTTTCTGATATACTCAACCACCTTTTCATCCTTCAACCCATTTACTAACCGGTGTTCCGGAGCCACCACCATAAAAGTCACTCCAGGCAAAGTATCGGGCCTAGTGGTAAACACCTCCAATTCTTTAATTAAACATTTGTCATTAGAAATTTGAAATTTTACCATCGCTCCCTCCGATTTTCCAATCCAATTTATTTGGGATTGTTTTACTTTTTCAATAAATTTCGTTTCACCTAAACCGTCTATTAACTTATCAGCATAGTCAGTTATCTTTACTATCCACTGAGAAATATTTCGCCTGGACACCCCTGCTCCACACCTCTCACATTTTCCGTTAACCACCTCCTCATTAGCCAAACCAATTTTGCATGACGGGCACCAATTAATCGGCATTTCTTTTTTGTACGCCAGCCCTCTTCTAAATAATTGAACAAAAATCCATTGGGTCCATTTGTAATATTGAGGATCGGTCGTATTAATCTCCCTGGCCCAATCAAAAGAAAAAGCCAGTCGTTTCATCTGCAACCTAAACATGTCCGTATTCTCCTTGGTCACTTCCTGCGGCTTTCGCTTCATCTTAATCGCATAATTTTCGGTGGGTAGTCCAAACGCATCCCAACCCATGGGAAACAACACTTCATATCCCTTCATTCGCTGATACCGGGCGTAAACATCTCCCCCGGTAAAAGAAAAGGCGTGGCCCACATGAAGTCCGCTTCCCGAAGGATAGGGAAATTCCACCAAAATATATTTCTTTAGTTTATTCGAATCATCCTTGGCCGTCGTCGCTTCCCAAAACTTCTGCCATTTTTCTTCTATTTGCTTAAAATTATTTTCTGCCATTTTTCTAATTTTATCCTACTTTTCTTCAAAAACAATATCTCCGCCCTTGTCAGTCCTCATAACTTTCGATCCTGCTTTTTCCAGCCTTGCCAATACATCTCCATTTGGATGACCATAATTGTTTTTCCCTACACTAACCACTGCCCATCTGGGAAACACCATCGATAACCACTTTTCACTACTGGCACTCTTGGAACCATGATGCGACACCTTTAATACTTCAACTCCCCTGTCTTCCGCCAACCGACTGATAATACTTTCCTCAACTACCCTGTCAATATCCCCGGTAAATAAAAAACTCATATCCCGATATTTGAGTAACCCCACTATTGAATCATTATCCCTCTCCAGTAATCTCCTATCCGGATACAAGACTTTAAATACTATCCCATCATATTCAAGACTATCATTATAATACAAATTATTTGTATAATCTTTTTGTTCATATACCTTTTCCATCCTATAACTTTTTTTCAAATTAGCTAAAGCCCCAACATGGTCACTGTCATCATGGCTAATAATCACCACCTCAATTTTTTTATCACCCAAAGGCATTTGTGACCCTAAACACTTCTCCACTCCACCTCTAACCGGACCGGTATCCAAAAGCATTTGAAAATATCCTTTAGTCACCAAGATCGCATCCCCCTGGCCCACGTTACAAAAAACTACTTTTAATTTATCGTTCGGAATTACTAACCACCAACCCCAAAAAAGGTACAACAAACCCAAAAAAAACTTTTTATTAGCCATTCCTCCTCCGTAAATACCAGCCTATTCCCAATAAATAACTCCCCGCCACCATCCAACCGTTAAAACTGACTCTAATTTGTCCCCACTCCCCGGCCGATAAAGTTACCACCACCCATTTTATGTAGACGAGCAGTGGATATACAAACCACAATACTATCCCTCCCGACACCTCAGAAAAAACACCAATTACATTGGCCACCATCCCCAAGCTGGTTATTATTCCGGTTAGAAATAAAACCAAAAAATTACTTAGAGGCGAGACAATACTTATTACTCCAAACTTTAGCGCCAATATCGGCGTAATCCACGCTGTCACCCGCAATGTCGTTTTTACCACTCCTTCATCCGGCTTTTGGGAAACTGCCGCAAAGGACAAAAATGACAACCAAAAACCTACTTCGCTCAACACTGCGGGAGAGGCTACCACCATAATAATCACCGTTAGTAAAAGCACCCTCAACCAATCATGTTTTTTGCCCAAGATTTGGGCTAAATATAAAAAAGTTACCATTACCGCCGCCCGAATTACCGGAATTTGCCAACCTACCAAATGGGTGTACCACCAACCGGCAACAATCCCGATTAATATTGCCTTCCTTCGCCCCAACCACGGCGCCAGTACTTCCACTAGCCCTTTTACCACTATCATCATATTTGAACCGCTGACTACTAAAATATGAATCAGGCCGCTTTTAGTCATTTGGGAATAAAATTCGCGGCTGATTCCCTCCATATTCCCCCACAACATCGCCGCCAGCATCGACCCTTCTTCCGGTGGCAACCATTGCCTAATATACCCTATCAAAACCTGCCTTTCATTAAACTTGTATATCAAAAACCAAAGCATCCCAACACTTAAACACCACTCAAATATCGATTTTATTTTTAAGTGACTCATAGGTCTTTTCTCCAATTCCCTTAACTCCCTTAATTGCCTCCTTACTTTTAAAAGGTCCGTTACTCAACCGATAATCAATTATTCTTTGCCCCATCTTTTCCCCGATCCCCGGCAAATCAACTAACTGTCGGAGATTGGCGCTATTGATATTTATTTTCCCCAAAACCACCTCCTCGCTTTTTATCTCCTTTAACACCTCCTTTTTACCCACAGATTCTTCTAATTTAAAGCCGATCCCAATTATCATTAATCCCACTCCCAATAAAAGTAATAAATCTCCCCAACGTAACATGTATAATTTTCTTAATGCCATCAATACTAAAGATTACCCTGTTCTTTTTCTGCTGCCTAGTCCCTGCTATTATTGCCAACAGTTTAGCGCAACCCTACTCACCCCAAATCATCGCCTTCTTTTCTCTTATCCTCGTCGCCTATTCCTATAAATACAAAAAGGTCCCAACCACCCTGGTGGTTCTTATTGTCCAAATGATTGTTTTTACCACCGGCGGACTGCTTTCCCCTCTTCTTTTCCTGGAATACTTTCTTCTCTTTTCCCTGTCCTTTCAGGAAAATCCCCAAACCATTCTTGTCTTTAGCATCATCTTAGCTGTCCTTATTTCCCAGTCTTTGATTTCCGCCCGATCTCTTATTTATCTCCTTTCCCTGGTCTTTATCTCCCCCTTAGCCTATCTGGTAACTCAAAAATTTGAAGAAAGTCAAAACCGCAAAATGGAAATCCTTCTCTGGCTTAGTCTTGAACTAAAACAAAAACTCCTGGCCCGCGGAGACATAAAACTCGCCCAACACACTGACGACCTAATTAATGAACTCAAGGATAATGATTAAAAAATTCCTCTTCTGTTTTCTTATACTTAATACTTACTACTTAATACTTAATACGCCTGCCCTAGCCCAGCACTTTAGTTCTAATAACTACAACATCGATTGGGGTAATTTCAACATCAGCTCCGGCGATAAAAGCTCCGGCAACTATCGTTTAAGCGACACTGTCGGCCAAATAGCTCCGGGAACTTATCAAAAAACCGGTGTTTTACTCAAATCCGGCTTTCAATACATCTACGATATTTTTATCACCTTTTCTTTTTCTATCGATAATTTGGATATTGATTTTGGCGCTCTCACTCCCGGCATTGCCTCCACCGCCGCCAACACCCTCACCATCAGCACCCCTTCCGGCCATGGTTACCAAATCAGCTCCCATGAATCCCGTCCCTTAAGTCTGGAAAACGGCACCACCATCCCTGATACCGTCTGTGATAATCCCTGCAATGAGTCAACTTCAAATGTCTGGACCAGCGCCTCTACCTACGGTTTTGGTTTTAATGCTTCAGGTGTCGGTGCCTCTTCTTATTTCACCAATAGTACTTACTTCCGCCAATTTGCCAACCTCGCTGCCTCTCCGGCCGAAACCCCTCAAATATTTATGTCGGAAAACTCTCCGGTAAAAAACCGGCAGACAACTGTCACCTATAAAGTCAACATCTCTCCGATCCAACCTGAAGGTATTTACCATAATTATATTGTTTACACCGCCGTTCCCAAATACTAATTATGCCCTCACTTCAAATCACCCCGGCCACTTTAGAATTTTGGCTAAAACCCGGCGCCACTTATACCCAAAGTTATCAAATTCAAAACAACGACTCTTCCCCGGTGATCCTCACTGCCTCGATTGACAGATGGTTACCCCAAGGTTTTGACGGCGGCCTAAATTACCCGGGGCTTCCCCTCGACTTAAACTTTTCTCTGACTAATTCCGATCTCCGCCTCGGCAACTCTTTTACCCTCAATCCCGGCCAAAACCGCCAACTAGTACTTAAAATATCTTCCCCCGCTACCCTTTCCCCAAAAGATTATTATTTTACCTTCTTTGTTAATCAACAATTAGAAGCCTCCTCCTCCAATACCACCAACCTCCTTCGCCTCGGCAGTCATCTTTTAATTTCCGTCAGTAATTCCGAGTCAGAACCCCAGCCAATCTCTATTGGTCTCTTTCGTCTTTCGCCCTCAATTCATGACACTTTTTTTGGTTCCTCTACTTTTACCGGTTTAATTGACAACCAATCCGACTTTTTTTCCAAAATCGAAGGTACTATTAGCATTTCCAAAAACAATACCCCTCTTTTGCAAATGGAACTCTTTCCCAGTAATGTTCTGGCCCACCATCAGCGTTCTCTTTATTGCCTTAAGCAAGATCAACCCATTCCTTGCCGTCTCGACCCCCCTCTCTGGCCGGGATTTTATCAAGCTACCCTTTCCTTAAAAAACTCAGAGTCTACTCAAACTATTGGCTTTTTAGTCCTCCCCTATTCTCTTATTGCTTTTCTTCTTCTCATCTTCTCATCTTATCATCTAATTAAATACATCAAACTACATCTAGCAAGACGGTGATCTAACTGCTAATCAACTAACATTGTCCCATACATAACCCAAAAATTGAAAATGATAAAAATAAATATTTTCCCAAAAAATGTTTTCTGTATACTATATATATATATATATCAGCAACACCATTCACTTGACAACTATATTCCGACTCACTAAAGTAGTGGTAGTGTATAAAGTAATTTGTCTATTTGTTGTTATTGTTTCTTTTTTATTTCTAAAACCTCGTCGGTTGGTATCGGCTCCTCCAACCAGTGTCAAAGATACCCTATCTTCTTCTCAATTATCCTATTTTGCCCGTCTAAGTTCCGGTACCACCTTGGTTGGCGATTCGCTTATCAAAGTCGTTACCTCCGGCAATCCCAGCAATACTACCAGTAATCTTTTTGTTGGCGATACTATTGCTATCGGCACTACTACTGCTATCGGCACTACCGGCGCTGTAGTCGCCGGTCCCCTCACTCTCTATACCATCAAAGATATCGGCAATACCGCTGTCATTCTTATCAACACTGGTCTCGGTCAAAGCAATGCTTTCGTTAACGCCGCCATTATCGCCACCAGATCAGCTATTCATACCATCACTTTTACCCCCCAATCCAACTCCACTGGCGGTTATTGGGAATTTCTAATCAAAGCCACTAGCCGTACCGGCGAATTATATAACGACGGTATCCCCGATCAGCAGGGTTTTGATCTGGGCGCCACCACCCCCGGCTCCGGCGCCAATGGTGTCGGTACCCGACTAAAAATCACCGATGTTACCTGTCCCAATTGGGGTACTGGCACCACCAGTGCCTTCAGTGTCGGCACTACAACAGTTGTCAATATCGGTTCTTCCGCCACCCCTACCTCCTTTAATCTCATTTCCTGTTATTTAGGTGTTGGCGGTAGCAACCAAGTGAATGTCGGCTATTCCATGGCCATCGGCGCCGCTCTTGCTTCCGGCAGCCAACTTATCAATCCTGCCCCCGCCACCAGCCGCACTGAAGGCAACGCCGATACCTACTCCTTCCTCATCCGCCACAAAGATAGTTCCGCCGCCCTGATTGATTCTGATACTGTTCAGGGAAAAATCGCTGTGGTCGAATCTGTCCGGGTTACCGCCACCGTCGATCCTACCCTAACCTTTACCATTGACAATACTGCCGTCGGCACCGGTGGCACTCCCTGTGGCTTAACCGCCTTTGGCAGCAATGCCGCCAACACCACCGCCACCTCGGTTGCCTATGGCCCCTTGGCTGTGGCCGCCGTCAATGATTTGGCTCAACGTCTTTCTGCCGTCACCAACGCCATCAACGGCTACATTGTTACTGTCTATGAAGACGGCAATCTTGAAGAAATCAACAGCGGTACCACCATCCCCGATACCACCTGTCCTTCAAATACCTGTGATGCCAGCACTACTGCCGTCTGGAGTACCTATACTGCTTCCGGCTGGGGTTATACTCTCCAAAACGTCAACGTTGGCACCTCTATTTTTAACTACGCTGCCGGACATCGGGCTTTTGGCAATGGCGCCGCCAACGCCAAAACCATCATGAGTAATACTTCAACTCCTACTACTTCCGAAGTTGCTTATATTTGTTATCGAATCGTTGCCTCCACCACTCAAAAAGAAGGTGTCTACGAAGGCAAACTTATTTATACCGCCACTGCCACTTTTTAATAACAAAAAATGAAAATAATAAAATTTTTCCTATTCTTTCTCATACTTAATACTTACTACTTAATACTTGATACTGATTGTTTAGCTCAAGCTTTTTTAGGAATTTCAGCCATTCCTCCCCGATTGGAAATTTCCGTTGAACCGGGAAAAACTATTACCAAAGAAATAAAAGTTAGAAACGAATCGCCCGTTGAAAAGATTATTTCCACCAAAGTTAAGGATTTTGTCGTTGTTGACGACACCGGCACCCCCCTCCAAGTTGAAAGTCAGGGCGACTCTTCCAACCGTTGGGCCGCTTCTTCCTGGATTCAGGTTTCCGCCACCAGCCTCAAATTAAAACCGGGAGAAACTAAAACACTAATGGTAACTGTCGTCGCCCCCGACGATGCTCTCCCCGGCGGCCACTACGCCATGATTCTCCATTCTCCTCAAAACGAAACCACCTTATCTCAAACCGGATCATTAATTGAAACCAACGTCGGCACCCTCGTCTACGTCACCATCCCCGGTGACATCAAAGAATCTGCCCTTATTAAGGACTTTTCCGCTCCCCGTTTTTCCGAATACGGCCCCATTGATTTTAAAGCCACCGTCACCAACCTCTCCGACATCCACATCACTCCGGCCGGTAGAATTGCCGTTACCAACTCACTTGGATTCAATGCCGCCACTCTACCTCTCGAAAGTGTCAACATCTTCCCCTACACCAGCCGCGAGTATTTATCGACTCTTGACCGCAAACTGATGCTGGGCCGATTCCGGGCTCAATTTATGGCCACTTACGGCACCACCGGTCAATTAGTCAACGCCACTCTTTTCTTTTGGGTCATTCCCTGGAGACTACTCCTAACTATTACCGCCATACTAATAATTATCATCGCTATTATCAAACTAAATTATAAACGAGCCATAGAAAAATCTCCCGATAGTCCCAAAGTCGAGCAACTGGAGAAAGAGCTAACTGCCCTCAAGAAGAAATATCAGGATCGAAAATAGTATTATAAATTGTGATCGTCAACCGTTCCGTTACCGTTTCAGCCGCCATTCCTGAAAATCGCCTAACTATTTTTGGTTATACTTCCCCTTTATCCCGGGTGGAAATCAGTAACCCAACTATTTTCTCGGTTACCTACAGCCAACCGGACGGATACTTTACCTTTGACCGGATTATTGTTCCTAAAAACACCGGTGAGTATTGCCTTCAGTCCAAAGACGACAGTCTCCGCTCAACCCCGCCATTGTGCCTGCCCGCTCCCCCGCCAACCAACACCCTGACTGATATCGGCCCGATTGTCTTGGCCCCAACTCTTTCTCTGGAAAAATCTCCAAACGCTCAACTAATCAGCTCCGGTCAAAGTGTCCCCAACTCTACCCTCACCCTCTATTTTTTCCAAACCGAAAAACGGCCCGCCTTAACCAAAGCCGCCAATGCCATCGGCCTGCCTCAACTAACCACCACCACCGATTCCGATGGCCATTTTAGTCTTAATCTCCCCAATCAATACGTCTCCGATTTCCGTTACTTTGCTACCGTCACTACCCCGGAAGGCTTCCCTTCCGCCAAATCCAATACTCTTTTTTTTACTTTCCCCCAATCTTCAAATTATTTTTTTCTTCTTTTTCTTCTTCTCCTCCCCCTCCTCCTGTTCCTTCGTCGAAAATTTACTAAACATTATTTTCCGGCCGTCATCCCTCCGTGTCTACCAAGTCTTTAATCATTATTGCCGTCCTTCTTGTCAGCCTAACCGTCACTATCTTTTTGGCTTCCCGCACTGCCATTTTCTCTCCCAAAGCCACCTCCTCCAACCAAAACAGTATCAACATCCAAAACTCCTATCTCTTCGCTTCCCCCCTTACTGCCAAGGCCGACGGCAATGAGAAAATCCGCCTGACTATTTTTCTTTTAGACAACCGCGGCCTGGGAGTCCCCAACCAAAAAGTCGATCTTTCTCTTCCCTCCACTGTGCATTTGATAAACACTCAAGCCACCACCGACGACACCGGTAAAGCTATCTTTGACGCCTATTCCACTACCGCCGGTAATTTTGAAATCTCGGCCCTGGTTTCTTCCCTCCGCCTGCCCCAAAAAGTAAAGATAACTTTTTATTAAATCTACAACGGTGGTACAGTCAATTTTCGTTAATGCGCTCCGTATCCGTAGACATCAAAGAAATAATTCCATTTTTCAGGTCATTTTCCCCTAGTTTCTAAAGGTTACTTTTACTGTCCGCAACAAAGGCATCCCCTCAACGCTCGCCTCCAGTGTAAATTGTCCTTCCTTCGTCGATTTGACCTCAAAAGTTGCCCGACCGTCGTCACCCGACATTTCCGTCTGCGGCTCATCCACTCCGGAAAGCTCTACTCCCTTACCTCTAATTCCCTTCCCCGTTTCATCCAATACAAACACATTAACCACACAAGCCTCTTTACCATCAGCCGCTGCCAATACTTTACCCCCGATAAAATAAGAGTTATTTAAAGATACTTTTTAGGATGGCGCCGCCTTGGTTAAAGTCACCAACACTCTTGGTACCACCACTGTGGCCATCAAATAAATTAAACCCAACCCTGACACCAGCCCCCCTAAACTTAAAAATAAACTTTTATTTTTTAACATTCTTGACTTATCCTATCATAAAGCAAGAAACTTAGCCCACTGATAATGAAAAATAATACCTAAATTACTCTTACTCATGGCTAAATTCAAAATTCTGCCAAAAGATATCTAATCCATTTTCCTGTTACAGCTTATCCACACTTACAAAAAACATTTTTAATGCCTTGTTTTCATCTTTATTACCTTCTTTCAATACATTTTCACTCAATCTCACTCAAAACCTAACATTTCCATTTTTCCAATCTAAAATATACATCATAAACATTCAAATCCAAATTTTCTACATCAGAAATCGACTTTTCTCAAAAAATATTACTCATAAATTATTTTTCAGATGAAAATCATTTTTTCCCAAAATGCATACTATCATTTAATAACAAAAGCTATAAACCGCATAAAACCGCAAATATATTTTCGACTATATCAAAAGGTGAATACATAAATAACACAAAGACATATAACTATAGTACCTTTTTCATCCGTGAAACTGAAAGTGAAATATTTGTCTCCCAAAATACATCTAAAATAGCCCAATAACCACCATATCAAACACCTCTAATTAACCACATCAAAGTACCTCTTGACACCCTTTTCCTAATAGTAGATAGTTATTTTATATTACTTATTTTTAATATAAATATGGATAAAAAATATAATATTAAAGCTAAAAGTTTATCTCCGATACTCGAAAAGTTAACCCCCTTGTTAATTATCGCCGCTACTTTCATCTGGCTCTGGAAATAAACTATGCCCCTGCCCATCCTCCCCCAGCATCTTGAATCCTATTCGCTTTGGTTAAAGGCTCAAAACTATCAACCAAACACCATCCGCAATTATCTTTTCGATCTCCAGCTTCTTTTGAAAGGCTCCGGTAACCAACTATCTCTGGAAACTATCTCTGCTTTTATCTCCTCAAATGCCAATCAAAATAATTCTCTTCGCCGCCTAGCCTCAATTTCCAAATTTTGCCTCTTTGCCCTTGATCAAAAACTGACCGATCAAAATCTCTTCCTCTTAGCCAAAAAACAATCATCTTCTACCCCCCGCCTTTCTACTTCTAAACTCTTAAGCGAATTTTCTGCCTATCTGACGCACCTTGGCAAATCCCCCATCACCATCAAAAACTATCAAAGCGACTTAAGACAGTTCATTGACTTCTGTGAACATCAATAATTTCAGCAATCACCAACTTATTGCCAACTTTGTTGCCGCTCTCAAACGCCATCACACCCCTGCCTCGTCCATCTCCCGCAAACTATCCTCCCTTAAGTCCTTCCAAAAGTTTCTCGCCAAAAAAAAACTTCTACCCTCTCAAGATCAAACTTTCTCTCTCCAAAAGCCAAAACCGAAATTTTCCTTTAACCGCTACTTCATTTTCGCTACTCTCGGCCTCATCATCTTAGGTTCCCTTTATGGCCTCTACACTCAAACTATCACCAAAGCCAAAAAAGAGCTGGCCTACTCCACTGCTTCAAGTCCGGTTATCGGCAGCCGCATCCTCTCTTTTCAGGGGCGATTAACCGATACCAGCGGCAATCCCATTACTGCCTCTACCGGCATTCTTTTTAAGCTCTACAACTCCGGCACCGGCGGCACTGAACTCTACTCTTCCGGTACCGGCAACAGCCAAGTTGTCGTTCCTGACGACAACGGCATTTTTAATACCGTCATTGGCAAAAGCCACGGCGACACCATTCCCTCAAACGTTTTTACTGAAAACTCTGAAGTCTGGCTGCAAATCGCTGTTGATAGCGAAACTATGACTCCCCGTCAACAAATTGCTACCGTCGCCTACGCCATGAATGCTGAAACCTTGCAAGGTCTTCCGCCCTCTGCTAGCGGTATCAGAAATACAGTGCTAGTTGTCGGTGTATCCGGCAATGTTTATCTGGGAGAAACCTCGCCTTCGATTATTTCCACTTCCGGTACCTTTGGCATCGAAGGTCAGGCTCTCCTCCTCAAAGCTAGTGACGGTTCCGGAGGCAATATCACCATCAACCCGGATGGCAATGGTGTAATCCGTTTTGTTACAGAAGGTACCACTCCGGCCATCGGCGGTTTCATTGACGCCAGCAACGCCAATCTCACCACTGGCAATTTATTTAATTCCCAAATCAATAATACCAATCGGGGCTACAATTTTCTCGATTTTAGCAACTACAATGTCGGCACCACCACCGTCGCTAGTCGTTTTTCTATCTCCGCTGGTGGTAATGTCACTATTGGTGGCACACCTGTATTTACCGGATTATCCATCGGCACTACCGGCACTGGTACTACTGCCGTTTTCATTGACGCCTCTGGTAATTTATATAAAAACAAACTTGGCTCCCTCGCTTTCTCTGATACTTCCGTCGGTACCACCTATGCCTTTACCAACGGCCTCACCAATAACTCAAACACCGTCAGTCTCGGTGGCACCCTTACCCAAAATACCCGTCTCAATATTGGTAACACCGAAGTCCTCTATCTTGCTTACCCCAGTGGCAACGTCGGCATCGGGACGACAGCTCCGGGGGCGAAGTTGCATCTTTACAATCCGTCAGGTACAGCTTCTTATCTTGATTTAGCAGTAGATAATGCTCGTACAGATTATGCGTCAAGAATATTATTTAAAGAAGCTGGTGTTGATAAAGCGAGTTTTCAATATAATAACTCTGCTTTTGGTTCGGGTAGGAGCGATACGATGGAGTTTGCAAACGTTGCTGGCGGTAATATTAACTTTTTCTTAGGTACTACTCCTGGGAACGCGGTTAGCAAGGTTATGATATTAAACAACGGCAACGTCGGCATCGGGACGACCAGTCCCCTGCAAAAACTACATGTCGAAGGCCAATGTATTACCGGCGACTCTCTATTATCTTTAGCCGACGGCTCTACCCAAAGAATCGACCAAATCAAAGGCGGTGAACTGGTTTTGTCATTAAACCAAGAAACAGGCAAGCTGGAACCCCAGCCAATCAAAGGACTTCTTAATATGGGAGTTAAATCTGTTTACAAATTAACCACCGAGGACGGAAGAACGATTAGAACTACCGACAATCACCCATATCTAACAACATCCCCGCTTCCTAAAGAATATATTTTCCAAGAGTCTTTACTCAAAACAACCACCTTGCCTTCCGGCTCTTTCTTAAACTCATCTAAAAACAATTCAAAAGAGCCAAATAGTTCTTCAGTATCATTCTGGGCAACCCGCAACCAAACAAGAGCAAACAATCTTTCTTCAGAATACAAGCCGGATCTGGCAAAATCCGCATCATTAGTCACCAACACTCGCCCTTCACTTTTGGAAAGCGAAGCAACTTTCTCGTCTGAACTTCCTTTGGGAACTAACCTAACGTCAAATCCCTTAGACTCAAGAAGCGAAAACAACTCAATCCGCACATTTTCGTCAAGCAGGAATTTAAACACTGAGGTTGAAGGTGACATAATTTCCCCCCTTTGTCAAGGAGACAGCATAGCCCAAAGCGGATTTTACTGCCGGGGGGGTCAAGGAAGGGAAAGCCTTAACAATCTCGCTAACAGTTCCTCCGTCTTCGAGCATTTCCAAAACTTGCCAAACCATGACTCTCGTTCCTTTAAAAGTGGGTTTACCATGACAAATCTTAGGGTCGGCAACGATATGGCTACTGATAACAACTCTTTTCATCAAGATTATTATAACAAAGAGGTCAATGGAGTCAAGAAAGCGGTGTGGACAAAGGTAATCTACCTTAAACCTGGTGATGAAATCGCGGTGCAAAACGGAGAAACCATTGCCTGGCAGAAAATTACCTCAATCGAGTACGCCGGCGAGGAACAAGTCTGGGATATTGAGGTAGAAAACACCCACAATTTCGTCGCTAACGGCATTATCGCTCACAATACCTATATCTCGGGGAATGTCGGCATCGGGACGACGAGTCCGGGTGGGACTTTGGATCTTGGTCAGTCAGTCACCGCCGCCAGTGCAGGGACATACTACACCGCCAAGTTAAACAACAGTTACACCGGAACCATGGCTTCAGCTACTCCGGTAACTAGTATCTATGGTTTGTACAATCGGCCTAACATTGGCATTGGTGGGACTTCTCCTCAACTGAACAGTTTGTTTGTAGATTACATCTCTGCCAATGTGGGAATAGGGACGACTTCAGTGGTGAGCAATCTCTACAACCTCTACATTGCCGCTCCGACTACCAATGATGGCTCGAGCGTAACCAATAGTTACGCTCTGGTGACAGAAGCAAATGCCGGCAACGTCGGCATCGGGACGACGGGGCCAGGGTATAAACTCCAAGTCATCGG
>JBBTXE010000006.1:0-30059 GCA_038062455.1 Patescibacteria group bacterium
AAATCCATGTCCGAACCCGGAACGCTATTTTTTCCACACCAGAAAATGATTTTATTCTGCCGTCCGACCGGAATTTTATCGGTAGAGGAGATTGGTCTTTTCTTGGCGGTCACGACAAAACCATCGGCCACCACCAGTTTACTATCCTCAAAGATGAAACAAGCGGCGGTTTCTTCCTGACTAGAATGTCTGTTGGACATGCTACTGAATTGACTAAAATTTCCGAAAAAGTACCCCCGCCGGTTCACGCCTTTGGTGCTACCAGCCGGGGACGACAACGGCCCAATAACGAGGATGCCCTTTTTGTTCATCCCGCCGGGGGGGTTTATCTTGTTTGCGACGGAGTTGGCGGAGAGAAACGCGGAGAAATTGCCAGTCGGGCCGCCGTTCAAACCGCCGGCAGTCTACTTGGGAAAAAGAGAAATATCCCCCTGGCTGTTTCCGACGCCAATGCCGAAATTATTACTAATGGTCAGGGAGCCGCCACCACCATCGTTGGTGCCGTCGAGACTTCCCCAAATCACTTTGACGTTTTCAATCTCGGCGATAGCCGCGCCTATCGTATCAATCGGCAAACGGGTAAAATGGACCTACTCACCCGCGACCATGTTGAGATACAAACCAGTAGAAAAATTGTTACCAGAGCCTTGGGTCACAACGCTTCGGATCTTTATCGAACAAATATTTCTCTTCAGGAAGATGAATTTCTTCTGCTCTGTACTGATGGTTTTTCTGATTATGTCGATAAAGGTGACATTACCTCCGACCAAATTAAATTTATTCTTAATAATCAGCCTATTAATACCGCCGCCAAGTCCCTAATCGCTCTCGCCAATCGTGCCGGCGGCAAAGATAATATTACCGCCGTTATTATCGGCCACCGTCGATAGTTCTACTTAACTAACTCCACCTTGTCTACATACAGCGTCGAACCCGAAAACATCCCCGTCACCTTAATTTTCTTTTTCATATAATTATCTAAATTTATTTTTTGGCTGGTCATATTTACCAATCCGGAATCAGTTGCCAGTATATATTCATCCCCGGTTTTTACCCTAACTTCTCCCGTTTTTTCCACTACGTTTTCATTTAAATTTTCCGCCGGTTTTGCCGTCTGACACCCGCCTAAAATAACCGCCGAAAACAAAATCATTAAAAACAAAAGAGTTTTATTTTTCATCTTTTTATTTTACCAATTACTACTCACTAATTACTAATTACCAACTTATGACTTTCAGTTGCCACCTGATTTTCTATTAACCATTTTAACACTTCCTTTAGCGCCATTTTTTTGTCAATTCCCCTTACTGCCACCACCAGTGTTAACGGCTCAATGTAACGGTCCACCACAAACCCTTTTCCCTTGTAGGGTAATAGGTTCCACAACGGATAGTCCGCATCAATTACCGGGGCGCTGGTGGTCGTAGGTGAGGGGATCAGGGGCGTCTCCACCTCCACTTTTTCCCAAGGATAATTTCGGTAGTTCCATCGCGTCATCCCCATCAGTCCGACAACGACAATCAAAAATATTATCACCCGGTACTTATATATTTTTTTCATTTTGTCGCCGAATAAAGCATTGATACCCTTAAAGGTGTACTTTTAACAAAAGTATTTCCCTCAATTGCCAAGTACGGTTTTAACCAATTACCCTTGGCATTGTATATATAAACCAGCTCGCCCGATACGGCATTAACTCTCAAATTGCCCGTTTCCGTTTCCCGGCCTGCGTTCGTTTCTTTTATTCCAAAATTATTAATTCTCCCGCTTTTTATTTCTTCTCCCGTTTTAAGACTTACCGTCTCGCTTTTACCGGTTATCTTTGACGGTAAACTTAAGCTTAATTTAATTATTTCCCCGCTTTTCCCGACCACTGCCGTCACCATTTTCCCGTAAAACTTAGTGATTTTTTTACCCTCAATTAACATATCAGCCTCTACCTCCATCATGTCAGCCTCGTCAAGCGGGCATTCAACCCATTGGGGATACAGTATCTTCACGTATTTTGTTTGCCCCCAGGCCAAAGTTGCTTTTTCTCCGGAAATTTTTTCCACCAAATTAGCTACTTTTACCCGGGCCTCATTCTGGCTTGGCAATTTACCTTTTGGAATCGAATCTTTGTTGTCAATTCTTTTTTGCCACTCAACTAAATTGTTAAGCCGGTCAATAAAACCACCTCTTGCCTCATTGCCGAAAGTTGTCCAGTTTTCCTTTTGGTTCAAAGTGCCCAAATTTTCACCCAAGGTCGTTACCGCCCTTCTAATTTCTGTCTCGCTCCACCCCTTTACTTCAACCGACATCTTTTCTGTTTCCGTTTTCGTTTCCATTTCGAAACCATCCCAGTTTATTTCCACCGGCCTCTTTAATTCTATCGGTAAAAACGGGTCAACCGATTCAATTATTGTCTCCGGTTTTATCACAATTTCCCCGTTTTCTGTCTTTTCCCTCGCACTCACCCACCATATTCCCGCCACCAACAGTACCAGCGCCGCCATCAGCCCGATCGATTTTCGATTCATTACTCTATCTTACTACGGACAGTACTTCCCGTTCCAGCTCCCGCAACAGCCCCACAACTGAACTGTTTGGGCCACTGACAATCCCAAGTATTGCCCAAATTTATTGGTATCCAATCCGGTAATGTGGTAATGCAAATGCGGTCCGGTTGAACTACCGGTATTATTAACAATCCCTATCTGGTCTCCTTTCCTTACCGTTTGATTATTACCTACCCTAAAACCTCCAAGGGGCATATGGGCATATCTGGTGAAAAAATCTTTACCCTCACACTTTCCGTGAATATCAATATAAAACCCGTAAGTACTGTCACTCCCCAGTACTGCCACCCCCGGGTGAGTTGCGTAAATTGGCGTCCCGTTTCCGGTCCCGATATCTACTGCCGGTGATTGCATGTTCTGGTGAGTACAACCCGGGGCAAAAGGCCCTTGGGTAAAACCGCCACTTGTCGGTCTCCCGTTGGGGCACCCTTCGGGTACCGGAATTGTCGGATCCCACGGATCAAATCCCGGAGGATTTACTCCTCCGCTTCCGTAACAAACCCACACGTTTCCGTTCTCGTCGGTGTACTCATTGGTTGGCTTATTGTCACCGTTCTTCCCTACATTCTCACAGTTTTGTCCTCCCGCCGACACCTGAATATTTGCCGGCATTGGCAAACTACTCACCCAACCCCAAGTATCCCGCATTTCTTT
Source organism: Patescibacteria group bacterium (assembly GCA_038062455.1). GTDB lineage: Bacteria > Patescibacteriota > Microgenomatia > UBA12405 > UBA12405 > UBA12158. The sequence goes on from JBBTXE010000006.1 coordinate 3,213, forward strand.
CAAATACATATACCCGTTCGTCTTTCCTACCATCACACTTGGATCACAACCGCCGGTTAAGTAATTGGTTGCCATTGATAGCCAATATTCTAAATCTGGGCATGCCGTTCCCATGTCCAATTTAAAAAATGCTGTAATTTGTTTATCAAAATTTTTCTTTTCCGGAATAAAATGGATTCCAAAATCTTCAACACCGGCAATCGAATAATTACTCGCCCCCGATTCATGAACCCAGGCCCACAAAGCATACGCCGGATTAATTCCGGCGCACAGCGCCCGGTTAACCGTATCGTTGTAGCATTCCTCCGAATAATTTTTCCCCGTTCTCCATCGGTTGGCCAGTGATATAAAACTACCTTTATTCACCCCTGCCACCTCGTTTTCCGGTGCCGTTTGGTCGCAATTTATCATTCCGTTTTCTGTCTCCGACTTAAGTACACAGTTCCCCCCTCCGGTCGGTGGTGGCGGCACCAAACTCGACACCAAACTCGACTGAAGTAGGGAGTATCCCAACATCCCCACCATAAAAAATATAAACACCGGCGCAATCACTGCTGTAAAATTTATTGTTGCCAGCAACGCCGGCAACCCCACCAAAAAAAGTCCCACGTCAAAAAAGAATTGTCCCACCCCACCGGCAAACTTTCCCAACCCCAAATCTTCGGCAATAAAACTTTTTACTCTATTCAAATCAATATTGAGATTCTTTTGCAAAAAGTTTTTAACCCCGTTTAACACCGGGGCAATCACTGTTTTCCACACTACCACCGCTGCCGCCGCCACCACCAAAACCGCTGCTATTGCCCAACCAACTGGATTTGACGCCAAGAGAGCCGATGATGCCGCCGCAATCCCTCCGCCTGCCCCAGCCGTCCCCGTTGCCCCCCCCGCCGCCTTCACCCCTCCACCCAAAACTCCCTTAAGTATGGTCATTATCCCCTTATTAAATCCTTCCTTCCCGATAATCGTCAGCGCCTCTTTAGCAAATGTCACTCCCGCCTGTCCACCCACCCGCTCCACCAGTCCCCAGCCTGCTTTTTCCACCCCCATTTTCACCAATATTTTTCCTCCCAGACTGTTAAAAGTATCGGTAATTGCCACAAACCTCTGTGTAAAGTTAATCATCCCTAAAACTTCTTTGTTTTCTGCTGCCAGCTTCATTATTTTTTCCGTAAATTTTATTTCCGGAATATTTGGTAGCTTGTCTCCCAAAAGCTTATTTCCTCTCTTGTAAAGCTCTACCATTCTGTTAAATTCCTTTGGTTTTATCCTCAATACCCCCATCACCCCCCGCAGTTCATGCCAACTGTTCTCTGCCCGAGCTGGCTCTACCCCCCTATCTGGACTCGTTGCCCATGCCTCAGCCACCTGCCGGTATGGTTCGATATCTAATCTTGGTTTTTCTGCCCGGTGATAAAAAATCTTATCAACCATTGATTCAAAATCTTCCACTGCCTGTTTCTGTTCCGGATTTATTGCCTCTTCCCCCCAAAAACTTTCTGTCATTGCCGCTTCAAATCTTTCCTTCACCTCTCCAGATCTAGCTTTGTCCACCACTTCCACCTTTTCTTCTAAAAATCTCTCCACCTCCAAGTCTGCTTGTTTTAATACCGTCCCGCTTATTTCACCGGCTCCGATTTCCTCAACCAAAGTTCTTACCTCTCCGTCAACTTCTCTTGCCTGAAAAATGTTTGCATCTTCAACATAAATCACCCGTTTCGCCCGTGATCCTATCACTTCCCTTATTCTTTCTTGAATTTCAGGATTGTCCGAAATTTGTCTTGCCAGTCTTTCCCCCAAATCATTGGCGAATCTTTTCACTCTCTCTCCGGCTACTATCTCTTCTCCTCTTGTAGCCAATCTTTCCACCGCCTCCGGGTTTTTACCTACCACCGTTCTTATTTCATCTCTTATTTTCCTTCCGTCGATTTTGCCTTCATCTTTCGGAATTTCATCCAAAACCACCTTTTTTATCTTTTCAACCACTTCAGCCACCCTTTCTTTAGGTGTATCTTCCGGCAATACTTTCTCTACCTTTTCTTCAATTTTCCTCTCAATCTTTTCTACTTTCGTTTCTGCTTTTTCTCTGGCTATTTCTTTCTGTCTTTTTATAAAGGTTCTAACATTTTTCTCTCCGGTTTCTTTCCTTAGTTTTTGTTCAATTTCCAATTTTCTTTTTTCACCTGCTGCTTCATGTTCCTCAATTAAAGCCTCAATTTCTGCTTGGGACAATTTTGTTTCTAGCTCAACTTTTTCCGGCCACAATTCTTCTAATGTGGTTTCTTCGTAATCAGGATGTGCCAAAATTTCCAGTCTAAGAATTTCCGCCATCTCACCCGGATTTTTTGGATCAAAACTCCTTCTTAATTGTCCGAATAAGCGGACGCAGTCATCGTAGATAGCCCTGTCACCATAAAGATTTTTTTCATCTTTAGCCAATAGCCGCAATTTTTCAATCAATTCCGGCATTGTTTTTACTGACCACTTTGCCATTTCTTTAGATTATAGCGGATTTACCCGACGTAGTCCTCGGCTTTAGCCGGGACGGAGTCGGGCTTGTTATTAGCATCTTTTGTTCCCGACAATGAACCGGCCAAAACCGATTTTCCCTCATCCACCACATTGCCAAACAATTTATCATAATCCATTTTACCCGCTTTACCCGCCGAAGCATCAGCGGAGGAGGGCTCATCCGTTTTAGTTTCAACAAAGGTTGGTTGTGGTTTTTTACTCAATTGCGCCGGCTGGGGAATTGTCGGCTCTTCCGGTTGATTCATAAACAGGGGTTTTTTTAAGTCTCCCTTGTCAAGGGGAGATTTAGAGGGGTTTGAATTTGAGGTTTGGTTATTGGTTATTGTTGGAAGTGGCGGCAATTTCGGTGCCTTAAACAACTCCTGATATTTCGGTAGTCCCCCGAAATTACTAAAAGTCCCACTTAGCTTTTTCTCCTCCGTCGCCTTCTCTCCCTCAGCTTTTCGTTGGTGTTCCGCAATAACCTCTTTTTCCTCCGCTTCCATTTTTTCAATCTTTTTTTGCAGTTCTTCTTCCACCGGATTTATCTCTCCCTCCACCTCAGTTGTAAACAATACCTTGTTTTCCTTTGGCACGTCAAAGCTCTCTTGAGCGGAGGCGGCTACCGGTGTCATAGGTACTTCTATAAGTGTGTTTAAACCTACTGGTTCATTTAAAATTTGAGGTTTGGGCGGATTAGTAGTTGTCAGCGGGGGAGACAAAAACTTTTTTTGTTCATTAAGTTTTTGTTCGAATATTTTTTTGCTTTTCAATATGTCTTCCGGATTTGAAGTAATCAGTTTATGTTCTTCCTCCGAAGCGATTACTCTAATCGCCACATGATTTTGTCCGGCAAAAAATATTCCCTCGCCCTTATCAGCCGTCAGCAATAGTTGTTTTTCACCTTCAGACAGGTAAAAAACATTGCCCACCATATCAATGGCCGCGCTGTGTTGTTTCAACAATATTTGAATAGCGCTATTGGTTACAATCTCTTTACCGTAAGGTGTTTCCAAAAAGTCATCCACATCTTGGGTAATGGTGGTTACGCCAAGATAATATTTTCGGCCTCGCTTCACAATTCCCCGCAAAAACGCCGCCGAATCCTCAAACTGCATCAGATACCAGGCCTCATCCACCACTAAAATCCTTTTCTTTAATTCCTTTTTAATAGTTGTCCAAATGTAATCCAAAACAATATGCATTGCCACCGGCCTTAAACTTTCCTCCAGGTTTCGAATTCCAAATACCACAAATTTGTTTTTTAAATTTACTGTGGTTTTTTGGTTAAAAATACCGGCAAAAGACCCCTTAATATATTTTTCCATTCTGGCTGCCAAGTTCTTAGCTCTTTCATCTTCCATCCCGATTAATGATTTATATAAATCCTCAATCAATGGTGCCTCTCCTTTTTGTGTTTCCGGATCAGGGGTAATCCCCTTGGATTTGTAGGCCTCCATTACCGCCTTGTCCAGCACCGATTCCTCTATCGGATCCATCGCCCCCAGCATTATCTTAAACATTTTATGTAAAGTTAGGACCTTATCGTTGAGAGCGTTTTCTCCTTCCTCTATCGTCAGTGACAAATCAAAAGGGTTAATTTTTGAATCTTCGCCGTAACCAAAGGCAATATACTGCCCCCCCACCGCTTCTGCCAATACCCGGTACTCATTTTCCGGATCAATGACAATTATTTCCGTTCCCAGCATCAGCGATCTCATTACTTCGAGTTTAATCATGTACGACTTACCGGCCCCGGCCGAGGCAAATACCACCGAGTTGTAGTTTTGCATGCTAAATCGGTCAAAGATCACCAAACTGCCGTTATGCTCATTAATACCAAACATAATCCCCTTATCGTCCGATAAATCAGATGATACAAAAGGAAAAGTCGTCGCCAGCGACGTCGTATCCATATTTCGGCTGACCCCGATTCTATCCGAACACAGCGGTAGCGTTGTGATAAACCCCTCTTCCATTTGTAAGGTCGCTTTTTTGGACACAATCATCAGCGCTCCTAAAGCCGCTTCTAAATTTTTTGTAATTCGGTTCAGCTCATCCTTTGTCGGTGCCTCGATGGTCACATAGAGTCCAAATTGAAAAAATCTCTCCTCGCCCTTAACCAAATCTGCCTGCAGATTAAGAGCATCCTCAAGTTTGGCTTGAGTTGACGGATTGACCACCCGGCCCCTCTGAATATCGGTGCTGATTTCCGCCTCCATTTCCGCGATTTTTCGCCTCAAATCATCCAATATTTCTTTCCCGTCGGTCGGGTAAATATACATCGACACTTTTAGTGAAGCGTCAAAGTTAATTAAGGTTGACAGCCAATTTAATCCTACAAATCGGGGATATCCGGCTACAAAACAAGTCCGGTAGTATTTGTTATCAATCCGGACATGGTCAAAATCCACTTCCAATGCCGATGGGGCAATAATATCCTTCACCGACACCAACCCCTCTACAAATGGTTTACTTTGGCTCGCCGAAGTCGCTATTGACGAAGGCGGCCCCTGCCCACTCGGTTTCACTTCCGTCACCGGTTCAACTTTTTTCTTTTTCTTAAATAATTCATTAATTTTCATTTTGTTTTTTGGTTTTAATTTAGAATTTAGATTTTAGATTTTTTTAATTTTTATTTCTTCGTCGTCACTATCGGTGCTGTAAAATTAACGCTCGCTACCTTTTGGACCGCCGCTGTTTCCTCATTATAAATTCTATAAAATAACTCAATTAACTCCTTAGTATCCAGTATTTTAATCTCGAGACCCAGTCGGGAGAACAACCTTTCCAGATGATCCCTTTTTGGACTAAGGCTCGCCTTAGCCTTTTCGACGATGTACTCCTTTTGAAACGGCAAACCCGAATTACCCTTTGATTTACCTATCACCGATCCTAAAATCTGGTTTCCGGCGCTCTTTAACCCCAGCTCCATCGGTGAAAATGGCACGATTACATAAAATGTTTTTGACAATACATCGTTTCGCTTAACCGTCTCTTCAATAAATTTTCGGTATGAAGCAATCCTCCCCTTTAATTGCGAATTTTCTTGTTCTTCTTCAGCTCTAACCAGGTTTTTCAAATACACCCCCACATCCTTGGTTGTGGAATTGACCATTATTTGAATCGGAAAATTCAGCGAGTTTAATATTCCCCCATAAGCAAAAACCAAAGCTCCCTGTTCCCGTTCCGACAGCAAATCAAAGTTCACCGACGACACCTGCATCACCTGCGCCGCCCCGCCGTCTTTTAAAATTACAATCCCGTCGATTATGTCCTCGATTGGCAGATGCTCTTGAGTGCTTCCTCTAATGGCAATTTTTATCGGGTCGACAGGCATTGCTTAATAATAACTTATTCTAGTCCTCTCTTCTATTTGGCAATTATCTTCACCGGCGGCACAATCTGCCCCGACAGTGTTAATTTCACCCTATCAAAGGTCATTTTATCTTTTTCTGTTACGATCAGATAGTCACCGTTTGTTAATTGAGTTGAGGTTTTAAATTGTCCCAAAGAATTGGTTTTCAGCACCCGGTTTGGATTTCCCTCCACATCCTGTATCTCTACAATCGCCCCCTCCACAATTTTTTTATTACTATCCGTCACCATTCCCACTATCAGGTTTGGGACATCCGGAATATCCGGCATGGGAATTTCTCCAAAGACTATATTTCCGGTTGCTCCTAATTTTTCTCTTTTTAATTTCAAATCCGGTCTTCCCCCGCTCCAATCCTCCCTTGGTTCGTCGGAACTTTTTTGGATATCAACGGTTTGTTTTTTATCCTTGGTTTCAGTTTTCACTTTTGGCCCCCTTTCTTCAAGGGGGGCGCCCGCAGGGCGGGGGGTTTTGTCCTCCCTCCCCACTGACGGCAGCGACTCAATAAATTCCTTTACTTTAGCCCTTTCCTTTACCGGCCTTTTCTCATCTTCCTCCTCTTCTTCTGCCTTAATCTGGGCCAAATTTCTGCTCAAATCCACGTCCAGCCAGTTTTTCATGGCTCTTTTTTTGTAAATATAAATTGTCGGGTTATAAATTGATTTAATAAAGGCCAAAAGCCACGTTTCCAGAGGCCTATCCTGATATGGCACAAAGGCCAGCGCCAATCCTCCGGCCGCGAAAACAAAAACCAACGGCCACTTAATGAAAAACACCAGATGAGACGAATTAACAATCAAGGCTAAAATTATGCCTCCCGCCGCCTTACCAAATTGTTTCAGAGTCATTTCCCCTACCAATTTAAATTCGTATGATGAAATCTGTTGTGGAATCGGGTGCTGTTCCATTACAAAATTTTACCAGTTTATTGATTCCTTTGGGTTATAATTCAGTGTTTCTCATTTAATTCGTAATTCGTAATTTCTAATTCGTAATTAATTTATGTCTCATTTGGTCATCGTCGACGGTCACGCCGTTATTCACCGTGCCTATCATTCCATCCCGCCTCTGACCCGAAACGGCCAGCCGGTCAACGCTCTCTATGGTTTTTATTCCATGCTTTTATCGGCTATCGACGTATTAAAACCCAGTCATCTTATTGTTTGCCTCGATTCTCCCGGCCCTGTTTCCCGTTCCCAGGAGTTTATCGGTTACCGGGCCAAACGTAAACCCGCCGAAAATGACCTCCTTGTCCAATTACCCCTTCTTCCTGAAACTCTTAAAACCGCCAACATTCCTTCAATAGCCATGGGCGGTTTCGAAGCCGACGACCTGATAGCTACAATAACCAAAAAATATACTAAAAAAATTAAAAAAATCACCATTATTACCGGCGATAAAGATTTAATGCAGTTGGTTACCGACACAATCAATCTTTTTGTTCCTGTCCGTGGTCTCTCCGAGACCAAAATTTTTGGTCCGGCCGAAGTCAAAGACAAACTCGGTGTTCCTCCTTCCCTGGTTGTTGACCTTAAAGCTTTGATGGGGGATATGTCTGATAATTATCCGGGCGTGTCCGGTATCGGCCCCAAAACTGCCACTGAATTATTAGATAAATATTCCTCCCTCGACTCTATTTATTCTCATCTTGATGAGATCAAGTCTTCTATCAAAGAAAAACTCACCAACGACAAAAGTAACGCCTATCTTTCCCAGAAGTTGGCCAAACTTATTGACAACATTCCTCTTAAATTCCGCCTTAAATCCAGCCGTCTAAATGAGGATATTTATTCCGGTCTTCAGATTCTTTTTACTGATTACGGTTTCAAATCCCTCGCCTCTCGTCTGGCCAAAAAAAATCCTCAAAAGCCTCTGGTTACAGTACAATCAAATCAAACCTCATTGTTTTAACATGACTAAAAATCTCAAAATTGCTTTGGTTCACGACTACCTCAAAGAATATGGCGGTGCCGAAAGAGTCCTCTTGGCCTTATCCGACATGTATCCTGATGCTCCCATTTACACCGCCTTTTATAAAAAAGGATCATCTGCCTACAAACATTTCAAACATCGTCGTCTTATTCCTTCTTGGGTCCACTATATTCCCTTTTTTAGCTCCTATCTCCACAGTCCTCTTCGTTTTTTAACCCCCTTAATTTGGGGAAGTTTTAACTTTTCTGATTATGACATCGTTATCGGCTCTGCTGGCTGGTACATTACTAAAGGATTCAGAAAAGGGGAGAAAACTAAAGAAATTTGTTACTGTCACACCCCTCCCCGCTGGCTTTATGGTTACACCACTTCAGTTGGTTTTCAGAAGTACTGGATTGTCAAAGTCTATGCTGCTGTTGTCGGTCACTTCATGCGCCTATACGATTTTGTTCAAGCTCAAAAAGTCGATATTTTTGTCGCTAACTCCCATAATGTTGCCGCCCGAATCTGGAAATTTTACCGCCGAAAAGCCATTGTTATCTACCCCCCGGTTTCACTTCCTGCAGTTCCTAAAGTTGGGAAGGGGGATTATTACTTAATTATCTCCCGTATTGTTGGCGGTAAAGGTCTTGATCTGGCCGTCAAAGCTGCAATCAAACTTGACGTCAATCTCAAAATTATCGGTGAACCTGCCGGTTACTATACTGAATATAAACAATTAAAAAATCTATCCAAAACCAATGTTGAATTTTTAGGTCGGGTTTCTGACGAGGAATTAGTCAAATACTATGCTGGCGCCAGAGCCTTTTTGGCCCTATCTACCGACGAAGATTTTGGTATCACTCCAGTCGAGTCAATGCTCTGCGGCACTCCGGTAATTGCCTTTAGGGGTGGTGGCTATCTAGAATCAGTTATTGACGGTAAAACCGGTATTTTTTTTAACGATCCTACCGTCGAATCTCTCGTCGCCGCTATCACCAGATTTCAAAAACTCAAATTTAATTTCCAAGATTGTATCCGTCAGGGTCAAAAATTTTCTAAAGAAATTTTTGTTGCCAAAATCAAAAAACTAATTTGAATACGGTCCTAATTGTCAGGTTAAAGAAGATTATTCAGGGATCGTCTTTGAGACCGGTGGGGGAGTTTTGGAAATTGCCGATGGTCATCGGGCCGTCAAAGCCGCCACTTTCAAAGAGCACATCAATAGTTCCAAGATTTCTCTCATGATCAAGGTTGATTCACTGGAAACTATCGTCAATCTTTGTCGCAAAAACAAAATCGACATCGCTGTTTCTCCTCGACATTACTACTGGGGTACTTTAGAAATGGTTATCAAAGATCCTGATGGTGCCGTTTTGGTCTTTATCGCTCCTTATACCCCAGAATCTGCCAAAACCCTTAATGCCGACGAAACATTTAGTAAAAAACCTTAAGTATTTCTCCCTTTTCTCAAGGGGAGATGTCCCGAGTTTATTGAGGGATAGAGGGGTTTAAACCGTCATTAACCACCTCTCGGTATCAATCGCTGCCTTGGCCCCGCTTCCCGCCGCCACCACCGCCTGCCGGTAATTATCATCCATGCAATCACCGGCCGCAAAAATTCCCGGGACACTGGTCATGGTTATATATTCCGGATTTTTCCCGGTGATTATATAACCAGTTTCCTTCATTTCCACCATACCTTTCAAAAAATCTGTTGCCGGAATTCTGCCGATGGCCACAAACAATCCATCGATTTCTATCACTTTTTCCTCTCCGGTTTTATTGTTTTTTATTTTAATGTTTTGAAGTTTTTCTAATTTGTAATTCGTAATTTGTAATTCGTAATTGATTCCCACTACTTCACTATCCCAAATCATTTCAATTTTTGAGTTTTTCAACACCCTCTCTGCCTCTATTGCAATTGCTCTCAAAGAATCCCTCCGATGAATTAAATAAACCTTTTGGCAGATTTTAGCCAAAAACTCCGCGTCTTCACAAGCCGCATTTCCGCCGCCCACTACCGCCACTATCTTGTCTCTAAAAAAATTCCCATCGCAAGTGGCACAACCTGAAACGCCTTTACCGATTAACTCCTGTTCTTTGGGTATCGAAAGCCACCTCGCCTCCGCCCCAGTTGCCACAATCACCGCCTTTGAAATTAAAGTTTTGCCGCTACCAAGGGCAACCTCAAACATCCCTCCTTTTTGAAAGGAGGGATTGAGGGTGGATTTTATTTTCAAAACGATATCGTTTTGAATAGTCACCCCCAAGTTCTTTACCTGCTCCCGCATATCCATCATCAGTTTCAACCCGCCGACCCCATTGGGGAACCCCGGCCAATTTTCCACCAAAGTGGTAATTATCAATTGTCCTCCGGGTATATTTCCGGCGATCACCACTGTTTTCAATGCCGCTCGAACGTTGTATATTGCCGCCGTTAAACCAGCCGGCCCCGATCCGATTATAATTGTGTCATATATATTTTCATTCATAGGTCTATTTTACTTTATAAACTTTATAACTTTTAACTTTATACTAATTTAATGCATCCTCAAACCTATAAAGTAGTTAGTTTTATTCTCAAAATCTGTCAAAACAAAAAATCCCTACTCTTCTGGTTTTTTATTCGCTTCCTCTCCGCCATTCTCCCCTTGGTTACCATCTATCAGTTTTCTACAGTCATCAAACTTCTCGAGCAAAAAGCACCCCCGGAATCAGTTGTTTTGGCTGTCTTTTACATTTTTCTTATTCGGGTCATCGACAATCTCACTCGTCTCCGTTCCATTACCAAACTAGAGTATGAAATTGCCGCTGTCTCTTTTGACATTCACAACTTTTTTCTCTCCGACCTAAAAACATTCTCCAAATCAGAACGCCATGAAATCGTTCAGGCTATCAGAAATTTTTCTGATGCCTCCTCCTCCACCCTCAATTTAATTAAGCAACCCGGTATTGACTCCCTCGTCTCCATTCTCTTTATTCCGGCCATTTTATTGTTTCTCGATTTTCCCGCCTTTGTTCTCAATATTGCCTACATATCTGTCTATTACGTCGTTGATTTTTATTCTACCCAGCGCTATGCCCATTTAAAAAAGATATTAAACACTCACACTGAAACTTATTTTGCCAAACTTCAGGACAGCAATGATTTCGACCTCGAACAAAGGTCCTGGTCCCGTCACTTTCGCCGTTTGGTTAATTGGGGTAACGCCGAATGGAATCTTCTCCAAAACACTGCCGTTATTTTTTATTCCCTCATTCTTTTCTTTCAAATTTCTCAAGTAATAAGTGGTGGCAAACAAATATCTGATTTGGTTTTAGTTATGGGTTATATCACTCAAACTCAAGTTTATCTCAACTCTTTTTCCTCTATCAAAGACAGCCTCACCGACATGCTCGTCGGCCTTGACCGCCTAGCTTCCAATCCCACCGTCTCTACCGTCGATCTTGACGATTTAATTTAGGTTTTAATCGAAAATTCGTAATTCGTAATTTTGAGTCTTACGAAATCCTGTGGACGTAATTTATAATTGATTCCATGCCCGAATTACCCGAAGTTGAAGTTATCCGCCTCTTTCTTGAGGATAAAATTCTCAGCCTCACCATCCAAAACGTCGAGATTCTAAATAAGAAATCCTTTCTTGGTAACCCTGAGCTTGCCGAAGGGCAAAAAATTATTAAATTTTCCCGTCTAGGTAAACAGCTCTCGATTTATCTTGAAAATGGTTTGGTTCTTCTTGTCCACCTCAAAATGACCGGCCAATTGATTCTAGGGGATTACATGCTTGGCCATCCCACCAAAACCATAAATCCCCGCTCTACCCGCCTTATTTTCACTTTTTCTGATAAGTCTAAACTTTTTTTCAACGACCAACGTAAATTCGGTTGGATCAAACTCTTATCAAAAACTGAGCTTGTCGAAGTTCAAAAAAACCTAGGCCTCGACATTTTCAGTCCTCAATTTACCCCCGAATATCTCTATTCCCAATTAAAATCGCGTTCGACGCGACGCCCCATCAAATTAGTTCTTCTCGATCAGCATTATTTTGCCGGAGTCGGCAATATCTACGCCAACGACGTCCTATTTTTGGCCAAAATTCACCCCCAAATCCCCGCCCAACACATCTCTCGCTCCAAAGCTCTAAAGCTCCACCGTTCTCTTATCGACATCATGCGTCAATCGGTTTTAGCCGGTGGTTCTACTGCCCGCGATCAAAAATATCTTCGCCCCGACGGCACCAAAGGTCAAAATCAATTTTCTTTTCGGGTCTATCAGCGGGACGGGAAACCCTGTCTCGTCTGCCAAACCCCCATTAAGCGTCTTAAGCTCGGTGGTCGTGGTACTTTCTTTTGCCCTAAGTGCCAGCCCGCCGTGGTGGGTCAAAAACCATCATTTATTGGAATGTAAGTTTTCAGAATTACCGACTCTTCAGTTTCCGATTTTATCTTTATATTCCCGACGATTTCCGGTACAAAACAGCTTGCCCCTTTACTCAACTTAACCTTCCCTTCTCCGCCCTCAATCATCACCCCTCCCTCTTTCACAAAGAAGTGCCCAAAGGAACCTCCTAATTCTTCCTCTTTCCCGCCCCTTATCGTCAAAACATCCATGGCGTAATCTGCCGTAGTGAAAACATTATTTTCATTTGTTCTTTTTGCCTCAAAACCTCTTTCGTTTAGCTCTTGACTGGTATCCAGTAGTTGAAAATAATCCTCAATATTAATTTCCCGCATCGTTCCGTCCCCGTTTATTTTTCCTTGATCAAAAGCTCTCACTGTCGATATTGGGTCCATCCTGTCTTCCTGAACTTCATAGAGGATATTGCCTGCCGGTAGCTCCAAATCTTCTTCCCATGAATGATGCAGTCCTCCGGCACTCATATCAAAAACCTCTCCCGCCTCGGCATATTTTGTCTGGACAAATTGCCACTGATCAATTTTCGCGATAAACATTTTAGCTTTTTCTCTGACTTCTTCCACCGTTTCTTTACCGTTTATTACTTCCTGACCCAGATCCTGCATGTATCTGTCAATTTCCACGCAGGCATTTTTGTAATCAGTCATCGGAATTCCTCTTTTTATGCCGCAAGTCAGTTTTCCTTTTTCAAAGTAATACCAGCTTTCCGATTTTGGCACCCACCGCTCATGTTTTACCCCCGGCTTAATATGTAACTGAAACGAATTTCCTTTGGCTTGGGTCAGTTTAATCAGAAGCGGCATCTTACCGTACTTTTCAAATATTTTTTTACCCAATACCTCTTCCGGACTTGCCACCACCAATTCGTTCAAATCAATATAATTAGTTCCTTGTTCTAAGGAAAAAATTCCATCAACCGTTGCTTCTTTTTCGGCAAATCCCACCTCCGCCTCCCGTTCTATATTTTCATTTCCCAGCAGTAATTTTGTTCCCGAAAATAACTCGTAGCTCTGTCCGATCCGGAATTTATTAATATTTTTGTCATTTTCTAACCCTTTTGTCTTCACCACATAATCTCCGCCCCAGGTCAATTGTTGAATCAGTTTGGGGACTAAGAGATACGGCCGCCGCAGATTTATCATTCTATCTCACCAGCCCCAACGGCATGTACCAACTAAACGGTTTTTTACACAGGGGGCAGGTCGGTGGGGGAGTCTTGCCTTTATGAATATAACCGCAGTTAACACATTTCCATTCCAATTCGACATCGCTGTTATAAAGCGTTTTGCTATCCAGTTTCTTAGCCAAAATAATATATCTTTCTTCGTGTTTTTCCTCTACCTCTTTTAATTCTCCAAACAATCTAACAGCTTCAACTTCTTTTTCGCTTTTAGCCACTTCTTCAAAATCCGGATACATTTTGGTCCACTCGTATCTCTCACCCTCGGCCGCCGCTTCCAGATTTTCTATCGTTGTCCCATAGGCTGGCACAATTTCCAGATTACCTTCGGCTTGCACCGGTTCAGTAATTAATTCAAATAATTCTTCAGCATGTACCCTTTCATTATCCGCCGTTTCCTCAAATATCCGGGCTATCCATTCTAGATTTTCTTTCCGGGCTACTTTGGCAAAGGTTTGATATTTATTTCGGGCTTGTGATTCCCCGGCGAAAGCTTTCAGGAGATTTTGTTGTGTTTGTGTCATGATGTAAGTTTATACCATGACACAATAAAAACGTTTAAAATTTAATAATTTTATTACGTTCTGTGGAATTTTTTGTCCTACATATGTAGTATAATTTGCACATGTCCTGCTCTTGTCATTGTTCCAGTAAATGTGGTCTTCTTGGCGGTCTTGAACAAAAAATCATGGACGTTTTGTGGGATTCGAAAATTCCCCTAAAACCGGCCGATGTTAAAGCCAAATTAAAAGGGAATCTGGCCTATACCACTATCATGACGGTGATGACCCGCATGGCTACCAAAAAACTTCTAAAACGAAAAAAAGTTGGCAACACTTTTCTTTATTCCCCCCTCTCCGACAAAAAATCTTACGCCTGCCGTTGCCTCGACACCCTTTTTTCCCGTCTCCTTGACACTTACGGAGTTTTAGCCCTCGATTCCTTTCACCGGGTCATCAAAAAATCTAAGATCTAAGCTTCATTATTTTTTTGCCTGTATTTCAGAAAGCTTTTTAGTATTGCGGGTATTTTTCCCCAGAAAGTGTCGTTTTAATATATTTTTCCGGATCAAAATCCACACCAAACACTTCTCTCAAAATTGTTTTAGCGATATAGGCATTTCCCAACTGGTTTGGATGTAAAAAATCCACATCTCCCTTCTTCAACCCCACCACCGCAATTTCTTCCGATATAAAAGTAAAAATTCGCTCCTTTGGAAACTTATCAAATTCTTCAAACAGGTTTATGAATTTAACACTTTCTAAGTTTAAATTTCTATCAATCTCTACATATTTTCCATATACTCCCGCTATTTTTTCGTTCCATGGCTTACTATCCGTCGAATAAACCAAATCGATATTTTTTTCTGCCAAACTCTTTGCAATTGTTTTTATATTTTTACCGTGTTCCTCTCCACTTACCCCCAGCACTGAATCATTTCCCCCCATCATCATTATCACTAAATCCAAATTGGTCATCGAAATTTGGTTATTGGTTATTTTTTCTAAAATATCTTTAGTTGTCGCCCCGTCATAACCATGATTAAAACAACGGATCCCCCAAGAGGGAATCCGATAATCAGTAAACACTTTTTGTAATTCTTCTTTCAAAACATACTCCACTATTTCCCGCCAGTTCGGATGCACCCATTCTGTTGAAGTTATCGAATCCCCCACAAAGGCTATCCAAAATTTTCCTTCTTTTTCTAGTTTATTTTTTATTTTATCCATCATTTTTGCACCGCCAATACTTTTATTTGGGCAAACTCCTGCATCCCCACCCTGCCATATTCCCGCCCCATTCCGCTTTTTTTATACCCCCCAAAAGGACTTTCTGGTTTAAAATAGTTATCGGTATTTACTCCCACCACCCCGCACTCAATTTGTTTGGCCACTCTTTCCGCCTTTTCCAAATCAGTTGTATAAACCTCCGCACTCAAACCGTATTCTGTTTGGTTGGCCAGTTTGATCACCTCCTCTTCACTATCAAACGGCACAATCGGCAATACTGGTCCAAAAATTTCTTCGCTAAACACTTTCATTTCCGGTGTTACTCCCGTCATCAAAGTTGGCTCGAAATAATTTCCCTTTTCTAGTCCAATTTTTGTAATTTTGTTTCCGCCACACACCATCTTTACTCCTTTACTTTTGGCGTCCTCGACTTGGGAAACTAGTAAATCCAACTGATTTTTGTTTACCAGTGGTCCCATATCCGACTCACCGAGAGGATTGTCCACTCTTATTTTTTCTACTCGTTCTTTAAACAAAGCCACAAATTTATCAAATATTTCTCGCTCCACAAATAGTCTTTTCACAGCTGTACACACCTGTCCGGCATTTAAAAACCTCGCCCAATACAAATTTTCAATCGCATTATCCAAATCCGCATCAGCAAATACAATTCCCGGGCTGCTCCCCCCCATTTCCAGAAGAGATTTAATAAATTTTTCCGCTGCTATCTTAAATATCTGTTGTCCCGCCCTAGTGCTTCCGGTAAACCACACCAAATCAATTTTTTGCTGCAACAGTATCGCTCCCGCCCCTCTGTCTCCAATAACGTAATTAACCACCCCACCCGGAATCCTTGTTTCTTGCATCAATTCCACTACTCTTTTCTGAGACAAGGTTGTATATTCCGAGGGTTTTACCACCACTGTATTGCCGGCAATTAATGCCGGCAACATTCCCGAAGTTACCATCGAAATCGGAAAATTCCACGGGCAAATACACGCCACCACCCCGTAAGGTTCATAAGTCATTCGAAAATTATTTTTTTCATCTCCCCACACCTTTTCATCAGCCAAAAACTTTGGTCCATTTCCGGCGTAATATTTTATAAAAGCCAATTCAGAATTCACATCATCCCTTGCTTGTGTCAGTGGCTTTCCCATTTCCATCGATATCAATTTGGCCAGTTCCTCACCGTTTTCTTTTAGCTCTTCCCCAAATTTGGTCACATATTTACATCTTTCTTCAATTGGGGTACTTTTCCACCCAATCAATGCCTCCCTGGCTTTCTTCACTGCGCTTTCAATTTCTTCAGCGCTTGAAATTGGTGTATCTCCGATTACTGATTGATCATGGGGGCTTATTGATTTAATGTTCATATTTTATTTCTCCACATATCCGTCTTTTTCCATTGACGGGTCTTTGCTGACATAAAAGTTTCTTTCCCATCCTTGTTTTTTTAATTCGGCCAATAGTTCTGTCGACAACTTTCTTCCGTCTGATACTGCCGCGTTTTCCTCAGCGTATTTCACTTTCCTTGTTCCTGGAATTACGGTTGATATTTCCTCAAATGACAGAATAAAACGAAGAGCCAACTCTGGCAAACTTTTAGCTTCCTCACCCATTAATTTTTTAATTTCCTCCAGTCTGGGAATAAGGCTCTTTAATCTTTCTTCACTAAAGTACGTTGGCCTCAGATCATCCCCAAATTTACTATCCAGTGTCAATCTTCCCGTCAAACTTCCTTCGTCCAAAGGGACCCTGGCAATTAGACCAATATTGTGTTCCTTGGCGTAAGGGAAAAGCCGATCTGTGGGTAATTGGTGAAAGATATTAAAGATAAGCTGAATGGTGGAAATTAGACCTGTATTCAAAGTTTTTAGACAATTACTTGGTTGATAATCATTTATCGATATTCCCCAGTGTTTTACTTTTCCGGCTTGGGTAATTTTTTGGATAGCCTTTTTCCACCCCTCATCGTCGGCAAAACTATCATCCCAGACATGAAACTGCATCAAGTCAATTGTTTCCAATCCAAAGCTTTTTAGTGAACTATCCACCATTTCTTCAATGTATTGTTCTGGAAATGTCTCTGAAATCGATACTCCTTTCCATGCTGGCCATACCCGATTCTTAGGCGGAATCTTTGAGGCTAAAATTATTTTTTCTCTGTTTCCCGACTCTCTCACAAACTCACCAATAAGTTCCTCAGACGTATGTTTCCCGGGTTCATCAGTTCTTCCATAAACCCAAGCACTGTCGATGAAATTTCCACCCAGTTCGACAAATTTATAAAGGGCCCTTTTGCTTTCGTCCTCATCTGGTACATCCCAGCCCCAAGGTTTTCCCGCCAGTTGCCACGCTCCCAGTCCTACTTCTGACACTTTTAAATTTGTTTTTCCTAACGTTCTATATTTCATTCCTCATTCTATCACTGTCGAGTGGCCCTATTTTCCTTCCGCACCTTTTCCGCCAGCCACACTTTCATCAGTGATTGATAGGGGACATCTCTTTTATTGGCCAATCTTTTCAAATCGGAAATCAGAGACAGTGGCAATCTTAATGTTATTGGTTTGGCTGTTAGTTTTAGCTCCGATAAATCAAGAAAGACTTCGTTTTTGGTATCGAAATAGTCAGTGCTACTATGAGTTGCCCAGAAATCTCTCTCTGCATCTTCGTTTTTAAACTTTGGTATCGGTTTTATCTTATTTTGTTTCATATATTTTTCTCTCCTTTTTGTCTTGATCTCTGGCCGAAATCACTCTAATAAATAATTTTCTAATTGTAAAGAAAACCGCTAAACGGCGACCTTTATCGGTCGTTCCGTAAGCGACAAGCCTTTCTTCGACTTGTGAGTGACTTTTGTCAATTAACATTTTTAGCGGCTTATTGGCAAAAATTTGTTCACACTCGTCGTTGCTGACCTTGTGCTTTTCCCAATTTTTAACAATATTACCCTTGTCCCATTCAAAAGAAATAGGTTTAAAGGACGATATCATTTTTGTCACTGTACATAATGGTACAATACAAATATCTCACTGTCAAGTTCTAGAACTCCACCCCTTCGGTTTTGATGAGTGTTAATTTTCTCTCCCGCATCAACGCTTTAAATAATAAATTTTCTTTTCTTCCCGGTTTTGATGTCCAGATTTTTTCTTATGAAGTTGGTGACATGAAACCCGATCCTAAAATTTTTCAAACCCTAATTGATAAACCGGGCTGTCTTCCTGCCGATATTGTCTTTACTGACGACAAGAACCAAAATGTTCTTTCTGCTCAATCTTTGGGAATAAACGCCTTTGTTTATCAAGGATTTGATCATTTCATTGACAAAATAGGTCTTGGTCTACTACAATCAGTAGTATGAAAACTGAACCCTTAGGTCCACTCGAACAAAAGGTCATGGATGTCCTCTGGAAATCCTCAACCCCACTAAAACCACTGGATGTTTTACACCAACTAAAAGGGGATTATGCCTATACCACTATTATGACTATCTTAAAAAGATTAGCCGATAAAGAAGTGGTTAGTCGGAAAATGTCAGGTAAAGCTTTTCTTTACTCACCCTGTTCCTGCAAAGAAAAATTTATTAAGAAAAACTTATCCGGAATCATTAACGGTTTGGTCGACTCTTATGGCCAGGTGGCCATTGCCAATTTTGTTGATGTCATCAAAAATGACAAAAAAGACTTGGCTTTGTTAAAAAAATACCTGGAATCTCAAAAATGAGTCACCAAAAACTCAATTTCCTTTCTAATATCTATTTTTGGTTGATACTGTTATCGGGTTTTCTTTATTCGGGTTTTTTGGTGGTCGCTTCCCAAAAAATCATCCCCGCCCTGTTAATGCAGTTAATATTTTTACTTGACGCTCTGAAGTTTAACGACAATATTGTTGGCCTAATTACTTCCCGGTTGTTTTTGCTCAACGTTATCCCCGGACTAATATTGATTGGCTTAATTTCTCAATTTGGTAAAACGCTTATTAAATCAGCCAAAAGTATTCATTCAACCGACCTGTTTATTAATGGTTTAAAAATTATCAAAATAACCCAGCAGTTTACTCAATTTAGATCAGACAACAGCCTAATCTTTACATCAGGTTTTTTTAAGCCGAGAATCTTTGCCTCCTCAACTCTTTTTAAAACCCATAATTGGGAGGAAATTAAAGCCATGCTTCAACATGAGATACACCACCAAAAAAACCTTCACCCTCTTAAAATTTTTCTAGCCAACTTTACCAAATTGATTCTACCTGCACTTCCGGGAAAAAATTGGCTTTTAGATAATTATCTAACCCTGGTCGAAGTATCATCTGATCAGTTTTCTGAAGATAAAACAAAAAACAAGTTACCGCTAGTTTCAGCCCTGCTTAAATTTCAAAATCGGGGATTTGAACCGATGGTCACCGGGATTAGTTGTTTCAATAGCCAAAGTGAAAGAATAAAAATATTAGTTGGTCAAAAAAAACAGTGGCTAAAAATACCCATGGCTTATTATTCCCTGATTTTGGTGGTAATTTTATCAGGTACTTTGTTTATAAAAAACTCCGATATCTTTTTTGACTGCCAGCACCTACTTAAATGTATTGAAATACTAATCACTCCCAACAGTCAATCTCTGATAACATCCGTAAACAGTTCCAAAAATACCTTTTTTCTTTCCGACCATTGCCAATAAATTACCTCCTTGACAGTAAAGTCGATAACTACTACACTCTGTAGTATGCAAAACAATAAACGGTTGATCCACTCCACTTTTTATATCAAGGGCATGCATTGTGCTAGCTGCGAAATTCTTATTGAAAAAAGAATTATCAAAGAGTCGACCGTCGAAATGGTCGATGCCAGTCTGTCCAAGAATTTAGTTGTTATTGAACACCAACAGGGAGATCGGATCACCGCCAAATATCTAAGAAATATTTTCCGGGAGGACCATTACCGATTTTCTGATATCCCCTTTCACAAAAATACCCAAATAGCCGCCGATTCATATTGCGCTATTCCTCAACAAAGCAACTTTTTATCTCCTCTTTTTATTGCCGGTCTGATAATTATTGGCTTTTTACTCTTAAATAAATCCGGTTTAACCTCCCTGGTTTCTGTCAACACTACCTCCACCCTCCCTATTTTTTTAATTTTTGGTTTATTGGCTGGTTTTAGCAGTTGCGCCGCTCTCGTCGGTGGCATCATCCTTTCGGTTAGCAGACAATGGGTTGGCAATTACGGCAATAGTGACAACATCCTCGAGAAACTCCAACCCCATTTCTTATTTAATGCCGGCCGGGTTTTGGGTTACGCCCTATTTGGGGCTCTCCTGGGTCTAGCCGGAAACTTCTTTAGACTTTCGCCCCTTTTTACTGCCAGTCTGGTGATTGCTGTCTCCGGTTTAATGGTTGTGCTTGGACTGCAAATGCTGGGAGTTAAAGCTTTGGCTAATTTCCAGATCCGTCTCCCCAAATCAATTACCGGCAAAATCGCCGATGAGTCCAATTTTCAAAGCCGTTTTGCCCCGGCTCTCATGGGCGCCCTAACCTTTTTTCTCCCCTGTGGTTTTACTATTACCGCCCAAGCTCTGGCCCTGGCTTCCGGTTCCCCCATTACCGGCGCCTTCATCATGAGTTTGTTTGCTCTGGGCACCATTCCCGGACTTTTGGCGATTGGTTATAGTAGTGTCAAATTCTACAGCAATTCCAAAACTTCTAACCAATTTTCTGCCATCGCTGGCTATCTCGTGCTCTTCTTTGCTCTTTTCAACATCAACGCCCAACTTAGTGTCATTGGCCTGCCTAATCTTTCAGATGTCTTTGCCGCCAACTCAAGTTATTCGTCCGTTGCGACCGGATCAACGGGAGATTTGGTTCCGGTATTTAATGGTAAACAGATTATTAAAATGAATGCCTCTTCTAGAGGCTACGTCCCCAACCGTTTCAAGATTAGAGCTAATACTCCCACCCGTTGGGAAATTACCACCAACAACATTAGCGGTTGTACCAACGCCATTATCTCCCGCAGTCTCTTTGATGGTCAAATTGATTTAGTAGACGGTACCACTTCGGTTAAGGAATTTACCTCACCTAAGCCCGGTGTTTACAAGTTTAGCTGTTGGATGGGAATGGTTTCTGGCACTGTCGAAGTTGTCGATTCATCGGGATCAACCGGTACTGCAGCCAATACCGCCCCGGCGGAATCCGGAGCCAAAGGTTGTGGTTGTGGTGGTGGGGGAGGAAGTGGCTCTTGCGGAGGTAGCAGATGACCAAATACCTTCTGATTATCCCGCTACTTTTTATAGCCGCCTATATTTTGGTTCCCCGAAACAAACCTACTACTCCTTCGCCGGCTATTAATAATGCCGACACAGTCAAAATTGCAGAGTTTTTAGGAGAGAAAGGGCGGCAAGTAAAAATTGAAAATGAACAATTAACCATAGATACATCCGATTTCGAAACCAATAAAGTTAAATTTTTCAACACCACCCTAGCTGACGGAAAAATAGTTTATTTTTTAGTCCTTAAAGATAAAGCCGGAAATTTTCGGGCTGCCGCCAATGCCAACCAACAATGTGCTCCGTACAGTAAGGGTTATCAACAGGTCGGTGAGGAGCTTGAGTGTCTCACCTGTAACAAGAAATATCCCTTAACCGACTTTGCCATCGCCCAACCTGATTGTAACCCGTTCCCTATCAATGCCAAACTGCCGATTATCAACGACCAAATAATTATTAGTTTATCCGAGTTAGCCAAAATTGCTAACTTATTTTAATAATATGAGTACCAAAACCGTAACTTTTAAAGTGGCTGATATGCATTGCCCTTCTTGTCCCCGTTTAATCCAGTTGGATCTTCAGGATCTACCCGGGGTAGTGGCTGTTAACGCCAATCTTGACACCAAATTGGTTGTTGTCGAATTCGATGAAGCCAATGTTTCCGTACCCGAATTAATTTCTTCTATTAAAGATTCCGGCTATGTTGCAGAACTACTACAAGTGTAGTATAATTATTTATGAAGACTTCTGCTAATTCAAAAGTCAATATTCTCAATGTTTCCGGCATGCATTGCTCGTCATGTGCCGGTCTTATTGAGCGGTCTCTTAAAAAAGTACCGGGTGTGTCCGAGGCCAATGTTAACTTTGCTTCCGAAAAAGCCCGTATTGTTTATAACCCAACAGTTGCCAAAGTTGAAGACCTAATTAAAGGTGTTGAAGCGGCTGGCTATAAAGCCGCCTTACCCGGGGAAAAAGAAGAAAACCAGAAAGAAAAACGCCAAAAAGAAATTAGCTATTGGTCTAGAAAGTTTCTTATGGGTTTGATATTGAGTCTGCCAATGATTCTCTTTATGGCTTACGACTTTACCTCTGCTATTCCGTTTAAGACGACCATCATGCCCTACGCCGGAATTTTTTCTTTGCTTTTGTCCACTCCGGTTCTTTTTTATGTCGGCTCAAACTTTTTTGCCGGCTTTTGGTCGGCTTTAAAAATGCGGACTTTCTCCATGGACTCATTAATTGCCATTGGTACTGGTACGGCTTATATTTACAGCGTTTATGAGTTTGTTAAGTATCTTGTCGAGACCGGTTCCGTTGTCGGACTCAATGGAGTCAAGGTTCCCAACCTCTATTTCGAAGTCGCTGCCTTTTTAATTACCTTTGTGGCTTTGGGAAAATATCTTGAAGCCCAGGCCAAAGGTAAAACTTCTGCAGCAATTGAAAAACTTATAGGCCTGGCTCCAAAAACCGCCAGAGTTTTGCGCGATGGTCAACAAATAGATATTTCCATAGAACAGGTAATCGTCGGGGATGTTGTTATTGTCCGCCCCGGAGAACGTATTCCGGTTGATGGCGAAGTTATCTCCGGTTACTCCGGTGTTGACGAATCCATTCTCACCGGTGAATCTATCCCGGTGGAAAAACAGGCCGGATCAAAAGTTTATACCGCCACCATCAACAAAACCGGCTCTTTTGAATTCAAAACTACCAAAATCGGGGCTAATACCGCTCTTTCTCAAATAGTAAAACTAATTGAAGACGCCCAGGGTTCCAAAGCTCCGATTCAAGCTGTGGCTGATAAAATATCGTCCATCTTTGTTCCGGTAGTTATTGGTATTGCCATCCTTACTTTTATTGTTTGGTATTTCCTCTTAAGTGCAACCCTCACTTATTCACTTCTGGCTTTTGTGGCAGTGATTGTCATTGCCTGTCCCTGTGCTCTGGGTTTGGCCACACCAACTTCAATTATGGTGGGAACCGGAAAAGGGGCCGAACATGGGGTTTTAATTAAAGGTGGCGAACCACTAGAAATGGCTGAAAAAATCAAGGCTATTGTCTTTGATAAGACCGGAACTTTAACTAAAGGTAAGCCCGAGGTTACTGACTTTATTAATTACTTCCCGGGGGATCAATCTGTTCTCTCAATTTTGTATTCAATAGAAACTAAATCAGAGCATCCTCTGGCCGAAGCTATTGTTAGATATGGTCAAAATACCGGTGCTACCAGTTATCAAATTGATAATTTTCAAGCCATTCCGGGTTTTGGCGTCAAGGCTACTGTTAATGGTCAAGTCTATTTTGTGGGCAACCGTAAGCTTCTTGAGGTCAACAAGATTCCCTTAACTTCCGGTTTTGACATGGAGCGTTTGGAAAATGATGGCAAAACCGCCATGATTATAGCGAATAGTGAAAAAGTTCTCGGTCTTATTGCTGTAGCTGACCAGCTCAAAGAGTCGTCCGCTTCAGTAGTTTCCAAACTAACCAAAATGGGTATCGAGGTTTACATGATTACCGGCGACAACCGTCGGACTGCCGAGGCAATTGCCCGCCAAGTCGGTATTACCAATGTTTTGGCTGAAGTTCTTCCCCAAAACAAAGCCGACGAAGTTAAAAAACTCCAAGATGGTGGTCTTAAAGTGGCTATGGTGGGGGACGGTATTAATGATGCTCCGGCTCTGACCCAGGCCGATCTTGGGATCGCCATGGCTGCTGGTGCCGATGTGGCTATGGAATCCGGCGGCATTGTCATTATGACCAACGACTTAAATGGAGTTTTAACCGCCATCAGTTTATCTCGGGAAACTGTTGGTAAGATTCGCCAAAATATGTTTTTTGCCCTCTTTTACAATGTTTTAGGCATTCCCATCGCCGCTCGGGCCCTAGCTTTCATGGGTTTGGTTCTCAAACCCGAACTGGCTGGTTTGGCTATGGCTCTGTCTTCAGTTTCAGTGGTTACTAATTCCCTGACTTTAAAGTTCTTCAAGCCGGGTAAATTTAATTGGATCTCCCGTTTGGCACCCTATGCCATGGTAGCTTTATTTCTAACAGTTTTTATTGAATTTGCTCAATTTTCATCTAAAATGGGCGGAATCGAAGCAGAAGCCAAATCCGGATTAGCTGCCTACATTGAGCAACAACCGGCTATTAAAACTATTATCAATCGTACTTTAGTTGACAATCCTTCCAAGATTGCCTTTGCCGAATCTTTTCCAAAGCTCTTTATCGGAGTCGACCAATTATCTGAGTCGATTAAATTGGCCGAAGGCTCATCAAACCTTCAGGAGCGGGGTAGTGTTGTACTCGGTGCCAAAGAGGCAGCCATGATGATTGAAGAGGGTTTAATCAAAGGTGTCGGTTCCGAAATTCCCAATTTCTTTGGACTGCCGAAGCTTAAGGTTGTTGGTATTTTGGCTCCGACGGGTACAATTCTGGATGAATATCATGTTTTTAGTAAAGCCACTTTGACTGATTTAACCAAAGCCAAAGATGATCTTTTAGTAGCCGAGACCCCCCTGGAAGATTTAAAACTTTTTTATCTTTACGACAGTAACAATGTTCCCAAGGCTTTAAATACACTTATCAATCCGGCCAAAACTGTTTACTCAATTGATGGTACCAACTATTTGGCCACCTATGTCGGCTACGATGAAGCCTCAATGATGAAAAAGGAAAAGCTTTTTAATAAAAAATTTGACATTATTAAAAACTTTTTTGGCAACAATATCATTATCGCCGACCTTCCCAAAAAGACCTTTACTGGCCTTGACATGATGCACTTTGTTCCAAAGGAATTCAAAAATATTTATCTAAAACCATAATTTTTTAAACCTAAGTTACAATAAACCTATGTCTTTTCTTGTTTCATACTTAATACTTAATACTTTCTACTTAATACTGGCGACTCCTGTCGCCGCCCAGTGTCCTGTCTGTATCGTCACCGTCGGTGGGGGAATGTTGATAGCCAAAAAATTAGGCATCGACGATCTCTTGGTTTCCATCTGGATTTCCGCCCTTAATGTTGCCATCGCCTTTTGGTTGGCCCCTAAAATTAAAATTAAATACCTCAACAACAAACATCTTTTGTCCTCAGTTTTATTAGTTACCACTCTCCTGTACTTTCAGTTTACTGACCAAATCGGCGGTGTCACTAATCAGGTTTGGGGTATCGACAAAATTCTTTTCGGCCAAATTATCGGCTTTTTAGCCATGGCCCTAGCCAACCATAGCTATCAATTCATAAAAAAACGTCTCGGCCGCCCCCCCTTCCCTTACGCCAAAATAGTCTTTCCTCTGGGTTGTATTACTTTTATCACCTTTGCATTCAAACTTCTTTTCCGTCTATAATTTTCTCGTGATTCCACCCTATCATCATTCTCACAAATCCCGAAATATTTTTCTCCTCTGCCTTGGGCTCTTTTTTGCCTATCTTCTCTATCGCTCACCCCTTTTCCCCAACCTAGTTGCCTATTTGATCCGTTTTGGTTATCTTGGCGGTCTTTTAGGCGGCTTTCTTTTTTCCTCTACCCTCACCGCCATTATTGGTCTCTTGCTTATACTCTCACTAGCTCCCCATCTTAGTCTTTTTGGGCTTGTTTCAGCCGCTGCTCTCGGTGCTGTCATTGGAGATATAGTTATCTTCTATTTAATCCGAAACAAAATAGATCACGACTCTTCCTTTGCCCCCCAACTTTTTATCAGATACCACCTAACCAAGCTTTTCCATAGCCGATATTTCTCTTGGACCCTGCCCATCGTTGGTGCGCTCATTATCATGTCACCCCTTCCGGATGAATTAGGTATCAGTCTTTTTAGTGTTGCCCATACTCCCGTAGAAGAATTTGCCTTTGTCTCGCTTATGTCCCGCACTTTTATTCTCTTTTTGCTTATCTCTGCCGCTTCGCTTATCACTTGATAAAATATACCCATGACCAACTCTCTCGACCTCCAAAAATTCATGGACAAAATTAAGACTGCCGAAAAGAGTCACACTTTAGACTTGTCCTCCGGCGAAGACCTATCTATTGCCATTATGAATCTCATTTCCCTTGAAGAACATATGTTTTTCAATGCCAATAAAACCGGCAAGGTCAAATACTTTGAACTTCTTCAGGAAATTAGAAAAATGCGTGTCTCTCTTCTCAAAACCATTATCAAAGATTACGAAGGTGAAGTTTGGTGTACCAGCAAACATCTCTTAGCGGCTTCCATGCGTCTTTTTGAAGTCGGTACCAAGGCTCAGACCAAAGGTGACACCAAAACTGCCTACGGTATGTTCCAAAAATCCTACGATCTTTACAATCTTTTTTGGGGAATAAATCTCGGCGCTGTCAAAAGCTCCGAAATTGCCGTCGACCAAGCCTTTTCCCAATCTAAAGATAAACCCATTCAACTTAAATCAGGTAGTCTCATGGGTAAACTCAGCGGCGTCATCGGCAAAATCCTCGACTGTTGCCGCGAGT
>JBBTXE010000007.1:0-13364 GCA_038062455.1 Patescibacteria group bacterium
CTCATGGGTAAACTCAGCGGCGTCATCGGCAAAATCCTCGACTGTTGCCGCGAGTAATTAACCTTGTTCTTCTCTTTTTATCAACCGCAGCAATTTCCACGTCAGCCAGACCGATGTTATCCCCAATATCTGTCCGCCGATTAAGGCAATTCTTGGGCTGGTCAGGTCCGCCAGCCATCCCAGTCCTATTGCCGCTATTGCAAAAAAGATACTTCGACCGAGTGAATTGAGGGATCCCATAGTCGCCCTCTGCTTATCACTAAATTCTTTTTGAAACAGTGAATTTTCCGCCACTGTACTCGGGCCGTACAGCAAGGAAGTTATTGACATCAAAGCCGGGGAGGCTATTGTTGGAAAAATTAATGAAAATAAACTAATTATTTTGCTGGATATTTGTTCAAACATTAAAATATTTACAGCCTTAAATTTTTTAATTAATTTACCGCTCCACCCAAATCCGATTGCCGCCCCGACATTAGAAAGCATTCTAGCTATGCCGATTGCCCACAACGGCCACAAAGTAGCCACAAACACATTCGTAAACTGAAAGCCCGCCTCACCCAACCCAAAACCAATAATTGATGACAAGCTCAACAGTCTTATTTTTTTGTTTTTTAAAAAATTTCCAATAGCATCTTTTAGATGCAAATAAACGTTACCCCCACCCTTCTCTTCATTTTTCACTTCGATAAGCCACCAACTGGTAACAAAACATAATAAAAGCGGTATTACTGATAACCACATCGCCAGTTTAAATGATATCGCCGCCAGTATCCCCCCCAATACTGCCGCTATTCCCGATGCCCACTGTTCTGCCGCCCCAATCTGTCCCATAAATTTTTCCAGCTCCTCTTTTCTATCCGATTTTTTTAGGCTGTCGTACAATAAGGCATCATTGTTTCCGCTATTTAATGCTCTAGCCAATCCTTCCAAGATCGCTCCCATCACTAACCAGCCATAACTCAAACCAATAGCATACGCTATCCCCATCAGGGTTAAACATAATCCGCTTAACATGGTCGTATATTTTCTCCCAATTAGGTCCGAAAATACTCCCGTCGGGATTTCAAAAACCGCACTGCTAATCATCGCTATCGAAAACACGCTTAATCCCAGGACATAAGACCCCGTCACCTTAGCAAAATATATTGCCATAATCGGTGCCCACAAACTAAAGCCGACAAAAAAACCTTGCCAGGTTAAAATTTTGATGTTTCTCGAAAAGTCCATGACTTCGATTATATATTACGTCAACGCCTTAAACTCCTTCAAATTTCTCCGTAACCTCTCTACGTCTTTCTCTGGATTTTTATTTTTGATAAACGTGTCTAAAAGTGTTTTATTTATCCCCATTTTTATTACTTCTTTTCTAGTTGCCGAGAAATTTATATTCCACAGCCACGAAGCGATGTTTAATACCCACTCCGCTTTAGTAGTTACCAGATTATTATCAATCGGCTTTTTTGCTTCCAACTTTGCCCAAACAAGGGGATTAACTCCGACTCCTATTAGTTTTCGGCCATCGGCATCCTTTTCCATTTCCACCCAGTCTTCAAAACAGGCTAACTTATCTGCATCCCGGATAAACTTGGCGTACTGGTTTTTACCCAAATACTCTTTCCGGCTATGCCACATTATTGCCTCAATAATCTCGGCCTTGTTACACCCTGCCTTTTTCCAGTTAAAAACCAGTTTTGCCGTCATCATTGCCCCCAAACTGGCATGATCAATCCCAGTGTCTATATCCGAGTAACTGTTTTGTTTAACTTGAGGAAAGCGCCCCGCGTCATGCAAGAAACAAATAATTATTGCCTGCCTTTTATTCCAATCTATTTCCCCTATCTTCTTTATTATTTTTTCTCCCCACCCAACTACTTTTAATGTATGATCAGCCTTATATTTCACTTTCCATCTTCCCCATTTGTTATCTGTGTCCCTAAAGTTTTCCGCTACTATCTTTTCCAACCAATCCACGATTTCCACCGGCACCCATTTCTTTACCGTCGGGTCATCGAAAAACTTTTTATTCATTTAATTTTTGTCAATTTGTTTTGCCAATCCCTAATAATCTCAAAACTCTCCTGCCAAAAACCGGGACTGCGGATGTCAATTTTGACATCTCTTAACACCGCTTCCGGATTTCTGCTTCCCCCCGCCTCCAAAATATTTTCAATCCGTTCCCGCCACACTCCGGGATTTTCCTTATATCTGGCATACAACCCGAGACTCAATAATTCCCCAAAATTATAGGCGTAGCAATAAAAAGGATTGGCAAAAATATGGGAAATATACGACCATTCATATCGGAAATCCGTCGAGAGTGCAACACTCCCGCCAAATTGATCTTTTAGATTTTGGAAATAAAGGCTCGATAGATTTTCTGCCGTTATCCCTCCCGGTACTTTTTCGTGGGCTTCCTTT
Source organism: Patescibacteria group bacterium (assembly GCA_038062455.1). Lineage (GTDB taxonomy): Bacteria > Patescibacteriota > Microgenomatia > UBA12405 > UBA12405 > UBA12158. The sequence goes on from JBBTXE010000007.1 coordinate 2,422, forward strand.
TCAAATAAAATAAAATAGTTCTGCCGCAAAATTGTGGCATAAGCGTCGGCCATTTTGTCCGCCAACAGCGCTTTTTTTATTTCCCCGTCTTTTTCCCGGGCCAGCATTTCCTCAAACAGTATCATTTCTGCCAAAGTTGAGGCAGTTTCAGCGAGTGGCAAATTGGCGCTTTGAGCCGAGGGATAATGCCCCGAGGCATACATCGAATGAATCCCATGTCCCGCCTCATGAGCCAGAGTCGACACATCCCGCTGTGTCCCGGTGAAATTTAGCATTATATATGGTTTAATCTTGGGCGATATGGTAGCGCAAAAAGCCCCGCTTCTTTTATTTAATTTCGGCATCCAATCAATTTGCTCCCCCTCAATTAATTCTTTGCCGAATTTATAAAATTTATCCGAAAATTTTGCCAGACTTCCCAACACCAACTCTTTAGTTTCGGAAATTGTGTATTTTCTTTCCTTTTTGGCGATTGGTGCGTAAAGATCACTTCTTTCAAGTTTTTCTTTCCCGAGTTTCCGGGCCTTCCATTTAAAATATTCCTGAAAAACACCCCTATTTTTACTACAGCTTTCCAGTAATTCATCCACCGCTTCATCCGGCACATCATTGACTAGGTTTCTGACCGCCATGGCATTTTTGTAACCTCGAAGTTTTACCTCATAGGCCCAATCCTTGACCACTGCCTGGAAGATGGCAAAAAACTTCGGTAAATTTTCCTTTTGTTTTTTTAACAGTGCTTTATATGCTGTCTTTCTTGTCTCACTATCAGGATCATAAACCAATGCCAGTAACTCCGATTGAGTTTTTAACTTTTTCTTTCTTCCCTTTATCTCTATTTCGTATTCCATTTCCGCCGCTATCATTTCCCTAAGTTCTCCCAGCACCCCCATGCCGTTGATGTCCTTATTGACAATTATGTTTTCCTCTCGCTCCGGCAGGCTGTATTTAGCCAGCAGCCGGCTTCGTTTTAGTCCGTATTCCAAATCAGATATCACTCCAAAAATTCTTTTAGCATTTTTATCGTCTAATTTTGGCTCTCTTTTACCCTTTAACCACAACGACATTTTTATTCCTGCCTCGCTCCACTTTAGCGCTAAATTTTCCACCCTCGATTTTAATAACTTTGCCTCCGCATCCCTCTGATTTACTGCTTCCATCAATCCCGGCAGTGCCCCGAGCCTGGCCATTTTTTCCTCCGAAATCTCGCAAAACTCCAAAATTTCTTTAAATTTCTCTTTGGAAATATCCGGTTTCAATTCATCAACATGCTTCTTCATTTTTTCCAAATCCTTTTCAACTTCCTTATACAAATCACCAAATTGACCTATCGGCAAAATATCATCAAGTTTCCAGGTATTTTTCATAAAACCTTTTATTTATTTCTTCTCCTACCTTAAGTCCGGTTACTGCCGCGTGAAGCAAATTGGCACTCACTCCCGCTCCGTCACCGCAGGCAAATAAATTCTTTATTTCAGTTTCCAAACATGGACTTAAAGATGGTCCGGCCGAGAAAAATTTAACTTCATTCCCGTACAGTAGTGTATCAAATGAAAATATTCCCGGCGCTAGTTTATCCATTTCTTTTAGCATTTCCAGGAGGTTGCTTAGGTGGCGATATGGTAGTGAAAAGGCCAAGTCGCCCGGTACCGCTGTGTTCAAACTGGGTTTTACTTGACCGCTTTTTATCCTCTCTGCTGTTGATCTTCTCCCGGCCAGTAAATCACCCAGCCTTTGAACCAAGACACCTCCCGATAGCAAATTAGCCAGTCCGGTAACGTAAGCCCCGTATAAATTTGGTTGATTAAACGGTTGAGTAAAAGAATTTTTTACCAGCAGGGCAAAATTTGTGTTATTCGATTTACGGTCACTGAAGGTATGGCCATTAACACTTATTACCGGATGACCATTAATTCCTACCACTTCGTCAGTTACAAAACCATTCGGACACATACAAAATGTTCTCACAAAATCATCAAAAGTTTTTGTTCGATACGAAATCTTTGCTTCGTACAACACATCGGTTACTTTTTTCATTACCTTGGCCGGTACTTCCACCCTTACCCCGATTTCCACCGGATGAACAATTTTTTTCAAACCCATCTTTTCCACTTCCCCCGTAAACCAGCCGCTTCCGCATCTGCCTGGAGCCATTACCACCCATGATGCCAATATTTCTTTTCCTCCCTTTACCCGTACCCCTCTTACCTTTTTTTGTTCATCCACTAGTATTTCTTCCACCTCAGTTTCAAACTTGATTTCCATTTTTTGCGCCAGGTAGTCGTACATCTTTCCCAGCACTTCAAATGTTCTTCCGGTCCCGATGTGGCGGATGGGACTGACCTTGATTTCTAATCCGGTTTTTTTTAACGATTTTTCAATCATTGCTATTTTCCTTTGATCCGTACCGTATAACTTTTTCGGTGCCCCGTACTCCACCCAGATCTGATCAGCTCTTAACACCAGCCTGACAAAATCTTCCTCTTTCATGTAATCGGTGATTCTTACTCCAATTGCTGTAGTTGAAATGTTTAGTTTTCCGTCCGAATATGCTCCGCTCCCACCCCAACCGCTCCCCGCATCTCTCACCCCTTGTTTTATTCTGCCCTCGAGGCTTTTACCCTTATCCAACAACAATATTTTTTGATTGCTTTTGGCCAGTTCTAAAGCTGTGAAAATACCCGCCGGTCCGGCTCCGACTATCACCCCGTCGTACTTTTTAAAACTCACCTGTAAACATTATCCTTATTCCTGTCTACTGTCAAGGAAAAATTTTTTCAAAATATATTTCTGCGATTTCCAGCCAATTTTTGGCGCCTTTTTAATCCCAAACCACCGGATATCACTATTTTCTTCACTATCAGTTTTTATCTTTTTTCCCAATGTTTTTACTTTATAAAAAAATACCAAATTCCCCAGCGCCCGGGGATCATCACTAGTCTGTACCACCTCCATCAACTTACTTTGTAATACCCTCAAACCACACTCTTCTTTCACTTCTCGTTTTAGTGTATCTTCGGGGTGTTCTCCAAATTCAATAAAACCGCCGGGAAACATCCAGCTATCCTTATATGGTTCTCTCTTTCTTTTGACCATCAACATCTTTCCGTTTATGGTAATAACCGCCGCCACCGAATCAAAAGCCTGAGGGTAATAAACCCAAAGACACTTGGGGCAATATTTTCTTATTATTTCCTCATCTTTCTTCTGTGCCAGTTGACTTTTACAAAAAGGACAGTAAAGATAATTAGGTGCGTTAATTTTTAGCACAAGCTATTTTACATGAAATCAATTTTCAAAAACTGGTCCAAAGGTTCAGTCCTTTTAACTGATGTCGGTTGGGGCGATAGCGGCAAAGGCAAATGTGTTAGTTACCTTCGGGCTGATATCGGCGCTAAAATTATTGGCGGTAACAATGCCGGTCACACTATAGTTACCGACAAAGGTAAATTCTCTCTCGGTTATATTCCCAGTACCATCACCAACTCCAAAACCGTCAATCTTATTGGCTCGGAGGTTGTTATTAATTTGACCTTCCTTAAAAATGAAATTGAAACCCTCAACACCCAAGGATTTAAAATTTCCCCGGCCACTTTCATCCTCGATCCTAACTCCCACTTAATCATGCCCTGGCATAAAATCAGAGATGCCCTTTCCGAAGAGGCCAAGGGCCACCTGGCCATTGGTTCACTTCATCTTGGGGTTGGTTGGACCTATAGTGATCGGGTTAATCGCTGTGGACTCCGTCTTCTTGATTTATATGACCGTCAGTGGCAGGAAAAACTTCTCAATGAGCTTGCCAATCAAGAAGTCGTAATTAAACAAATGGCCCAGGAAGTCAAGCGAAAAACCGATCAACCTAGTCGGGTTGATCAACAGCTGGATTCAAAACAAATCATCAAAGATTATAAAAATTACAGACAATTTTTTAAACCATATCTTCAGGACACTATCGCTTATATTTGGAAAGCCATCGACTCCAACAAAAAAATTGTTTTCGAAGATTCTCACGGAGTCATGTTAGATATCAGTCATGGTTCCTGGCCTTACACCACCGGTGTCAATGTGGCCCTCGGAGCTATCTATCGTTCTTTTGGAGGCAAGGCCGTCCGTAGTCTTAAACGAATTTTGGTAGCTACTAAGGCCTATCAAACCCGGGTAGGCGGTGGTCCCATGCCCACCGAAGATAATGAAACTTTTGGAAACCAGCTGAGACAAAAGGGTAGTGAAATGGGTGCCCGATCTGGTCGCCCCCGGCGCTGTGGGCCCATTGACCTTCCTTTAATTCGTTACGGACTCAACGTTGCCGGAGTTGATCTATCCGACGAAATTGCCTTGACCAAATTAGACGTTCTTTCGGGTTTTGACATCATTCCCCTTTGTGTTGCTTATCAGTTCCAAGGCAAAAAATATTCTGCTATTCCACACCTTGATGCTCAAACATTATCCCAGGTAAAGGCCGTTTATCACCACCTACCCGGCTGGAAAGAGGATATTAGTAGTATCCGAAAATTCAAAGATTTACCGGTTAATGCCCAAAATTACGTCCTTTTTGTTGAAAAACAACTTGGGCGAAATATTACTTTTATTGGTGTAGGCCAACATCAAAATGCTGTAATTCTGAGGTAATATGGTCAAACCCCAATTTCAACTCGACTCTGCTGATATCACCCTTCGGGAAGGAACTGCTATTTCCAATCTCGACGGTCGACTTTGGCAGGAGGTCGGTGCCACCGTTGGCCGTTATTTTAGCGACGAAGCCATGGTCCGTGGTCGGATTGGACTCGAATCCCGATACCTTATTGCTCTATCTGAATCTAAAATTATCAGACCACTAAGCCCCGCCGAAAAAAACACTCTTCTCAATCTTCATACTCAAATAAACCCGCCAGTCTATCAGCAAATCAGGGGTATAGAAGCTGAAACTAAGCACGACCTGATCGCCGCCAATAACATCTTTAAGGCTCTTTTATCAAACAGCACTCTTCTTGATTTGGTCAACCACGGTTGGGTTCATTGGGGTCTAACTACCAATGATATCGATGACACTGCCCGGGCTCTTTTAACTGACTCTTTTGTTAAACAGGAATATATCCCCATAGCCATCAAATTATTAAATGAAATAATCAGAATTTCTTTGGAAAACATTAATGTCGTCATTCCCGGCAAAACTCATCTTCAACCTGCCGCCCCAACCGTTTTAGGTAAAGAACTTGCCCTCTTTGGTATTAGATTGGCCCAAACATTTGAAACAATTAAATCTTTCCGATCTTACGGTAAATTAACCGGGGCCGTTGGCAATCTAGCCGCTCATTTTTCCACTTTTCCCAAAACCAATTGGCTTAATTTTAGTGCCTCTTTTATTAACTCTCTTGGTTTAGAGCCCAATCTCTATACCACCCAAATCGAGCCTCGGGATCATCAAGTTCAGCTTTATTCCCTCTTTCACCAGATCAACACCATTTCAATTGATTTTTGTCAGGACCTAAGACTAATGATCGGTTTAAATTGGCTCAAACTCAAAGCCGTTAAAACCGAATATGGTTCCTCGGCCATGCCCCAAAAAGTCAATCCAATTGATTTTGAAAACTCCCAGGGTAATTCTCTTTTATCAAGTTGGATTTTTGAAGGCCTGATTAGACAATTGCCCATTTCCTGGCTTCAACGTGATTTGGTTGACAAAACCATCCACCGCAATCTGGGCCTGCCTTTTGGCTATTCCCTTATCTCACTTATTTCCCTTATTAAAGGCTTAAACCGAATTGTGGCCAATCGTGACAGGATAAAATCAGAATTAAATGCCGACTGGTCCATTATTTCTGAAGGTCTTCAGTCTCAGCTTCGGGTTTCAGGTCAAGCCGATGCCTATGAACAACTAAAAAATCTTTCCCGGGGCCAAATTCTAACCCAAACCGATATTCAGTCCTGGATCAAACAGCTATCTTTAAATTCCTCCACCAAAAAAAAGCTCAGTCAGATCAGCCCTGAAAACTACACTGGTTATGCTCCCCAAATCACCCGGAACATAATCACCAAATTGTCTAAAATCGTCGATGACTTAGGTTATTAATATCATTGCTTGTCCGCAGCAAACCAATGTCCCGCACACCGCGCAATAATATTTTTCTCCTATTTTTTTCACCGCCATAACCTTAGATTATCACTTTATCTAACTAGAGGTCGACATCTCCCACACATACTTTCTGTTTGTCTTCCACCAAGCTCAAAATACACAACCTCAACTAAGCTTCCTCCTAGATTTATCACTTCCACTTCAACTGCAGGATGGGTTTTACCCAGGACCCGTACATTACCCAAGTCTGGTATTCCATCTTTTACTATGTAGACAAACCCATTTATTTTGGCAAATAACTCATCACATGTTGTATGTGCCCCTCCACCTTGCCTAACAGTTCCTATTGCCATAAGCTAATCACATTATATCATTATCGATCATCTTCTCTGTCTCTTGTACTCATACATCACAATCCCCGCCGTTACCGATAAATTCAAACTTTGCACCATCCCCAGCATCGGAATATATATTTTTTCATCAGCTATTGAAATTGCCTTTTCTGACAATCCCCGGTGTTCATTTCCCAAAACTATCGCCGTTTTATCTTTAAATTTTGTTTTCCTAATAGTTTTGGCTTCTTTATCCAAAACGGTGGCATATATCGTATATCCTTCCTTTTTTAGCTTTTTGTAACACTCAACCGCACTATTAAACATTTCAAAATCAAGCCATTTATTAGCCGACCCCGACGTTTCCTTCCCCACTTTTTTTGGATTAAACTTGACTTCCTGATCAAAAATTAAATATATTTTTCCAAATCCAAAGGCATCAGCTGATCTCCACACCGCCGCCGCATTATGGGGGTCATGAATATCTTCCAAAACTACAATTCCCTGATGTCTGTTTTCCATCACTCTCTCAATTTTCCTTTGCCTAGTCTCTATCACAGCGGAAAAGTTTCCATTTATAATTTTCACTTGTCAATATTTTAGAAGCTTTTGTGTTTCGGCAGTTATTAATTTCATAAGAAGGGTCGGCAATTAATTCGTCCCATTCTTTAGTACTAATAAAATAGATAAGTTTTTGATCATATTCCGTCGGTGGTGCTACTGCAACTCCACTCAGAGCCAATAAGTCCCGATACCGCCTGCCTTTGGTATTCGGATCTGGGCTCCCTAGCACTGTCAGATTAAATTTTTGCCCCTTCGCATCACTTTTGATTACATTGACAATTTGGCGCACATCACCAATATTCCCCGACCACAAGTTTTCTGTCAATAAAAGCGGTATTTTTATTACCGAAATCAATATCAAAACTCCTATAAGCCATCTTGGCTCTCTTTCCTTAATTTCCGACAAAAGCCACCAGTAAAAGGGGATTAAAGCGGCGATAAGATAATAGTCATAAACTCCACCTTTTATTAGTCCCATTCCCAAAAATTGAAAAATAATCGGTACTATTATCCATTTTCTGTTCTTAACACTCTTAACTGCCAGCGCCAAAATCAGTGCCCAAATTATCAAAACCAAAACAATGTTATTTATCCCGAAAGTTAAATATTTTACCCATAACTCGGGCACATATAAAAGCCCACTTCCGTCTCCTTTTCCGGCCGGACTAAAATAGAGCATTCGGGTCAAAAACAAACCCGGCAGATGTGTCAAATCCCACACTAAAAACGGTATCAAAGAGACCAATACCCCCCAAATTATTTTTCTTTGCCAAATAACAAATCCGATTATGGCAAAAACAGCATAGTAGTGATGGTGAATGCATAACCCAAAAGCCAATCCGGCCAAAAATTTTGTATATTTTTTATCTAGTGTCAGCAACCACAATCCTAAAGCTATCCAGAAGGGGATAAAATGAGGGTTCCAGGCCCATCTTGCGGCCCCAATTAAGGGCAAACTGATTCCCAGAACCACCAGCCCCAGTTTCCAATTTAACCCCTTATTTTTCAGAGCCAAAACAAAAAACAAAACCGTTAACAATCCAAAAAAAATTGTCGAAAACACCGGTGATATCGGGTCAAATCTCCCAATGCCGGCAAAGGGCAGCATTAAGTAATAAGACAGCGAGCCAAATATTTTAATATTATCTTCAGAAATTGGTCCGATCATCGTCAATCTTGGTCTTGCCCAAAGATTGGCTATATTTACTAAATCGCTTGATTCATCCCACCCAAATCTAGCCGTCTTTTCAATGCCAACCACTCTCAACAAAATCGCTATCAAAATCACCACCCCTATCAATATTTTTTTCACTTTCTCCCTATCGCTTTTCTCACCCTTCCAGCATACCATTTTCAGCTATTTTTCAGCTATGCGTGGTCAGGGAATAGGTCAAGGCACCGCTCCCCGAATCGGGGCAGGACGAAATCAAGTCGCCGGAGAAATAACCACTCTGGATGATAAGTCACTAATTATCAAAATGGCTGATGGTAGTGTTACTGCATCAGCCATTGAGCTTAATCCGAAGTTTCTAGGCCGATTTTAATATCTCGTAGTCACCAGTCTCGGCACTCCGTTTTTAATCCACACATAACTGGCCACCCCATAGTTAATAAACCCGGTGTTTATATAATTTTTTTCCGGTGAGAATTTAGCCACATGAGTGTGGCTAAAAATAACATATATCTCACCCTTGTTTATTTTTTTCTGCACCCGTCGGTGTCGAAAAGAAAACCCCCAAATCAGCTTAAAAATCCCAACTTTAGGAATAAAACTTTGCAACGGATACCTGATTAAATCGTCAAAACGAATTAGTCTAAAGAAACGCAAAATTCTCTCATTCCCTAGATTCCCCCCGCGTAGTGGTTAATGTCCGTGTTCAATTATTATTTTATTCTTCTCGTATCTGTATTCATACTTTTCCGCTTGTCTGACCGAAAATAGGTGCACTCTTTTGTTGGTCCATTTTCGAAAATCGTGATTACCATATATATACACTGCCTGTTTTTCTCGGAGTAACGGAAACAGGGCCTTCCATTCCGATCTCACAAATTCACCAAAAGTACACGAGTAATAGCTCCAAAAATCACCGTTAATAATTACTTTGTCAGCTCTGGAAATTAGTTTCTCTAAAAACTCACACTTTTTCTGATCAAATCTGGTGGTTAAATGTAAGTCCGAAATTACCAGTATTTTCATTTTATTTATTTTATTTTCACCCATCCCGATGATGGCGAAACGTAAAATTTTGTTTTACAAAATTAACGTTCCAGCCACGTTTAAATCGCTTTGCGATTTATTACGTGGCGGAGGGTAGAGGATTTGAACCTCTGCGGGCTTTCACCCACACGCTTTCGAGGCGTGCGCCATGAACCACTCGGCCAACCCTCCAAGATGTGAAACGTAAAAATTTGTTTACAAATTTAACGTTTCTACAACGTTTAAATCGTTTTACGATTTATTACGTTGTGTCCCCGGTGAGAATTGAACTCACATCCTTGCCTCCGCAGGGCAATGTTCTATCCGTTAAACTACGGGGACTAACGCGAACACGAAATTATACCTAATTTATTGAATTTTGTCCTTTTTCCGATCCTCAAGCGGCAAAAACTGTGCCACCCTTTTCGTTAATCTATCTACAAAAGTCGGCGACTCCTCCAGCATTGGAATTCTTTTGACCACTATCTCTTTTATTTTTTCCTGATCCTCACTATTAATCACCAGCATTATCTGGCGGGGAAATCTCAAATTAGTTTCAATTGCCAAAAGCTGGCTTGATAAACTTTTTTTAAACCAAAACCGCCGCAAAACCATCCATTCATATCTGGCTTCACCAAAATATACCCCCCGGTTAGTTAGTTTATTTTTAATATTTTCCGGCGGTACTGTCGACAATACATAAAACAAGAACAAAATCGAACCCAAGGCAATAATTAGGAAAAACTCTTTAATAAATATCAAAATCACTGCTACCAGCACCAAAATGGCAATTGCCGTTATCCAAAAATCCCGATCCCGGCGCTGAAAGGCTCTCTCCGGCGCCATCCACTCAAACAGTACTCTCTCTTCTTTTAAATCATCAATATCCGTTTGTGACATTACTTCATCTTAGCAAGATTTTTCTGCAAGCGGAAGGGGAGGGAGTGGTTCGACAGGCTCACCACTGGTCGTCGCGCCACCCATCCAGTCAACATTTCGACAAGATCAGGTGCTTCGACTTAATTGTTTTAACAGCTCTATTTTACCATCGATTAGAGCTTTCTTTTTTGGCCAATTCTTCTTGGTATACCAATTTAACATCAGAAAATTTATGGGTGTAATTTGACTGTTTTGTTTGATGTTCAAGTAAACGGCGTTTGATGTTATTGGTTGATCCAACGTAATAAATTTTCTGATCGCAAAAAAGAATATATACAAACCAAGGCATTGATTTATTTTACGGCGAAGCACTGAGGGCATCGACTGAGCTCAGCCGAAGTCCTTGTCGAAGTGCGGAGTAGGTGGGTCTAGAACCTTTCTGTCCCTATAACACCCACTTTCCTCCTGTCTCATTTTACCAGTTTTCCAAAGCTAAATGAAACAAATGAGACACTATAAAAAAGGAAGTGTCAACATAGTAATGTTGTTTGATATAGTATGGTTGACCTCTATACTTTCTTTGAAGACGCAAATAGTCTAGAAAATTATCTGGAACTACGGTGAGATTTTTGGGATAAATCAACCCTCTGAGTAACTTTCAACTGTCGGATAAAATCAGGATCATGATCAACTATAATAAGCGTTCCTTTATATTCGTTTAGTGCTCTTGCTAATCGGGATTTAATATCAGGACGTAAGTTACTGGTGGGTTCATCAAGAATCAAAACGTCGGGGTTACCAGCAATAAGTTTAGCTAAAACTAATTGTTGTTTTTCACCGGCGCTAAGGGTTTGAACATTTTGAGTACGGACGCGATAAGAGTCGAAACCCATAGACG
>JBBTXE010000008.1:0-17380 GCA_038062455.1 Patescibacteria group bacterium
TCGTAAAAATGTTTGCTACCGCCTCTCAGACTCGTTCTTTTGGCGAAATTTATCCCCGGATTAGTATGGGAAGTCTACTTTCCGGATCTTCCAAAATAAAACCCTTCATCTCCGTTGCTAATAATGCCGAATCCGGCTACCTATCTTCCCGAACCTTCGATGCCGGTCTCAACACCGAACTCTCCAAATATTTTGCCGACGCTATCAACTCCATCGCTCTCAAAAGCACCGATCCTTCCACCATTATGACTGATCTCCGTTCAGGCATAAATCAAATTATCCAGAAATACCACCTTAAATGATTTTGGTTAACTTTAAACTCTATCCGGAAACCTTTGGCGACGGTGCTCTCAAACTAGCTAAAATTGTCAAAGATGTTGGTGATAAATATAAAATAAGAACTGTTGTCGCCGTTTCTGCTCTTGATGCTGTTCGAGTTATTAAGGAAACTGGGATTGAAGTTTGGCTACAAAACATTGATCAATATCAAAACGGTAAACATAGCGGTTGGGTATCGTCCTTGCAGGCACTAAATTTAGGCATCAAAGGCAGTCTTTTGAACCACTCCGAACACCAATTTCCTAAAGGAACAGTTTTAAAAATACTTAAAAACAAACCTACTGATTTCGAAATAGCCTGTTGCGTCAAATCAATTGGCCAAGCCGAAAAATGGGTAATTAGGGCCAAGCCGGATTATATTCTATTTGAACCGCCGGAATTAATAGCCAGTGATGACTCGTCGGTAGCGACAAAAAAGCCTCAAAGTATTCAAAGACTAGCTAAGTTATGCCAGAATATTCCCCTGATTGTCGGTGCTGGGGTTAAAAATAAAGAAGATGTCAAAATTAGCCTAAAAATGGGCGCAAAAGCCGTTTGCCTATCTAGTGCTTTTGTTTTAAGTAACGACCCCCGGGCTGTCCTTGAGGATATTGCTTCGGGGTTTTCTGCTATAATTTAGACTACTTATGGCCTCAATCGATAACCTGCTCGTTTCCCTCTTCGTTGACGAAGTCGTCGGCGGTTTTATTGTTACCGTTCCTCCGGGACATGTTGGCTGTATTTACGACATTTTCCGCGGTGTCCTTAAAAATGTCTGGTATCCGGGGATGCATCTAAAAATTCCCATTATTCATCGGGTCAAACTCTTTAATGCCCAGTTAATTGAATACACTATTAGTAAAGACGTTTCTCTTAAAGAAAACAAAGAAATTATGGGTGACGAGCTTATTCATGCCGTTACCTCCGATAATAAGTTTGTCGCTGTCGAAGCTACAGTTTTAATCAAACTCGACACCGAAAGATTACCTGAAATCTGGCAAAATATTGGCGAAAACTTTGTTTCCAAAGTGGTTCGTCCGGTCACTCGCAGTCGGATTCGTAAAGTGCTTACTAACCACACCCTCAATATGTCCCTATCCACCGACCGCAGTCACATCGAAGACGAAGTCAAACAGGAGTTACGTGATTCTCTAACCCAGCACGGTCTCTTTGTTGATAACTTTTATCTTAGTTCTCTTACTCCGGTTGAATCGGGTCCGGTCGAAGAACTTGAGGCTTTACCCGAACCTGAACTACCCAAGACTCACGACGAAATCATCAGCAATCGTACCATTTCCGGCAACCTGCCTAAAATGTCATCCTGATTTTCGAATCTTTGCGGTTTGATAGAATTGGGAAATGGATTTTGTCAAATTAAACCAGTCTCACCGAAATCAGCTTTTGGAATTAGAGTGGAAAATGTATTGGAATAATGGCAAATGGAAAGAATTGTGGGAAAAAGAAGCCAAGGATAAATTTGGCGATTTGATTTCTGATTATCTTCAAAGTTATCCTCAAGGCTGTTTCGGTTTGGTGGAGAAAGATGAACTAATGGGGTCAATATTTTTACTCAAATTATCAGAGTTAAAACCAATTCCCTATGTTAATAAAGTCCATGATTATTTGGATGAAAATGGAGATATAGCCTATGTTTCATTCTTTGTCGTCAAAAAAGGGGATAGAGATGAAGAAATTGCCCAGAAACTTTATGACAATGCCGAAGAAGTAGCCCTTTCAATTGGTTGCAAAAAAATTACAGTAGTAATCAACAATTCGCCTCTCGAGGAAGAAATATTGAAGGGAAATAAGTATGAAAGATCAAATGAAGAATACCAATGGGAAATATATCCTGGCATGGTGGTCCCTTGTTATATCTATACCCATTCATTGTAGCCAACGGTGTTGTGATTGTTTCTCCCGATAGATTGGGATCGCAATGACGTGTGATTTACCTTCCTGATGCCATCGTTAACACCCAAATCCTTGTCTTTTTTGGCAGTACTTTCATCATACTTTTTATTGTCGCCCCACTGGTCCAAACATCGTCAAAGATAATTATTTTTCGGGGAATTTTACCGATTATTTTAAATGCACCCTCGACATTGGAACTTTTTTGGCCTTTCGGTTGTATTGCCTGACTTTTGGTATATCTAAATCTTTTTACTAAATCCGTGCTTATATCTATTTTAAGTTTTTTACTAATTATTTGGGCTAATTCCACCGATTGATTAAAACCCCGCCAATTTTCCCGTCGCCAGTGAAGCGGCACCGGCACTATAACATATTTTTCCTTTTTCCAGGCCGTTACCACATTCGGATAATCTTTTTTCAAAACTGCCACCGCCCAATTTCCGATTTCTTCCACCGCCTCGCTAACAAAGTCAAACTTAATCGTCCGGATCAGCTCCCTCACCACTCCGTCATATTTAAACAACCCAATCCTGCCTTCCAATCTTCTGTTTTTATAACTAACCCCCAGACTTTTTATCTTTTTTTGGCATTTTAGGCATAAATAATTTTCATTTTGGCTACACCCCAGACACTTTTTAGAAAATATCCAGTCAATTATTATCCCCATGATTTAAAATACCATTATGAGTTATCGTTTTTCTTTTCGAAAATCTGCCTCCGAAAATCTCCTGCTTTTTATGATTTCCGGAGTTGTTTCAGTTTTAACCGTCCGCCTCTTCCTTCATCTGACTAACAATTTTCAGTTAACTTTTGGCTCCTGGCATATCGCCCATGTTCTCTGGGGAGGGCTTCTTATGTTTTTAGCCCTAATACTCCTCGTTCTTTTTTCCACCCCCACTATCTTAAAATATTCTGCCATTATCGGCGGTTTTGGTTGGGGCTGGTTTATTGATGAAATAGGTAAATATGTTACCCGTGACAACAATTATTGGTACCAACCGGCCGTTATTTATATCTATTTTTCTTTCATTCTGCTTTATTTGATTTACCGTTTCGCCCAAACCCGTTTTCCTCCGCGCCCTCTTCAATCCCACCTTTTCCTTTCTTTATCCAAAAAAGCCACCCATTTCAAACCTCTTTTTATTGCTCTTTCTCTCTACTCTATCTACTATGCCATCGATAAACTTCTTGATCTTAGTTTCCAACCTCTCATCCACCCGGCTTTTCACATGGTCTATCTCAAAATCACTGTTGATCTCATTTCTTCCTTGCTAATTATCTTGGGTTGGTTTTTTTATCTTTCACACCGTCGCCTTACCGGCCTTAATCTCTTTCGTCTCTCCTTATTGGCCAATATTTTTTTGGGTGCCGTGGTTAAATTTTATTTTGAACAATTCTCGGCTGTTTTTAGTCTTGGAATCAATATTTTAGTCTTAAATTACCTCAACGCCTACAAAACTGGAAAATTACCGTCAAATCTGCTAAAATAAAAGTCTTGGAGATGTCTTGAATTGACGAAGCCTGTACTTTAAAAAACTGCAAGCCGACTTTGATCTTCAGTCGAAAACAGGGATCAAACCAAAATGCTAATAAAATCAGCATTGCTTTGAAACAAGCTTTGGCTTCGGTCAAAGTAAACTTTCTCAGTGGTGATGGCAATTCTATTGCCAGATCCGCTCCGGTTGCTTTCGCTTTAGCTTAAGCAACAAGCCATTAGTTAGACCGTTTTTTCAGGACAGTTTAATTAGTGTCAACCAATCTGAAATTCTTTCTTTAGAATCTCGGTTTTCTAAAGAATTAAGAGGGGAGTAATGTCCCCAACCAATCGACGTTTTCCCAAAAATAAGCTTGTAGACGTTTTTTAAATTCGACTTTGGACCCCGGCTCATTACCGGGCATCTCCTCCACGTAATAAATCCCGATAAATCGGGATTTAAACGTGGTAAGGACGTTTAATTTGCTACGCAAATTATTACGTCCTACCTTCGCACTTCAACTGTCATATAATTTCCTTGTGTTTTACTACACATACGTTCTAAAGAGTGTTAAAGATGGCGAATTGTATATTGGGTATACTTCAAATTTAAAAAGGAGAATTTTAAGACATAATAAAGGTCATAATATTGCCACCAAACCCCACGTCCCTTACAAATTAATTCATTTTGAAGGATTTTTAAACAGAATTGACGCTAAAAAAAGAGAGGTCTACTTAAAATCAGGATGGGGTCTGAAGAGTTTAAGAATAATGCTTCAAAAATATCTAACAAAAAAATTATCTTAAACTTTTTTTCATCTCTGCCTTCTTTATCTTCTCTCTCTTCTCATACTTTCTCATCTTTCGCCCCACCCCCACCTCCATCTTAAACCATCGCCCCTTTAGATAAATAGCAATCGGAATCAGCATATATTTTTGATGCCGTAGGCTTTGGAGTTTGGCAATTTCTTTGGTCGACAGCAATAATTTTCGCTCACAGCTTTTATCGACCTCACTATTTTGAGCGTATTTATAGGGAGTAATTGTTAGGTTAAAAACTGACGGTATTCCGTTTATTACTTCCACTTTGGCCCCCTTAAATTGAACTCCGTTCACCCGCAATGCTTTGGCATCAGCGCCGGACAGCACCAATCCCGCCTCAAATTTGTCCGTAAATTCGTAATCCAAACTGTCTTTATTGAAGTATCTCACCACTTAATTTTACCCTATATATCTTTTGATCTTGCGAAAGGACTATCACACTTTTCCCGTCATCTGTCATTGACGCGTCCTTAATACCCACCTTTTCCAGATTAAAGGTGTTAACAAGTGTTCCTTTTTCTTTGTCAAAAGACCAGAGCTTTTTCCTCGACACCAGTACCACTTGCCCGCCTTCCGCTTTTGTTAGTACCCTAATAAAATCCAATTCTATTGGTTTAACCGAACTTTTCCAAGTTTCCTCTTTCCCCAGCTGATATTGTTTTAACTCCCCCAAGGCGTTACTCACCCATATTCTTCCGTCAATTGCCATGTCATTAGCGCTAGTCACTAACCCCTTTTTGTCAAGTGTCCACTGTTTCACCTCGCCACTGGTATCTTTTTTCCAAATTTCACCATCATCTGCCAAAAAATACCAGCCACCATTCCATACCCGCAGTTTAATTAAATTCTGGATATTTACCTTTCCCGCCTCTTTTACTCCGTCTTTTTTTATTTCCCAAACACTCTGTCCATCAAAAGCCAACAATTTATCATTGTCAAGTGTAATCTCGCTTATCCCCTTTATTTTTTCATCCGTCAATATCTTTTCCGCCGATTTCAACTTCCAATCTATCCTGTCAATTCTGCCGCTGCCTCTGTCGGCAATATAAACTTTATCACCTTTAATTACAATATTTTCATAATTTTTACCCTCATTGCCGGTTAGGTCGGTATTATAGATAAATTCATACACAGCATTTTCCGTTTCTTCTGTTTTTTCATCAACTTTTTTGGCTGTTTCCGGGACTATCGGTTTCACTATGGCCCTTTTTTTCTGATAACCAAACGCTATTCCTGCCGCCAATAGTATCAGCACCATCACCGAAAACCACAGATTCCGCTTGTTGTTAATTCCGTTTTCTTGGAACCACCATCCCATCCTTATTTTAGGAATTTTTATTCTTTTCATTTTCCATTTCGGTTTAATCATTTCAGTTTTTTCTTCAGTCAAAAAACTTTCTTGGCCAATCTCAATTAACGCACTGGCTAGACCCGCCCCCTCTTCCTCTAGAAAAATCTGTTCCTTTATTTTTTCAGCTATCCCGTCAACTGTTTTTTCTGCCAATATTTGACCCATTCTTTCGTCTGTTATTCTGTTCTTGAGTTTCTCTGAAACCAACAAAAACCGGTCTTTCTCACTTATTCTTCCCCCAACCGGATTTCCACCCCGGAAAATTAGAGCCATTTTTTCCCCTCTGACTAAATAAATCCTAAACCCTTCGCCTCTCATAAAGGCTCTTTCTCTGGAAATTACCATGGCTACCCATTTTTCTTCCCCCTTCTCAAAAAAAATATTGTGGTTAATTTTGTCGATCAGCCCCCGCCCCACTTGACCGGCATCAACACCTTCAACTGTCACTAGTCCAAACAGGTGATTAAAACTTCCCTCTTCGGGTTCATATTCCCAAAACGATCCCCACCACCCATCCCCCAAATTACCCAACATTGATCGGCTGACATAGTGCATCAATTCATCATACTACAGCAGCACCCAAGCCAGCAGTGCCAGCACTAGTGAAAACAACAAATGCAGGTAGGAAAAAACAATCAGCACCCCGTTAAATTTGTCCTTTACGTGATTGGACATGGTTGTCACCTGCTTGACGATCACTAACGCAAAAACAACATATATTATTGTCCCCAAAGTCGCCAATATCTTTTCTACTATCATTAACAAATTCCCCACATTAAACATTATTTTGTCCTCCCTTCAATTGCTTCAATATCTTCCTCTTCGCGCATCAGTTGAAGCACCTTTACTACTTTTTCCGGGTTGGGTATCCTGTCAAAATGAATCTGATTTACTTCCGCCGCCGTTTGGATCAACACCGATCCGTAGTTAAACATCGTTTGGGCTACCCCGATCTGTCTTGAAGTCACGTCCTGAATCATCGACAACTTCGCCTCTGAAAATTTTTTATCAAGCAGATTATTGAAATCGATGTCAACCACCCTTTCATCGGTAATGATATAAACATCAAAATACCAGGACAAAAATTTTTCAAAGGCAAAAGCAAAAGTCGCCATATACCAAAACAATCCTCCCAGCAGTTGATACTTGACCGGCAATTCGTCTAAAAGGGCGAAAGATTTAATTAATGCTGGTCCGAATACCATCGCCAAAGTCACCACTATCCAGCCGACATTGGTAATCCAATGTGGTCTCATTGCCAAAAGAATTTCCTCTTCATCATCTTTCTCCTGAAAAGAAAACACGTGAGGTCGTACTAAAAAGGAAGATAGGGGATGTTTGGTTTTTCCCAAAATATCGTAAACTTTTTGTCTCAACTCCGGATCTACCGGACTTTTGGATTTCAACACCTTCCTTCCCCCCTTATTCACCACACCCTCCATCGCTTTTGAGAATTCCAAAACTTGATCGTCTGGTGCCACCGTATCCAAATCCTTGGCTCTATTCATAAGTCTATTTTAACATTTGATTGGCTGTTAATACTAAAAAGATGTTTTGGGCTGTCGTTTCCGCTGTCGCTCTCTTAGGTAAATGAAAAAAAATTTGTTTTCCCCCGCTCTGGTGTTGATTAAACTGCAGTTGGGTCATAAACACCACCCAATTGCAGTTATAGGTTCCCATATTTTCACTGATGGTAAAAATTCTCGGATCATAAAATTCCAAATCGGGCATATCCACCTCCAGCCTTATCGGGGCTAAAGGATAAATCGTCTCCTGTCCATAAGCGTTTCTGGCAGCTGTTTCAATCCGAATTTTATTGCCTTCCCCCCAAATATCACCCAGACCGATGATCAGAGAATACTGGGTGTTTTTAATATATTTATTAAAAAAAACCCGGGGATGACCCAAAATTACCTGATAATTAATTTCCTCCCTAGAAACCAATATCTTTTGTAACTCGCCTAACGTTCTTCTGGCAATATTCGTCCCCCATCTGTTTGAAAAAGCATAAACCAAAATCATTTTTTCTCGAGGTTAAACAGGCTGGATTTAATTGATATCGCTCCGGGTGCTCGGAGGACAAAAACCTGTCTAAAGTCCTCACCGTTGAAAATAAATTCTCCTTTATCTGTGCTTATCTTGACGTTTTTAGTCATCCCGCCCGTTGAATATTCCACCCCGACACTATTAATTTTACTTACCCCTCCGCCTTTATCATCTACCTGCCGTTTTAATTCATCAGGGCTCCAGGCATCCGGGTCTCTACCTCCAAAACAGCCTCCGGTTTCGTATTGAGACAAATGAATCGTGTCTTTGGTTTTGACATAGTAAATCACGGCGTTAATTAAATCACTAAATTCCGCTTCCGTTAACCAGGGATGACTTCGGCCGCACGATAAGTTACTTCTAGTTTTATACCAACCTTTATAAAACCAGGAACTACCGCTGGCCTTTTCATAGGCTTCCCCCGGCCAACAGCCGAAATTTCCGCAACTGGTGTCCCAAATTTGGGGAGTGCTGTGATCCGCTGAAATGTAACCATATACTGCCCCTCCAGCCGTCGAAGCGTACATGGTCGAAAATATTTTCCCGGTTTTATTGCTAACAATTACCATCCCCTTTGTTTCCTCCACTGCCCGTTTCCACGTTCCCGGGTTCTCAAATTTTGATTTTTTATACACTTGACAGGCCTCAGTCACACAAATCGATCCGGCCAGATTATTGGTGTAAGTTAGAGCATAAGTCCGGGCGGCGATTGCCTGAGCTTTAAGTGCTTCATAGCCGCCTTTATCTCCCCAACTAGCTGGCATTTCAGCAATTCCCATTAAATAATTACTTTCAAAAGGCAGTGTCCCTACCGAAGTCTTAATCAATCTATCCGTCTCTTGTTTTTCAATTTTTATATCTCCATAATATGCCCTTAATATTGTTTCATAATTTTGTCCTGCTTTAGCCCGACCGTAAGCGCCAAATTGACTCATTCCTTTTCGGTGAGGTGCCCCAAAAGAGAAAACGGCAAAGGCTGGACTAAAACCCGGATTATAACCAACGCCGCTATTCGGGTCATCACTAATTCCGGCTTCACCGACACTGGTGGTAAACATAGCTGTTTTTTCGGCAATTAATTGCTGTTGTCTCCGGCTAAGCTCTGCCTTATAAGTTTCCGCCTTTTGGATTTCACCGGCCAGGAATCCAAATCTACTCTCCATATCTGACTTAAGCTTCGATATTTTTGTTTTTTCTGTCTCCAACCTGGCCTTGTTGGCAGTGAGATTATTCAAATCACTAATGTATTTTTGAATTTGGTTTTTGTCTTGAGCAATCACCGCCTTTACCAGAGCGTATTGACGCAACAGTCCGCTGCCCTCACCACCGGACATTAGCATCAGTAGGGGAGAATAACGCTTCGAATTGACATAGTATCTTTTTACCCGTTCTGCCATTAACACTTTGGAAACTTCCAAATCCGTCTCTTGATCGATCATTTTCACCGTCAAATTTGCCATTAGTTTTTCCACTGCCGATATCTGTGTTTTGGCAGTTCCGATTTTCTGCCTCAATCCCTCCGATTCATTTTTCAGTGGTGCCATTGACACCTCAATCGCTGCAATTTGTTTTTCAATATCCGCCAACTCATCGGCCCAAACCGGCCTTACCCACAATCCTAACATCGCCAAAAAAATCAACAAAATCTTCACTTATCCATTCTAGCATCTGCTATACTATGGACATGTTTAAGCTCCGTTTTGCCATGTTTTTATTTTTCCTTTCTCTACCTCTTTTTTCCCCGGGAAAAATCATTGCCGCCACTCAGGTTTTTTGCCCCGGGGAAACCAGTATCAACACCGCCCTTGGCTGTATTCCAGTGGAAATGGACAAATTTATGGCTTGGATATTACCCTATCTTTTTGGAATTGCCGGCACTATTGCTTTTCTGTTAATGGTTTATGGCTTTATTCTGATGGCCACCTCCAGTGGTGACCCCAAAGCCCTTCAGGGGGCCAAGGAAACCGTTACCTCCGCCATTATGGGACTTTTAGTTTCTCTTTTTGCCATTTTTCTGCTTCGATTAATCACTCTGGACATTTTAAAAATTCCCGGTATAAGTTAATTTTATGGCATTTCTCAACCAAGGAGCCGTTTTACCTCTCGATCCCCTCCGTCACCGCTTTCCCTCACTGGGCAGCCTTGTTTCTCAAATACTTCCCTATATTTACGTTTTTGCCGGTCTTCTGCTTTTAGTTACCCTTATTTCCGGAGGTGTTACCCTGATGACCGCCGCCGGTGATGCCGGTAAAACCAAGGCTGGTTACGGCAAAATTACTGCCGGACTCATCGGTTTTCTTATTATCTTCGTTTCCTTTTTTGCCGTCCAGATTGTCGAAGTCCTCCTTGGTGTTAAGATTCTTTAATCTATCTTCCCATTCTTCTCTCTCTCTGCTGATACCAGATCAATACTTTTTCCAGTTCTTTTGGCCCAAAATCCGGCCACAAAATATCGGTAAAATATAGCTCGGCATAGGACATTTGCCACAATAAAAAGTTACTCAAACGCAATTCTCCGCCGGGTCGGATTATCAAATCCGGATCCGGTTGATCCTTTGTATAAAGGTAGTCGGATACTAGTTTCTCATCAATTTTCTCTGCCGGTATTTTATCCTTAATCATTTTTTTTATTGCCGTTATTATTTCGTCCCGTCCGCTATAATTTAGAGCCATATTAAATTGCAGTTTCTCCTCAATTACCGCCAATTTTATAATTTTTTTAATCGCTTCCTTCACCTTAAAGGGGAATGCTTGAAAATTTCCCAGGACAAAAAATTTTATCCCCGACTTACGATATTGTTCGGCCTTTTCCCTAACTATTTTTATCAATAACTGAAATAATCCCTTCACTTCCATTGGCGCTCTCTTTCGCCAATTTTCCGTTGACAGGGCATAAACTGTCAGATGTTTTATCCCTATATCCCGGCAATATTCCACAATTTTTTGCAGATTTTCCGCTCCGGCCTCATGCCCCTTGCCATCCGGCAA
This sequence comes from Patescibacteria group bacterium, assembly GCA_038062455.1. Taxonomy (GTDB): domain Bacteria; phylum Patescibacteriota; class Microgenomatia; order UBA12405; family UBA12405; genus UBA12158. The sequence goes on from JBBTXE010000008.1 coordinate 10,911, forward strand.
TCCTTTTTGTTTTGCCCAACGTCTGTTTCCATCCATAATAATGGCAATGTGTCTTGGTAATTTAAGAGGATTTATTTTTCGGGTCATATTCTCTTTAGTCGAAGCTTTCTATTATATACCCTCGCCAAAAAATCCCCCTGCCTGTCCGCCTATGGTGGAAGTTTATCGAAGGGGGATTTTAAGACCGTTCACTTTATTTTTAGCCAAAAATTGTCAGTACCAGAAAGGTTTTGAAGAATGCTAACTGAACAACGAAATTACTCGAAAGTAACAATATTGCCCTTAGGTTACCTCAAAGGAGGTGATCCAGCCACACCTTCCAGTATGGCTACCTTGTTACGACTTAACCCTCATCGCTGGATTTACCTTAGTCCCGATGAACATCGGGATTTTGGGTACCCCCAACTTTGCTGATTTGACGGGCGGTGTGTGCAAGAGGCGAGAACGTATTCACCGCACGCTGCTGATGTGCGATTACTACCAATTCCAAGTTCATGCAGACGAGTTTCAGCCTGCAATCCCAACTGAGGATTGTTTTAGGGATTAGCTCCACCTCGCGGTATTGCAACCCTCTGTACAATCCATTGTAGGATGTGTGTAGCCCTGGACATAGGCATCATGATGACTTGACGTCGTCCCCTCCTTCCTCCTAACAAAATAATGCTAGGCAGTCTCGTATGACACAGTAACATACGATGGGGGTTGCGCTCGTTACCTCACTTAAGAGAACAACTCACGTCACGAGCTGACGACAGCCATGCAACAGCTGTGTACCACCCTCGAAGGACTTCTACTTTCATAGATCTGCAGGTACATTTCAAGCCCAGGTAAGGTTCATCGCTTCGTATCGAATTGAACCACATGCTCCACTGGTTGTGCGCCTCCCCGCCAATTCGTTTGAGTTTCGGCCTTGCGGCTATACTCCCCAGGCGGTCTGTTTAACGCGTTAGCTTACATCCCTCCCGATAAATCGGGAAGAATTAACAGACATCGTTTACAGCTAGGACTACTCAGGTCTCTAATCTGATTTGCTCCCCTAGCTTTCGTCTACTCAGCGTCAGTATGTACCTAGTCACCCGCCTTTGCGCTTGGTGTTCTTTGTAGTATCCACGGATTTAACCCCTACACTACAAATTCCAGTGACCCCGATACCACTCGAGTTTTTCAGTATCCTGCCCCTTTCCCCGATTAAGTCGGGGTCTTTGAAACAAGACTTAAAAAACCGCCTACAGACTCTTTACGCCCAATAAATCCGGGTAACGCTTGCACCCTACGTATTACCGCGACTGCTGGCACGTAGTTAGTAGCTGCTTATTCTTCCCGCCTTCATGGCGGGATAAAAGGAGTTTACAACCCGAGAGCCTTCATCCTCCACGCGGTGTCGCTGCGTCAGACTTTCGTCCATTGCGCAAAATTCCTAACTGCTGCCACCCGTAGGTGTATGGGCCGTGTCTCAGTCCCATTGTGCCGGACTCTCCGCTAAGAGCCGGTAGCCGTCATCGCCTTGGTAGGCCGTTACCCCACCAACAAGCTGGTAGCTGATAGGCCACTCTCAAAGCGTCTTGCGACTTTGATACTCGGTTTTAACCGGTACCACATGGGAAATTACTCCCGCTTTCGCGGGGCTATGTCCCACTTTGAGGCATGTTCCTATCTTGTACTCACCCGTTTGCCACTAGGCTTATCATCTACGCGAAAACATCGACCGATAATTAATCTATTCTTGACATTTCATCTAAAAAATTTCCCAAGTAGAAAATACTTAAAAATATTAAGAAAATCGATATCTTCGTGTAGACAACAAGTCCCGTTCGACTTGCATGTCTTAGGCACACCGCCAGCGTTTACCCTGAGCCACGATCAAACTCTTAGTACAAAAGAACTATGGTTTCAAATAAACCATATAAAATTTTTAGAAATCCTCTCTGGTACTAGCAACCGTGGCTAAAAAAAAGTGAACGGATTGTTAATGTACAAAAAATATCTGTCTTTCCGACAGTGGAGATATTTTACTATATTTTTATGATTTGTACACTAACTAAATTTGATGATACAATCCTGCCATGAGCACTGGACTTGATCACCGTGAATTCGCTTTAGTACATGCCGGCCATCAAATGCATCAGGAAACAGCTATGGTCATCGCTATAGATCCTACTCCCGGCCGGGAAGGGGGAGACGAATGTTGGGAACAACTTCAAATCCGTTGCCTTAAATGTGATTGTACCAGCGCGCCTTTTTCTCCCCCTGTTCTACGCGTCACAGTCGCACCACCCTAGGTTCCGTCAAAATCTCCTTCACCCCTTCTTCAGCCGAAGTAAAAATTGTTTGATATCTATGGCAGATATCAGCCACTAGTTGCCGGTGTTCCGGATCCAACTCCGAAAAAATATCGTCTAGAAGCAATACCGGTTCCTCTTTATAAGTTTCCAGCAAATAATTTATTTGTGCCAAACGCAGGGCCAAAACCGCCAACCTCTGTTGTCCTCGGCTGCCCCAAAAAGCCAAATTTTTATCCTCACTCTCAAACATCTGACTCTCAATCGAGAAATCATCCCGATGTGGTCCTCTTTTGGTATAACCCAGAGCTATTTCCTCTTTTACCTCTACCTCCAATCTTTTTAGATCAATTGCCGACGGCTGATATCTTATTCCCAATTTGGCCACCTCCTCATTTTCGTGTCCGCTCCAAAATTGATTTACTGATCGGACAAAATTAGATCTAAACCGGTGAATTATTTCGGCGTTTTTCACCAAAGATTGATTCCAATAAAATAATTCCACCACCTTGGCTTGTCCCAAAGCAATCAAATCCAGCAATTTATTTCGGTGTTTAAGTGCTCGGTTATATTGCGACCAAGCCTGGGCATAAGCCCACTCACTGGTAATAAAAATAGTGTCTAAAAATTCCCGTCTTCGGTTAGGGGAGCCGGTAATTAACCTTATATCCTCCGGTTCAAATAATACACACCGTAAACTCCCCAGATATTTTGATTTCGGTTTAATTACCTTATCTATATAGTATCTCCGGCTGCTAAAACCATTATCCAAAATTAATTGTGCCTCCAATTCTCGTTCGCCTCCGTTTTCCACTCTCCCCCTCACCGACAAAAAATTTTCTTCCCACAAAATTAATTGTCCCAGACTCGGCGCTCTAAAACTTTTACCTGAAGACAGAAAATATATAGCCTCGAGTAAATTACTTTTTCCGCTGCCGTTACCCCCCAAAATCAAATTCACTCCGCTTTTAAAATCAACCGTTTTTTGCTTGTACGACCGGAAGTTTTGCAGCGTTATTTGGGAAAGATACACAAAAGAATTGTATCAAATGTTTAAAACAATTCTTCTAGCCCCTGCATCAATAAAATTTCTGCTCCCTGTTCATGCTCTCTAAGTTCTTCCGGAGTCAATTCGCTTTCCGGTTTGCCGAATTTAACCGGTCCCTGAATATTATTCAATGGCCAACCTACCGGAATTTTATCAAGAGGTATGTCAAAGAAAATAATCGGATGATCAATCGATATAATAATCGGTTCTTTTTGTAATCCCGCCAAACAATAAGCAGTATGCCATCTGCCACTTCTTTTTTCCTTTGGTACTTTTGATATTATTGATGTCCAATAAGATAACAGCTCTTGATCATTTAGTTCTTTTCCATTCACCCTTCTAACGAAAACTCCTGGTTGTTGGTTTTCCGGCAAAAAATCAACAAACAGGCTCTCATCTTCAGAAAAAACCGGTAAATTTAAATTATTGGCATAAAATAAAGCTTTAATTTTGGCATTTTCTTCCGCGGTCTTACCACTTTCGTTTGGTTTACCGGTAAAATCAAAATCATCCAGACTTAACACCTCTTTCGCAATTTTATTGAAAAATTTTTGAAACCTTTCCCTCTTGGCCGGATTTCTCGTCGCCACTACTACCCTTTTTAGTCTGATCATATTTGTTTCTAATTTGTCCGGTGGGCAGGAGTTGCCCCGCCGCTGCGGGGTTACAGACCGCCACCTTGTCCAGCTGGTAGGAGTTGAACCTACTTAAAACGGTTTTACAGACCGCTGCCTTACCGTCCGGCACCAGCTGGTTTTGAGAAATTATATCAAAATATCAAGCTATTTTTTATTTGTAGCTTAAGATCGGTTTTAGCTTTTCCCCCAGATTTTAGGTATTTTTCTCTTTTTCTAGCGTCAATTTCTGATAAATACACCTCGTAATATATTAATTTTAGCGGTTTTCTGTTCAACGTTGATTTAACCTCACCTCTCAAGTGTTGTTCAATTCTCTTCCATAATTCTGACGTATAACCCGTGTATATTTTTCCATCTTTCAGACTTTTTAATACGTAAACGTAATACATATTGCAGGAGTTGCCCCGCTGCTGCGGGGTTACAGACCGACGCATAACCGCTTTGCTACCACCGGTATGATGAATTATATCTTATGTATGGTACAATCCTGTTAAGAAAATGGTTCCCCAAAAAGGCAGTATAGAATCTTCCGAAACCAGTCAGCCATACGAATGGTTTCCTACCGCCGAGAGCCGGGCCGGAATTGTTGTCAGGCCTACCCCCATTTTAGGTTCTCGTCCAGTCGCTACTGGCCCAACTTCACCCAATGACGCTATCCTCGCCGCTATTACCGAAGTTGAGGAAGTTATGTACAACTAAATCAACGGTTTCTTAATTTTCCCAATATCCTCCACCGTAATCCACGCTGCCATTTGTCCAAAACCCGTTTTGTCCACCTCAAATGATTCCACTTTTTCCACCTCCGTCAAAAAAATCAGCAAACAATATTTCTTTTCTTTAAATAATTCGTAAAAATAATATATTTTTTCTTTAGAGATTCCGTCATCCTGCCCATATTTATCTAAAATTTCTTTTACTTTTTCTGGTGTCAAACTTTCAAACTTTATAACTTTATAAACTTTACAAACTACAGTAATCGGCTCTCCCGAATTTTTAAAAAATACCCTATCTCCGGCCTTAATTTTTCCCCAAAGTGAATGTTTTGTTTTGTACCACCGGGATTCTATCTTTTTTTCTCCACTCAAAATCTTATCCAACATTCCCCATTCCTTTTTCATGTAGGCCACCTGGTCCATTATTAAATTATATATTTTTCTTCCTCTCCCTTGTCAAAGGGAGAAACCCCGAAGGGGAGAGGGATTAGAATTTGGTATTTTCCCCTTTCCTCAAAGGGGAATGCGGCGCAGCCGAAGAGGATTTGGATATAATCAACTCATGACCCTTCGTCTCATCTCCTGGAATCTCGCCGGCATGCGGGCGGCTGTCAAAAAAGGCCTTTGGGATTTTGTCAAAAGGGATTCTGCCGACATCTATTGTTTTCAGGAGGTCAAAGCCTTGCCCGATCAGGTTCCGCTTCTCGAATGTCCATCTGGATATCATCAATTTTGGAATCCGGCCAAGAAAGCCGGTTACTCCGGTGTGGCTACTTTTACCAAAGAAGAGCCCAAATCGGTTATTATCGGTGAAGCCGATAACGACTGGGACGATGAGGGCCGGGTTATTGTTACCAAATTCGACGAATTTACTCTATTAAACGTCTATATCCCCAATGGTGGTCGCGACCTCGGTCGCCTCGATTACAAAATGAAGTTTTATGATGCTTTTCTAAAATACATTAACAAGCTTCGGGATAGGGGAGAGAAAGTTATCTTTAGCGGCGATATTAATACCGCCCACACTGAAATTGATCTCGCCCGTCCCAAAGATAACGTTAAAAATACCGGCTTTCTCCCTATCGAGCGGGCCTTTATGGATAAGTTTGAAAAACAGAGTTGGCTTGACACCTATCGTCTGTTAAACCCTGACAAAATCGAATATAGCTGGTGGTCCCAGCGCTCCGGTGCCCGCCCCCGCAACATCGGCTGGCGTATCGACTATTTTTTTATCGACGCCAAGCTCAAAAAATGGCTTAAAAACGCTTATATTTTAACTAATATCCTCGGCTCCGACCACTGTCCGATAGGGATTGAAATAAAAATATAAAATTGCCCTTTTGAAGGTCCCTAGATCCTCGGAGGGGAGAAATGTCATTTCTTAATGACAAAGAGTTTTGTCTTGCAATTCACTTTTCCTTGATCTATTATTACTTAATGAAAATTAATTTTGGTCCCGATACCGGTGGTAAATCCATGGGTATTACCAGCGGTAAACCCAAAAAGTTTTCCGGCGCCGGCAACAGCTAGGAAAATGTAAAAATCTCCCTTGTCAAGGGGAGATGTCCGAAGGACAGAGGGGTTTTGTGTAGGGGCTTCGCTCGCCGAAGCCCGATCTAAACAATAAACTGTTTTGCCCCCTCTCTCTTCAACCACTTATTATTTTGCACACAATTACTGTCCATTTCCTTAAGTTTAGCCCAGTACCTCGGCGAATGATCCTTAATCAAAATATGAGCCAGTTCGTGTAAAATCACGTGTTCAAAAAGCTTTTTGGGGAATATTATTATCT